>JARXRR010000022.1:0-49741 GCA_033792355.1 Chromatiaceae bacterium AAb-1
CCACTTATAAGAATAACAATTCAAAAAATATAGATATATATTTTAATTTCAAGACAAGTTTGGAGGTAAGTCATGGCGTTGTACCAGCATAGCCAGGCAAGGGAAAATTGTGGCTTCGGGCTGATAGCCCACCTGGAAGGCATTGCCAGCCACCGTATCGTCAGAACCGCCATCAACGGTCTGGATCGTATGCAACACCGTGGTGGTATCTCGGCAGATGGTAAAACCGGTGATGGTTGTGGCCTGTTAATGCAGAAGCCTGACAGTTTCTTTCGTGCCATCGCCGAAGAAAATGGCTGGACCCTGGCCAAAAAGTACGGTGTCGGCATGGTCTTTTTCAGCCAGGACCCGATAAAAGCGGCACTGGCAAAAAAAATTATCGAACAGGAAATTACCCGGGAAACCCTGACGTTGGTGGCCTGGCGTACCGTTCCTGTTGACAGCAGCGTACTCGGCCCGCTGGCACTGAGTTCTATGCCCCATACCGAGCAGGTTATTGTTAATGCTCCGCATGGCTGGGGTGATCACGACCTTGAACGCCGCTTATATATGGTAAGACGGCGTATTGAAAAACAGCTGACCGATGATCCGGATTTTTATATCCCGAGTTTTTCTTCCCTGGTTACCGTATTCAAAGGCCTGATGATGCCGGCAGATTTACCCGGTTATTATCTGGATCTGGCTGATATTCGTATGGAAACGGCCATCTGCGTTTTCCACCAGCGTTTTTCCACCAATACCATGCCACGCTGGCAGCTGGCTCAGCCATTCCGTTTTCTGGCTCATAATGGTGAAATCAACACCATTACCGGTAACCGGCAATGGGCCAGAGCACGCCAATATAAATTTTCTTCACCGCTGTTGCCTGATCTGCAGGATGCTGCGCCTTTTGTCAGCCAGAAAGGCTCAGACTCCAGCTCGCTGGACAACAAACTGGAATTACTGCTGGCAGGCGGTATGGATTTATTCCGGGCCATGCGTTTGCTGATTCCGCCAGCATGGCAGGGCAACCGGGTAATGGACGACAACCTTAAAGCCTTCTATGAATTCAATTCCATGCATATGGAGCCCTGGGATGGCCCGGCAGGTATCGTGATGACTAACGGCCAGCATGTCGCCTGTAACCTGGATCGTAACGGCCTGCGCCCTGCCCGTTTCGTCATTACCCGCGATAAGCTCCTTACGCTGGCATCAGAAGTTGGTATCTGGGATTACACCCCGGACGAAGTCGTTGAAAAAGGCCGGGTTGGCCCCGGAGAAATGCTGGCAGTAGATACCACTACCGGCAAAATCTGGCGTTCAGATGAAATAGATAACGACTTAATGCAGCGTCATCCGTATCGCGAATGGCTGAATGCCAACGTACAACGGCTGGTGCCTTACGAACAGTATGAAACCGACCTGATTGGTAAACGGGTATTCAGTGACGACACCATGCTGGTGTATCACAAACTGTTTAACTACAGCTACGAGGAAATTGAGCAGATTGTTACCGTACTGGCCAAAGATGGTCAGGAAGCAGTTGGTTCTATGGGTGACGATACGCCAATGGCAGTACTGTCCCGTAAACCCAGAACCCTGTTCGACTATTTCCGTCAGCAGTTTGCCCAGGTAACAAACCCGCCGATAGATCCATTGCGCGAAGCCCACGTTATGTCGCTGGCGACCAGCATCGGGCGTGAACATAACGTATTCCGTGAAACCGCAGGCTATGCCCGCCGTATTCAGTTTGAATCACCGGTAATGATGTATTCTGATCTGAAACAGCTGCGTCAGGCTGATCCGCAATACTATAAAAATCAGGTATTCTCACTGAACTACGATCCGCAAAAACAGGATCTGGCGCAGGCCGTGCAGCAGCTATGTACAGATACCGTTAATGCTGTACGTGACCAGCAAGTGGTACTGGTGATCCTGACGGATCGCCGTATTGAGCAGGGACAATTGCCTATTCCTGCAGCTATGGCTGTAGGCGCGGTGCAGCAGGCACTGGTCAATGCTCAGCTGCGCTGCGACTCCAACATTATTATTGAAACAGCCGCCGCCCGTGATCCGCACCACTTTGCCGTATTGATCGGATTAGGCGCTACCGGTATTTATCCGTTTCTGGCCTATGAAACGGTAGAACAACTGGTTGAAAAAGGCACCCTCAACCTGACAGCCCGTCAGGCGGTACTGAACTACCGCAAAGGTATCAACAAAGGGCTGTATAAGATTATGTCAAAAATGGGCATTTCCACCGTTGCCAGCTACCGTTGTTCCAACCTGTTTGAAGCCGTAGGTCTGGGACCTGAAGTGATGCAGCAATGCTTTGCTGACATACCATCGCGCTTAGCCGGGGCCGGTTTTGCAGATATCGAACAGGATTTACAGCAACTGGCCAATCTGGCCTGGCTGAAACGTAAGCCGATGAATCATGGTGGCTTGCTGAAATACGTACACGATGGCGAATACCACGCCTATAACCCGGATGTCGTACAAAGCCTGCAACGTGCGGTACGCTCCGGTAAATATGAAGATTATCAGCAATACAGTCGTTTAGTGAATGAACGGCCGGTCGCACACCTGCGTGACTTATTTGCCCTGACCGACACCGCCAAACCGGTTGAACTGGATCAGGTAGAACCGGCCACAGCGCTGTATCCACGTTTTGACAGCGCTGCAATGTCAATCGGCGCCCTGAGCCCGGAAGCTCATGAAGCACTGGCTATTGCCATGAACCGGCTGGGCGGGCGTTCCAACTCTGGCGAAGGTGGTGAAGATCCGCGCCGCTTTGGTACTGAGAAAAACTCCAAAATCAAACAAGTCGCTTCCGGCCGTTTTGGGGTGACCCCGCATTATCTGGTCAACGCCGAAGTTATCCAGATTAAAGTGGCACAAGGCGCAAAACCCGGTGAAGGCGGCCAGCTACCGGGCGAAAAAGTTACCGCAGAAATTGCCCGGCTGCGTTATTCCGTCCCCGGAGTAACCCTGATTTCGCCACCACCACACCATGATATTTATTCGATAGAAGATCTGGCACAGCTGATTTTCGATTTAAAGCAGGTTAACCCCCAGGCACTGGTATCGGTAAAACTGGTATCAGAACCCGGTATTGGCACTATAGCTACCGGAGTTGCCAAAGCCTATGCGGATCTGATCACCGTATCAGGCTATGACGGCGGCACCGGTGCCAGCCCGCTGACCTCGGTGAAATACGCCGGCAGCCCGTGGGAACTGGGGCTGGCAGAAGTACATCAGGCACTGGTAGAAAATGGCCTGCGTGACCGGGTGCGCCTGCAGGTGGACGGCGGCCTTAAAACCGGGCTTGATGTTATAAAAGCCGCGATTCTGGGAGCAGAAAGTTTTGGTTTCGGTACCGGGCCTATGGTCGCCCTGGGCTGTAAATTCCTGAGGATCTGCCATCTGAATAACTGCGCTACCGGCGTTGCCACACAAGATGCAACCCTGCGCCGTGATCATTTCACCGGCTTACCGGAGATGGTGGTCAATTACTTCACCTTTCTGGCCCGTGAAGTGCGCCAGCTAATGGCACAACTAGGCGTTACCCAACTAACCGATTTAATTGGCCGTACTGAATTACTATGCCTCAAACCCACGGAAACCCTGAAACAATCGCGGCTGGATCTCAGCCCGATCCTCGCCGCCAGTGGCGTCAGTTCAGACAAGCCTCTGCATTGCGTACAGAATAATACCCCGTTTGATCCGGGCGCATTAAATCAGCAATTGCTGAAACGCTGCGAAAACATGGTACTGCATAAAACCGGCGGCCGGCTCAGCCTGCCAATCCGTAATACCGATCGCTCTGTCGGTGCAGCGTTGTCCGGCTTTATTGCCCGTCATCATGGTAATCAGGGTATGGCGACCGATCCAATACGCCTGAAATTCACCGGCACTGCCGGTCAGAGTTTTGGGGTCTGGAATGCTGGCGGCCTGCACCTGTCATTACAGGGAGATGCCAATGACTATGTCGGCAAAGGCATGACCGGCGGTGTTGTTGCTATTTACCCGGCCAAAGGGGCTGTATTTGCCAGAAACGGCTTTACCATTGCAGGTAATACCTGCCTGTATGGCGCTACCGGCGGACGGCTGTATGCTGCCGGCCAGGTGGGCGAACGTTTTGCAGTACGTAATTCCGGTGCTGTTGCCGTAGTAGAAGGTACAGGCGATAACTGCTGTGAATATATGACCGGCGGCGTCGTGGTGGTACTGGGGCAGACAGGTGTTAACTTTGGTGCCGGTATGACCGGTGGTTTTGCTTATCTGCTGGACGAGCAGAATGATCTTACCCTGCGCCTGAACCCGGAATTAATTGAAGCACTGGAGGTTAATACTGCTATTTTGCAGGAACATCTGCGCGGCCTGTTACATCAGCATGCAGAGGAAACAGGAAGTGATAAAGCACAGCGGATTTTATCCGACTTCAGCAATTACTTACCTAAATTCAAACTGGTTAAACCCAAAACCAGCGATGTGAATACTCTGTTAGGTCACCGTGCACGCTCTTCAGCAGAGCTGCGGGTTCAGGCGATGTAAGGAGGCGTTATGGCCCAGAATGTATACCAGTTTATCGATGTAAAAAGAATTGATCCGCCAAAACGTACTTTAGCGGAAAGAACCATTCAGTTCGTTGAAATTTATCAGCCCATGACCGACACCCAGGCAGCAGGTCAGGCTGACCGTTGTCTGGATTGTGGTAACCCCTACTGTGAATGGAAATGCCCGGTGCATAACTATATTCCGCAGTGGCTGAAACTGGCTAACGACGGCAAAATTATTGAAGCCGCAGAATTGGCTCACAAAACCAACAGCCTGCCGGAAGTGTGCGGCCGTGTATGTCCGCAGGACAGATTATGCGAAGGCGCTTGTACCCTGAATGAAGGTTTTGGTGCAGTTACCATTGGCAGTATTGAAAAATATATTACCGACAAAGCGTTTGAAATGGGCTGGCGCCCGGATTTATCAGCAGTGGTAAAAACCGATAAACGGGTTGCCGTTATCGGAGCTGGCCCGGCCGGTCTGGCCTGTGCTGATGTCCTGATACGTAACGGTGTTACCCCGGTGGTATTTGATCGTTATCCGGAAATCGGCGGTTTGCTGACATTCGGCATTCCACCTTTCAAGCTGGAAAAAGACGTACTGAAACTGCGCCGCCAGATCTTCACTGAAATGGGTATTGAGTTCCGGCTAAATACCAATGTCGGTACTGATGTCAGCTTCGACAGCCTGCTGGATGAATATGACGCAGTATTTCTGGCACTGGGTACTTATACGCCGATGAAAGGTGGTCTTGCCAATGAAGAAGCTTCCGGGGTGCATGAAGCCCTGCCGTTCCTGATTGGTAATATCAACAACCTGATGGGTTGGCAGACGGAGCATCCGTATATCAGCCTGAAAGACAAAACTGTGGTAGTACTGGGTGGCGGAGATACCGCAATGGACTGTGTCCGTACCGCTATCCGTCAGGGTGCCAGCAAAGTCACCTGTGCTTACCGCCGTGACGAAGCCAACATGCCCGGTTCACGCAAAGAAGTGCAGAATTCGCGGGAAGAAGGCGTTGAATTTCTGTTTAACCTGCAGCCGCTTGGCATTGAAACAGACAGCAAAGGTAACACCTGTGGTGTCAAAGTCGTCACTACAGAACTGGGTGCTCCGGATGCCAAAGGCCGCCGCAGCCCGCAACCGGTTGAAGGTTCCGAGCAGGTACTGGCAGCAGATGCCGTTATTATTGCTTTTGGCTTTCAGCCCAGCCCGCCACAATGGCTGATTGATTTAGGGGTAGAACTCGACAACAAAGGCCGGGTAGTCGCATCAGAAAAAAGCACCTATGCACTGCAGACCAGCCAGCAAAAAATCTTTGCCGGTGGCGATATGGTGTTGGGCTCCGATCTGGTCGTTACCGCTATCGCCCAGGGGCGTAAAGCTGCGGAGGGAATTCTGGATTACCTGCAGATTTAATCTGCAGGTAACTTACCGCAGCCCCCGTTGTTTATTACACCGGCAATGGCAATCCGGCCGCCACAGCACCTGGTCTGAGGCTCCGGACTGCCATTCTGATTTTGGGTAAAAACATCTTCTGGCCCTAAAACAGGTATCTATCTTTTTGATTAGCATTGCTTTTTTTAAAGATATCATCTAATCACCCTATTGGTTTTTCATCCGGTAGTAGCTAGAATCAATTCTTCTTTCAGCAGTATCAGGAAGCCCCGGAATGAAAACCTCACTCACCGCACTGACCAGTGCAATATTTGCAATTGTTTCAGGAACGGCTGTTGCCCAGCAGACTGATCCCCGTGGTATCGCTATGGCAGGAACAGGCGTAGCTGGTGCCAAATACCATCAGGCCAGTTTCTACAACCCGGCACTACTGACCCGGTATCAGGAAAACGACGACTTTGCTCTGGTACTGCCAGCAGTGAGCGTTCAGGCCAATGATCAAGATGACATGATCGACAACATTGATAACCTGCAGGATATTCTGGATGAGCTGGACGCCAATCCATCAGTGGCCAATGCACAACGCGCCAAACAGGCATTACTGGCTCTGGATAACAACAAAGCCAGCTTTCAGCTGGGTTTGGGGCTGGTGGCTGCTGTACCGAATAAAACCCTGCCTTTTGCCGTATTTGCCAGAGGCTACCTTGATGCCAACGTACAGGTTGAACTGGATGAAAACGACTTTGATCGCCTGGAAAACGGCAATACCGACCTCAATTCTGCCGCCAGCGTGGTTGCAGTAGCGGTAGTCGAAACCGGTATTACACTGGCATACAGCCTGGATTTACAGCATACCCGTCTGAGCTTTGGTGTCAGTCCGAAACTACAACGTATAGAAACGTTCTTTTACCATACCAGTGTGGCTGATTTTGACGAAGACGATTTCGACGCAGACGAATACCGGCAGAAAGAAAACAAAACCAATCTGGATTTAGGTGTCACTGCCAGCTGGCAGAATGGTGTTACGGCCGGTCTGGTTGCCAGAAACCTGATGAGCCATGAAATAACCACTGTCAGTGTAAATGGTCAGCAATACCTGTACAAAATGGAACCCCAGATTGTTGCCGGTGTAACCTACCAGAACAGCTGGCTGAGCGCTAATGCCGATGTCGAATTGACAACTCACGAAGGCTTCGGATTACAGGACAAAAGCCAGTGGGCAGCCGTTGGTATCGAGCTGGATGCGCTGGACTGGGCACAACTGCGCTTCGGTTACCGTAATGATTTAAAAAGCGTACAGAATGATCAGCTGACCGCCGGTCTGGGACTGTCGCCTTTTGGTGCTTTCCGGCTGGATCTGGCCGGTGTTTACGGCGATAAAAATGATTTAGGCGCTGCATTGCAGCTGTCATTTACCTTCTGATAACTCTTTATCATTGGGGCTAAGTAGCGCAGAACTACTTAGCCCTGACCATTTTTAACGTAAATTCATTGCATTTTCTGCCACTTCGGGTTATCAGAATAAAGCCTACGCTAATTAACAGATCAGGATATGACCCAGGCACAACATATTGCAGAAATTATTCTGCAAGGCTTTCGCCGCCACTTCTTTTTATTTCAGCAAATTACTGCCAGGGCCAGACAACGGTTTGAGCAGGCAGACTGGCGGGCTTATCAGCAGGACAGTTCCGAGCGTATTTCGTACTACGATATCCGGGTCAATGAAACCATTGCCACCCTTGCCCGGCAGCTGTCAGTCCAATGTATGAACGGGCTGGATGAACCATTATGGCAGCAGGTAAAGCGGCATTATCTGGAGCTGCTGCGCTTTCATCCGCAGGCCGAGCTGGCTGAAACATTTTATAACTCGGTCTTCTGCCGCTTATTTGAACGCCAGTATTTTCATAACCAGAACATTTTTGTTGAGTCCACCCTGAGTAAACAACACCTGCCGGCGCCTACGGCTTCAGTTTACGACTGCCATTTTCCGGCACAGCATGGCCTGCAACAAACCTTACACAATATTATTCACAGCTTTGGTTTTACCACGCCTTTTATTGATCTTGAGCGCGATATCCGGCTGATAATAAAAAGCTTTATTGCCCAGTCATCCCACGGCCATTATCCGGAATATCAAATCCGGTTCGATTTACTGAAATCGATTTTTTTCCGTAATAAAGCAGCCTATCTGGTAGGGCGGGCAGTTACCCCGGCAGGCCAGCAGCCTTTTATTATTCCGGTGCTGCATCAGGAAGGAAAAGGGCTCTACATCGACACCCTGATTACCGATGCCATGCAAATGACCATTATTTTTGGTTTCTCCCGCGCCTATTTTATGGTTGAGTTTCAGGTGCCTTCGGCTCTGGTGCATTTCCTGAAAGAATTATTACCACATAAAACACTGGCAGAACTTTACGCCTCTATTGGTTTGCACAAACAGGGAAAAACCGAGTTCTACCGCGAATTATTACACCATCTGCATAACAGCAGTGATCAGTTTGTGGCGGCACCGGGTATCAGGGGGATGGTCATGATGGTATTTACCCTGCCATCGTTTCCTTACGTATTTAAAGTAATCCGGGACCGCTTTGCCCCCAGTAAGGAATTCGGCCGCGACACCGTAAAAAACCGTTATCTGCTGGTTAAAAAGCACGACCGGGTTGGCCGGATGGCTGACACCCTGGAATACTCAGATGTTGCCCTGCCGAAAAAGCGCTTTACCCCGGAGCTGCTGGCAGAACTGCAACAGACAATTGCCGGTTCTTTGCATATTGAAGATGATGTTGTGGTTATTCGCCATCTGTACATCGAAAGGCGGATGCTGCCGCTTAATCTTTATCTGGAGCAAGCCTCGCCTCAGGAGCAGGCGATCATCATGGACGATTACGGTAAAGCCATTAAAGAAATGATCGCCGCCAATATTTTCCCCGGCGATATGTTACTGAAGAATTTTGGGGTAACCCGGCATAAACGGGTGGTATTTTACGATTACGACGAAGTGCAGTATCTGCTGGATGTTAATTTCCGGACGTTCCCGAAAACGGATAACTTTGAAGATGCCATAAATGCAGAAGCATCCTGTTATGCTGCGCCTGGCGATGTTTTTCCTGAGCAAATTGCCACTTTTGTCACGCCACAGCCGCATATTCGTGAACTGCTGTTCAGTAAACATCCGGAGCTGCTCGACGCTGCCTACTGGCGTGAAAAACAGCAACGGATCCGTGACAATATCGTAGAAGATATTTTCCCGTATCCGGATAGCATGCGCTTCTATCATGCTTATCCTGCTGTCGCTCACACTCCCCCGGAACACAATACTGAAGAGACACTGCCATGACCCCTGCTTCCGTACACGATGACCAGACTCCGGAAACCCGCTATCAGCCGGTTACTGCAGATTTACTGCGCAGCTGTTTACCCGCCAGAAACAAAGATGCCCATAAAGGGTTATTCGGCCATGTGCTGGTTATTGGCGGAGACAACGGTATGGGTGGCGCTGCCATTATGGCCGCAGAGGCCGCCCTTTACAGTGGCGCAGGCAGAGTCAGCCTGTATACCCGCCCCGAACACATTGCTGCAGCATTAAGCCGCCGGCCGGAAATTATGGCCAGCGCCAGCCACAGCAGAGAGCTGATTAACCGGGCTACAGTCATTATTGCCGGCCCCGGCCTTGGTCATGATAACTGGGGGCAAGCTTTGCTGGCACAGGCTCTGACAACAGACAAACCTCTGGTGCTGGATGCTGATGCCCTGAATTATCTGGCATCCCTGCCACTGGCAGAACGAAAACGTCTGAAACGGGATAACTGGATCCTGACTCCGCATCCGGGCGAAGCTGCACGCTTGCTGGGCAGAAGCACTACCACCATTCAGCAGGATCGTCCGGCGGCACTATACGCCTTGCAACAATATTTTGGTGGCACTGTTATCTTAAAAGGCCGGGGCACCCTTATCAGCAACGGCAGCACACCGGTAAGCCAATTAACCTGTGGTAACCCCGGCATGGCAACAGGGGGCATGGGTGATGTACTCAGTGGTGTTACCGGAGCCTTGCTGGCTCAGGGGCTTACCCCCTATAACGCCGCCTGCTGCGGCAGTTGGCTGCATAGTATGGCAGCAGATAAACTGGCTGCCATACAAGGCGAATATGGCTTGCTGGCAACAGAATTACTGCCTGAAATCCGCAAACTGCTTTTTCAGGTAACATCGTGAACAACACTTTGCACTATTCCGGCAACAAAGATTCCGGTAAGCTGTATCAGCCTGGGAAACCATAACCTCAGGCGCTGTATAATAAGGATCTTATATGAAAGCGATTATTCCTGCCCACAGCCAGCAATATACAGGCCGGAAAAACCCGTAAATGAAAATATGGGTAGATGCCGATGCCTGCCCGGCCGTAATTAAGGACATTCTGTTCCGGGCAGCGGAACGCAGACAAATCTATGTCATTCTGGTTGCTAATCAGTTATTGCGGATACCGGCTTCCCGTTTTATCTCTGCCCTTCAGGTATCAAAAGGGTTTGACGAAGCAGATAACGAAATTGTACGCCGCTGTGAAGCCGGTGATCTGGTTATTACCGCAGATATTCCCCTGGCAGCAGATGTACTGGCCAAAGGTGCTTATGCCCTGAATCCCCGCGGTGAGCTGTATCAGCAGGACACGATTCGCCAGAAGCTGACCATGCGTGATTTTATGGAAACCTTACGCGCCAGTGGTATTCAGACCGGCGGCCCGGCAACGCTGAACCAGAGTGACCGCCAGGCATTCGCCAATCAGCTGGATAAGCTGCTTACCCGGCTTGCTCCGGCCCCGTAATAAATTATCTGTACGCACCTGATATTAGCGTATTATCGCTTGACTAAAAATGTATACATTTTTAAATTAGGCATACATTAAAACTTTTTCAGGTTTCCACCATGCGAACCCCCTCTGTTAAATCACCGGCGTTATGGCACAAAGACATCAGCCTTTCTGCCGTTACCGCCGGGCTGGTTGCTGTTGTAGTTGGTTTTGCCAGTTCGGTCGCTATTGTATTTCAGGCGGCGACAGCTGCCGGCGCAACGCCAGCCATCATAGCCTCATGGTTGCTGGCTCTGGGTATCGGCATGGGGCTGACCTGCGCTGTATTGTCCTGGTATTACAAAGCACCAGTTATCACTGCATGGTCAACCCCCGGAGCAGCCTTACTGGTTACCGGGCTGAGTGGCCTGAGTATTGGTGAAGCAACCGGTGTTTTCATCTTCAGCGCTTTATTAATGCTGATTACCGGCCTCAGTGGCTGGTTTGATAAATTAACCCGTCATATTCCGCTGCCATTAGCCAGTGCCATGCTGGCAGGCATACTTTTGCAATTCGGCCTGAATATTTTTACCTCCCTGTCGCAACAATTACTGCTGACCGGTGGGATGTGCCTGACATATCTGCTGGCCCGGCGCTTATTGCCCCGCTATACCATTCTGCTGGTACTGATGGCAGGCTTACTGCTGGCTTTAACACAGCAGCAACTGGATTTGTCCGCGGTTTCTGTTACGCTGACCAGCCCGGTCTGGGTATGGCCTGAGTGGTCGCTCAGTGCTTTGATTGGCACCGGTATTCCGCTGTTTATTGTCACGATGGCATCACAGAATATTCCCGGAATCGCAGTTATGCGTGCCAGTGGCTACAATACTCCTGTCTCTCCGCTGATTAGCTGGACAGGACTAACGACACTACTGCTGGCTCCGCTGGGGGCTTTTTCTGTCAATCTGGCGGCAATTACTGCTGCAATCTGTACTGGTGAAGAAGCCCACCCTAGTCCGGAAAAACGCTATATCGCCGGCATTTCAGCAGGCATTTTTTATCTTCTGTCCGGGTTATTCGGTGCAACTGTCGTCGCGTTATTTGCCGCATTCCCGGTGGCCATGGTTGCCACACTTGCCGGATTAGCCCTGCTGGGTACTATTGGTGCCAGTCTGGCCAGCGCCACTGCTGATGCTAAATACCGCGAAGCAGCCATTGTCACCTTGCTGGTTACGGTATCCGGTATTTCTTTTTTTAATATTGCCTCTGCATTCTGGGGCATAATAGCCGGAGTGATAACTCTGCTTTTTATCAACGGATTGCGGGGCAAACAGCAGCATGCTTAAAAAGCAACAGCTCTACTTGCAGCTTAAACAGGATATTCAACAGGGAATATGGCCTGCCGGCATACAACTGACACAGCAGCAACTGGCAGAGCATTATGCCGTAAGCAGGATACCGGTACGTGATGTTATGCAGCAGTTACAGGCTGAGGCCTGGCTGATACCTTATGGTAAAGCAGGTTTAATGGTGCCACCGTTAACCGCAGTTGAAGCAGAAGAGCTATATCAGATCCGGCTGCAACTGGAGCCGATGGCATTACAGCTGGCGGTTCCTCACCTTAATTTCAGCCAGTTAGGGCAAGCTGAAGATTTACTGATGCAAATTACCCGGCGACCTGATGCTTCCTTGTTTGAACGGGGAGAGCTGAACTGGCAGTTTCATTTATTATTGTATCAGCCATGTCAGCGCCCGCATCTGCTGCGTATGCTTACCGGATTACACCAGCAGGTAGCCCGCTATCTGGGGTTTCAGGAACAGGCAATGGACTATTCAGATATCAGCCATCAGGAACACTGGCAGCTTATTGAATTACTGCGTCAGAATAAACCTGACGCAGCCGCAGAATTACTTTATCAGCATATCGCAAAAGCCGGAGAACTGCTGGTACAACATCTGCAGCTTCATCCGGCTTAAATACGTTATATTGCCAAAGACTTACAGAAAAACTACTCCTGAAACAAGGTTTCGATGTTCAGCCCCTGATGGGTCACGATTTCCCGCAAACGCCGCAATGCCTCAACCTGGATCTGCCGTACCCGCTCGCGGGTCAGGCCAATTTCATGTCCGACATCCTCCAGTGTTGAAGGTTCGTACCCCAGTAAACCGAAACGTCTGGCAAGTACCTCACGCTGTTTAGGGTTCAGTTCATCCAGCCACAATACCAGATGCTGCCTGATGTCTTCATCCTGTAACTCTGTCTCAGGCCCCAGTTCTTTTTCATCAGCAATAACATCCAGCAGCTGCTTTTCTGAAGCACCGGCAACCGGTGTATCAACTGAGGTGATTTTTTCATTTAGTTTCAGCATCTTGCGCACTTCTTCCACCGGCCGGTCAAGCTCAGCGGCAATTTCTTCCGGCGTAGGCTCATGATCCAGCTTCTGGGATAGCTCCCGCGCAGCACGCAAATAAATATTCAGTTCTTTTACCACATGGATCGGCAGACGAATGGTACGGGTCTGATTCATAATGGCACGTTCGATGGTTTGACGTATCCACCAGGTGGCATACGTAGAGAAGCGGAAACCCCGCTCAGGATCAAACTTTTCAACAGCCCGGATTAATCCAAGGTTACCCTCTTCAATCAGATCCAGTAAGGCCAGGCCACGATTGATATAACGGCGGGCAATTTTCACCACTAAACGCAGATTACTTTCGATCATACGTTTACGGGCTGCTTCATCACCTTTTAATGCCAGACGAGAAAAATAGACTTCTTCTTCAGCAGAAAGTAAGGGGGAGAATCCTATTTCACCCAGATAGATCTGGGTAGCATCCATCGTTTTCTGGCTATCATCTTTGGAAAATACATCATCTGTGGCAGTATCATCTTCAGTTGCCAGTACAGCTAAATCATCGGGTTCTGCATCCTCCTCCAGTAATCCCGGTTCATCGATTAATTCATCATCTTTAAAATCTACTACGTCGTCATCGCTCTTGTGTCCCATATCCTTTCTCCCACGTCTATAGGGTCCTGGGGCAGACTACACTTCCGCGTCCATTCCTGATGCTGCTTGTATATTATTATTATTTTGGTAAATATTTCAGTGGATCAACCGAGGTTCCACGGAAACGGATTTCAAAATGCAGGCGGGTGTCAGTTGCATCTGTACTGCCCATTTTTGCAATTTCCTGCCCGGCTTTTACCATCTGTTTCTCCGAAACCAATAGCGCCTTGTTATGCGCATAAGCACTCAGATAATCTTCGTTGTGCTTAATAATGATCAGGTTACCATAACCCCGTAATGCACTACCGGCATAAACAACCTGTCCGTCGGCTGCAGCATTAATTCTTGTTCCGTCACGACCTGCGATATCCAGTCCTTTGTTGCCATGCTGCTGATGAGAAAACTTTGCAACAATCTGCCCTCTTACCGGCCATGACCATTGCACTCTTCCCCCGGAAAGAGTAGGATTCCCGGCTTTTTCATTTACCACTGGTCTGGTCTGAACATAACCCTTTTGATTTGGCGAAGCAACTGCTTTAGTGGTATTTGTTGAACTATTTGTCATAGTCTGAGTGGTGGAAGGCGCTTTAGTTCCCCCGGTAACGACAGGTACCACAACAGCAGGAGGGGTGATCACCGGCGCTTTGGCCACCGCAGTATTGCTGCGGGTTGCAGAGCCTGAATTTCCCGCTGTAGTTGCTGGCGGTACTTTCAGGTTTAATACCTGCCCTGGAAAGATAGTATAAGGCTCTGCCAGGTTATTGCGGGCAGCCAGGGTCCGGACATCAAGGCCGGCACGAAAAGCAATGGAGTACATAGTGTCTCCGCGCTGCACTTCGTAACGACTGGCTGACAAGCTCCCCCGGTTACGTTCGTTATAGAAGTTTTCCCGTAACTCCAGAGTGGTTACCGGTGCAGGGGTGGAACGCGAGGAACATCCGTTAACTATCAGCAGACAACCGGCCAGCCACAGAATACAGAAAACAAAGGATAAGCTGCTTCGCCCGCGGCAGAATAATGCTGAACGGGCTACGATTATCTGATATACAGAAGCGTTACTGCAGCTTATACCTGAATCCCCTTTATATTATGGCGCTGATTCTGTTTGTGCTTGTTGTTTAAATAGTTTTTCCAGATTCAGTAAGCCTATCATTAACAAAATACCCGCACTGAAGGTCAATACTACCAATCCGATTTCTGCCGGTGCAACCAGTTTGCTGTATTGGGAAGGTAAGTACACTTGATGCTGATGCTGCCACGGCCAGATTTTATAGAAAGAACCGGCTACAATTCCAATCAGAAACGATAAACTGTTGTCATGGTAATAACGCAGCAACCAGCGTAAAAAACGGGCAAAACTTAATAATCCGACAACACAACCCGCCACAAATAAAAACAGTACCCCAAGCTGAAACTCGGTAACCGCCAGCAGCACCGGGGCATACATGCCCATAATGACCAGCATAAAACTGCCGGAAGTACCGGGCAGAATCATGGCACAGATGGCTATCGCGCCGGCAAAGAAAAACATATAAGGCTCAGGCTGAAAGGTGGTCGGGGTTAACATACCAATAAAGACCGCAAAAGCTATCCCCAGTAAAAATAACCCTCCCCGGTAAGTATTCCATTTCACACTGCGGAATAACATTGGCAGTGCGGCAATCATCAACCCGTTAAAGAATGCCCATAATGGCACCGGCCGGTTAATCAGCAACCAGCTGACCAGATTCGCCAGCATAAAAATGCTCAGCAATACCCCGCCAAACAAACTGCCCAGAAAAGCCCCGTCGACATGCTTCCACAACTGGCGAAACTGTCCTTTAAGCAATAACCGCACAGCAACCATATTAAATGATGAAACCGCAGCCAGCAGGCGTTCATAAATGCCCAGAATAAACGCCAGGGTGCCACCGGAGATCCCGGGGACCACATCGGCCGCTCCCATTGCCAGTCCTTTAATCATTACTTGCAGATACTGCATGCTTCTTCCTTAACGTATCAATAATCAGGCCAGCTCACCCGGCACCAGTGGTACAAAACGTACAGCTTCGATATCACGATAGCTGAATTCGTTCCCATGCCGGGTAACCACACGTAAAATCTGGTCCTGTGTTCCGACCGGAATCACCAGTCGCCCGTTTTCTGCCAGTTGCTGTAATAAAGCCTGCGGTATTTCAGCCGGTGCAGCGGTAACAATAATACTGTCAAAAGGAGCTTTGGTCGGCCAGCCCTGCCAGCCATCACCATGCTTCATTGACACATTGTGTAAATCCAGTTGTTGCAGCCGCCGCTTAGCCTGAAACTGTAAGGCTTTAATGCGCTCGACACTGCACACCTGGGGAAACAACCGGGCCAGAATCGCTGTCTGGTAACCAGAGCCGGTACCAATTTCCAGAACTTTGCCAGGCGTTTTATCCTGCAATAACAGCTCGGTCATCCGGGCAACAATATACGGCTGGGAAATTGTTTGCCCCTGCCCTATCGGCAGCGCAGTATTTTCATAGGCTTTATGTGCCAGCACCGCTTCAACAAACACATGCCGCGGTGTCTGGGTTATTGCCGTTAATACCCGCCGATCTGTAATTCCTTCAGCCTGAAGTTTCTGTGCCAGCAGCGAGGCACTGCGAGAAGTAGCTACCGCCATAATTACAATGAAATTCCTTCCAACCAGTTACGTAATGTATCCATGCTCTTATAAGCTGACATATCGACATGCAATGGCGTGACCGAAGCATAACCATTGGCTACAGCGAAGAAGTCAGTGCCATCACCCGCATCCAGCTCCGGCCCTAAAGAACCATACCAGTAAATTTTACGACCCCAGGGATCTTCTGCACTGGCCATGGTTTCGGCTTTATGGCGCCGCCCGAGCCTGGTCACCAGAATACCTTTCAGTTGATCAATACTGACAGCGGGTACGTTAATATTCAGGATCTGATCTGCCGGTAACGGATGCGACTTGAGTTTTTCAATCACTTTCACGGTGACATAGGCCGCTGTCGCAAAATACTGTTCGTCTCTTCCGGCCAGTGAAACCGCAATAGCAGGCAACCCCAGGTGACGCCCTTCTGTTGCAGCAGCTACCGTGCCGGAATATAAAACATCATCCCCGAGGTTGGCGCCATGATTAATACCTGCCACCACCAGATCCGGAGTAAAATCCAGTAACTGGCTGATCGCCAGATGCACACAATCAGTAGGTGTACCATTAACCGACAGAAAACCATTTTCAAGTTCTTGCACCCGTAACGGATTCAGTAATGTCAGTGAATTACTGGCTCCGCTACAGTTACGATCAGGCCCGACGGTGGTGACATCAGCTATCTGGGTCAGTGCCTGTTGTAACACCTGTATGCCTTTGGCATAAACGCCGTCGTCATTACTCAGTAAAATCCGCATTTATAACTCCTGTTCACCAGCCGGGACTGCAAAGCTGCGGCTCTGATCCTGATAATCGACCAGTTCGCGTAAAATGCTGGTAGCAAAACACCCGACAGGTAAAGCAAACTGCAATACGATATCCTGCCCGTCAGCATCGGCTACCAGTTGCTGCGGCACCAGTCGCATTGAGCGGCGCTCAGCTTTCACCCGTAAATTGATAAGACCATTCACCCAGTGCTGCCACGGCCGGAGCACCTGTTGTTCAAATTCTGCGGCCTGTCCGGTAACCATAATATTGCCACTGCCCGCCAAAGGCCCGGTAAGGTGAATATCATACTGCGCCAGCCGCTGTTCCAGTGTGCTGTCGCTGTTAGTCACTGCGAATACAGAACCTGAGCCGTCAAGCTGTAATATATCCCCATTCAGGATATGTCTGAATAACTGCTGCGAAATTCTGGCCGATACCACCTGATTAAACAGAAAAGACCGGCTGGCAGACAGCGCCAGTCCACGGAGCTTTCTGTCGGGAATACTTTCACCCCGGAACAGCCGTTCAGCCAGTTGCAGGTTGCCACCGCCAATACCAAACCGCTGCTCACCATAATAATTGGCAACACCCTGCCTGACCTGCTCCACCCGTTTTAAAACGTCATCCGTATCAGACACCTGACGTAAGCGGATACTGAACCGGTTACACTTCAGAGCCCCAAGCCGTAACTTACGGTAATGACGCTGAACCTGCAAAATCCTGCAACCTTCCAGTTGCCAGTGCAGATAGGGCAGTTCCTGTTTTATCGGCCATTTCAGGCAGAACCACTGCCGGGTTACCGCATGGCGATCTTTCAGCCCGGCATAGCTGACATCTCTGGCACGGACTCCGGCCTGCGCGGCCAGCTGCTTTGCCACATACTGGGTATTCTGCCCGGTTTTTTCTATTTGCAGCAGTATATGCTCACCTGCGCCACTGGGAGTAAAATTCAGTACTTCGTCAACAATAAAGTCTTCCGGCTGCAAACGTATGACAGCAGTAGCACCTGGTTTACCGTACAGGTAGGCCAGCGGGGCAGTATCTTCCGTCATTCTGCAACCAGTAACACCACAGCCTCTGCTGCAATGCCTTCCTTACGGCCAACAAATCCCAGTTTTTCTGTCGTGGTAGCTTTTACATTCACCTGTGACAATTCGCATTGCAAATCGTCTGCAATAACCTGGCGCATTGCCGCAATATGGGGCGCAAGCTTAGGAGCCTGAGCCATAACAGTGACATCCAGATTGCCAATCCGGTAACCCAGTTTTTTGACATCATCAAATACTTTTCTGAGCAGAATACGGCTGTCGATTCCTTTAAAGGCGGCATCGGTATCCGGAAAATGATGGCCAATATCCCCCAGAGCCACAGCACCGAGTAAGGCATCTGACAATGCATGCAATACCACATCTCCGTCAGAATGCGCCAGCAAACCCTGTTGATAAGGAATTTTCACTCCGGCCAGTGTTACCGGGCCTTCACCACCAAAGGCATGTACATCAAAGCCGTGTCCGATCCTGATTTTTGTCACCTTGTCTGCTCCAGATAAAATGCCGCCAGAGCAAGATCTGTCGGCTGGGTAATCTTAATATTGTCGCTATGCCCTTCAACCAGTAACACCTGATGCCCGGCCCATTCCATAGCAGAAGCCTCATCTGTCACGGTAACATCCGACTGCACGGCATCACGTAATGCCGCCCGGAGTAAAGCGGTAGGGAAAAACTGCGGGGTAAGCGCATGCCACAGCTGGCTGCGGTCAACGGTTTCACTGATATGTTTATCACCACGTTTCATGGTATCCCGCACCCGGCAGGCCAGAATACCGCCGGTTTCCGCGGCCAGACACTGCCCAATCAGCTTTTCGATATCCGCCAGACGCACCAGAGGACGCGCCGCATCATGCACTAATACCCACGGATATTGGTAATCGTCGATAAATTCCAGCGCATTCAGCACCGAATTGACCCGTTCAGCACCACCTTTTACCCGCCGGACCTCAGTGGCTGCCAGCACAGTACCGGGAAAATAAGGATCATCCGCCGCCAGTGCCAGCCAGAGTTGCCGAACCCCCGGCACCGCCATAATCCGTTCGGCACTGTGTTCAAGAATGGTTTTACCCTGTAGTTGCAGATATTGCTTTGGTTTGTCTGCCTGCATCCTTTTACCGATACCGGCTGCAGGAATCACTGCAGCAATACCAGGCAGTACCACTGATGTCATCGCTATTCCTGATTAATAATACGGAAAAAAACCTCGTCCTGCCGGATGAGGCCAAGCTCGTTGCGGGCCCGTTCCTCTATTGCATCCAGCCCCTGTTTTAAATCAGCTACATCAGCGCCCAGCAGACGATTACGCTTGACCAGTTCCTGATTGCTGGTTTCCTGAATGCTAAGCTCATCCAGTTGGCGCAGATAATCTGTCATACTGTGCTGACCAAACCAAAGCCGGTATTGCAACAGGCAAAATAGAATAACCAGCAGTACTGTCAGTAGTCGCATAAGCCATATTTCTGTTGTCTGAATCAGGTTATTATGAAGCCTAAGACGCGCGCTGCAAAGCCCCAAAGTAAACTAATCACAGTTTTGGGGCCGGTTGTGGTCGTGCAAAATTGCGCCAGTTTAACCGGCTGGCCAGTAATAACTCACGCAGGCTCAGGGTACGGGGAGTATTTTTATCACTCTTCAGCCACTGATGACCACAGCAGGCAGCTGTCATAATCGCTTTATCCGGTTTCAGCAGAAACTTATCGCTGTTTTCAGCCTGCAAAGGTGTGCCGGAAAAAGCAAACCAGCCATGCTCATTGCAATGTATCTGTTGCCGGGCATAATCAACTTCATCGATACTGTCCAGTAATATAGATTCCTGCGCCAGACGGGTAATGTACACCGGCACAATCAGACCCGGTTTTGCGGCTTTCTGATAAAACTGTGCAATAGGATCGGCCTGCTGTTTTCTGGCCGGACAAACCCCGGCCTGCCGGCTGAACCATGATGCATTCTGGCTGTCGAGCGACAACGGAGACTGCTGCTGTAAAATATAGCTGGCCGCTTTGGGAATATAGAACGGTAAGCTGGCCAGTCTGGCCTGTAAAGACACAAAGTATTCAGGCGTTAAATGAGCTAACCCCTGCATTTCGCGTGCATATAAGGCATTACACAGTTCGGTATATGTCTGGTTTTGATCTGAAACCTGCCAGAAATGAGACTGTTCGCCACTGTTATTCGTCATAATACCGTACGTCATTACCTGTAATGTTTATTTATTCATCGCTCAGACGCCGGTGCAATTTTACCGCTTCAGTCTGATTACCGCGCCGGACTTTAAGGTTAATAAACTCAACACATACTGAAAACGCCATTGCAAAATAGATATACCCTTTAGGCACATGCACATCCAGTCCTTCCGCCATCAGCGTAAAACCAATCAGCATTAGAAATGATAATGCCAGTACCTTGATAGTTGGATGGCGATCAACAAACTCACCTATCGGCTTCGCCGCAAACAACATTACAATAACAGAAATTACCACGGCAATGACCATAATAGACAGCTGATCTACCAGGCCTACGGCTGTAATAACAGAGTCCAGTGAAAAAACAATATCAAGCACGGCTATTTGTGCCAGTATCGCCAGATAACCGCTCGACATCTTACTGCTGGCTGAAAGTTCGTTGCCACCTTCCAGACTACTATGAATTTCATGGGTCGATTTCGCCAGCAGGAAAAACCCGCCCAGCAACAGCACCAGATCGCGGCCTGATATTTCATAGTCCCAGATGGTAAACAGTGGTGCCACCAGGCCGATAATCCAGGACAGACTGAATAACAACAGCAAACGTGCCAGCATTGCCAGCCCTAACCCGATGCGGCGGGCAGAATCACGTTGCTCTGGCGGCAGCTTACCAACCAGAATCGAAATAAAAATAATATTATCAATACCCAGCACTATTTCCAGTGCAATCAGAGTTCCCAGAGCAACCCAGGCTTCGGGGGTATAAATCCAGTCGAACATTTCAGTTCCCTAATAAAAAGATCAACAAACCCTGCTATCAGACATGGCAGACACGCTGTTCGTCTGGCGTCATACAACGCGCTGTCGGCCTGAAATCATAATAGCCGTAAAGTGCCAGAGAATAACATTAGTTTATAAAAACTGCATGCGGGTGCCTGGCATCAAATCATCCTTTTTCATAATCCCCATCCGGGTGAAACTCAGCTGCTAACGCTTGCAGCAGTTGCTACATACCAATAAACAATATACGATATATATACGTTTCATATACAGAGTAAATTATGGGTATTGTCAGAATCAGCGACGAGTTGCATGAAGAAATCCGCAAAGCCAGTACCACGATGGTACGTTCAATTAATGCCCAGGCAGAGTTCTGGATAAAAATTGGTATGCTGGCAGAGATGAACCCCCAGCTTACTTATACCGAACTGCTGCGCCAGCAACTGCAACAAGCCGCTGTAGTAATGGATGACAGTTATGCATAACGTTCAGCTTAAAACTCCGGAAGAACTGGTACTGCAACGGGAAGCGGGACGTTTACTGGCGTCGGTTTTTGCCTATCTTGATCCCCTGATTATTCCGGGGCTCACCACCATGCAAATCAATGATCTGGCAGAGGCTTTTATCACCGGTCCCCTGCAATCCCGGCCCGCCAGTAAAGGCCAGTATGGTTTTCCTTATGTGCTGAATACGTCTGTCAATGAAGTGGTCTGCCACGGTATGCCCTCTGCCGGCCAGCTGCTTAAATCCGGTGATATTATCAATGTTGATATTACACTGGAGAAAAACGGCTTTATCGCTGACTCCAGTAAAATGTACATGATTGGTGAAGTATCGCCGCTGGCCCGGCGACTGGCAGATGCCACTTATCAGGCCATGTGGCGCGGGATCCGGGCCGTAAAACCGGGTGCCCGGCTGGGAGATATTGGTTCAGCCATTCAGCAGTATGCAGAGCAACAGGGGTATTCAGTAGTACGCGAATACTGTGGCCACGGCATTGGCCGGGAAATGCACGAAGAACCGCAGGTTCTGCATTATGGCAAAGCCGGTAGCGGCCTGGTACTGCAGGAAGGCATGGTGTTTACCATAGAGCCGATGATTAATCAGGGCCAGGCCAAAGTGAAAACCAAACGTGATGGCTGGACCGTGGTAACCCGCGATAAAAAACTCTCTGCCCAGTGGGAGCATACTGTTGCGGTGACTGCCGATGGTTTTGAAGTACTGACCTTACGCGAAGAAGAAAAACAGCCTGTTGCAGAGTAAGCGAAAAAGCCACCCTAAGGTATAATGCTGGTCAGTTAAGGTTTAAGCATCCATCACCTTACTCACACTAACACGCCGTAAATACATCCCTGTAGGCTCGGTTCAGGCATCCCTGCCTTCAACGGTTAGCTTAGAGTAAGCTGATTCCTGCTTAACTGATTGTCATTACCCTAAGGTGGCTTTGTTGTGTCTGTCAGTACAGTAAATTACTGACCTTTAATTTCGCTGCGGCCTTTATAAGGTGCTTTGCTGCCCAGTTCCTGCTCAATACGCAGCAGCTGGTTATACTTGGCTACGCGATCTGAGCGGCACAGGGAGCCGGTTTTGATCTGACCTGCGGCAGTACCTACCGCTAAATCAGCAATAAAGGCATCTTCGGTCTCGCCACTGCGGTGGGAAATAACTGCGGTAAAACCGGCATCTTTCGCCATTTTAATCGCCGCCAGCGTTTCGGTCAGCGACCCGATCTGGTTGAATTTGATCAGGATAGAGTTACCGATACCCTGCTCTATACCACGGGTCAGGATTTTGGTGTTGGTTACGAACAGGTCGTCACCTACCAGCTGTACCTTGCTGCCGATTTTATTGGTTAAGTCTTTCCAGCCGTCCCAGTCGCTTTCATCCAGGCCGTCTTCAATAGAAACGATTGGATATTTGCGGCTCAGTTCAGCCAGGAAATCATTGAAACCGTAAGAATCAAAGCTCTTACCTTCACCGCTTAACACATACTTGCCGTCTTTGTAGAACTCAGATGCCGCACAGTCCAGCGCCAGCGTAATATCTTTGTTCATTTCATAACCGGCAGCTTTTACCGCTTCGACGATAACAGACAGCGCTTCTTCGTTGGATTTCAGATCCGGTGCAAAACCACCTTCATCACCTACAGCGGTATTAAGCCCGCGTTTCTGCAGTTCTTTTTTCAGGCTGTGGAAAATTTCAGCGCCCATCCGCAGTGCTTCGGCAAAGTTTTTGGCACCAACCGGCTGGATCATAAATTCCTGAATATCGACATTATTGTCAGCATGTTCACCACCGTTGATGATATTCATCATCGGTACCGGCATTGAGTACTGACCTGCAGTGCCGTTCAGCTCAGCAATATGCTGATAAAGCGGGATTTTTTTATCTGCAGCGGCAGCACGGGCTACCGCCAGAGAAACGGCCAGTATCGCGTTGGCGCCCAGCTTGCTCTTCGTTTCGGTGCCGTCTAAATCAATCATGATCTGGTCGATTTCAGCCTGTTTATAGGCATTTTTGCCTGTTAAAGCGGCCTGGATCGGGCCATCGATATTGGCTACCGCTTTGGTAACACCTTTACCTGAATAGCGGCTTTTGTCACCATCACGCAGCTCTAAAGCTTCACGTGAACCGGTTGAAGCACCTGATGGCGCACAACCACGGCCCACAGCACCGCTGGCCAGGTATACATCGGCTTCTACCGTCGGGTTACCGCGTGAATCCATGATTTCACGGGCAATAATTTTTACAATCTCAGACATGCTTTAAATCCCCTGTTAAAAGAAAAAGCCGTGTGAGGTGACACGGCTTAACACAAGTTATACGCGTTGCTGCTTCTGAAATTTGAACGCCGCAGCGACAAATCCCTGAAACAACGGATGACCATCTCGTGGTGTCGAGTTAAATTCCGGGTGGAATTGTCCTGCAACAAAAAACGGATGAGCTGGAATTTCTATCATCTCAACCAGTTGGTTGTCAGCGGATAACCCTGATACCACAAGTCCAGCCTCTTCTAGTTTTGGCCGTAAGTTGTTATTCACTTCATAGCGGTGACGATGCCGCTCCTGAATAACATTTTTGCCATAAACTTCGTGGGCTTTAGTGTTAGGGATAAGGTTACAGTTCTGGCTGCCAAGGCGCATGGTACCACCCAGATCTGATTTATCTGTGCGTTTTTCCACTGAGCCATCAGCATCACGCCATTCGGTAATTAAACCCACTACCGGGTAAGGTGTGTTTTTATCAAATTCAGTTGAGTGTGCGCCCGTCATACCTACTACATTACGGGCAAACTCTATCAGGGCGACCTGCATCCCCAGGCAAATGCCTAAATAAGGCAGGTTGTGCTCACGTGCATACTGCGCTGCCAGAATTTTGCCTTCGACACCGCGCTCGCCAAAACCGCCGGGCACTAAAATACCGTCCACACCGGCTAAAGTAGCAACGCCTTTGCTCTCAACATCCTGTGAGTCGATGTATTTAATATTTACCGTAACGCGGTTTTTCAGACCGGCATGGCCCAGCGCTTCGTTTACTGATTTATAGGCATCCGGCAGTTCAACATATTTACCAACCATACCGATGGTTATTTCGCCGGTCGGGTTAGACTCCTGATACAGCACCTGTTCCCACTCGGTAAGATCCGCTTCTGGTGCATCAATATAGAAACGGCGGCAGACTAAATCGTCCAGCCCCTGAGATTTAAGCAACGCCGGGATCTGATAAATACTGGAAACGTCTTTCAGTGAAATAACGGCTTTTTCTTCGACGTTGGTAAACAGGGCAATTTTGGATCTTTCATTGGCAGGAATAGCTCTGTCAGAACGGCAGATCAGAATATCAGGCTGAATACCAATCGAACGCAGTTCTTTTACTGAATGCTGGGTTGGCTTGGTTTTGATTTCACCCGCAGTCCCCAGATAAGGCACCAGTGTCAGGTGCATATACATGGTGCGCTCACGGCCAACTTCTGTCCCTAACTGGCGAATAGCTTCCAGAAACGGCAATGATTCAATGTCACCAACCGTACCACCGATTTCGACGATGGCAATATCATAACCTTCGGCACCATTTACCACCCGGCTTTTGATTTCGTTGGTAATATGCGGAATAACCTGAATGGTTGCGCCAAGATAATCACCGCGACGCTCACGACGCAGCACATCGGCGTAAATCCGGCCCTGGGTGAAGTTATTTAACTTCGACATCTTGGTACGGATAAAACGTTCATAGTGGCCAAGATCAAGATCCGTTTCAGCACCATCTTCGGTGACATAGACTTCACCGTGCTGGATCGGACTCATAGTTCCGGGATCAACGTTAATATAAGGATCGAGTTTAAGAATGGTCACTTTAAGACCGCGGGCCTCAAGTATTGCCGCCAGTGAAGCAGCTGCAATGCCTTTACCTAAGGATGAGACTACCCCACCCGTCACAAAGATATATCTTGTAGTCATGAGACCCCTGAGACGATAGTAATGAAAGATTAGAACTAAGGACGGGAGGGAATTATAGCAAAGGCAAGTTAAGCGCTCAATGTAAAGCTAACCGATGTCCTTTAAATTTTATGTTTCAGTTGCTGCCACAGCGCATCCATTTCTGCAAGAGATGCCTGCTCAGTGCTGCGTCCCTGCTGGTGTAGTTGCTGTTCTACTGCCCGGAACCGCCGTTCAAATTTATTATTGGCCGCCCGCAATACGGTTTCCGGATCCAGTTTATGTTTACGCACCACATTCACCAGTGCAAACATTAAATCACCCAGTTCTTCTGCCAGTTCAGTTGAGCCGGGTAAAGTTTCCTCTACTTCTGTGACTTCTTCTTTAACTTTATCCCAGGCTCCGCTGACATCCGGCCAGTCAAATCCGATACTGGCACAGCGCTTCTGCAATTTATTCGCCCGGCTTAATGCCGGTAAGGTTTGCGGAATATTGTCCAGCACACTGTGCTGGCCGGCATCTTTGCGCTCACCGCTTTTCAGGGCTTCCCAGTTAGCCAGTGCCTGCTCTGCACTCTTTGCATTTGCAGCCGCACCGGCAAATACATGCGGATGACGCCGTTGCAGTTTGTCACAAATCGCCTGCACACAATCGTTGAAAGTAAAGCGACCTTCTTCGCTGGCGATCTGGGCGTAAAACACCACCTGAAACAGTAAATCACCCAGCTCGTCTTTAAGCTCGGTATAACTTTTACGTTCAATGGCATCAGCAACTTCATATGCTTCTTCCAGCGTATAAGGCACTATAGTGTCGTATGTCTGTTTAATGTCCCACGGACAACCCGATTGCGGATCACGCAGGCGGGTCATAATATCCAGTAAGTGTTCTATCGGTTTTGTCACGTCTGACCTTTATTATGAATGAAAGCGTTTAGCTTCAAGTACGTCATCTATCTGGCTGATTTTACTCAACAGTTTATTCAGTGAATCCAGATTATACAGTTCCATCGTCATATTAATCACCGCTTTCTGGGCTTTAACATCAGAACTGCTGCTCATTTTCAGGACGTTGGCTTTTTCGTTAGCCAGCACACTGGTAATGTCCCGTAACAGGCCGTTGCGATCATCCGCCACAATACGGATATCCACTTCATAGCCGGAAGCATACTTGTCTCCCCAGGCGGCATCGACTACCCGCTCAGGGTGGGCATCCTGCAGGGTTTTGAACTGATCACAGTCATCACGGTGAATAGCAATCCCCCGCCCCTGTGTGATGTAACCGATAATGGCATCACCCGGTAAAGGACGGCAGCAACCCGCCATATGGGTCATCAGATTACCCACCCCCTGTACCACCACATCACTTGTTGCTTTATGGGTAGTGGCCGGTTTACTGATTAAACGCGGATCAATCTCCGGTAATGCTTCTTTTTGCTGGCTCTGGATAAAGTGCACCACCTGGGTCACTTTAATTTCACCGCCGCCAATACCAACCAGCAGTTCGTCCATGCTGTTAACATTAAAACGGGTCAGCAGTTTGGTCTGATAATCCATGGTCAGGTTAAGCCGCGTCAGTTCTGTATCCAGCAGTTCTTTGCCGGCGATCAGGTTTTTGTCTTTATCCTGCTGACGGAACCAGTACTGCACCTTGGAACGGGCACGGCTGGATTTCAGATAACCCAGGTGCGGGTTCAGCCAGTCACGGCTGGGGTTCAATTCACGCCCGGTCAGAATTTCCACCTGATCGCCGGTTTTCAGCTGATAAGTAAAAGGAACTATACGGCCGGATATTTTCGCACCAATACACCGGTGCCCGACATTGGAATGCACATAGTAGGCAAAATCGAGTGGTGTAGAGCCCATAGGCAAATCGACAATATCGCCCTTAGGCGTAAAGACATACACCCGGTCTTCAATCACCTGGTTACGCAGCTCTTCCGCCAGGTCTGAGCTGTCGACGACTTCTTCCTGCCATTGCAGTAATTTTCGCAACCAGCTTATTTTTTCATCATTGGCAGCTTCTTTACCGCTATTACCGCTGGCGCCTTCTTTATAGCGCCAGTGAGCGGCTACGCCCAGTTCGGCATCTTCATGCATCTGACGGGTACGGATTTGTATCTCTATGACTTTACCCTGTGGCCCCAGTACCACAGTATGGATAGACTGATAACCGTTTTGTTTCGGGGTTGCGATATAGTCATCAAATTCTTTTGGCAGGTGCCGCCAGCTGGTATGTACGATACCCAGCGCCGCGTAGCAATCCTGCACCCGTTCAGTAACGACCCGTACCGCCCGGATATCAAACAGCTGTTCAAAGCTCAGCTGTTTTTTCTGCATCTTTTTCCAGATACTGTAGATATGTTTCGGCCGGCCATACACTTCGACCTGTAAATTCGCTTCCTGCATTTTGCTGCGGACAGCAGCAACAAAATCCTGCATGTACTGTTCGCGATCAAGGCGGCGCTCTTCCAGCAACCCGGCAATTTGTTTATAAAATTGCGGATGCAGATACCGGAATGCAATATCTTCCAGTTCCCATTTTAACTGCCCGATCCCCAGACGGTTGGCCAGTGGCGCAAAAATGGCATTGGTTTCTTTCGCTGCCAGTACCCGGGTTTCTTCATCGGCATTTTTCACTTCGCGCAGATAACAAATCTGGGCCGCCAGTTTTATAACGACCGCCCGGACATCTTCCACCATTGCCAGCAGCATACGGCGCAGGTTGTCTGCCTGTTGCGGGTTTACGGCCCGGTTACCGGTCGGGATGGTACGAATCGCTTCCATCTGCTGCACTGCCTGTAATAACGTCAGCACAACAGAGGAAAACTCCTGCTCCACCTGCTCGGTGGTCAGTAATCCGGCTTCAAATGCCGGAAACAGCAAGGCCGCCAGTAAAGAATCGCGGTCCATCCGTAAGTCGGCCAGAATTTCCACCATTTCCCAGCCGGTACGAATTTCTGTCAGTTCTTCGGTAAACTGCTGATTTTTCAGCCACTGGGCGGCCACCATCAAATCATTGACTTTTTTCTCGGTCAGCTCAAGTGAACATAACCATTCCAGCGTTTCACCATAGTTATACTCAGCACTATGAGACTGGCGAACCCTAACCATTACCTGCTCCCTATCATGTTACCGGGGTCTGCGGCCCCTTCCCGGTTAAACAAGGCCATCAGTTCAAGATGGCTGGTTTGCGGAAACATATCTATACCAGAAATTTTATGCAGTTGATAACCTGCGGCCAGAATAACTTTAGCATCACGGGCAAAGGTGGCAGCATTGCAGGACACGTACAAAATCTGTGCCGCTTTCAGTTTCAGCAGTTGTCCGACAGCGCCCTGCGCACCGGCCCGGGCCGGATCCAGCACAATTTTCTGATATTCCGGTTTATGCCATGCAGCATCGGGCCACGGCAGATGTAAATCGGCCTGGGCAAACTCAACATTGCTCTGCCGGTTTAACGCTGCATTGATATTTGCCTGTTGCACCATTTTGGCCATCCCTTCCAGTGCCACTACTTTTGCTGCCCGTTGCGACAGCGCCAGACTGAAATTGCCCATACCGCAGTATAAATCCAGAATATGCTGATCCGGTTGCGGTGCCAGCCAGTCAAGTGCCTGGTTAACCATCAGCTGGTTTACTGCGGCATTGACCTGAATAAAGTCGTCAGGGCTGAATGCCAGTGTCAGTTGCTGCGTTGTAAGCTGATAAGAAAGCGCTACGGTTGTTTCCTGCCAGTAATCAAACTGCCCCGGGGCACTTTCGCCAATCCATACCGCTTCAGGCCAGGCACTGATAAATGCCTGCTTTTCTGCCACAGTCAGCATCTGAACATGCCGGACGATCAGAAAAGCCCGGCCATCGGCATCGATGGCTTCAACATGCGTTACCGCCGTTGGCTGGCTAATCGCTGGCAATACCGATTTTAAAATGCCGAATACCGGCGCAATCACCGGGCTCAGCACCAGGCACTGTTCAATATCGGTCAGTGTTTTGGCAGCTGCCTGCCGGAACCCGACAGTAAAGCGGCGGCTTTTTTTATCATACCACACGCCAATCCGTGCTTTACGCCGGTAACCTTCAGGGCTGGCACTGAGCATTGGCTGCCACGGCAACGCTGCCAGTCCGGTGGTATGCCGGATTAACTTATCAATTCCCTGCTGCTTCAACTGTTGCTGTTGTACCGGTTCAAGATATTGCAACTGGCAACCACCGCACTGGCCGAAATGTTTGCAGGCCGGTTTAACACGGGTTGCTGCGGCTGTCAGAACTTTACGCACGCTGGCTTTAAGGTAATCTGCTTTATCTTCGGTAATCTGTACCTGTACCTGCTCTCCTGCCAGTGCACCGCTGACAAAGACAATTTTCTGCTGATAACGACCTACACCATTACCTTCGTAATCGTTTTCAGTAATTTGCAGTTCCAGCACTTTTCCCTGCAAACTTGTTCTGGCTCTGGGTTTGTATAGCGTTACCATCGGTCCTCTGACTACTTATAAATACTATTGCAGAATACGATTTCTGAATAATACTGGCTAATAGGCTTTTGCTGATTCTTATGCCATTATCTGATATAGCCCGACTATTGTAACAAGCCACATTACAGATGACGAAAACAGGTTTACGTTCTTGGATTTTATTAAGCAGTTTACTGCCTGCATTGCTGATCAGTGTATTATTAGGCAGCTATTTTAGCTATGTCCGCTATCAGGAGTTACAGCTTTATTTAACAGAACAGGCAGATAACCTGGCAATTCCATTATCTGTTACAGCCGCTGAACTGCTCGAAGCTGAAAACTTCACCGGATTAAAGCATCTGCTCGACAGCAGCCACCGTTTAAATGCCCCGGTGGTAACCAGCATTGCATTATATAACAGTCAGAATCAGTTAATCACCAGCAGTAACCCGCATCAGCAACTTAATCACCTGCGCCTTGAAACACCTGCCACGTTAGCGGTATCCGGCCTGTTACAGCAGACAGAAGAGCATATTCTGCGTTATCAGCCTTTGCTCAGTGCCAGTGCTGATCATGCCTTACCGGGTTCGGTGCCGTCAGCAGGTTATTTACTGGTACAGTTACAGAAAGACCGGATATTGCTGAAACAACAGCGTAATCTGCTATATACCCTGCTGATTATTTTTGCGGGCCTGCTGCTTAGTACGTTATGCGGATTATATCTTTACCATAAGCTACGCTACCCGGTGCAACAACTGATGCAACAGCTCAGTAAATTACAGCAGGGAAAATATACCCGGCAGCAGCAGGAGATCCCCATCACCGAACTGGCGGTTTTCCAGCAAAAACTTAATTTGCTTGCGGGTAATCTGGCCCAGGCAGAGCAGGAAACCCAGCAGCATATTGAGCAGGCCACCAGCGACCTGCAACAAAGTATGGAACAACTGGAAGTACAGAATATCCAGCTGGATTTTGCACGCCGCAAGGCACTGGAAGAAAACCGGCAAAAGTCTGAATTTCTGGCCAAGATGAGCCATGAATTACGTACCCCGCTCAATGGCGTTATTGGTTTTACCCGTCAGCTGCTGAAAACCCAGCTGACCGCCAGCCAGCAGGATTACCTGACCACGATTCAGAAATCAGCTAACAGTCTGCTGCATCTGGTAAACGATGTACTGGATTTTTCACGGCTGGAAGAAGGCCGGATGTCGATCAATCCGGAACCTTTTTCGTTACGTGATTTACTGAGCGACGCCACGGAACTGCTGGCGGCCAATGCCTTTGATAAACACCTTGAACTGGTGCTGATGGTTGATCCTGAATGCCCTGATGATCTGATCGCAGATCCGGTACGTTTTACCCAGGTGCTGATGAATATTGCCGGTAATGCCATTAAATTTACCGATCATGGCAGCATTGTTATCCGTATCTCCGCCTCAGCCCTGAATGATGATCAGCTGATCCTGCATTGTTCGGTACAGGATACCGGCAAAGGCATCAGCCAGGAACAACAGAATACCCTGTTTCAGGGGTTTTCAGCGGCAACTCAGCAACAGCATCAGATGGGCTCAGGTCTGGGCCTGATTATTTCGCAGCGTCTGGTTCAGGCAATGGGCGGTAATATCGGTTTTGAAAGTAAAACCGCTGAAGGCTCAACATTCTGGTTTACCATTAAGTGTCAGCTGTCGCAGTTATCCGTTGCAGAATCACTGCCGGTAGCGGTGCTGGAGGGCAAAAGCCTGTTGTACTTTGAGCCCCAGCAGTATTCGCGTGATGCCACCCACAGCTTACTGCAAAGCTGGGGCTTGCAGGTTACAGTCTGTGCCATTAAGGAACAGCTGCAACAGGCGCTGGCAGGTAGCCAGCACTATGACATTGCCCTGATTGGCCGGGCAGTAGCCCTCAATCAGGTAAATCAGGTGATGAACCTGATCAGCCTGGTAAAACCAGCCTGTCAGTATACTTACCTGCTGATTAATACCTTGTCGCCGAATCTGCGCGAAGCCATGCTGGCTTCAGGTGCCGATGCCTGTTTATCCAAACCGGCGCATCAACGTAAACTGGCGATGACACTGGCCCAGCCATATCTGGCCAAAGTGCAGTTACATTCATGGCAGCCAGAGCAAAAACCGGCATCGTTAAGAATACTGACCGTAGACGATAATGCCGCCAACCTGAAGCTGATTAATACCTTGCTGGAAGAATATGCCGAGAATATCGATTCTGCCCACGATGGCGCCGAAGCATGGCACAAAACCACCCAGCATGTTTACGACATTATTTTTATGGATATTAATATGCCGGTGATGGATGGCGTCAGTGCCTGCCAGAGAATACGGAAAAGCTCGCTGAATGAACGAACCCCGATTGTGGCCGTCACCGCCCATGCGGTACAAGGTGAACGTACCCGCCTGCTGGCACAGGGATTTAATGAATTTCTCAGCAAACCTCTGGATGAAAACAAACTGTATTGTGTCCTGCAGGAATACTGCCCCGGCTTTAAACCGGCAGGAACCACCGCCACGATCACGGATAAAACCTGGCCTGATTCACCGTTAATTGATCGTGACCTAGCCTTACAAAGAGCCGGAGGTAAGCAGACACTGGCTATTGATATGCTGCAAATGCTGTTTAACAGTATTCCTGATGCCAGAAAACAACTGCAACGGGCCATAGCCGACAGCAATGCCGATCAGGTTCAGCAACAAGTGCATAAATTGCACGGAGCCTGTTGCTACACCGGTGTGCCACGTCTTAAAAAGCTGGTAGAAGAACTGGAAACCCAACTCAAACATGGAGCCGGGCTGAAGTCTGTAGAGCCGGAATTATTCGAACTGGAAGATTTACTGAACACTCTGTACGAGTACAGCCTGAAATGGGCCAGCTAGGCATTCGTAAGAATTGGCTTAGAATAAGCCGATTCCTACTTAACTGACTATAAGTTGCTCAATTCTGGCTTTCCAGAATCACCGTCGCGCAGGCGTATGCCTGCTCATCGGTCAGGGATAACCAGATATGGCTGACACCCATTGTTGTAGCAAGCTCAGCTGCATAGCCGCTGAAATGCAGTTGCGGGCGGCCATACTGATCATTACTGACATTCATATGCTGAAATGAGACCCCACGGCCAATACCGGTCCCCAAGGCTTTGGCCGCAGCTTCTTTTGCCGCAAACCGCTTGGCAAAATAACGGCTGGCTTCTTTATGTCCTGCAAAAATCTGCTGTTCTTCCGGAGTCAGTATCCGTTGCACCAGTGCAGGGCTGCGTAACAGGCTTTGTTCAATTCGCGCCATTTCAATAATATCTGTACCCAGCCCGATAATCGCCATTTATAATCTGGCCTCTGTCATCAGCCGTTTCATTTCTGTCACCGCCGGCCCCAGCCCGCTGAAAATGGCTCTGGCAATAATGGCATGTCCGATATTCAGTTCATATATCTGCGGGATAGCCGCTATTGGCTGCACATTATGGTAATGCAAACCATGACCGGCATTAACTGTCAGCCCCAGTGATGCCGCATAGGCTGCGGCATTACGGATACGCTCTAACTCTGCAGCCTGTACCGCCTGATCGGTGGCTTCGGCATACTGGCCGGTATGAATTTCAATATAGGGCGCACCGGCCTCTGCCGCTGCATCTATCTGGGCATGATCGGCATCAATAAACAACGACACCAGAATTTTCTGTTGTGCCAAACGGCTTACCGCATCACGAATACGGCCAAGCTGGCCAGCAACATCCAGCCCGCCCTCGGTGGTCAGTTCCTGCCGCTTCTCCGGCACCAGACAGCAAAAGTGCGGTTGCAGTTCGGTGGCAATACCCAGCATTTCCTCAGTTACGGCCATTTCGAAATTAAGCCGGGTACTGATTGTCTGGCGTAATAAAAATACGTCACGGTCGATAATATGACGACGGTCTTCGCGCAAATGCACAGTAATACCATCAGCACCGGCCTGCTCTGCCAATAATGCTGCATGTACTGGTTCAGGGTAATTGGTGCCTCTGGCCTGACGCAGCGTTGCGACATGGTCAATATTGATCCCTAAATAAATTGCACTCATGTTTGTTCCTGTATCAAATATTTCACGGTTATGTCTGGCTGAACAGGCTTCTGCTGAGCAAAGGCTTATCGCCCAGCAAAGGTGCCAGTAATTTACGGCTGAGTTGTTTTGCTGCCAGAGATACCCCCTGCTGCTGCCACTGTTGCTGGCCGATAGACAACAATTGCTGTCCGGTCCAGCCGGAGGCAGCCCTTACAAAGCCTTCCCCGTCCTGCCACTGATAATAGTATTGTGGTTGCAGCAGATTACCAGTGGCATCCTGCTGCCAGTCAACCTGTAACCCCAGTTCCTGCAACAATGAGAATTCAAACTGCCGTAAACAAGGCTCCAGCAATCCATTTTGCTGTTGTTCCACTTCGTTCAGCTGTTGCAGGGTATGCCGGTAAACCTGAAACAACTGCTCTGCCGCCTGATTATCCGGCCAGATCCGGCAAATCAGCTCATTAACATACAAGGCGCTGAACAATACTTTACCACTGAAGATACAGGCGGGTGCCAGCTCATCGAGTGTTCTGATCGTTTTCAGTTCTGTACGCCCGCTCAGCACCACCCCAAACAGCTGAAATGGCTGCAAGGCGTAGCGCTGTTTGCCTTGTCGTTTGCGGATAACGGCAGAAAGCCGTCCCAGTTCCGGCAATAATAACTGCAACAGCAGTTTATCTTCCTGAAAAGGCCGGCTATGCAGTATGTAGGCTGGCAGCAACTCGTATTGCATAGCGTGACCGGCTAGCGGTTAATCCTCGCCATAACCAAGGCTGCGCAATGCTCTTTCATCATCTGCCCAGCCCGATTTTACTTTTACCCAGACCTGTAAAAACACCGATTGTTCCATCATGTTTTCCATGTCCAGCCTGGCTTCAGTGGCAATACGCTTGATCCGTTCGCCTTTGTTGCCAATGACCATTCTTTTCTGACTTTCACGCTCAACCAGTACCAGAGCAGCAATGTGATAATGTTTTTCTTCCCACTTAAAGCGTTCAATCTCGACCGTCACAGAGTAAGGAAGCTCGTCGCCCAGAAAACGCATCAGTTTTTCGCGCACAATTTCTGCCGCCATAAAACGCTGCGAGCGATCGGTAACATAATCTTCCGGAAAGAAAAACTCACAAAGCGGTAAATGCTGCTGCACCACCTGGCGCAACGCATCTACGTTGTCACCGGTTTCCGCCGATAAAGGCACCACGTCAATAAAATTCAGCTGCTGCCCAAGCCATTGCAGGTGAGGAAGTAATTCGTCTTTATCTTTAAATAAATCAACTTTATTCACCACCAGAATAACCGGCTTTTCAGCCGCGATCAGTTTATTCAGCACCATCTGGTCGTCGTCTGTCCAGCGGGTGCCTTCCACCACAAACAGTACAAATTCGACATCCAGGATAGAGCTGGCGGCAGCACGGTTCATCAGGCGGTTAATGGCCCGCTTTTCTTCAATATGCAGCCCTGGTGTATCGACATACACTGTCTGGTAGTGGTGCTGAGTATCAATACCTACGATACGATGGCGGGTTGTCTGTGGTTTTTTAGAGGTAATACTTACCTTTTGCCCAACCAGTTTGTTGAGCAATGTGGATTTTCCTACATTTGGCCGCCCGACAATAGCAACCAGCCCGGCATAAGTGTCAGTTACCGTATTATCTGTCATGTCTGATTTTTTCCAGCGCCATATTGGCGGCATCCTGTTCGGCTTTACGTCTGGAGCTGCCGGTTGCAACAAACGGCGTCATCCCCGGCACGCTACACTGTACGGTAAAAAGTTGTTGATGAGCCTCGCCTTCAGTGGCAATAACCTCGTAAAGTGGTAATGGCTTCCGTAACCCTTGCAGATATTCCTGCAACCGGGTTTTAGAGTCTTTCTGCTCACCCGGGGTAATTTGTGCTAAACGCGGGCCAAACCATTGCAGAATACGCTCTTCACAGGCTTTCATGCCACTATCAAGATAAATTGCGCCCAGAATCGCTTCCAGTGCATCGGCCTGAATAGATTCCCGCCGGTAGCCGCCACTTTTCAGTTCGCCCGGCCCCAGTCTTAAATAATCAGCAATGCCAAGCTCCAGGGCAATTTCAGCCAGGGTTACCCCTTTAACCAAAGCCGCCCGCATCCGGGTAAGTTCCCCTTCCCGGGTTTTAGGAAAAGCATTGAACAGGGCTTCGGCTATCACCAGACTCAGCACCGCATCGCCCAGAAATTCCAGCCGCTCATTGTGCTGACCTTTATAGCTGCGGTGAGTAAGTGCCTGCTCCAGCAAATCGACCTGATTAAACTGATAACCCAGCTTTATAGTCAGCTGGCTTAATGGTTTGTGCATGTTATTCTCTTAATGGATCGGTCCTAACCGCCCGAAACGGACACCAACAGGCACCCAACCGGGTAACCAGCTGTCAGGATCTTCACTGAATTCAAAACTCATCCAGATAAATACCGCTTTACCCACCAGATTGTCTTCCGGTACGAATCCCCAGAAGCGGCTGTCACGGCTGTTATCGCGGTTATCACCCAGTACAAAATAGTGCCCTTCCGGCACCACAAATTCATCTATCGCTGTGCCCGCCTGACGAAAGAATGCATAAGTCGGTTCGATTCTGGATGGCGTACGTAAAATATCATGAGCTACTTCGCCTAACTGCTCGCGATAGCGGCGTTGTGGCATCATATCCTGATAAAACTCACCTTCAGATTCCAGTTGCAGGGCAACCTTCTGCAAACTGCCGCAACCTGTTGCAGCTCCGGCACGGCAGGGTGTTTCGATAAAAACCTGCTTATCGCGGTAAATAATACGATCGCCCGGTAAACCGACAATACGCTTAATATAGTCTACCGTAGGCTGTTCTGGATATTTAAACACTGCAACATCGCCACGGGCGGGCTTGTTATTGCTGTACAGGGTTTTACGCCAGACGGGGTCTTTAATATCGTACGAGAACTTTTCAACCAGAATAAAATCGCCAACCAGCAATGTTGGCATCATCGAACCGGATGGGATCTGAAAAGGTTCATAGATAAAAGAACGCAAAATGGTAATGGCAGCAATAACCGGAAAGATCGATTTTGCCGTTTCAGCGATCTGGGGCTGGGCGGCAATTTTGTCCAGCTCTTCATCTGACAGTTTTGCTCCGCCGCTGGCAAGTGCAGTTTCCACTTTAGCTTTACGCTTTGGTGCCAGCACCAGCGCATCAATTAACCAGATTAAACCACTGCCTAATGTCAGCAGTACCAGAAAAATAGCAAAATAACCTGCCATAAAATCCCTTAATATTAACGTTTATTTACCCACTTTCAGGATGGCCAGAAACGCTTCCTGTGGTACTTCGACGTTTCCTACCTGTTTCATCCGCTTTTTACCTTCTTTTTGTTTTTGCAGCAGTTTTTTCTTACGGCTGACGTCACCGCCATAACATTTCGCCAGTACGTTTTTACGTAGCTGCTTAACGGTGGTTCTGGCGATAACATGGTTGCCGATAGCCGCCTGAATTGCGATATCAAACATCTGACGTGGAATAAGCTCTTTCAGTTTATCGGCCAGTTCCCGGCCACGGCTCTGGGCAAAATCAATATGACTGATAATTGCCAGCGCATCGACCCGTTCGCCGTTAATCAGAATATCCACCCGTTGCATATTGGATACCTGAAAACGCTTGAAGCTGTAATCCAGCGACGCATAACCCCGGCTGGTGGATTTGAGCCGATCGAAAAAGTCCATTACCACTTCGGCCATGGGTAATTCATAAACCACTGCCACCTGCCGTCCGTGATAGCTCATATTGATCTGAGTACCGCGTTTTTCAATACACAGAGTAATGACGTTACCCAGATACTCCTGCGGCACCAGAATATGCGCCTCGACGATAGGCTCGCGAATTTCAGCAATATCATTGACCGGCGGCAGTGCGCTGGGGTTATCAACCATCACCACATCGCCGCTCTTTTTCAGCACTTCGTACACTACTGTCGGCGCAGTGGTGATTAAGTCCAGATCGTATTCCCGCTCCAGCCGCTCCTGGATAATTTCCATATGCAGCATGCCCAGAAAGCCGATACGGAAACCAAAACCCAGTGCGCTTGAGTTTTCCGGTTCATAGAACAGTGATGAATCGTTCAGGCTTAATTTTGCCAGCGCATCACGGAAATCTTCGTAGTCATCAGAAGACACCGGGAACACCCCGGCATAAACCTGCGGTTTAATTCTTTTAAAACCGGGTAACGGTTTTTCAGCACTGTTGCGGGCCAGTGTCAGGGTGTCGCCGACCGGCGCCCCTTTGATTTCTTTAATACCGGCAATGATAAAACCCACTTCACCGGTTTTAAGCTCGCCGGTGTTGGTGGCTTTCGGGCTGAACACCCCGACTTTATCCACCTCATAGCTTTGCCCGGTAGACATTACCTTGATTTTATCTTTGGCTTTGATAGAGCCGTGCTTTACCCGTACCAGTGACACCACCCCCTGATAAGCATCAAACCAGGAGTCAATGATCAGCGCCTGGGTAGGTGCTTCTGCTTCACCTTCCGGTGCCGGAATTTTCCGGACAATCGTTTCCAGCACTTCTTTAATACCGATACCGGTTTTGGCAGAACACTGTACAGCGCCGATCGCTTCAATACCGATGATATCTTCAATTTCTTCGGAAACGCGATCCGGATCAGCCTGTGGCAAATCAATCTTATTCAGAACAGGAAGCACTTCCAGATTCATATCCAGCGCGGTATAGCAGTTAGCAACGGTCTGGGCTTCAACGCCCTGTCCGGCATCTACTACCAGTAAAGCGCCTTCACAGGCGGCAAGTGAGCGGCTTACTTCATAGGTAAAATCTACGTGGCCCGGGGTATCGATAAAGTTAAGCTGATAAGTTTCACCATCATCTGCTTTGTAATTCAGGGTAACGCTTTGTGCCTTGATGGTAATACCACGCTCGCGCTCCAGATCCATAGAATCCAGTACCTGCTGCTGCATTTCCCGATCAGACAGGCCGCCACAGTACTGAATCAGCCGATCTGACAGTGTCGATTTACCGTGGTCGATATGCGCAATAATTGAAAAATTTCTGATGTGATTAAGTTTAGGCATGTTGTCCGCAAAACATTAGGCGTTACTGCCGGTAACTGACGCAGAACAAATACGCTGCCGGCCTTCTACAGTAACACGGTTATTCTGATAAAGTAGCGCGAATTGTACTCTATCCTGCCACGCCTTGCCATTTGTTATTACAGCGCGTTGCCGGAAGAAGAAAGCGCTGCCGGCTGCAATCCAAGTTGCGGTAGTACTTCGGTAATGGTGATTTGCTCCGGCTGGCGCGCCAGCCAGTGGTTATATTTGCGTGCCAGTAAAAAGCCGCCGGCAGCACTGACAACAGCCAGCAGAATCAGCCATCCTTCGGCCGGTTGCCACCAGTGCCGGGCCAGTAAAATACAGGCAAACATTAACAGCAGCGGCATCAGATACACCATAAAGGCCGCTTTTATCAGGCTTTGTTCTGTAATAGCAATACGTACCCGTTCTCCCGGTAACAGCGTTTTATCCGTGACCACAAAAAAGCGGGTTTTCTTCGGCGTAAAGGTTTTGGCCACCACACCGGCACCACAGTTTTCACTGGCATGGCAGGCATGGCAGCTGCTAACGGGTGTGGTACTCAGCCAGACACCGTTATGTTCGCTGGATACCACTGTGGCAATTTCATCAGCCATTAACGCACCGCCATTGCCAGTTGTCTGGCAGTCTCAATGCTTACCGGGCCAATAACGGTGACTTCCAGTTGTTCGTTACTCTGCACATAAATGGTAGTCGCTCCGTCACGATAGGCCTGCGCCGGCATACTCTGGCTTTTCTGTACAAATACTGACACCTGGTGCAAACCATCTGTCAGTAACCAATAACCCAGTAATGCAGGTTGCTGCTGACGCAGATCAACCGGTTCAGGAATAACCCGGTAACCTGACGGCAACCAGCTTAGCTGATAGGCATCATTGGCACTGGCCTGCTCACTGAGCGTAACCGGTACTGCGGCCGGTAACTCCGCTTCTGCCAGTGCCTGCAGGTTCGATGGTAATTCAGGCGTAATCTGCATATGGGTAACCAGCCAGCGCTCCAGTGGATTCTGCTGCTCTGATATGGTGTCAATCCGTAGCGGAAAACCGCTCTCGGCATCAATCCATAACCAGTAACTGTAGCGCCCGGCCTGCAGGGCGGTCAGGCGCAGTAACTGCGCATTCCGGCCAGACATAGTAGAATTACTGCCCACTACGGCGTCATATAACTCGGCAATACGCTGTTTATTCTCAAACAACAAGGCCGGTAGCTCTTTGATACTGGTGCCATCAGTAACAAAAGCCGGTCTGTCGGTAAGCAGGTAATAGATATGATTGTCACGACGCAGAATATCTACGCCACTGGTGTCTAGCGGCACCAGATGTTCGATTTCAGTATCCTGCAGCTGGCCATGCAGCCAGCGGTAGGTATCGGTCTGGTTGCCTTTAATAACGACAAAGGAAACATCAAAATTATAATGGCTGACCGCATACTGAACCCGTTCAAACAGCGTCCAGCCAGCCTGTTCTGCACGTACAAAACCTGATAACACAAGAAGCGCTATGGCACCGCAAAAGCCTGTTAAGCGCATTATTACTGTCCGCGTTCTGGTTGCTCAGTGGTGGTTTTGCCGGTATTTGCTTCAGCCTGCTGAGCCTGTTCCATTACCCGCACCTGCTGGCGATGAGCATTCAGCAATGCCTGCAAACGTTTCTGCTGCTCCAGCATAGCCTGCTGTTGCTGCTGTTCAAAACGTGAATCAACCGAGGTCTGACTCAGGCTGACCGGTGTGGCAAAGCCAGCAACAGGCCGGGTCTGCAACACTGGCAGAGGAGACATCATATCCTGCTCCAGCGGTTGCTGAAATTGTTGCACGCCAAATACGGCAATTAACGCAACACCGGCGGCAACAGTGCCCTGGGTAACGGTTTTAAACCAGCTACCGTTAGCAGCCTGCGACACACCCTGCATTACTTTTTGCAATAAACCACGATCTGTACGTAAATGATATTCAGGCTCTTGTTCCAGCAACGCGGCAAAATCACCGCTGAATTGCCCTGATAACGGGCTGGCTTTTTCACGCCGTAATACAGCCCCTATCAGTTGATAGCGATCCAGCCTGCCCTGTAATTCTGCATCCTGTAACAGTGTATCCAGCTGAGCGGAAGTGATCGGCTGATTATCACTGGCAGCAGAGAGCCAATCCTGATTTTCTGACGACATACGGGTTCCTGTCATAGTTACAATCTCAGTTAAACTTTCAGCTTATTAACGGCTTAAGCTGCGTATCAATCGCTTCACGCGCCCGGAAAATCCGGCTTCTTACCGTTCCAATCGGGCAGCCCATCACCTCGGCAATTTCTTCGTAGCTTAACCCTTCAAGCTCCCGCAACGTAATTGCGGTACGAAGTTCATCCGGCAGCTTTTCTATCGTATTAAATACTACGGCACGAATTTCATCCGATAATAATAGCTGCTCTGGTGAGTCCTGCTCCTTTAATGCATCACTGCCTTCATAATATTCGGCTTCTTCAGCATCAACATCTGTTGCCGGTGGTTTACGGCCATTGGCAACCAGATAATTTTTCGCACTGTTTACCGCAATGCGATACAACCAGGTATAAAAAGCACTTTCGCCCCTGAACCCCGGGATCGCCCGGTAAGCTTTAATAAAGGCTTCCTGAGCTACATCGGCTACATCTCCGTGGTTAGAGACATAGCGGGAAATTAAGTTCGCAATGCGGTGCTGATATTTTTTTACCAGCACATTAAATGCAGCTTTATCGCCTTGTTGTACACGCTGGACTATCTGCCAATCCAATTCTTGCTCGCTCATTCGGGAGCCTGTCCTCTGTAATACTGATTACTTTACTGTGTCATGGTTATTGCTGGCGCCAGTCTAGCGTAGGTTATTGACTGCCTCAGCGAGAAATAGTTCTGTTAAGTTTGACAAAAAAGCTACAATAGCGCGATCCTGAATGTTGGTGAGCACGTTCACACCGGTCCCTGGCCGCAGCCAGGCCAAATTAACTGAAGCAAGTGTATCTCATGAAGCAACAAAAAGAACATCTTTGTGATGTATTAATTATTGGCAGTGGTGCGGCAGGTCTGTCACTGGCACTACAGCTGGCTGCGCATACCAAAGTACTGGTACTGAGTAAAGGCGCACTGCGGGAAGGTTCAACCCTGTATGCCCAGGGAGGAATTGCCGCCGTTTTTGATGAGAACGACAGCATTGCCTCCCATGTTAACGACACACTGATTGCCGGCGCCGGTTTATGTGACGAAGCAGCGGTAAGATTTACTGCTGAGCACGCCAGAAGTGCCATGGAATGGCTGATTGAGCAGGGTGTACCTTTTGATCAGTATCAGGATGAAGATGGCTTGATGAAATACCATCTGACCCGTGAAGGCGGCCACAGCCACCGCCGCATCTTACATGCCGCAGACGCAACCGGGCAGGCCGTGCAGATTACGCTGGTCGATCAGGTAAAACGCCATCCGAATATTCAGTTACTTGAAAACTATAATGCCATTGATTTAATCAACGGCAAAAAGCTGGGGCTGGAGACCAAACGCTGTTACGGCGCTTATGTCTGGAATAAAAACGCTGCCAGAGTTGAGCTTATCCGTTCCCGTTTTATCGCCCTTGCCACCGGTGGTGCCAGTAAAGTTTATCTGTATACCAGTAACCCTGATGTTGCCAGCGGTGATGGGATTGCTATGGCCTGGCGGGCAGGTTGCCGGGTAGCCAATATGGAATTTAACCAGTTTCACCCTACCAGCCTGTATCACCCTGATGCCCCTAATTTTTTGATCACCGAAGCCATGCGCGGTGAAGGTGCCTATTTAAAGCGCTCCGACGGCAGCCGCTTTATGCCTGACTTTGACGAGCGGGCAGAACTGGCGCCACGGGATATCGTAGCCAGAGCTATCGATTTTGAAATGAAACGGCTGGGAGCTAACTGTGTTTATCTGGATATAAGCCACAAACCCAAAGATTTTATTATTGAGCATTTCCCCACTATTTACGCCAAATGCCTTAGCGTAGGCATTGATATTACCCGCCAGCCGATTCCGGTTGTGCCTGCCGCCCACTATACCTGTGGTGGCGTTATCACCAACCATAACGGTCAGACCGATATTGAAAACCTTTATGCCATTGGCGAAGTAGCTTACACCGGCCTGCATGGTGCAAACCGTATGGCCAGTAACTCTTTACTGGAATGTGTGGTATTTGCGCAGGCCGCAGCACAGCATATTCTGTCGCAGCTGACAGCAGATACGCCATTACCGCCTTTACCCGCCTGGGATGACAGCCGGGTCAGCGATTCCGACGAAGAAATTGTTATTACCCACAACTGGCACGAACTCAGGCTGTTTATGTGGGACTACGTCGGTATAGTCCGTACCAATAAGCGTCTGGAAAGGGCCTTACACCGGATAGAAATGCTGCAGCGGGAAATTCACGATTACTACAGTCATTTCAGGATCAGCCATAATTTGCTTGAACTGCGAAACCTGACCCAGGTAGCAGAACTGATTATACGAAGCGCCATCCAGCGCAAGGAAAGCCGCGGCCTGCATTATAATCTGGATTACCCGCAGCAGGCAGATAACCCGCAACCAACCATACTGATCCCCGGTACGGCCGGTTAGGATCTGTTGACGTGCTGTTTATCTGCCCAGCTGGCCTGCCGGATATGGCGGGCCAGCGTCCGGTAATCAGCCTCACTGAACTGATCAGCAAGCAGCCAGCGCTGATATTGCCTGCCGGTATTATCCTGCCAGCACACCAGCAAAACCCACTGACTAACCAGGCCGGTACGCAGCAGTTGCCCCTGCTCTGCATTATCGCGATGCCAGATAATGCTCCCGTTTTCGGCTAATGAAATACTCCGCAGTGTTTCTGCCGCCCGGAAAAACCCCAGCCAGTACCAGAAAAACAGCAGTAATACCGGGGCACAAAATACCTGCCACCACCAGGGTACAGGTGTAGTGGCAAAAACGGCCACGATCATTACCGGCATACACAGCAACAACCATTTGCGGGTTGCTGACTGCCTGACAGCTAAATTATACCCGGACACGATCCAGTATCAGCTCTACCAGTGCCTGCAAAGCAGCATCATCTGATTTTGCATGCCCCATAAACCACGCAAACAAATCAGGATCATCCGCCGCCAGCAAACGTTCAAAATCGACCTGCTGCTGCTGGTTCAGTGCATCGTATCCCTGCTCCACAAAAGGCGCCAGCAGCACATCAAGTTCCAGCATACCGCGACGGCAGGCCCAGCGTAACCGGGGTTTGCTCATTAGCTGTGTCATAGTTTTCCTCAGAAAGGCTTATTACTGCCTTTTTATACATAGTGAATACAAACTACGCCGATTCTAACAAAAATTTGGTTCAGGGGTTGAGCTTTTCCATTTAGTCCCCAATCATAGCGGTAAAGCATTATGACAGTAACCGTTATGCAAACATCCTGGTTAAGCGCAGAATACTATTCCCGGCTGGTCACTGATACTGACGGTGCATTTATTGCGCCGCTGCCGGCATTTGAAACCCTGGTAATCAGCGGCCCCGATAGCCGCAAATACCTGCAGGGGCAGGCCACCTGTGATCTTGAACTGCTGACAGCAGATAATTTTCTGCGGGGTGCCCATTGCGACGCCAAAGGCAAAATGTGGTCAATTTTTCATGTCTGTGCTGAACAGGACGAACTGCTGGTTACCGCCTTCCGGGATGAATTACACGCTTCCACCGCACAGTGGAAAAAATTCGGCGTGTTCTCAAAAGTCAGCTTTAACAGTGATCCCCAGCAATATGCAGTACTGGGGCTTGGTGGCAAAGGCGCTGACCTGCTGGCACAACAACTTGGTTTTACACCGCCACCAACCGGCCAACTGGCCCGGTATCAGCAAAGTAAACTGCTGAAGCTGGCAAATGAGCATTATTTACTGCTGGTTCCTGTGGCTCAGGTTACAGCAATATTGCAGTCAGACATCACTCTGGCAGCCCCCTCACTGTGGTTGCGGCAACATATTCAGCATGGTTTATGTTATCTGGAACAGGCTTTAATTAGTGAGTTTGTACCGCAGATGCTGAATCTGCAGGCGGTTGATGCCATCAGTTTTACTAAAGGCTGTTATATCGGGCAGGAAACTGTCGCGCGGATGAAATATCTTGGCCGGAATAAACGGGCGGCCTATATTCTGAGCGGTGAAAGCGCTGAGCTTCCGCCAGCAGGAACCGATATCGAAATTAAAATGAACGATAACTGGCGCCGGGCCGGCCAGGTAATCAATGCGGTCAATATCAATAACCAGTTATCGGTAATTGCCGTACTGCCCAACGATACTACCCCCACCGACTCCTTACGGTTAAAAACAGACAGTGAAACACCACTGACTCTGCAACCATTACCTTACTCACTAGATTAATGAGGTTTTCATGACTATTTCCCAGAACAAAGTTGTCGCTATGCATTACACCGTAAGCGACGAACAGGGTAACGAGCTGGACTCTTCCGCAGGCGGCGAACCGCTGGTATTTTTATTTGGTCACGGCGCTCTGATCCCCGGTCTGGAGAAAGCGCTGACCGGCAAAAGCAGCGGCGATAAATTTCAGGCTACCATTGCTGCAGAAGATGCCTACGGCCAGCGCCATGATGAACTGGTACAGGCCGTGCCCAGAGCAATGTTCGAGGGCATGGAAGTCGCCACCGGTATGCGTTTCAGGGCATCAGGCGACAACGGGCAGGAACGCTCGGTCATCATTCTGGATGTCACTGACGATGAAGTGGTTGTAGATGGCAATCACCCTCTGTCCGGTATTACCCTGAGTTTCGACGTTGAAGTGATTTTAGTACGTGATGCTTCAGAAGAAGAACTGGCTCACGGACATGTGCACGGTATCGACGGTCACTCCGGCCACTGATCTCTGCCACGGCCACCTTACCGGTGGCCTTTTATCAAACCATTTAAAAACAATAACTTAACAAAAACCTTCTGCTGGTACTAACAGTTAAATCTTGACAGGCCAGCCAAACACACCTATTTTACGCCCTGACTGTCAGTTTATTTGCCATTGAATGAAACCGGGGCTTAATGAAAGATCGCATTATTATCTCTGTATCCACCATCAATGGTACCCGCCATTTTAATATCAGCAAATTGTTTAAACGCAATGCTGTAATTGGCTTATGGCTTATCCTGTTCTCTGTAATCATTACCGTTGCGGTTATCGACTATCTGGTAAAAACCGTCGACTCTGCTACCCGTCAGCAGCATTCACTGACCGTGCAGGCAGAAAACCTGCGTGAAGAAATCGAACAACTGAATACGGTCAAGCAGGAACTCGAACAGGAACTGTCAAATAAACAGGACGAAATTATTCAGGTAACCAACCGGGTCGGTGAAATAGAACTGGCTTTAGGGCTGGAGCAACAATACCCGCAGAATCTGGAAGAACGGCTGGATACCGCAACCGTAAACTCAGCAGCACGTCAGTCAATACTGCAATTAGTGCCGAATGGCTCTCCGCTGGATTTCAACCGCCGTTCATCCCGTTTCGGTTTACGGATGCACCCGATTGTTGGCAAGCAGCAGCATCACAGCGGTATTGATTTATCTGCGCCCCGCGGCACTTTGATTTATGCCCCGGCTGATGGTGTTATAGAAGTGGTCCGGGCCAGCAAACAGGGATACGGCAACCTGCTGAAGATCCGCCATGCTTTCGGTTTTTCTACCTTGTATGCACATCTCGATGAATTTAAAGTAAAAAGCGGAAACTTTGTTCATAAAGGACAACTTATTGCTACCGTAGGTACTACCGGTTTATCAACAGCCCCCCATCTGCATTATGAAGTACACTTTCTCGATCGGGCTCTCAATCCGCAAAGCTTTATGGACTGGGATGCCACCAACTTCGATTTAGTGTTTGAAAAGGAAAGGAGCATTAAATGGGATTCTTTAGTCAGCATGCTGCAAACCAAAGCAAGCACTCAACTACAACTGTCATTGCACAAGGAAGCTCCGTCAACGGAAACATCCGACTAAGCTGCGATATGCAGGTTGACGGCTATATTGAAGGTAAAATAACCAGCGACAAAACCATTATTATCAGTGCCTCAGGCCGTATAAAAGGCGAACTGACTGCTGATAAGCTGATTATCAACGGCTTATTTGAAGGCGAATGCTACGCCAATACCGTCGAAATTCTGCAACAGGGTAAAGCTCAGGGCGTTATTCATAGTGATGATCTCAGCATTGACCGTGGCGGCAGCTTTCTGGGTAAAACTCACCCGACCTCATCGGAGCAGGTGCTCAGTCTGCCGAAAAACGAAGAGAAAGCCCCTGAATTACTGGAAAGTAAAGCAGAGTAATACATAATGCATCAGTTAAGGTGAAAACATTCATCACCTTACTCACACTAACATGCCGTGAATACATCCCTGTCAGAGTAAAAATGCCGCCATTTTAACTGGCGGCATTTTTACTCGCGTCTGCTACAATAGCGCCCCTTTATAACCGATTACCGGTATGCCGGTTCTGGACTTTCCCTTTGAATAATTGTGCTTTCTCTGCTCTGCCCCTGCCAGAATCCCTGCTGCATAGCTTGCAGATCCTCGGTTATACCCAAATGACGGCCATTCAGGCCAGAAGCTTACCACCAATGCTGAACGGGCAGGATATCATTGCCCAGGGGCAGACCGGCTCAGGTAAAACCGTGGCATTCAGCCTGAATGTACTGCACAAACTGAATGTAAAATATTTCCGGGTGCAGGCACTGGTACTGTGCCCTACCCGGGAACTGGCCGATCAGGTTGCAGCCGAAATACGTAAACTGGCCCGCAGTATTCACAATATCAAAGTACTGACGTTATGCGGTGGCAGCCCTGTTGGCCCGCAAATAGGTTCGCTTGAACACGGTGCCCATATTATTGTCGGTACACCGGGACGGATTGTCGATCACCTGGAAAAAGGCCGGCTCAGCCTGCAGGATCTGACAACCTTGGTGCTGGATGAAGCTGACCGGATGCTGGAAATGGGGTTTCAGGACGCACTGGAAACGATCATTCAGCATGCCCCGAAACAACGCCAGACACTACTGTTCAGCGCAACCTACCCGCCAAAAATTCAGGATATAGCTGCCAGCATACTGCATAACCCGGTCAGTATTCAGGTTGAAGCCGATCAGCAAACCAATAACATTACCCAGCGCTTTTTTCAGGTTGCAGATAACCACCAGCGCCTGGATGCATTGCATAAGCTTCTGCTGCAACAACAGCCGCAGAGTAGCATCGTATTCTGTAACACCAAACGAGACACCCAGGACATCGCCACCGCGCTGGCTGATTACGGATTCAGCGTACTGGCGCTGCACGGCGATTTGGAACAAAAAGATCGTGACCAGACATTAGTCCGCTTTGCCAATCGCAGTGCCTGTATTCTGGTAGCCACCGATGTTGCCGCCAGGGGCCTGGATATCGATGCGGTAGATGCGGTCTTTAATTACCAGCTGGCGCATGACGCTGAAACCCATATCCACCGTATTGGCCGCACTGGCCGTGCCGGTAATAGCGGTATCGCTTTCAGCCTGTTTACCGCCAGTGATGCCGGTAAACTGCTGCAACTGGAAGATCTGACCGGTACGGCGATCAACAGCGAAGCTTTGCCTGACGATAAGGTGCTGCAACAACAGCCGTTACAGCCTGAAATGGCCACCATACAGCTTGACGGCGGCAAAAAGCAAAAACTGCGGCCCGGTGATATTGTCGGTGCCCTGACAAACAGTAAACAATTGACCGGCGATGATATTGGCAGAATTCAGGTTTATGACATCTGGAGCTATATTGCCGTTAAACGCAACCAGCTGAAACTGGCACTGCAAATTCTGCAACAGGGTAAGATTAAAGGCAAAAGTGTCCGGGTCAGAACTTTATAAAAGTCTCAATAGCGGTAATACCATTCAGCATGAATCGGTTGCTCACGCCAACACGCCGTAAACCCATCCCTGGGGGCTCGGTTTATGAACTTCATCCATGAAGTTCTCCCGGTGGGCCAGCAAAGCTGTTCAAATTCGTTCCTGACGAATTTGTCGCCCATCCAGGGCTGCAACGGTTGGCTTAGAGCAGCCGATTCCCGCTTAAACTAAATAATAGTTAATAGCGGGGTTTCGTCTGGCGTAGCGCTTTAGTCGCTCCCCGCTGTTTCTTACTTTCCAGCCGCCGTTGCTGGCTGCCATAAGTTGCTTTGGTTGCAACCCTCTTCTTTTGTACCACTGCCACGCTTAGTACCAGTTCAATAAACTGTTGCATCGCAAGTTCCCGGTTCATTTCCTGGCTGCGGGTTTGCTGGCACTTAATAATAATTTTGCCACTTTTAGAAATCCGGTGATCCGTTTTATCCTGCAAACGCTGCTTATAGTAATCAGGTAAAGAGGATGCCTGAATATCAAAAATCAGCTGCACTGCTGTCGACACTTTATTAATATGCTGCCCACCAGAGCCACTGGCACGAATAAACTGCCATTCAAACTCACTTTCCTTTAAATGTATATTGTCGGCAATAGTAATCATCAGAATATTTCTGCATCTCCGGTTAATAAATTCACTATAAAAA
>JARXRR010000038.1:0-37670 GCA_033792355.1 Chromatiaceae bacterium AAb-1
GTGTTATTGACCATCTATGTAGTTGTGTACCTTTCTTTATAAATGGTTTGTTTATTGCATAACAGCTAGGTGGTCAGCAGTATTGTACTATTTTTTGTGCAAAATCTGGCTGATGTGAGGTTTAACCCGATTAACTGCCAGAGAAGAGTTAGCGATGAACTTCAAACAGCTGCAGTATTTTTTGCTTACGGCTCAGAACGGCAGTATTGCTGCTGCCGCAAGGCAGCTGGATATCGCTCAGCCTGCTGTCAGCCAGCAGTTAGCCAATCTGGAACACGAACTGAAAACGACATTGTTTGAGCGTGATTTTCGTGGTGTCAGCTTAACCGACAGTGGCCGGGTTTTTCTGGAATATGCCCGTGCAGTGGTATTACAGATTGATCAGGCCAAGCAGCAAATCAACGAGCTGGAGAACCACCCGGTAGGGCTGGTTTCTGTCGGCATGACACAATCAATCTGTAATGTGCTGGCTGCCGGCCTGATCGAAGAAGTGGAAAACCGTTATCCGGATATTGAAATACAGCTGACGACTGCTCAGTCCGGTACTATTCACCGCTGGCTTGACAGCCGGGAAATTGATATTGCAGTGGCCTATGATCAACCATGCTCTAACCGTACGGTACGTAGCGTACCGCTGATCAGGGAAAGGCTGTATGCGGCATTCAGCAATCAGCCTGCCAGCCGCTACCGGGAACTGGCAAAACAGAGCACAATCCGTTTTGCTGAGTTGGCCGCATATCAGGTGATAGTGCCGAATCAAAGAAGTGCATTAGCCGATATTCTGCACAAATATGAAGCAGAAACCGGTATTACCCTGCAATATAAAACATCGGGCGGGCAGTTGATGGCAACACTGCAACGTGTAACAGAAAAAGATGAAATGTTAATAATGCCATCGTCAGCGTTTTTTCATCTGGAGGCGAAAAAACAGGTTTATGCGTTACTGATTACCGAACCTGAAATTGAAGGGGATGTACAGCTGATGACTGCTGCCAACCGCCCGCAGACTAAAGCCGTCAGAGTTGTGCAGCAGGTTATTGAAAATATGGTACGGCGGGTACACCGCGAACAGAAATGGCGTGGCACCTTACTGCATAATGAAAGTTCGTGAACGCTCAGCTGCCAAGCCAGTCTGCCTGGCCTCTAGCCTGACGGCGTTTAATCATCAATTGCTCAATCAGCGGCGTTAAAATCAGCTCCATTGCCAGCCCCATTTTGCCGCCGGGCACAACCAGGGTGTTTACCCGTGACATAAAGGCACCGTTGATCATTTTCAGATAGTATGGAAAATCGACATGCTTAATACCGCGAAAACGAATTACCACAAAGCTTTCATCCAGTGACGGAATATCCTTGGCACTGAATGGGTTAGAGGTATCAACAGTGGGTACCCGCTGAAAATTAATATGGGTACGGGAAAACTGCGGTGTTATGTGATTAATATAGTCGTCCATACTGCGGACAATACTGCTCATAACGGCTTCACGGCTATGGCCGCGTTCTGAGGTGTCGCGGATAATTTTCTGAATCCATTCAAGATTGACAATCGGCACCATGCCGATTAGCAGATCAACATGCTGAGCGACATTATGCTGCTCAGTTACCGCTCCGCCATGCAGACCTTCGTAAAACAGCAAATCGGTATTGGGCCGTAATTCCTGCCACGGTGTAAAGGTGCCAGGCAACTGGTTGTAAGGTACGGCTTCATCAAAAGTATGCAGATAATGCCGTATTTTACCTGTGCCGGTCTGGGCATAGCTGCTGAAAAAACTTTCCAGCGCGCCAAAATCGTTGGCTTCAGGTCCGAAATAACTGATATAGCGGTTTTCGTCCTGCGCTTTGCGGATCTCCAGATCCATTTCCGGGCGGCTGAAACGATGAAAAGAATCACCTTCCACAAAGGCGGCATCAATACCCAGCGTTCTGAAAATATGCTGGAAAGCCGTACTGGTTGTGCTGGTGCCGGCACCCGATGAACCGGTAACCGCAATAATTGGATTCTTATGTGACATACATTGTTAGCCTGTGGCACAGATTATACTGGCGGTTACCATAAAGCATCAGCCGGAGTTGGTGCAACTTTTTATGATTTCTAAATTAGGAACTATTGTGGCAATAGTGGCAGGCTCCGTTGCCGGAGCCGCCGGTTAAGCTTCAGATATTACTGACTCCATTTAAAAGCTGAATGTGGCAATCAGCGGATCATGATCAGATGAACGGTAAGGTGTTGGTGCATAAAGAGTCTGTTGCTGTACCGGTGATTTATATTCCAGATTGTAATCCAGTATTGCCGGTTCGTCGGCATTAATTGCCCAGTGCTGCAGCTGTTGTAACTGTGTTGCCAGGGCAGGGGTTGCCAGTACATGGTCCAGTGAACCGGTACGGCCTCTGAACACATAAGAATACTGCGGGGTATTACCGTGGCTCAGGTATTGCCAGCCATGTTGTTGCAGTTTGCGGATCGGATCTTCCTGACGATAGGCATTCAGATCGCCCAGAATTAACTGTTTATCCGTATTGATACCGGTAGGTTGAGTAGCCAGCCAGCGGGCCAGAGCGTCAGCAGCTTTTACTCTTGAGGCATTCCAGCAGGCCTGACCATCATGCTGGTCGGCATCTTCCGAGCCTGATTTCGGGCAGCTGCCTTTAGATTTAAAATGATTAACACTGACAGTAATAATCTTATCTGATCGCTGATGGCGGAAGCTTTGGGCCAGTGGTGGCCGGCTGCCATAATTGAATGGTTCTGTCAGGTTCAGAGCTGCCATGCCTTGCGGGCTGACCTGGGACGGACGATAAATCAGGGCGACCATAATCGCATCGCTGCCGGGAGATACTGCGGTACGGATAAAATCATATTCCTGATGGCCACGCTGCTGGTTTAATGCTGCCACCAGTGTTGCCAGTGCGCCTTGCGGACCATAGCCGTTGTTTTCTACTTCCAGTAAACCCACTATATCGGCATCCATTGCCAGAATGGCATTGACCAGCTTGGCCTGCTGTCGTGCTAGTTCTGCGGCATTTGATGCTCCACGGCGGGTTGGAAAAGGCGCTGGCTGATCAGCGCCGGTAAAAAAGTTAAGCACATTAAAGCTGGCAATGCGCAGATGGTTTGCCGGTTTGGCATCCGGTGTTGCCGGGCGGGGATTGGTTTGCGTAAACCGGGGTTGCTTCACCGGAATTACTTTATATCCCCGCTGGTCCTGCCAGATAATACCTTCTACCTGACTGACGGTATCGCCAATCCGGATGGTGTTTGCTGCTGTCAGCCCGCCGGTCGGATAAACGACAGGATCAGGGTTTTGTTGCCATAAGCCGTCATCAAGCCAGATCTGCCGTTGCTGTTGCCGGGCTTCAAACTCTGTGGCCTGCTGGCCGGGAGCAACAATTTCAGTGGCCTGCCATAAACGTTCGTCTGCCAGCAGAATTTCACCATAGCGCCCAAGCGGATAAGTATCGTTAACCACCAGTTGCTGAGTAAAACGTACTGACATCCCTTCCAGTGCTTCCCAGCTGAGTGTTTCCGGCAGGGGCAGGCTGAGTTCCTGTGGCGGTATTGTGTGACCGGAAGAGCAAACGCTGATACGGGTTACTGCTGTCAGAGTGGTTTGCTGGTTTATTTCCGCAACCGTACCCTGTAGTTGTAACAACTGTCCGATGTTATAAGCTGACAGGTTGTCGCTGATGCTGACAAACAGCCCTTCGGAAGTACGCGGGTCGTTATCCGGCGAACGGCTTTGTACTATCAGGCCAGCAGCCGGGGAGCCAGGATAAACGACAGCGGTTACCACCCCCTGGGTGATAACCTGCTGATCAACTAGCGGGCTTTGATAAGATGTGCCCTGTATCGCGGAAATGGCAGTATAACTACTGTCACAGTTATTGTTGTCACTGGCGCAGGCTGTCAGTAGCAACAGCAGGCTGATAATCGCTAAAGATCGCATAAGAGTTCCTGAACTGATATTACAGAAAAAGGTGCCAAAGCACCTTTTCTTCCGGTTCTTCCGGTCATTGCTGCCGGTCATAAAATGACACTGACAGTCGCAGCGTAGTTTCAGCTATTTATATGACACTACGTTGATATGTGTCAGTTTTTCTCTCTGGCAATGGCCCGGTAACCAATATCTGTGCGGTAGTACATACCGGGCCAGCTTATTTTTTCTACCAGTTGGTAAGCTGCGGTCTGAGCTTCTGTTACGGTGTTACCCAGTGCTGTGGCGCACAGTACCCGGCCACCGTTGGTTAATACCTGAAAATCATGTAGCTCAGTGCCGGCATGAAACACTTTAGCCGTGTCACTGTCGGCTTCCTGTAAGCCATCGATGATATCGCCTTTAGGATAAGTATCAGGATATCCTTGGGCAGCAAGTACTACACCGACAGCAGCCTGAGACGTGAAATCGATACTGGTTTTATCCAGCCTGCCATGTACGGCCGCCAGACACAGTTCAACCAGATCTGATTGCAGGCGCAGCATAATCGGCTGGGTTTCCGGATCGCCGAAACGGCAGTTAAATTCCAGTACCTTGGCTGAACCATCAGCCGCAATCATTAAACCGGCATACAGGAAGCCGGTAAACACATTACCTTCAGCGGCCATACCATTTACTGTCGGGTAAATCACATGCTGCATTACCCAGTCGTGAACTTCCGGCGTTACCACCGGAGCCGGAGAATAAGCACCCATACCACCGGTATTCGGGCCTTTATCACCATTGTCGCGGGCTTTGTGATCCTGGGAAGAAGCAAATGCCAGCGCGTGTTTACCATCAACCATCACGATAAAAGACGCTTCTTCACCGGTCAGGAATTCTTCGATCACTACCCGGCTGCCGGCATCGCCAAATTTATTGCCAGACAGCATATCGTCAATTGCCGCAAAGGCTTCTGCCTGGTTCTGGGCGATAATTACGCCTTTACCTGCGGCCAGACCATCCGCTTTAATGACAATTGGCGTACCCAGTTTTTCCACATAGGCTTTGGCTGGTTCAATTTCGCTGAAGGTCTGATAGGCTGCGGTTGGAATGTTATGCCGGGCCAGAAAATCTTTGGCAAAGGCTTTGGAACTTTCCAACTGGGCTGCGGCGCGGGTAGGTCCGAAAATAGCCAGATTATTTTCCCGGAACTGATCAACCACCCCCTTTGCCAGCGGTGCTTCAGGGCCGACAATTGTCAGATCGATCTGCTCTGCCAGGGCAAATGCGGTTAAAGCATCAACATCGTCGGCAGCAATTGCAACATTATGCAGGTTGTCTTCCAGCGCTGTGCCGGCATTACCCGGAGCCACAAAAACTTTGCTGACCAGCGAAGATTGTGCCGCTTTCCAGGCCAGGGCATGTTCACGGCCGCCGCCGCCAATTACCATTACTTTCATTCAACTATCCGTTTAATTACTGAGGTTTACGAAACTTTAAAGTCATGCGGTCACTTTCACCGATGGCCAGATATTTTTCTTTGTCCTGCTCACCCAGCCGTAAGGTTGGCGGTAAGGTCCAGACGCCACCGGGATGATCTGCCGTATCTTTGCTGTTGGCATTGATTTCACTGCTGCTGTCAAAGATAAAACCGGCCTGTTCTGCCAGTTTGATCGCCAGGCTTGGTGGGAAATAACCACTACGGACCCAGTTTTCATCATGCAGCCGGGTTTCCGGTAAACGATGTTCCACCACACCCAGTACGCCGCCGGGTTTAAGAGCCTGATAAAAACTGCTGAATGCAGCCAGCATCGCCTGTTCGCCATTCTGGCTGTACCAGTTATGCAGATTGCGGAAGGTCAATACTACATCGGCAGTGCCTGCCGGGGCGATGGCAATGCCATCAATAGGGGCAAAACCGGTGACGGTGACATTGCGAAATACCGGATTGGCAGCCAGCTTCTCAATAAAGGCTGCCCGGTTGCGTTTTGCGTAATCAGAAGTGCTGTCTTCCGGAAAATGCGCTGCATACAGCTTGCCTTTTTCTGACAGCAACGGAGCCAGAATTTCGGTGTACCAGCCATTACCGGGGGCGATTTCGATCACGGTGCTGGTGGGAGTAACTTCAAAAAACGCCAGTGTCTGTACCGGATTACGATAGATATCCCGGGCTTTATGCTGTGCCGGGCGAACCGGGTGAGATGCTGCCTGCTCCAGCGCTGTTAATGTACTGTCGGCAGATATCAGGGGGGAAAACAGTAAAACGGATGCAGTAAGAAAAGAAGTCAGTTTTTTCATCTTCACGATATTCCGTTACTAAAAAAGTTCTTGCTAGTGTAGCAAAGCTGCCCCGGAAAAACAGTGTTTACCCGGGGTTGTGTTGACCTTTTATGCTTTTTACAGACGGCCAGACCGCTAAATTTCAATCAACAATCCGTTCCTGCTGTGCTAGAATACACGCCTTTTTCAGTGGGATGCCTTGATGTTAGAACAAATCAGAATTGTACTGGTAGGCACCAGCCATACCGGAAATATCGGTTCTGTTGCCAGAGCAATGAAAACGATGGGGTTATCCCGGCTGTGCCTGGTTGCACCGAAGGAACTGCCTGACGGGCAGGCCTATGCTCTGGCTGCCGGAGCCAGTGATATTCTGGTTAAGGCTCAGGTATACCATTCGCTGGCTGAAGCGGTATCTGATTGTGGTCTGATTATTGGCAGCAGTGCACGCTCGCGCACTCTGAGCTGGCCGGTGCTGGAGGCTGAAGAATGCGGCCGGCAGGCGGTAAAGGAAGCCGGGCAACATCCGGTGGCACTGGTATTTGGCCGTGAGAATAATGGCCTTAGCAACGAAGAACTGCAACTGTGTAATTATCATGTATGCATTGCCGCTAATCCGGAATACAGTTCGCTGAATCTGGCGATGGCAGTACAGATTATCAGTTACGAAGTACGTAAGGCATGGCTGGCATTACAGCAAAGTGAGCAAGAGGGCGAAGTTGTAGCCTATCCGACCAGCCTGCAAATGGAAAACTTTTATCAGCATCTGGAAGACACACTTAACCAGACCGGATTTATCATCAGGCAACATCCCGGTGTGGTAATGACCAAGCTGAAGCGCTTATTTAACCGGGCCCGGCCAGAAGAAGCTGAATATAACATTCTGCGGGGTATTCTGACTTCAGTGCAGCGTTTGGGTACTAATAACACTCGTGAGGAGTAACCGTTATGTTTGCGGGTATCAAAGAAGATATCAAAAGCGTATTTGAACGCGATCCGGCTGCCCGGAATTTCTTTGAGGTATTAACCAATTACCCGGGACTGCATGCCATCTGGTGGCACCGTTTATGTCATAAGCTGTGGGGGGCCAACTGGAAAGGGCTGGCCCGTTTTATCAGTACTATTGCCCGCTGGCTGACTGGTGTGGAAATTCACCCCGGAGCCCGTATTGGCCGGCGTTTCTTTATCGATCATGGTATGGGCGTGGTGATTGGTGAAACGGCTGAAATAGGTGATGACTGCACCCTGTATCATGGCGTGACACTGGGCGGAACCAGCTGGAACCCAGGCAAGCGGCACCCGACTCTGGGTAATGGCGTGGTCATCGGAGCCGGTGCCAAGGTGCTGGGGCCATTATATGTCGGTGAAAATGCCCGTATTGGCTCGAATGCGGTAGTGGTTAAAGATGTACCGGCAGGGGCCACTGTCATTGGTATTCCCGGCCGTATTGTGGCCAAAGCCGATGCCGAAGTTACCCGGCAGCGTAAAGATTTGGCCCAGAAATTTGGCTTTGATGCTTATGCCGTATCTGCTGATAACCCGGATCCGGTAGCCAATGCCATTGGCCGGATGCTGGATCATATCCATGTGCTTGATAATAAAGTGTCTGAATTGTGCCAGAGTGTCAATGAGCTGGGTGGTGACGTTTGTGAACCGATGCCGGTGGTTGAAGTGGAAGATGAAGATTTTCTGGAAGCAGAACAACGGGCTGCCGAGCAGCGTCGCCGGGAAATGGATGCCTTTGATCCCAATATCTGACTGTAACCTGTCTGGTGGTAATACCTGAGTAAAACAGTAAGGTATAATACTTGACTAAAACAGTCAGGAATGTACAATAGCACTATTGTTTTCAGGGAGCAGATTATGAGATTAACCTCTAAAGGCCGTTATGCGGTAACCGCTATGCTGGACGTAGCGTTACATACAGAATCCGGACCCGTGCCATTAGCTGATATTTCTGAGCGGCAGGGGATCTCATTGTCTTATCTGGAACAGCTGTTTGCCCGTTTACGCAAACACGGGCTGGTCAGCAGCGTTCGCGGACCCGGCGGCGGTTATCAGCTTGGCCGGGCAGCAACAGATATTTCTGTCTCAGATGTGATCTGGGCGGTTAATGAATCGGTAGATGCTACCCGTTGTCAGGGTAAATCAGACTGTCATGGCGGAGCCCGTTGCCTGACCCATTCGCTGTGGACAGATTTAAGCACCCGTATCGAAGATTTCCTGACCAGCATTACGCTGGGCGAGCTGGTCAGCCAGCACAATGTACGTAGTGTACAGAATGAAACAAAGCGGCAGCACGGCCGTAGTGTAAAGAATCCCGTAACTGATATTGAAGTCAGTTGCCAGCTGTAGGCGCAACACGGAGCAGACAATGAAACTACCAATTTATTTAGATTATGCCGCAACAACCCCGGTTGACTCCCGGGTGGCTGAAAAAATGATGCAATACATGACAATGGATGGCCTGTTTGGTAATCCGGCATCACGGTCGCATCGTTTCGGCTGGCAGGCAGAAGAAGCGGTAGAAATTGCCCGTAGTCAGATTGCCGAACTGGTGCAGGCTGATCCGCGTGAAATCGTTTTCACTTCAGGCGCTACAGAATCCAATAATCTGGCTTTAAAAGGCGCAGCCCAGTTTTACCATAAAAAAGGTAAACATCTGATCACCGTAAAAACCGAGCATAAAGCGGTACTGGACACCATGCGCCAGTTAGAACGTGAAGGTTTTGACGTCACTTATCTGGATGTAGAGCCAAATGGCTTACTGGATCTGGCAAAACTGGAACAGGCTATTCGTCCTGACACTACCCTGATTAGCGTGATGTTTGTCAACAATGAAATGGGGGTGATCCAGGATATCGCGGCGATCGGTGAATTATGCCGCAGCAAAGGGATTATTTTCCACGTCGATGCGGCACAGGCCGCCGGTAAAGTAGATATTGATCTGCAAACCCTGAAAGTTGATTTAATGTCGTTTTCTGCGCACAAAGTCTATGGCCCTAAAGGTATCGGTGCTTTGTATGTCCGCCGTAAACCACGTATTCGTTTAGAAGCACAAATGCACGGCGGTGGCCATGAGCGCGGCATGCGTTCAGGTACAATGGCAACGCATCAGATCGTTGGTATGGGTGAAGCGTTTCGTATTGCAAAAGAAGAAATGCATGCCGAGCGTGAAAGAATCGCCGTGCTGCGTGATCGGTTGCTAAATGGTGTCAAAGATATCGAGCAGGTATTCCTCAATGGTGATACCGAGCAGCGGATCCCCGGCATTACCAACATCAGCTTTAACTATGTTGAAGGTGAATCGCTGATTATGGCATTGAAAGATATCGCCGTATCGTCAGGTTCTGCCTGTACTTCAGCCAGCCTGGAACCCTCTTATGTATTGCGGGCCCTGGGGCTGAGTGATGAACTGGCGCACAGTTCCATCCGTTTCAGCATTGGTCGTTTTACTACCGAAGAGCAGATTGATCACACTATAAAAATTGTCCACGAAGCGATTAGCAAGCTGCGTGAAATGTCTCCGCTGTGGGATATGTACAAAGAAGGTATCGATTTAAACACAGTAGCCTGGGTGGCTCATTAATCATTCAGGCTGCTAACGAGGTAACACATCATGGCATACAGTAATAAAGTTATCGACCACTACGAAAACCCGCGTAATGTGGGCTCTTTCGCCAAAGACGACCCTTCGGTGGCTACCGGTATGGTAGGCGCCCCGGCTTGTGGTGACGTTATGAAACTGCAAATCAAGGTCAACGAACAGGGCATTATTGAAGATGCCAGATTCAAAACTTATGGTTGTGGCAGCGCTATCGCATCCAGTTCTCTGGTAACCGAGTGGGTAAAAGGTAAAAGCCTGGACGAAGCCCAGCAGATTAAAAATACCGATATTGCACAGGAACTGGCATTACCTCCGGTAAAAATACACTGCTCAATTCTGGCAGAAGATGCCATAAAAGCAGCTATTGCGGACTATAAACAACGTCACGGGAGTTGATCATAAATGGCTATTTCAATGACAAGCTCAGCAGCAGAAAGAGTAAGAAGTTTTCTGCAGAACAGAGGTAAAGGTCTGGGATTACGGGTTGGTGTAAAAACCACCGGTTGTTCAGGGCTGGCCTATGTACTGGAGTTTGTTGATGAACTGCATAGCGATGATCAGGTATTTGAGCAGGACGACCTGAAACTGATAGTAGATGGTAAAAGTCTGGTTTATATCGACGGTACCGAGCTGGATTTTGTCAAAGAAGGCCTCAACGAGGGTTTTAAATTTAACAACCCGAACGTTAACGGTGAATGTGGTTGTGGCGAAAGCTTTACCGTCTGATGTTATAAGGTCGTCATGAATTATTTCCAGCTGTTTGGTGTACCGGCTCAGTTTGATTTGGATCTGACCGACATCGGTTCCCGCTATCTTGAACTGCAACGTAGTTGCCATCCTGATAATTTTGCGGCTGCGTCTGAGCGCGACAGATTGCTGGCAGTGCAACAGGCTGCCAATATTAACGATGCCTACCACAGCCTGAAACACCCTTTACTGCGGGCAGAACATTTGCTGGCCTTACGCGGCCTGAAAATAAGCAATGAGCAGCGCAGCTTTACTGATCCTGCATTTCTGATGCAACAGATGGAGCTGCGGGAAGCACTGGCTGAAATAGAGGATGCAGATGAGCCTGAGCAGGTGCTGGCAGATACTGAGCGCTTGATACAGCAACAGAAAAAACAACTGCTACAGCAGCTGAGTGCGGCACTGGATGCCGGCGAACCGCAGCAGGATCAACTGGCAGCCGAACTCATCCGTAAGCTAAAATTCTTCTTTAAACTGCAGCAAGAGCTGGAGTTAATAGAACAGCAACTACAAGACTAATCTGAATTATGGCGTTATTACAAATAGCAGAGCCTGGACAAAGTGCTGCGCCGCATCAGCATAAGCTGGCAGCAGGCATCGATCTGGGCACTACAAATTCACTGGTAGCAACCGTCAGAAGTGGTGAAGCTAAAACTCTGGCCAATGCTGCAGGTAAGGACATGGTGCCTTCGGTAGTTCGTTATACCGCAGACAGTGTCATTGTTGGCGATGCGGCGGTCAGTGCCGCAGTCACCGATGCTGAAAATACGATTGTGTCGGTAAAACGACTGATGGGCAAAGGTTACCAGGAAACACTGGCGCAGGCTGGTGCGCTGCCATATCGTCTGACAGAACAAAACGGGCTGGTTGCAATTGAAACTGTTCAGGGCATCAGAAACCCGGTTGAGATTTCAGCAGAAATTCTGGCCACACTGGCGAATACGGCCAGTGAAACACTGGGTGGTGAGCTGACCGGCGTGGTTATTACCGTCCCGGCATATTTTGATGACGCACAGCGGCAGGCAACCAAAGATGCCGCCCGTCTGGCCGGGCTGAACGTACTGCGCCTGCTGAATGAACCTACAGCGGCAGCGCTGGCCTATGGGCTGGATTCCGGTCAGGAAGGCGTGGTTGCGGTTTATGATCTGGGTGGCGGTACTTTTGATATTTCAGTATTGCGCCTGAAACAGGGAGTATTTGAAGTACTGGCAACCGGTGGTGATTCTGCACTGGGTGGTGATGATTTTGATCATGCCATCGTCAGCTGGCTACAACAGCAGACCGGCGAAACGAAGCTGAATGGCCAGCAGCAGCGCCAGTACCTTAAAATTGCCCGTCAGTTAAAAGAACAGCTCAGTGATGAACAGGTTGTCAGCATTGATTTACCTTTGCAACAGGATAAGCACTGGCAGGGGGAGTTATCCCGGACGGCATTTGAACAACTTATTCAGCCGCTGGTAAAAAGAACTATCCGTGCCTGTAAACAGGCATTACGTGATGCCGGGCTTACTACTGACGAAGTGGTTAAAGTCGTGATGGTCGGCGGTTCCACCCGGGTGCCACAGGTGCGTCAGCAGGTAGCGGAGTTCTTTAATACTGACCCCTTAACCTCTATTGACCCGGATAAAGTCGTTGCTATCGGTGCTGCTATTCAGGCCAATGTACTGGCCGGTAATAAATCTGATAACGAGACGCTGTTGCTGGATGTGATTCCGCTGTCACTGGGTATTGAAACGATGGGCGGTTTAACAGAAAAAATTATTCCCCGTAATACCGTTATTCCGGTAGCCAGGGCGCAGGAGTTCACAACCTTTAAAGATGGCCAGACGGCAATGGCAATTCATGTGGTTCAGGGCGAACGTGAACTGACAGAAAACTGTCGTTCGCTGGCCCGTTTTGAACTGCGCGATATTCCACCAATGGCGGCGGGCGGCGCTCATATCCGGGTAACTTTCCAGGTCGATGCTGACGGGCTGTTAAGCGTTACAGCTCAGGAGAAATCAACAGGTGCCCAGGCCAGTGTACAGGTTAAACCTTCTTATGGATTAACGGATGATCAGGTTGCGGCCATGATCAGTGGCTCTATGCAACATGCCCGGCAGGATATGCAGCAGCGCCTGTTACGGGAACAACAGGTAGAAGCTGAACGGGTGCTGGAGGCTGTCAGTGCTGCACTTGATGCAGACAGTGCTTTACTGGACGAAACCGAACTGACAGCAATCCGCCAGGCACTTGCAGCACTTGCAGCAGCAAAACAAGGTACAGATACCGCAGCGATTAAAGCTGCGATTGAACACACTAACACTATTACCGATGACTTCGCAGCCCGGCGTATGGATCAGTCTATCCGGCAGGCATTACGCGGACACAAAGTGGACGAGGTATAACTATGCCCCAAATCGTATTCTTACCCCACCCGGAGCTTTGCCCGGAAGGCGCAGCTCTGGAAGCCAGTCCTGGCGAAACGGTGCTGGATGTGGCACTGAAAAATGGTATTGATATTGAACATGCCTGTGAAAAATCCTGCGCCTGTACTACCTGCCATGTCATTATCCGGGAAGGCTTTTACTCACTGAATGAAAGCGACGAACTGGAAGACGATATGCTGGATAAAGCCTGGGGGCTTGAACCGGAGTCCCGGCTGGGTTGTCAGGCCCGGATTGCGGATGAAGATCTGGTGGTTGAAATCCCTAAATACACCGTTAACATGGTGAGTGAAGGCCACTGAACACCGCCTGCGATACGGCATTATCTGCTGTATCGCGACGGTTTTTCCGCTTTACCGGTAACGGTTACCTGCAATCTGTCTGAAATATGCTTTTTTTTATGACAAATAGGTTTTTCGTCATAATTAGCGTATAATTTCCCGCCTTAAAATTTATCAACCAATTTTTTTAACTTTGCAGGAGCCTGTCATGGCGTTAGAACGCACATTTTCTATTGTTAAACCTGATGCAGTTGCCAAAAACGTAATTGGTGCTATTTACAATCGTTTTGAGTCTGCCGGTTTACGCATCGTTGCAGCTAAAATGCTGCATTTAAGCCGCGAACAGGCTGAAGGTTTCTATGCCGAGCACAAAGAGCGTCCTTTCTTCAAAGCGCTGGTAGACTTTATGACTTCTGGCCCGGTAATGGTTCAGGTACTGGAAGGTGAAGATGCGGTACGTAAAAACCGTGAAATTATGGGTGCTACTAACCCTAAAGACGCATTAGCCGGCACTTTACGTGCTGACTATGCTGCCAGCATTGACGAAAACGCAGTGCATGGTTCTGATGCTCCGGCATCTGCCGCCCGTGAAATTGCTTACTTTTTCACTGACGCAGAGCTGTGTGCCCGTACCCGTTAATTGTTAGCCGGTATTGATTCAAAGGGGGCTTTAGCCCCCTTTGGTGTATATTTAAAACTATGTTCCAAATGATGTGCGCAGAGGAGTGCTCTGGTAATGAGTGATCAGCAAACTAAAATCAATTTACTTGATCTGACCAGAACGCAGATGCAGGAGTTCTTTGTTTCGCTTGGCGAAAAGGCATTCCGGGCTGATCAGGTAATGAAATGGATTTACCACTACTGCGCAGATGATTTTGATCAGATGACCAATATCAACAAAGTATTGCGCGAAAAGCTGAAACAACGCTGTGTTATCGACGCGCCTCAGGTTGTCACCCGGCAGGACAGTGCCGATGGCACTATCAAATTTGTGATGGGTCTGGCAGGTGGTCAGGAAGTGGAAACGGTATGGATCCCGGAGAAAGATCGCCGTACGCTGTGCGTGTCGTCTCAGGTTGGCTGTGCACTGGATTGTTCGTTCTGCTCCACTGCCCAGCAGGGCTTTAACCGTAACCTGACCGTATCTGAAATTATTGGTCAGGTATGGCGGGTATCAAAAATTATCGGCAGCTTTGGCGATACCGGTGAAAAACCGGTCACCAACGTGGTGATGATGGGCATGGGTGAGCCATTGCTTAACCTTAATAATGTCGTACCGGCACTGGAACTGATGATGGAAGATTTCGGTTTCGGTTTATCCAAGCGCCGCGTTACGCTGAGTACTTCCGGCGTGGTTCCGGCCCTGGACTTACTGAAAGATCGCATTGATGTGGCGCTGGCGATTTCATTACATGCGCCAAACAATACATTACGTAACGAACTGGTGCCGGTTAACCGCAAATATCCGATGGAGGATTTTCTGGCAGCATCACGCCGTTACGTTGCAAGCTCCAAGGCCAATGATAAAGTTACCGTTGAATATGTCATGCTGGAAGGGATTAACGACAGTATGGATCAGGCACATGAACTGGCACTGGCGCTGAAAGATACGCCATCCAAGATTAACCTGATCCCGTTTAACCCGTATCCTGGTTCACCTTATAAACGTTCCAGCAATTCCCGGATTGATCGCTTTAATAAAATCTTACAAGAATACGGTTTTACTGTTATCGTAAGAAAAACCCGGGGCGATGACATTGATGCAGCCTGTGGACAACTGGTTGGTGATGTGATCGACAGAACGAAACGGCTGGTGAAGAAACAACAGGACACACAGCGCAAAGGACAGCCCATTACGGTGAAAATGCTGTAACTGTTGTTGCTGCCATAACTGGACATGCTGTATTGCCTAAAAATTGCGTCGCTGTTGTTGTTTTATGGCTGGGCACTGTGTTGCTTACCGCCTGTGTTTCAGAGCAGAGCTATATTGGCAGCCAGCTGAATACACCGGTAAATCAGGCTGATTATAGTGCCGCTGCCAGAACCCGTATCACACTGGGGCTGAATTACCTGCAGCGGGGCGATACGGTACAGGCAAAATACAATCTGGAACGGGCCGCTGAGCAGGCTCCGGCATTGCCTGAAGTTCATACTGCTCTTGCCTGGTATTTTCAGCAGGCCGGAGAATTACAGCAGGCTGAAGATTCCTACCGGCGGGCATTGCACCATGGGCCGGATAATGGTGATGTAAACCATAACTATGGTACTTTTTTGTGTCAGCAACAGCAGTTCGATAAAGCGGAAGCATTACTGCGAAAAGCCATCAATGCGCCGGGATACCTGAAAGTCGCAGAAAGTTATGAAAATCTGGCATTGTGTGCCTTACAGCAACAGCAGTTTGAGCATGCCAGCGAGTATCTGCACAGTTCGCTGGCGCATAATCTGCGCAGCAGTGCAGTGCTTAATCTGGCGACAGTGCATTATGCTATGGGTAATGAACCGGCAGCACAGGAACTGCTTGATAAACTGCCGCAGCCGTCTGCCCGGAGTTTATTACTCAGCCGGTTAGTGGCCGGCAGGCAACAACAACCAGAGCTGGCCCGGATGGCTGAGCAACAGTTACTGCATGGCTATGCTGATAGCGACGAAGCCGTGTTGTTAAGGCAGCAGCAACTGGATAACAGTGAGTTTGAAAAGCTGCGGCGGCAATATCTGCAGCAACAAACTGAGTAGCCGGTTGCAGTTATTTGCAACTATTATCTGATCAGAATGTCAGAGCTGAGCAAACAGGCTGAACAAACGCTTACGGCAGCAGGAAAAAGCCCGCCGGCAGAAAATTTTCCGGCCAGTATATTAAGAGAACATGACACCGGGCCGCTTTGTATTTCCAGTCCGGTTAAATAAAAGTGGCGTATAATACTTTTTCCGGCATAACCTAAATTTATTAATTGTTATTTTTTTCAAGTATTTAATAATGACTACTGAACAGACAGATGCGCTCAGTGCCGGACAACTACTGAGCCAGACAAGGGAACGTAAACAATTAAGCATTTATCAGGTTGCGGTACAACTTAACCTGAAACCTGATTTGATCGTTAAAATAGAACAAGACGCACTGGATACCGCGATACTGGCAACTTTTGCCCGTGGTTATCTGAGAGCCTATGCCCGTTTGCTGAGATTATCCGAAAAGCAGGTGATTGAAGCGTTTGAACGGCAGACCGGAATGCAGGGCAGTACTGCCAAGCCGATGCGTACTTTTTCAAACCGCACTGCCGAGCAGGCCACCGAAAACCGTTTTATGTGGCTGACCTACGCCATTGGTATTTTGCTGATCGTGCTGCTGTTTATCTGGTGGTGGCAGACCGCCCAGCAATCATCAGCTGAAACACCGGCACCGCTTGAAACCATTATTACCGATACCCAGCCGCAGACAGCAGCGACAGAACAGACTCCTCCCGCAGCGTTCGATGACACTGATATGACAACTGCCCAGCTTGCGCTGGTGCCGGAATTTCAGATCCTGACTGATCTTCTGCCTGAAGCGGCGGATGAATTTGCGGCCAGTCAGCCGGCTGAACTTATCACGCCGGTTGTTGATACGCTGAAAATGACTTTTCGCGATGACTGCTGGATTGATGTGGTGGATGCAGATGAAAACCGGATTGCTTACGGTACTAAACAGGCTGGCTACGTTATGGAAGTCAGCGGCAGGGCACCTTTTGTGATTACTCTTGGCAGCCCGAATGTAGTAGATATTGAATTTAACCGCCAACCCTACGATACTTCAGCCTTACCGGTAAATCGCGTCGCTAAGTTCACTCTTCCCAGGTCAGGACAATAATGTTTGCAGAAGCCCCTATTACCCGTCGGCAAAGTATCCGGATTAATGTTGGCAATGTCCCTGTTGGTGGTGATGCACCGATTGCGGTGCAGTCGATGACCAATACCCGTACTACCGATGTGGACGCCACCGTAGCTCAGATTAAAGCCATTGCTGCTGCCGGGGCCGATCTGGTCCGGGTGTCAGTACCAACAATGGAAGCGGCAGAAGCTTTTAAACTGATTAAGCAACAGTCGCCTATTCCGCTGGTAGCTGATATTCACTTTGATTACCGTATTGCACTGAAAGTGGCAGAATATGGCGTGGATTGCCTGCGTATTAATCCCGGTAATATTGGTAAAGAAGATCGGATCCGGGCGGTGGTAGATGCGGCCCGTGATAAAAATATTCCTATCCGGATTGGCGTTAACGGCGGTTCACTGGAAGCGGATTTACAGGAAAAGTACGGTGAACCTACCCCGGAAGCGCTGGTAGAATCAGCGATGCGCCATGTCGATATACTGGACCGGCTGAATTTCGACCAGTTTAAAGTCAGCGTTAAAGCCTCTGATGTGTTTCTGGCGGTCGGCGCCTACCGCTTACTGGCAAAACAGATTAAACAGCCGTTACACCTGGGCATTACCGAAGCCGGCGGCGCCCGTTCCGGTGCGGTAAAATCCGCTGTTGGCCTGGGTATGTTACTGGCTGAAGGTATTGGCGATACCATGCGTATTTCGCTGGCGGCTGATCCGGTAGAAGAAGTGAAAGTTGCTTTCGATATTCTGAAATCGCTGCGCATCCGCTCCAGGGGCATTAACTTTATTGCCTGCCCCAGCTGTTCCCGTCAGGAATTTGATGTGGTCAAAACCATGAATGAACTGGAACAGCGGCTGGAAGACGTGGTTGAGCCGTTAACGGTATCGGTGATCGGTTGCGTGGTAAACGGGCCGGGTGAAGCGCTGATCTCTGATTTAGGCGTGGCCGGAGCCAACCGTAAAAGCGGTTTTTATATTAAAGGCGAACGCCAGAAACTACGGCTGGATAACGAAAATGTCGCCGAGCAACTGGAGCAGCAGGTACGTGACTACCTGAAAGCCAGAGAGCAGTTAATTGGCGTAAAGCAGATAGACTGACAATAGATCCGTAAAGCAGTGGTATGAGGCTTGGTGTTTTGGCTGACAAGCCCTATAATTCCGGCCAGTTTTTAGCATTTAATCAGTGGAAAGAGTATTTTGTCGAAGCAAATTCAGGCAATTCGTGGCATGAATGACTGTCTGCCACAGGATACCCCGGCATGGCAGTATGTTGAACAGATCCTGAGAAAGACCGTGGCTGCATACGGTTATAACGAAATCCGTTTTCCGATAGTTGAAATGACCGAGCTGTTCAAGCGGTCTCTGGGCGAAGTTACCGATGTGGTTGAAAAGGAAATGTACACCTTCAGCGATCGCAATGGTGACAGCCTGACATTACGCCCGGAAGGCACGGCCTGCTGTGTGCGTGCCGGTAATGAACATGGCCTGCTGTATAACCAGGAACAGCGTTTATGGTATATGGGACCGATGTTCCGCCACGAACGTCCGCAAAAAGGCCGTTACCGCCAGTTTCATCAGTTCGGGCTGGAGAGTTTTGGTATTGCCACCCCGGATATTGATGCCGAAGTGATTATCCTGACAGCCCGTTTATGGAAGACGCTGGGGCTGACGCCTTACGTTAAACTGGAACTGAATTCACTGGGCTCCAATGACGCACGGGCAGAGTACCGTAACGCGCTGGTAGCTTATCTGGAACAGCATAAAGCGCTGCTGGACGAAGACAGCCAGCGCCGCTTATACAGCAACCCGTTACGGGTACTCGACAGCAAAAATCCGGCAATGGCTGATATGCTGGCTGCGGCACCAAAACTGGCTGATTATCTGGATCAGGATTCTGCCAGCCACTTTGCCCAGCTACAGCAACGTTTAACGGCGGCAGGGGTGGAGTTTACGATTAACCCACGTCTGGTGCGCGGGCTGGATTATTACAACAAAACGGTTTTTGAATGGGTGACCACCGAACTGGGCGCCCAGGGTACAGTTTGTGCCGGTGGCCGTTACGACGGGCTGGTAGAACAACTTGGTGGTAAAGCGACCCCGGCGGTGGGCTTTGCACTGGGGATGGAACGCCTTATTCTGTTACTGCAAAGCCTGCAACTGTTACCGGTGTTACCTGCCGATGCAGATATTTACCTGATGGCGACCGGCGATGCTGCGGAACTTGCCGCACTTTCTGTTGCCGAAAAGCTGCGCAGCGAACTGACAGGTAAACGCATCGTACTGCACTGCGGCGGTGGTAATCTGAAAAAACAATTTAAAAAGGCTGATAAATCAGGCGCAGCTATTGCGCTGATTATCGGAGAAGACGAACTGGCACGTGGTGAAATTACCTTGAAATGGTTACGGGAAGATAAGCCACAACAAACCATACAGCGTGACGCAGTGGCATCCCTGCTGGCACAGGTATTAACGGAGTAGATCGTGGAAATTTACAGCAACGAAGAACAACAGGTAGAAGCCATTAAACGTTTCTGGAAAGAATACGGTAAAGCCATTGCCGGTGGTGTGGTTATTGGTCTGGTCGGTTTATATGGCTGGCGTTATTATCAGATTGAACAGCGCACAGCCTCTGAGCAGGCATCCAGCCAGTACAACCAGTTGCTGGAACAACAGGGCGTTTCTGAAGACTGGCAGGCTGACGTACAGACCTTTATCAGCAATAACGAAAAAAATGCCTATGCCACTTTTGCGGCATTACTGGCTGCCAAAGACGCTATTGAAAAACAACAGTATGATGAAGCAGCAGATAAACTGAACTGGGTGCATAAAAACAGCAAAGACACTGCTGTCAAAGCGATTGCCCAGCTACGTTTAGCCCGGGTTCAGCGTGAGCAGGGCGACTATGTTGCTGCCCTGAATACACTGGCACAGACAGTACCTGCCAGCTTTGTTTCACGTCAGGCAGAGCTGAGAGGCGACATTCTGCAACTGACCGGCGAGCTGGCACAGGCTAAATCAGCTTATGTACAGGCTCTGGCAACTGCGGGGCAAAATCAGCAGCTTATTCAGATTAAACTGGATGAACTGGCGCATATCACCGCAGGTTAATGAGGTTGGCGTGAAACGGATATTAAAACATACTGCTTTGCTATTATTGCTGGCACTGGGCGTTGTTGCCTGTTCCAGCAAAGAAAAACTGGTGCTGCCAGAGGTTGAGAATCGCATTACTCCGAAAAGAGTCTGGTCATCAGGTGTCGGTGATGGTGTAGCCCATTACGAGTCGCGTTTAAAACCACTGATTGTTGATAACACCGTATATGCGGCCAGCAGAGAAGGTTTGGTCAGTGCTTTTGAATTGGAAAGCGGTAAACGTAAATGGACTTTTGATTTACGCCGTGAAGGCCTGAGATCATGGTTAAACCGTGTTGCAGACTGGTGGTCAGATGAAAATGCCCGTATTGCCGGTGGTGTTGGCTATGGTTATGGCAAGTTATATCTGGGTACTGAGAACGGTGAAGTATTCGCGTTATCGCCGGAAACCGGTGAACTGCTGTGGCGCACAGAAGTAAAAGCCGAAGTGCTGGCCAGCCCGGTAGCGGGTGATGGCCTGGTGATTGTGGCAACAGGTGCCGGCACCATAGTGGCATTACACCCGGATACCGGAGAGCAGCGCTGGATTTTTGAAAATGAACAGCCGCCGTTAACGCTGCGTGGCGTTAGCGAGCCGGTAGTGGAAGCGGGCGGGGTGGTTTATACCTCTGCTGCCGGTCGTGTCGGGGTGCTGATTTCTGAGCGTGGTTACCAGGCATGGGAAGAGCAGATTGCTTCACCTAAAGGCAGTACAGATTTGTCGCGGCTGGTTGATGTCGATGCCCGGCCGCTGATTGCCGGTGGCAACGTATACAGTATTGCCTATAATGGTGAACTGGTGGCTCTGGAACTGCGTACCGGCCGTCAGCTGTGGAAACGTGACTATTCCAGTTTCCGCAATATGGCTGTTGCCGGCAACGTGCTGTATATCGTCGATTCTGTCGGGCGTATTTTTGCCGTGGATCGCCGTAACGGTACAGAAATCTGGGCGCAGTTCGGTTTACATAAACATTATCTGACCGGGCCTGCGGTGTATAAAGATTATCTGGTGATTGGTGATAACAAAGGCCATCTGCACTGGCTGGATCGCAGCACCGGCGATTTTGTTGCCCGTCAGAGGGTCGACAGTTCAGGTTTTTACACCGAAGCAATTACCACCGCAGACTATGTCTTAGTGCAAAGTCGTGATGGCAAGCTGGTTTTATTACAGACGCCTTAAACTGACGGCGCCAGTGAATTAAATAAAAGGAACAGGCCTGTACCGGCCTGTTTTCTTATTTCTGAGGTTTACACAATGTTACCTGTGGTTGCCCTTGTCGGGCGTGCAAATGTGGGAAAATCCACCTTATTTAACCGTCTGACCCGTACCCGGGACGCGCTGGTGGCCGATTATCCCGGCCTGACCCGTGATCGCAAATACGGCTCGGTAAAATATGAAGGTTTAGAGTTTATTGTGGTGGATACCGGTGGTATCGACGGCAACGAACAGGGTATCGAAGTGGAAATGGCTGAACAGTCGCTACGGGCAATAGATGAAGCTGATGTCGTACTGTTTATGGTCGATGCCCGGACCGGTGCTACCGTAGGTGACGAAGCAATTGCAGCGCATATCCGTAAAGTGGAAAAAAAAGTCTTTCTGGTGGCCAATAAAACCGACGGCCTGGATGCGGATACTGCGGTAGCTGATTTTTACAGCCTAGGTCTGGGTGAAGTTTACCCGATAGCCGCAGCACATGGCCGTGGCGTATCTGCTCTGCTGAATAAAGCGCTGGTGCCGTTATTGTCTCCGGAGCAGCAACAGGCACTGAATGCCGCAGACGAACCGCAGGACGATGAACCTGATTTAGAAACCCTGACCGACGCAGAAGCTGAAGCCGAAGCGGCCCGGTTACGTAACGAACATATCAAGCTGGCGATTGTCGGCCGCCCTAATGTCGGTAAGTCAACACTGACTAACCGCATTCTGGGTGAAGAACGGGTCGTGGTGTTTGATATGCCCGGCACTACCCGCGATGCCATTTATATTCCGATGCAGCGTAACGAGCGGGAATATACGCTGATTGACACCGCCGGGGTACGGCGTCGCGGTAAAATCGATGATGTGGTCGAAAAATTCTCAGTCATCAAAACGTTGCAGGCGATTGAAGATGCCAACGTGGTCATTCTGGTGCTGGATGCGCGGCAGGGCATTTCGGATCAGGATTTAAGTATTCTCGGTTTTGTACTGAATGCCGGGCGTTCGCTGGTAATTGCGGTAAACAAATGGGATGGTCTGAACGACACTATCAAAGACGACATTAAGCGTGAGCTGGATCGCCGCTTGGGTTTTATCGACTTTGCCCGGCTGCATTTTATTTCTGCGCTGCATGGCTCCGGTGTCGGCAACCTGTTTGAATCGGTGGAAGAAGCATTTGATTCTGCCACCAAACGGGTCAGTACCGCACTGTTAACCCGTATTATGAAAATGGCGCAGGAAGATCACCAGCCGCCGATGGTACATGGCCGCCGGGTAAAACTGAAATATGCCCATGCCGGTGGTTATAACCCGCCAATTATTGTTATTCATGGTAACCAGGTAAACGACCTGCCGGACTCCTACAAACGCTATTTAATGAACTATTATCGTAAAGCCCTGCAAATGATGGGTACACCGATTAAAATTGAATTCCGTGAAGGGGAAAACCCGTTTACGCCAACCAAAAAGAACACTGAAACCGCGTTACAGAAATACAAACGTGAACGCTTACTCAAAGCACGCAAAAAGCTGGAAAAATAAGGAAAAAACATGAAATTTCGTTTTCCGGTCGTCATCATTGATGAGGATTTCCGTTCAGAAAACATTTCTGGTTCAGGCATCCGCGACTTAGCTCAGGCCATCAGCAATGAAGGGCTGGAAGTGGTCGGATATACCAGCTATGTTGATTTAACTGCTTTTGCACAGCAGGCCAGTCGTGCATCCTGTTTTATTTTATCAATCGACGACGAAGAGTTTGGTTCAGGTTCTGACCACGAAGTTTCAGATGCATTAAAAGAGCTGCGTGCTTTTATCAAAGAAGTGCGTAAGCGCAATGCTGATATTCCGGTGTTTCTGTATGGTGAAACCCGTACCAGCCGCCATATTCCGAATGATATCCTGCGCGAGCTGCATGGTTTTATTCATATGTATGAAGACACCGCAGAGTTTGTGGCGCGCCATATTATCCGTGAAGCCAAAAAATATCTCGATGCGCTGGCACCACCATTTTTTAATGCGCTGATGGATTACGCCAGCGACAGCTCCTACTCATGGCACTGCCCCGGTCACTCCGGTGGCGTGGCGTTTCTGAAAAGCCCGGTCGGGCAGATGTTCCACCAGTTTTTTGGTGAAAACATGCTGCGGGCCGATGTCTGTAATGCAGTCGATGAACTGGGGCAACTGCTGGATCATACCGGGCCGGTAGCGCAGAGTGAACAGAACGCCGCCCGTATTTTCAATGCCGATCACCTGTTTTTTGTTACCAACGGTACTTCCACTTCCAACAAAATGGTATGGCATTCGACGGTAGCGCCGGGCGATATCGTGGTGGTGGATCGTAACTGCCATAAATCTATTCTGCATTCGATTATTATGACCGGTGCCATTCCGGTATTTTTAATGCCGACCCGTAACCATTTCGGCATTATCGGGCCTATTCCGAAAAGCGAATTTTCACCGGAAGCGATCCGGAAGAAAATCGAGGCCAACCCGTTTGCGCGTAATGCAAAGAATAAAAAGCCGCGTATTCTGACTATTACCCAGAGTACCTACGACGGTATTTTATATAACGTGGAAGAAATTAAGCAGGAGCTGGGTTCTAATATCGACACCCTGCACTTTGACGAAGCCTGGCTGCCACATGCCAGCTTCCATGAGTTCTACCATAATATGCATGCCATTGGTAAAGATCGGCCACGTTCAGAAGATACGCTGGTATTTGCTACCCAGTCTACCCATAAGCTGCTGGCCGGTTTATCGCAGGCATCGCAAATTCTGGTACAGAATGCGGCAAAACGCAGCCTGGATACCCACCGTTTTAACGAAGCCTACCTGATGCACACGTCCACCAGCCCGCAGTATTCGATTATTGCGTCGTGCGACGTGGCCGCCGCCATGATGGAGCCGCCGGGCGGGACCGCACTGGTCGAAGAGTCATTGCTTGAGGCGATAGATTTCCGCCGGGCGATGCGTAAGGTTGACGAAGAATTCGGTGATGATGACTGGTGGTTCAAAGTATGGGGACCAGAGCATTTACCGGAAGAAGGTATCGGCGAGCGCAGCGACTGGATGCTGCATGCGGAAGACAGCTGGCATGGTTTTGGCGCGATAGAATCCGGCTTTAATATGCTGGACCCGATCAAGGCGACCATTATCACACCGGGCCTTAATTTACAGGGCAAATTTGATGATGCCGGTATTCCGGCGGCGATTGTCAGCAAGTATCTGGCTGAGCACGGTATTATTATTGAAAAAACCGGCCTGTATTCGTTCTTTATTATGTTTACTATCGGTATTACCAAAGGCCGCTGGAACTCAATGGTCACCGAACTGCAACAGTTTAAAGACGATTACGACCAGAACCTGCCAATGTGGCGCGTAATGCCGGAATTTGCTGCCAAACACCCGCGTTATGAAAAAACCGGCCTGCGTGATTTGTGTCAGCAAATTCACAATATCTACAAAAAGTATGATGTGGCGCGGATCACTACCGAAATGTATCTGTCAGAAATTGAAACCGCGATGACCCCGGCAGATGCCTGGGCCAGAATGGCCCACCGTGAAATTGAACGGGTGTCGATAGATAATATCGAAGGCCGGGCGACGGCGATGCTGGTAACGCCTTATCCGCCGGGTATCCCGTTAATGGTGCCGGGTGAACGGTTTAATAAAACCATTATTAAATACCTGCAATTTACCCGCGCCTTTAACGATGCCTTCCCTGGTTTCGAAACTGATGTTCACGGGCTGGTACGTGAAATGATCAACGGCGAAAGCGCTTATTTTATTGATGTGGTAAAAGAGTAACGCTGATAGCTGATAATAATAGCGGCTGCCTGAAACCGGCAGCCGTTTTCCCTTCTTTTTATGCACAGGAAAGGATACGGTAATAAAAATTACTTAATATCTTTTCTGCCTTAGCCAATAGATAAATTCCTATGTTATTACGCATTGCTGTTACCGGAGTGTTTAGTCTGAGTTTTCTGCCATTGAAGGCTTATGCACAGGAACATTGCCGGGATATCGCCGATAACAGTAAGCGCCTTGAATGCTATGACAAAGCGAACCGCCGGGCTGATGTTAACAGTGTGGCGGAGCAGCAGGTTGAAGTCCGTTTACCGCCGGTGCCGGCGCAGCCTGAACTGACTGAAGACGATAAACCACAGGTGTCTGGTGTGGTACAAACGCTGTGGGAACTGGATCAGCCGGGTAAGCGCGGTACTTTTCATCTGCGGACACATCAGCCCAGTTTTATTCTGCCCTATCACTATACATCCAATATCAACCGGCAACCTTACAGCCCCAGCCGGGGTGATGCGGATTATCAGGAAAACTATAAACAGCAGGACACTAAGTTTCAGGTGTCTGTCCGCTCTAAATTACTGGAAAATATTGGTCTGCCGGGGGCTGATTTATGGTTTGCCTATACCCAGACTTCACTGTGGCAGCTGTGGAACTCAGAGGATTCTGCGCCGTTTCGCAGCACCGATTACCAGCCAGAGCTAATCTATGTGGTGCCGACAGACGACTACTTTACCGATCTGGTTTTTGGCTGGAACCTGAGCATGCTGCAATTCGGGCTGGCGCATCAGTCTAACGGGCAGAGTGAGCCATTATCGCGGAGCTGGAACCGGATCTATGCCGGTCTGGTATTTTCCCGTGACAACTGGGGCATGACGATAAAAGCCAATCGCCGTATTTCAGAAGATGATGACGACAATGATAACCCCGACCTGACCCGGATGATTGGTTCTACCGAAATTACTCTGGCACGGTTGTCCAGCCAGCGCAGCAATATGGTACTGACCCGGCGCATGAACTGGCACGACTTCAGCAAAGGCTCATGGCAGCTCGACTTTACTTATCCGTTAAACCGCAACCGGCTGGACGGTATTCAGCTGCACCTGCAACTCTTTTCCGGTTACGGTGAAACCTTACTTGATTACAACCATCGCCAGAACTCTGTAGGCGTTGGCCTGTTATTATTTAATTTTTAAACCGGCTGTGATGGCAAAAGAAAGATGAACGCTATAAAGGCCTTACCTTAACGCCAGGTAAAGATTAAAGCGGGCGCCTCTCAGTTCCTGATTCCGGTCAACGGTAATGCTGCCATGATGCCATTTCATGACTTCTGTAACGATGGCCAGCCCGAGGCCAAAGTGCGGTTCGGTACTGGTTGCTGCTGTGCCAAGCCGTACAAAAGGTTGCAACACCCGTAACTGGTCTTCTTCGGCTATGCCGGGGCCGTCATCGCTGATACTGATCACCGCATATTGCTGCTGTTGTGCCAGTGTCAGCTGTAGTCTGCTGTAGGCGAAGCGGCAGCCGTTACTGATAATATTACTGAGCGCACGTTCCAGCCACAGCAGATTAATCTGGCTGTAGATTGCTTCATCCGGCAGCCTGAGCGATAACTGCAGTTGATGCTGTAATACCAGCGGTTCAATGGTTTGGTGATAAGCCGCCAGCCATTGGGTTAAATCCCGGGACTGAAATTGCAGTGTCAACGCTGTGCGTGACAGGCTGGCAAATTCCAGGAATGAATTTACCATCGCTTCCATCCGGTCTACATCCTGTTCCATCCGGAGCAGCAATTGCTGCTTTTTATCAGGTGTTTCTGCTTCCTGTACCGCTTCGAGCCCAAATCGCAGGCAGGCGATCGGTGTGCGCAGATCATGCGACAGGCTTTTCGCCAGCAGGCGGTTTTCATGTAAAAGCTGGCTGATTTGCTCTGCCATCTGGTTAAAACTGTGTTCCAGCTGCGGGATATAGCTTAACCGGGAAGCCGGCAGGCGGATTTCATGCTCACCGCGGCCAAAGCGTTCGGCCAGCCGGGTCAGCAGATTCAGGCGGTTAACCAGGGGCCATAGCCACAGCAGCAACAGTAATGCCAGCCCGATATAAAGCCCGAGCGTCAGCCACAGGCTCAGCGGATGATGTTCCTGCTCTGGTGGCAGGGCAAGTTTCAGCAGCCATCCGGGGTGGGCGGGTAACTGCTTTACCCGGTAATCCTGTTCACTGCTGGCTAACGCCAGGCCGCCGGGGGCTGCCAGTTGCTGGGTCAGCTCTGGTGGCAGTGCCAGTGCCTGATAGGGTTCCAGTTGCAGGTTCAGTCCAAGTGCTGTGGCCTGTTGCTGATAGTGACGATGCAATTGCTGCTCTGGCAGCAGGTTGCCCTGACTGACCAGATAATCCAGCAAGTGGGCTGAAAGGGTTTCGGTCCGGGAAGGTAATTGTTCGTTATCAATTACCCGGTCAATCAGATAACCGAGCAGAAACAGTGATAACAGACAGGTCAGCAGCAGGCCACTGAACAGGCGTGTCATAACGGCTGCCAGGCATCGGCAACAAACAGATAACCCTGACCCCATACGGTTTTTATCCGTTGCGGCTGGTTGCTGTTATCGCCCAGTTTCCGGCGCAATACTGAAATAAGCATATCAATACGGCGGTCGAGGCCATCATAATCGCGGCCGGTCATTCCCAGAAAAACCTGCTGCCGGCTCAGTACGGTGCCGGCATGGCCGGCAAGAAACCACAACAGTTTAAATTCAGTGGCGGATAACGGAATTTCTTCACCGGCCAGGCAAACCCGGTGTGAGGATAAATCCAGTAACAGCTGGCCAAATTGCAACTGCGGCTGTTGCTGGTGCTGCTGCAGTTTCTGCTGCTGGCGGAGTATGCTGTTCAGTCGTGCCAGCAGTGCCCTGGGGCGGACTGGCTTTACCAGATAATCATTGGCACCGCTTTCCAGTGCCAGTACTTCGTCCAGTTCTTCACCTTGTGCTGTCAGCATCAGTATTGGAATATCAGACTGCTGGCGGATCAGTTTGCAGATTTCGAGGCCATTGATTCCCGGCAGCATCAGATCAAGCAGGATCAGATCGGCTCCTGAGTTCTGCCACTGTGCCGCAGCCTGATCGCCGCGGCTGAAATGGATCACGCTGAAACCTCTCGAATGCAGAAAATCGCTGATCCAGGTTGCCAGAGCCAGATCGTCTTCCACCAGCAATACAGTTGCACAATATTCAATACTTGTTTCAGCGGACACTCAGAACCTCAGTTTGTACCGGTACAACAGCCAAACGCCTAATATAGCGCAGCCTGCAGTGCAATAATGTATCGAAAGTGTAACAGCATGTTGAGTCAGAACCACAGCTTCATACCGGCATAAGGAAATAACCCCAGATCTTCATCTTTGCTGATACTGTAGCTTTGCTGGTCTGGCTGATTCAGCAGATAATAACCACGGACGTTGCGGCGGTGATACAGGTTTCTGACTGCGATGGTGTATTCCACCGGCCGGTTAAACAGCTGGCTTTGTTTGCGCAGCTCCAGATCCAGCCGGTGATAGAATGGCAGCCGTTTACTGTTCAGTTCTCCATAAACCGGCAGCAGATAATCCGGATGATAAGGGTTTTGCCGGGCGCCGGTAATCGGTGAATACAGATTGCCGGAACGACCGGTAAATACTGTACCGAGCGTCCAGTCGTTACCCAGGTTGTAATTCAGCACACCGTGAACCACCACCGGGGTATCCAGCCGGTAGGGGGTATCGTCACCTGTGACAGGATCTGTCCGCTCTGATTGTGAATAGCTGATAGCCAGCCAGCCTGACCAGTTATCCAGCATCTCTTTTTCCAGCATCAGTTCCAGCCCCCGGCTGCTGCCGGTAACATCGCTGATATAGTGCAGCTGTTGCGGATCTTCAGCCGGGTTAAGTGCCCGGGGTAAACGCTGCATCTTTTTGTAGTAGATATCTAACAGCAGCCGCCAGCCGTTAAACTGATAGCGGAAACCGGCTGCATAGTGGTCTGAACGGGGAGACTGCAGATTACGGTTACCGATTTTCGGCAAGGCTTTCTCAATATCTGCCAGTTGCTGGTGGCGTCCGGCACTGGCCACCAGTTCCAGTTTGCGGCTGGCAAACCAGCTGATGCGGGTACGCGGCGCAAACAGGGTTTCATCGGTATAATCCTGATGATCATAACGGCCACCTAATTGCCATAACAGATCGGGTGTCAGTTGCCAGTCAGTACTGATATAAACCGTCTGATAGCGGATTTTCAGTTTGTCACTGTCCTGTTCCCGTTCGCCGCGGTTGGCTTCGCAGTCCTGCTGGTGGTCAGTGCAGTAGTACAGAATCATATCGTAGTCGTAATCAGCATCCAGCTGGCCGGTTTCAATGCCGGTTTGCAGTAATACTGAACTGGTCAGGGGTTGTTGCCAGCTAAGCTGTAACTCGGTGTTATCCTGCTCCAGCTGGTAAAACTGGCCGTTGCCAAAACCACCCTGATCGCGCTGATTCAGTTGCAATACCGAAAGACTTAAGTGTTGCTGCGTTTGACCAAAATATTCATAGCGCAGCTGCTGACTGTGCCAGCGGCTGTTAAGGTACGCCTCACCGATAAAGTCCGGATCGATACGCCCGGCTTCAGAAGCTTCAGACAGGTTAATACCGGCTTTTTCGCCGACACCTATCGCAGTCAGGGTCAGTTTATGCTGATCGCCAGGCCGCCACTGGTAGCGTAACTGGTAGTCGTTAAGCTCCGGCACTTTGGTAATGTTTACGCCATCGTCCAGTTCTTCGTCTTTTTTGATAAAGTACTGCATGGTGCTATGGCGGTAAGCAGCGTAAAAGCCCTGATTTTCACTGACAGAACCTTCAACCAGCGCGGAAGTACGCAGCATATTCAAATCAATAATAGCCCCAACCGGCTGCTCTTTCGGATCGCGCAGGGTTACATCAAATACGGCACCGGTAGCATGCCCGAAAGGTGCCGGAAATGCCGCCGGGTACAGGGTAAAATCACGCAACAGATCGCCATTCAGGGCGCTGCCGTACAGCTGATTAAGCAACGGGCCGGTACGTTGGCCATCCAGCATAAAATGGTTATCCCGTGGGGAAGAGCCCCGCACAGCCGGAGCACTGTCGGTGGTATCATAAACGACGCCGGGCATGGTATAGAGTGCCTGAACCGGATCACCCATCAGCCCGGCGACATGCAATAGCTTTTGGGTCTCTTCAGTAACTTCTGTCTGCGGCATATTCCGGCGGCCACTGACGGTAAGACGTTCAACATCCTGCGGAGGGGCCGTTTCTGGTGTCTGGGCGATGGCAACAGGAGAATGGATTACCAGATTACTGAACAGCAGTGGAATGAGCAGTGGCTTAGCGGGATTCATACAATATTCCGTCAGATAAAATAAGATAACGTTATTGTCTGGCAGATAAACCAAAAGGGCTGTAGCCGTGTTGTCGGTAAAATGTCAGGAAGTGTCAGAAGCGTCGCCATAACCGTTTTTTATGGGCACTCTGTACCCAGCTGACTTCGATTCTGGCCGTTGCCAGTGCGGCATCCTGCTGGCCGGTAGCCGTCATTTGCCATAGCGTCAGCTGGCGGCTTTGTATATCGGTAAAGCGCCACTGCCACTGAGCAGTAATGGTATGGCGCCAGCATTGCAGCTGCTGTTCGTCGAGGTACAGGCAAACCGGAGATGGCTGAGCCAGTTGCCAGTCTATCTGTATCTGGGCATGACATTCCCGTCCCTGCTGCAGGGTAACGCAGGTACTGGGTGACAGCGTGAGTTCAGCCTCTGCACGGGCGGGTTGCCACAAGCTGCCACAAAGCAGCAACAGGACATAATAGCGTTTAAAACACATAACGGACGAGTACAAAGGAAACCAGTTCAGGGTTGTTGCGGGTCAGCGGGCTGTTGGTAAAGCTGCGGGTATACCAGTTTATGCCTGTACCCAGTTCCATTACCCACTGTTTAGTCAGCGGATAAACGCTGACCACACCATTATGCCAGCGCCAGCCGCTACCAGCCCGGTAGGCCGGGCGGTCTGGCCGGGCTTCCTCACTGGTTACGCCATAGTAATAGTTAACCAGACCGGCACTGTACCAGCTCAGCTCCGTATTAAAGTACAGATCCCAGTTTTTCTGCTCAAAACGGAAACCGTAGAATAACCGCAGCATTTCACCGTGATGGGCACCAATATCTTTGCTGAGTTGCAGTGACAGCAGTTGGCTATCAGCCGCATGATACTGATAACGCAGGCCGGGCATCAGGTCAGTTTTGCGGTTATGCAGACCTTCCAGTTTTCTGACCGGGATACCATCGCTGGTCGAAATGGTCGGGCCGAAGCCATTATGATAGGTTGCCAGAATCACTGCCAGATTATGTTTATCACTGTGGTTAAGCCGGTAACCCAGGGTTGGGTCTCCGAACAGCTGACTGCTGCGCAGGCTGGGTGTTTCGGCAAACCAGTTTCTGTATTCAAAATCAAACAGCAGTTGCAGTTGTGGTACGCCATTCTGCTGGCTGTCCAGTGCCGGCAGCAGGTTATAACTATGGCTTAGTCCCAGTCCGATGCTGAACTGCCAGTTAAATGTTGCCTGTTCTTCTGCCTGAGCCGGTTTACAGCACAGCAGACAGCAGCAAAATAACAGTAACGGCAGTTTGTTCATGAGGTTTGCTCTGGTTCCGGTAAAAAGCATAACTCTAACCGTTCTGCCAGCCGGAAACTGTATAAGAAATGTCAGAATTTATTATTTGCAGATATTATCCACCGTCGCATTAAAACTGCCTTCAGCCAGCCGGGTTGTTATTGTATCGCCCGGTTGCAGCTGGCTGACAGATGTAAGCACCTGCTGCTTTTCATCAAAGCTGATACTGTAGCCCCGCGCCAGCGTTGCCAGCGGGCTGACGGTATGTAATTTACCGCTGAGATACTGCCATTGCTGCTGGCGTTGTTTCAGCTGTTGCTGGCAGGTCTGCAGCAGTTGCTGCTGTAACTGTGCCAGCCGTTGTTGCCATTGGCGGATATCTGCCGCGGGCGATAAATGCTGCAGGTTTTTATGCAGAAACTGCTGTTGCTGTTTATGTTGCTGCAAGCGCAGAGTGATATTGCGGTGCAGCCGTAGTTGCAGTTCATCCAGCCGTTGTTGCTGTTGTTCCAGTTTACGTTTCGGGTGCAGTTGCTTTAAGCGCTGTGTAACGTTAAGCCAGCGGGGGGCAAACCGCTGCAACTGGTAACGCTGGGCCTGGATTAGCGAACGTTCCAGCCGCTGCAGTTTATCCAGCAGATGGCTTTGATCAGGCGATACCAGCTCAGCCGCAGCAGAAGGGGTGGGGGCACGTACATCGGCTACAAAATCGGTCAGGGCAAAGTCAATTTCATGCCCGACGGCACTGACTATCGGGATCGGGCAGGCAGCGACCATTCTGGCCAGTTGCTCGTCGTTAAAACACCATAAATCTTCCAGCGAACCGCCACCACGACCAATAATCAGTACATCGGCTTCATTGCGGGCTATGGCGGTGCCGAGCATTTGTCTGAGCTGGGCGGCAGCAGTGTCGCCCTGCACCTGTGACGGATAAATAATGACATTAATTCCCGGTGCCCGGCGCTGCAAAACGGTAATAATATCGCGCACGGCGGCGCCGGTAGGAGACGTAATAACCCCCACGGTATTAATATGGGCCGGTAAGGTTTTTTTGCGTTCCGGGGCAAATAAACCTTCGGCCGCCAGTTTGGCTTTCAGCTGTTCAAACTGCTGTTTCAGTAAGCCGTCTCCGGCCGGTTCTACCATATCGGCCAGCAGCTGATATTCACCGCGGGGTTCATACACGCTGATGCGGGCACGGATTAAAATCTGCTGGCCGTTCTGCGGTTTTAAACTGGCATAACGGTTAGCCTGTTTAAACATTGCCACTTTTACCTGGGCGGCCTGATCTTTCAGTGAAAAATACCAGTGGCCGGATGCCGCTGCGACAAAGTTTGATACCTCACCGGTCAGCCACAGCTGCTGAAAACGCAGCTCCAGCGCCAGCCGTACTTCGCTGTTCAGACGTGACACAGTATAGATATCAGGCTGCATAATTCTCCCGGTGATTTATTGTGCGATTAAGGCGCTTATCGTTAAAGGCCGTTACTTTAGCATAAAATAAAAAAACAGATTGTGGATACAGGGCAAAACCGCTAAAATAGCGCCGCAACATTCCCTATCTTTTCACCTACAGCGAGATTGTTGCAATGCTCAGGATCATTAAAGAAGCTATCACCTTTGACGACGTGTTACTGGTTCCAGGGCACTCTACCGTACTTCCCCACACTGCCGATTTGCGCACCCAGCTGACGAAAAGCATCACGCTGAATATTCCTATGGTTTCTGCCTCTATGGACACCGTTACCGAAGCGCGTCTGGCGATTGCGCTGGCGCAGGAAGGTGGTCTGGGCTTTATCCATAAAAATATGACCATCGAAGAACAGGCAGCGAATGTTCGTAAGGTGAAAAAATATGAAAGCGGTGTGGTATCCGATCCGGTTACCGTAACCCCTGAACTGACGGTGCGTGAAGTAAAAGCACTGGCTCAGCAGCATGGTTTTTCCGGTTTCCCGGTGGTAGATAAAGATCATAATCTGGTGGGTATTGTTACCGGTCGTGATTTAAGTGTCGGTGACGATGTAAAAACACTGGTATCTGAAGTAATGACGCCGCGTGACAGACTGGTCACGGTAAACGAAGCCGCACCACGTGAAGAAGCCTTAAAGCTGATGCATCAGCACCGGATCGAAAAAGTGCTGGTGGTGGATAACGGCTTTAAATTAAAAGGGCTGATTACCGTACGCGATTATCAGAAAGCCCAGAGCAAACCGAATGCCTGTAAAGACGAACTGGGCCGGTTACGGGTTGGTGCCGCGGTTGGCGTCGGTCCGGGCACTGATGAGCGTATTGCCGCACTGGTAGAAGCCGGGGTGGATATTCTGCTGATCGATACCTCACATGGTCATTCCCAGGGCGTTATTGATCGGGTTAAACAAACCCGTGTCCAGTACCCGGATTTACAGATTGTGGCCGGTAATGTGGCAACTGCCGAAGGTGCCAGGGCACTGGCTGAAGCCGGCGCCAATGCGGTAAAAGTGGGCATTGGCCCCGGCTCTATCTGTACCACCCGGATTGTTACCGGTTGTGGTGTACCGCAACTGACAGCGATTTCTGATGCGGTTTCCGGGGTCAAAGATCTGGATGTCACCATTATTGCTGACGGCGGTATCCGTTTTTCCGGCGATATAGCCAAAGCACTGGTGGCTGGTGCGCACTGCGTAATGGTCGGTTCGATGTTTGCCGGTACTGAAGAAGCACCGGGCGAAGTAGAGCTGTATCAGGGCCGTTACTACAAATCTTACCGTGGTATGGGCTCACTTGGCGCTATGGCGCAGCGTAACGGTTCTTCAGACCGTTACTTTCAGGGTAGCAACAATGCTGAAAAGCTGGTGCCGGAAGGCATCGAAGGCCGTGTTGCCTACAAAGGGCCGATGGAAAATATCATTCACCAGCAAATGGGCGGCTTACGTTCGTCAATGGGCCTGACCGGTTGTGCTTCTGTTGCCGAAATGCGGGTGAAGCCACAGTTTATTAAGGTGACATCGGCAGGTATGGGAGAATCGCACGTCCATGATGTGCAGATCACCAAAGAAGCCCCGAACTATCGCTTAGGTTAAGCAGTTTTCAGATAATCAGGCTGGCAGTTGCCAGCCTCCTTATTTTATAAAGGTCGCTATGAACAAAAACATTCATCATCACCGTATTCTGATCCTTGATTTTGGTTCCCAGTACACCCAGCTGATTGCCCGTCGCGTGCGCGAAATTGGGGTATACTGCGAACTGTGGGCGTGGGATGTTACCGAAGAGCAAATCAGAGACTTCAACCCAACCGGTATTATCCTGTCCGGAGGCCCGGAAAGCGTTACTGCATCGGGTTCGCCGCGTGCGCCGCAATACGTGTTTCAGGCTGGCGTGCCGGTACTGGGTATCTGCTATGGTATGCAGACTATGGCACAGCAACTGGGTGGCGAAGTGCAGGGCTCTGATCTGCGTGAATTCGGTTACGCCCAGGTAGAAGTGACAGCCGCTAACGACCTGTTTGCCAAAATTGAAGATCATCTGAGCAGTAACGGCAATGCGTTACTGGATGTGTGGATGAGCCACGGCGACAAAGTGATCCGGATCCCCCAGGGGTTTGTGACCAGCGCCAGCACCACAACCTGCCCGCATGCGGCGATGGCTGACGAAACCCGTCAGTTCTATGGCGTGCAGTTCCACCCCGAAGTAACCCATACCCGTCAGGGCCTGCGGATGCTGGAAAACTTTGTTGTTAACATCTGTGGCTGCGACAGACTATGGACACCTGCCTCTATTATTGAAGATGCGATAATCCGCCTGAAAAAACAAATTGGCGATGATCAGGTTATTCTGGGGTTATCCGGCGGGGTAGACAGCTCAGTAGTCGCCATGCTGCTGCATCGTGCTATCGGTAAAAATCTGACCTGTGTATTTGTCGATAACGGCCTGCTGCGTCTGAACGAAGGTCAGCAGGTCATGGATATGTTCGGCGATCATTTCGGGCTGAACATTATCAAAGTAGATGCTGAACAGCGTTTTCTTGATGCCTTAGCCGGCCAGAACGATCCTGAACAAAAACGTAAAACCATCGGCCGGGTGTTTGTTGAAGTCTTCGACGAACAAGCCCAGAAACTGGCGAATGCCAAATGGCTGGCACAAGGCACCATTTACCCGGATGTAATTGAATCTGCCGGCTCTGCCACCGGTAAAGCGCATGTGATTAAATCGCACCACAACGTTGGCGGCCTGCCGGAGCATATGAAACTGGGGCTGGTGGAACCACTGCGCGAACTGTTTAAAGACGAAGTGCGTAAAGTGGGTCTGGAACTGGGTCTGCCATACGATATGCTGTATCGCCATCCATTCCCCGGCCCGGGTTTAGGGGTACGGGTACTGGGCGAAATCAAAAAAGAATACTGCGATATTCTGCGCCGTGCCGATGCCATCTTTATCGAAGAACTGCACAAAGCTGAGCTGTACCATAAAGTCAGCCAGGCATTTGCGGTATTCCTGCCGGTAAAATCGGTTGGTGTAATGGGCGATGCCCGTAAATACGACTGGGTAGTCTCACTGCGTGCGGTGGAAACCATCGACTTTATGACCGCGCACTGGGCGCACCTGCCGTATGAGTTGCTGGGTAAGGTGTCAAACCGGATTATTAATGAAATCAATGGGATTTCGCGGGTAGTCTACGATATCAGCGGCAAGCCGCCAGCCACTATCGAGTGGGAATGATTTAGCCGTCATCCTCGGCACGCTGACGGCATTGTCTTCGCTGTTTACTCCGGTCACATACTGCTTGTATGCTCCCGGAGATAAACAGCTCGACAGCTTTGTCAGCCTGCCGATGCTTTAGGCTAAGATTTGGCATTTTATTTTTTTCGTTATGACGGCATTGTCTTCAGGGTTTGTCATAACGCTAACTACTTAGCTAAAACATGCGCTTCGAAAACGAACTTAACTCTGGCCACATACTTTAATGTATGCTCCTGGGGCTAAAGTCTTCGGCGGCTTTGCCAGCCTGCTGATGCTTTAGGCCGGATTTTGATCACAGCATAGAAAGCGGGCTTTTTACCGCATTACCGCCTTTGCCATGCCAGACCATCAAAGAAAAATAGTCAAAGTCGATAGCATTTACCCGCAATCGTACCGCTTCCATCAATCGCAAGCCACTGCCATACATCAATTGAGTCAGCATTTTATATTTAGGATCGATAACAGCAAATAATTGCTGCACTTCTGCTCGTGTTAAGACTACCGGCAGTTTTTGTTCAATTCTGGACTGGTTAAAGTTCAGTTGCATAGACAAAGGTCGCTGAATAATATGTTTATACAGAAAACTCAGAGCATTAAGCGCAGTGGCTTGCGTTTTTACGGCGACATTACGTTGATTTGATAAAAAAGATAAAAACTGCTCCACCTCTTGATCACCAAGCGCAGCAGGATGCTGTTTTTTATTGTGCAGAATATAAAACTTGATCCAATAAAGGTAGGTATCAATAGTTCGCCGGGCGTAACGGCGAGTTCTCATATATTCAGCAATATATTCTAAAAATGGTGAGGCCATAGCGTTATACTCGAGTATGTTTTTTTATACAGTGGTCTGGTATGAGTAAAATATCCACGACTTGCGGGCGCAATGCCCGTTTATTACTTGAGTTATTTAACGGTTGTTACTGAAAAGCTATTGAAAATTGGTGTTTTTCTGGTTATTTTGCAGCATATAAAAATATATAAGAAGGTGACTTGCTAGCGCGACTTGCGGGTATAAAACCTTCTATTAAATTGTTAGCTTTCAGTCGGGTGAAACGGGCAACTCAAAATG
>JARXRR010000004.1:0-101140 GCA_033792355.1 Chromatiaceae bacterium AAb-1
CTATAGGGCCAGTAAGTCTGAATCCGGAGCGGGAAATCGTGCAAATTCAGGCAGCAGCATAAAACGGGAAAATCGGACAACTACCTTGAAAAACTCCGAGATACAAAGTATTACTTGGTCTTCTTTTTGTACTTTGTGCTGTTTTAAGTATCAGCATTGATCTTACTTATACTGTTTTAATAATTTTTGTGCTGGGGTGGTTTGCGTTTATTCCATACAGGTTAATTGGGAAGCATTTTGGAGGAATTTTTGATGTTTCTGTGGGAGCAAGCTTGACCCAAAGAGCTTTGACACTTTGGTTGGCTTTATCAATCTTCATCGCTGGATCTCTCATAATTTCAGTGGTATTGGACTTTCTTCTGTCGATTAGGGTATTTATCAAATTTGATTAATGCGTGCAGTTAAAAATGTGGAAGTACGAGAATTGTTGCCTTGTAGCTGTTAAAATCCGCCGCATTAATGATTGCTGGCCTATAGGCTTATACAGGAACTCCAATGTCCCCACACAGACCAAAAAATGGCAAAGCCGCAAATCCGTTACATAAGCCATGGACAAAAACCGATAAGGCTGCCGCTGGTAAGCCAAACCGCAATGCAGCAGCGGCTAAGCCAAAGGCTGCAAAAGCAGTAAAGTCGGTGCAAAGTGATGAGATTAAGGTTTACAGCCCAAACGCTTGCCGAGTGTTGTTTCAAGAGCGGCCAGAAGCGGTGATTAGGCTTTATGTATCAGAGAAGGTAGCACCGAAATTTTCGGATGTAATGAAGTATCTGGCGGCGTCTAAAAAGGCATATCACATAGTGGAAGATGCTGAGTTAGAGAAAATTTCTGCCAGTACGCATCATGGCGGCATTGTCATGCTTGTAAAAAGCAAACCAATTCAATCGCTTGCAAATTACTTGCAACAGAAAGGGCTTAAAAAAGACTGTTTACTCGCCTTAGATAAAGTTCAAAATGCACACAATCTGGGCGCGATAACCCGTACCTGTGCTCATTTCGGTATCAGCGGCATTATTATGAAAGAGCCGGAGCTGTTGCAGTCAGGCGCGGCGATGCGTACTGCGGAAGGGGGCGGGGAGTTTATTGAAGGCTTATCCTGCGACAGCCTGCCACTGGCCTTACAGCTGTGCAAACAGGCCGGTTATGCACTGGTAACGACTTCCAGTCATGGTGGCAGTTCGTTATACCAGACTAAGCTTCCGGCTAAAGTGGTGGTGATCTTCGGCGAAGAAATGTTTGGTGTATCGAAAAACGTGGCAAAATCAGCTGATATCGCGCTGCAAATTCCGGGTTCAGGCAAGGTGGAATCGCTGAATGTTAGCGTAGCCGCTAGCCTGATTTTAGGCGAGTGGTACCGCCAGCAGCAGGCTTAGCGTTTAGAAACCGCTGAACTGCTGTTTCAGCTGCTGTGCCTGGCGGCGGCTGATCTCCACCTGCTGGCCATTGGTCAGTATTGCCAGCATACTGCCTTCGTTGATCGCATGCTCCAGATGGCTGATAGCGGCAATGCGGATAATATCGGCGCGGCTGGCTTTAAAAAACAATGCCGGGTCGAGTTTTTGTTCAATCTTTGCCAGTGAACTGTGAATATAGCTTTTGCCATAAGGCGTATACACAGCGGCATGGTTACCAATACTTTCAAAGCGGTTGATTTCATTTAGCCGCACCACACGCTGGGTATCGCCAAACTTTAATAAAATACCGTGTTGTTCTGGCAGGAAGTATTGCTGTACGCTGCTGTCGGTGCGCGGGCGCAGTTTTTGTATCGCCCTGGCCAGCCGCTCGGGTGCTATCGGTTTGAGCAGATAATCCACCGCATTAAGCTCAAATGCATCCAGTGCAAAGCTGTTAAAGGCAGTGCAGAAAATAAACTGGGTCGCTGGTGGTATATGTTCTGCCAGTTGCAGCCCGGTGAAGCCCGGCATCTGAATGTCCAGAAACACCAGATCAATGTTATGCTGGGCCAGCAGTTGCAGTGCCTCGCTGCCGTTAGCTGCCTCACCGGTAATAATGCACTCGGGATGAGCCTTAAGCAGGCGCTTTAATTCAGCCCGTGCCAGCCGTTCGTCGTCTACCAGCAGGCAGTTATACATCGCTGAACTCCAGTTGTACGCTAAATTGCCCGCTGCTTTGCTGCAGTTGCAACCTGGTGTTATTGCCATACATCAGTTGCAGACGGCTGCGTAAATTACTCAGACCTGTGCCTGTACCTGCCAGCTCTGTATTGGCCTGTACGCTGTTCGTTACCTGCAACAGCCAGCCTTGTGGTTTACGGCTGGCGGCAATATGCAGTTTGCCGGGCGCAGTATTAGGCGCTATACCATGTTTAATGGCATTTTCCACCAGGGTAAGCAGACTTAACGTTGGCAGTTTGTATTGCCACAGTGCATCATCAATATCGCAGCTGAACTGCAAACGCTGCTCCAGCCGCACCTGTTCAATGGCCAGATATTGCTCAGTCAGCTGCCATTCCTGCACCAGAGCTGACTCTGGTTGTAAATGTGCTTGCAAATGAAAGCGGAATAATTCTGATAACCGCGTTACGGTATCGGCGGCTTTATTCTGATCTTCAAAAATCAGCGCGCGGATACTGTTAAAGGCATTAAATAAAAAGTGCGGGCTAAGCTGGTTAGTCAGCTGTTGCAGCTGTGCCTGTTGCATCTGTTGTTGCAGCGCTTTACGCGCTTGCCAGCTTTGCCAGGCGATATAACCGGCCCCCCAAACCAGATACATCACACTAAATGATGTTACCAGGGCAATTAACATAAAGCTGGTGCTAAAGTTCATTTGTAACGGAGTATCGTTCTCGTCCGTTACTACGGTTACCTTGCTCATATCGGTATCTTTAAGCACCTCAATGCTCGACAGAAAATAGGAAACGATGGTTTGGAGTAATGCAGCTACCAGCAACAGCAGAACAAATACTAACCAGCGCTTTAGCGTGGCGATATTATCGGCTTTCAGCACCGGGCGCAGCAACACATGGCTTAACAAAACAAAGCAGGCGGCTTCAATGCTGTATTTCACCAAAAACAGCCAATATAAGCGTGGTTGCTCTGGCGTTAGCAAGGGTAGGGTATAGGCCATAAAATAGCCGGCATAAATCAACATTGTGAGCAGTTGCGCCCACAAATAGGCGCTGCTGCAATTGTCTGGTGCGATGCTCTGGCGAAATGTTTTTAATGTTGTCATAGCTGCTGTTGTAATACCTGTACACACAAAAGCTGAATAAACACAGTGTACTATCTATTGGCTTACTTGTTCAGCCGGTTTCTTCTGTTTGCCGGTAAAAGCCCAAACAATCAGTGCCATCCAGGCTATCAAGGAGAAGCCGGCCGGGATATTGGCCAGAAATATTTTGCCCAGATGCCGGCGGTTGAGAAAGCCGGCAATAATGCTGGGTAAAAAGTAAATCGCCAGAAAGGCGGGGATAAAGGCTACCCAGAGTAGTGGGCTCATCTGGCTTAGTTGGTGAAAAAACTCAGTTTGTTCAAACATGGTGCTGTTCTCTTGTTGGTTTGATGTAACAAGAGTACTTGCCAGCTACACTACACAGGTTAAAAAAGTGACAGGCGGTAAAAAACGGTGATAACAGGTTAGCAGGCAGGCGCTGGCGGCTTACTCTGCCAATTGGTGTGGTTTAGTTTGGCCGACATACTGAAAACGTGGGATCAGTTCACCGGCAATTTCGACATTTTCAGTAAACATATCCAGCGGCCGTGCCCAGAGGCCAAAATCGCTGTACAAGGAGCGATAAATGACTAACCATTGTTCGGTTTCGCTATGGCGGGCGCAGTCAATTACCTGATAATACGCACCTTTGTAATGCTGATAATAACCCGGCTCAAGTGGTGGTTTAAGCGTGTTGTTCATACCAGCTCTCAAAAATAATCTGCGCCGACAGGCTGTCTATTTTATCTTTACTCAGATTGCGATAGCCACCCTCTGCAAATAAACGGCTGCGGGCATCAGTGGTGGTCAGGCGTTCATCCTGCAGGGTAACCGGTAACCGGTAACGCCCGTGCAGGCGACTGGCAAATTTTCTTGCCCTGACGGTAAAGGGTTGCTCTGTACCGTCCATATTCAGTGGCAGCCCGACCAGCAATAATTGAGGTTGCCAGTCGGTAATCAGTTTTTCAATTTTATTCCAGTCGGGAATACCGTCATTGGCTTTCAGCGCCGGTAACAGTGAGGCGGTGCCGGTCAGTTCCTGACCGACAGCTACGCCAATGCTTTTGGTGCCAAAGTCAAAGCTCAGTATGGTTCGGGGCGAAGTGACGGTGCTCATCAGGCATGGCCTGCTTCATTAGTTAACTGCCAGGTTTTGATCCCCATTTTAGCCGTGGCTGATTGCCATTTTTCTGCATGGCTGAGATCGAAAATAATGGCATTATCTGCCGGAATTAACAGCCAGGAATTGTCTGTCATTTCCTGTTCCAGTTGTCCGGCGGTCCAGCCGGCGTAGCCTAATGCCAGCAGAAATTTTTCCGGCGCCGCTTCGGTGGTCAGTTCCAGCAGAATATCTTTTGAAGTGGTTACCATCAGTTGCTCATTTAACCGCAGGCTGCTGCTGTAACCTTCTTTTGGTGTGTGCAGCACAAAGCCCCGCTCATGCTGCACCGGGCCGCCGGCACAGACTTTAGCAGCTGAGCTTTTGGCTTCAGCATCGTACTGGATATGCAGTTGATCCAGCAGATCTCCTACGGTGACATTAAGCGGATGGTTAATGACTATGCCCATAGCACCGTCGGCATTATGTTCACAAACGTAGGTTACGCTGCGTTTAAACAGAGGATCATCCAGTGATGGCATGGCAATTAAAAAATGGTCCTGAAAGCTCTGCATGGTTACCTCGGTATCAGCTGGCTGTTGTTGCTGCCAGTAATTGCTCAATTTCATCGAATAACATACCAGTGATACTGACCGGGTAAGCTGCTTCAATTTCCCGGATACAGGTTGGGCTGGTAACGTTAATTTCTGTCAGTTTATCGCCGATAACATCCAGCCCGACAAAGATTAAGCCTTTGGCTTTTAACGTCGGACCGACAGCTTCGGCAATGGCTAAATCAGAGGCGGATAACGGCCGTGCTTCACCCCGGCCTCCGGCAGCCAGATTACCGCGGGTTTCACCACTGGCCGGAATACGCGCCAGACAATAAGGTACCGGCTTGCCGTTAACCACCAGAATGCGTTTGTCACCGTCTTTGATCTCCGGAATATAACGCTGTGCCATTGCATAGCGGCTGCCATGCTCTGTCAGGGTTTCGATAATAACACTGACGTTCGGATCCTGTGGTTTCAGGCGGAAAATCGATGCGCCACCCATACCATCCAGCGGTTTCAGGATAACGTCCTGCTCCTGCTGATAGAATGCCTTTAAACGGGCAGCGTCACGGGTGACCAGCGTTTGCGGGGTATGCTGGCTGAACCAGCTGGTATACAGTTTTTCATTGGCATCACGCAGGCTTTGTGGCTTGTTAACAATCAGAGCGCCGGCATCTTCAGCCCGCTCCAGAATATAGGTGGCGTAAATAAATTCGGTATCAAAAGGAGGATCTTTACGCATCAGGATAACATTCAGCCCGCCAAGGGCAATGTCCTGCTCTGAACCAAACTGATACCAGCCGGCCGGATCCTGTTTTACACTCAGTAAGCGGGTACGTGCCCTGGCTTGTCCCTGCAACAGATAAAGATCCGCCATTTCCATATAATGCAGCTCATAACCGCGTTGCTGCGCTTCCAGTAACATGGCAAAGCTGGAGTCTTTTTTGATATTGATGTCACAGATTGGGTCCATGACGATACCGAGTTTTATTACTGTCATTGAAAATACCTCAGGCCAGATCGCCAAATTGCAGCTGCAATGCACTGATTGCGGTTAATGCTGCGGTTTCTGTTCGTAATACCCGCGGGCCTAACTGAATACCGGTAAAACCGGCAGTAAAGGTCTGCGTAATTTCCTGATCAGTAAAGCCTCCTTCAGGACCAATCACTAACCGGATATATTGAGTGGCATTAAGTGTCTTAATGGTGTCTGAAGCCCGTGGATGCAAGGTCAGTTTTAATTCTTTTGTCGGTTGCTCAAGCCAGCGGGGCAGTGATATCGCCGGATGCACCACAGGTACGATGCTGCGGCCGGACTGCTCGCAGGCACTGACAGCAATTTTCTGCCACTGCTCAGTGCGTTTTTGTAAGCGTTCTCCATCCAGCTTAACCCCACAACGTTCGGTAAACAGTGGCGTGATTTCGGTAACACCCAGTTCTACCGCTTTCTGGATAGCAAAATCCATCCGATCACCACGTGAAATGCCCTGACCCAAGTGAATACACAGCGGTGATTCAACCGGGTTAGGTTGCTGGCTGAGTACCTTCACCTGCACCTGCTTTTTGTCTGCCTGGGTAATCACCGCCGGGTAGTCGCAGCCATCCCCGTTAAACAGTGTCAGTTCGTGTCCGGGCTGCATCCGCAATACCCGGCCGACATGGTTTGCTGCATCATCTTCCAGGGTACAGAGTTGCTGTGGCTGGCAGGCAGATGCGGTATAAATTCTGATGGTACGCATAGGTTTATAGATGAGTTTTCTGAATAGCGCTATGGTAGCAGGCCAGAGTGCCTGAGGGTATAGCAGAGCCTGAAGAGTGGATAAGTATTTGTGACGATAAGGCAGTAAAAAGCCTCTGCCCGTATCAGCGGGCAGAGGCCGGAATCAAAATGTTAAGGCGTTGCCGGATAGCTGTAGCTTGAACCGATACCCAGAGGAATATCCAGTGCCCAGAAGCCCAGCAAGAACGCTGTCCAGCACACCAGTAAGGCAACCGAGTAGGGGAGCATTAATGCGATAAGAGTGCCGATACCGGTTGATTTTACATATTTCTGGCAGAACACGACGATCAGCGGGAAATACGGCAGCAATGGCGTAATAATGTTAGTAGAAGAGTCGCCAACACGGTAAGCCGCCTGGGTTAAATCAGGTGATACCCCAAGCTGCATCAGCATAGGCACCATGACTGCACCAATTAACGCCCATTTTGCTGAGGCAGAACCAATCAGCAGATTAACCGTACCGGATAACAGAATAATACCGATCAGTGTAAAACCCATCGGAAAAGCCATTTCCTGTAACCAGTTGGCACCTTTCAGAGCAAACAAGGCACCAAGGTTAGACTGACCAAAAGCATAAATAAACTGTGCGCAAAAGAATGCCATTACAATGTAATAGCCCATGCCACTCATTGCTTTGCTCATGCCTTTGATAATGTCACGATGATCTTTGGCATTGCCTGAAACATAACCATAAACCACACCGGGAATTAAAAAGAAAATAAAGATAATGCTGACGATGGATTGCATTAACGGGGCTGCTGCGACCAGCAGGTTACTCTGTCCTTCGGCCAATACTGTATCTGCCGGTGCGCGCCAGGAAGATGTTTCCGGCAGGGCTGTAGCAACTAATAACACTATGCTCAGTACCATTGACAAACCAGCCCAGCGCAGACCCTTGCGTTCATTTGGCTTTAGGTCATCCATTTTGGGCATATCAGCAGGGTCACCATCAACTACGGTAGATTTCAGGCGTGGTTCGATAAATTTGTCAGTTAAAATCCAGCCTACAATAACGACCAGAAAGGTAGATGCCGTGGTGAAGTAATAATTGTTCATCGGGCTGATAAAAATTTCAGCAGCGGCAGGATCAGAAGATAAACGCGCTGATACCTGAGTCAGGCCAGATAGCAGAGGATCTAAACTAGACGGCAGTATTGTTGCAGAAAAACCACCTGAAACACCGGCAAAAGCTGCTGCAATACCAGCCAGAGGATGACGGCCTGCAGCGTAAAAAATGACGGCACCAAGTGGAATTACCAGTACATAACCTGCATCTACCGCCATGTGGCTGGCAACACCAACGGCAATTAACACCGGGGTTAACAGCATTTTGGGAGTTACAGAAAGCACTGAACGTAAACCGGCATTAATAAAACCGGTGTGTTCAGCCACACCCAGACCCAGCATGGCTACCAGCACTACCCCCAGTGGCGCAAAAGTAACAAAGGTATTAACCATTTTAGCCATGAAAGTTGTCAGGGAGTCTGCTGCCAGCAGGTTATTTACCTGGATTGCAGAACCCGTGCGCGGGTCTATTTCATTGAAGGTGACACCAGACAATGTCCAGGAGACAATCCAGACAACAATCATCAGCAAGGCAAAAAGAACCGCAGGATCTGGCAGCTTATTTCCTACTACCTCAATGGTATTGAGCGCACGGTTAAGCCAGCTGTTTTTCTGGTCGGTGGCAGTTTGTTGAGACATAGCTATTCCTTTCTTATACTTTTGTTTCACTCTGTCTTGCTACAGAGGACCCCGGATGTTTCGCAACGGCTTATCATACACAAAAAGCGGCAGATGATAAGGCATAAAATCATTAGAGTTATTGATTAAAGCGGCTTATGAAAAAGGAGAGCAGAGCTCTCCTTGTTTTTAGTTTAAAAACAATATTATTTGGCGTACTGGCGCAGCAATTCTGCTTTATCAGTCTGTTCCCACGGGAACCCGTTACGGCCAAAGTGGCCGTAAGCCGCTGTCGGGCGGTAGATCGGACGTTCCAGATCCAGCATGTCAATTAAGCCGTAAGGGCGTAAATCAAAATGCTCACGTACCAGTGTAATCAGCTGGGCTTCATCCAGCTTGCTGGTGCCGAAGGTTTCAATGCTGATAGAAGTAGGTTCTGCTATACCGATGGCATAAGACACCTGAATTTCACAACGGGCAGCCAGGCCGGCAGCTACGATGTTTTTGGCGACATAACGGGCAGCATAAGCCGCTGAGCGGTCTACTTTTGAAGGATCTTTACCTGAGAAAGCGCCACCACCATGACGTGCCATACCACCATAAGTATCGACAATGATTTTGCGGCCGGTTAAGCCACAGTCGCCCATTGGGCCACCAATCACAAAACGTCCGGTAGGGTTAATAAAGTATTTGGTTTTGCTGGTCAGCCATTCCGCAGGTAATACCGGCTTAATAATGGTTTCCATTACGGCTTCACGTAAATCAGCGGTGCTGATGCTGTCGCAGTGCTGGGTGGATAATACCACCGCATCAATACCGACCGGTTTGCCGTCTTCATAAATAAAGCTTAACTGCGATTTGGCATCCGGACGTAACCATGGCAGGGTGCCGTCTTTACGAACCTGAGCCTGGCGTTGTACCAGACGGTGAGAATAAGTAACCGGCGCAGGCATTAAAACGTCAGTTTCATTGCTGGCATAACCGAACATCAGCCCCTGATCACCGGCGCCCTGTTCTTTAGGATCGGCTTTATCCACGCCCTGGTTAATATCCGGTGACTGTTTACCAATGGCATTTAATACCGCACAGGAATCTGCGTCGAAGCCCATATCTGAATGGGTATAGCCAATTTCACGTACCGTTTTACGGGTTAATTCTTCAATATCTACCCAGGCAGTGGTTGTAATTTCGCCACCTACCAGCACCATACCGGTTTTGACAAAAGTTTCACAGGCAACCCTGGCTTTAGGATCCTGTTCTAAAATTGCATCCAGTACAGCATCTGAAATCTGATCGGCAATTTTATCCGGATGTCCTTCAGATACTGATTCAGAAGTAAAAATATGTTGTGCCATCTATTTAAGTCCACCAGTTTTTGGTTAAACGCACAGGGCCGGTATATACGTGAACGCAACATTTGCCGGTTCCAGCCCATAAAGCAGCCGTCTATTTTAGATGAAAGTATAGTTGCTTGGCTAGGAAAATCTGACGCCCAGACGTCTTTCAGGCCATTTGTGATGATTTATTAATCATGAGGTATTTCGGTATCAGCTTTAAAATGACATAACCTGCCCGGGGAAATTTATAGGATTGCTGATTTTAATTTGCCATCTTGCGGTAGCTGGGTGAAAATAGGCGGTTTTCATCCGTAATTGATTATCAGCCTAATTCAGGAGTGAATATGCCTTCTCGTAAACAACTTGCCAATGCGATCCGTGCACTGAGTATGGATGCGGTACAAAAAGCAAAATCAGGCCATCCGGGTGCCCCTATGGGCATGGCAGATATTGCTGAAGTACTGTGGCGGGATTTCCTGAAGCATAACCCTGAAAACCCGTCCTGGTATAACCGCGACCGGTTTATTCTGTCTAACGGGCATGGTTCGATGCTGCTGTATTCTCTGCTGCACCTTAGTGGCTATGCACTGACCATTGATGATTTAAAGCAATTCCGGCAACTGCATGCTAAAACACCAGGTCACCCGGAATATGGTTATGCACCAGGTGTGGAAACCACTACCGGGCCATTGGGGCAGGGTATTACTAATGCTGTGGGTATGGCCATTGCTGAAAAAGCACTGGCTGCCCAGTTTAACCGGCCTGGTTTTGATGTGGTGGACCACTATACCTATACCTTTTTAGGTGACGGTTGTTTAATGGAAGGGATTTCGCATGAAGCCTGCTCGCTGGCCGGTACGCTGGGCCTGGGCAAACTGGTTGCTTTCTGGGACGATAACGGTATTTCGATTGATGGCCATGTTGAAGGCTGGTTTACTGATAATACGCCCGCCCGTTTTGCAGCCTATGGCTGGCATGTTATTGCCGGGGTGGATGGCCACGATGCCGATGCGGTAAAAGCGGCTATTGAGCAGGCGAAAGCACAAGCCACAAAACCAACACTGATTTGCTGTAAAACCATTATTGGCTATGGTGCACCGAATAAAAGCGGCAGCCATGACAGCCACGGTGCGCCATTAGGTGACGCTGAAATTGCCGCAACCCGTGAATATCTGCAATGGCCTTATGGCCCTTTTGAAATTCCGGCAGATATCTATGCCCAGTGGAGTGCCAAAGACAAAGGTCATCAGGCTGAACAGCAATGGCAGCAATTGTTTACCGCTTACGCCAAAGCCTACCCTGAACTGGCCGCTGAATTTGAACGCCGTAACAAAGGTGAACTGCCAGCGGACTGGACACAAAAATCACAGCAATATATTGAACAGTTGCAGGCTAATCCCCAGACCATTGCGACCCGTAAAGCATCGCAGAATACCCTGAATGCCTATGGCGCATTATTACCTGAGTTTATGGGCGGTTCTGCTGATCTGGCCGGTTCAAACCTGACTATCTGGTCGGGCTCTAAACCCTTAACCCATGATGATGCCAGCGGTAATTATATTTATTACGGCGTACGCGAGTTTGGTATGTCAGCTATTATGAATGGGATTGCCCTGCATGGTGGTTTTGTTCCTTACGGGGCAACTTTCCTGATGTTTATGGAATATGCCCGCAATGCCGTGCGGATGGCAGCATTAATGAAACAGCGGGTTATTTTTGTGTATACCCATGATTCTATCGGTTTAGGCGAAGACGGGCCGACTCACCAGCCGGTAGAACAGTTAGCCAGCCTGCGGGTAACACCAAACCTGGTGAACTGGCGCCCTTGTGATCAGGTAGAATCTGCAGTGGCCTGGCAACAGGCGATAGAAAGAACCGATGGCCCGACAACGCTGATTTTTACCCGGCAGAATCTGGTTCAGCAGCCGCGCACAGAGCAGCAACTGGCTGATATCAGACGTGGTGGTTATATCTTACTGGACAGCGATACCCAGCCTGAGCTGATTATTATTGCCACCGGTTCTGAAGTTGAACTGGCTGTTCAGGCAGCAAAACAGTTACAGCAAAAAGGCAAAGCCGTACGGGTGGTTTCAATGCCATCGACAGATGCGTTTGAACAACAGGATGCGGCTTACCGTGAAACTGTGCTACCGGCAAATGTCACGAAACGGGTGGCGGTTGAAGCGGGTATTGCCGACAGCTGGTACAAGTACGTTGGCCTGAACGGTAAAATTATCGGCATGACCGGTTTTGGCGAATCCGCACCTGCTGAACAGCTGTTTGTACATTTCGGTATCACAACAGAAAAGGTTGTGGCCGCAGCAGAAGAGCTGCTGGGGTAGTAATGTTGATAACGATGGGATCTGCTGGCAGGTCCCATTTTTCTATGTGGTAATTTCATAGCACTATGGCAATCAGACTGGCAATAAATGGCTTCGGCCGGATTGGCCGCAATATTCTGCGGGCAATTTATGAAAACGGCTGGCAGCAGCAATTACAGGTAGTGGCAATTAATGAACTGGCTGATGCCAGAGGGGTCGCCCATTTACTGAAGTACGATACCTCGCATGGCCGGTTTAAACATGATGTGCAATCAACAGAGCAGGGTATTTGCGTTGATGGTGATGATATCCGTCTGCTGGCAGAAGCTGACCCGTTACTTTTGCCCTGGCAGGAGCTGAAAGTTGATATTGTGCTGGAATGTACCGGTATTTTCCATAGCCGGAAGCATGCCGGCTGGCACCTGAGTGCCGGGGCTGGCAAAGTGTTATTTTCTCATCCGGCAGATACCGATATTGATGCGACGGTAATTTATGGTATCAACCAGCAGCAACTAACCTCCGCTATGCAGGTGGTATCGGCAGGTTCCTGTACCACCAACTGTATCGTACCGGTGATTCAGGTGCTGGATCAGCACTTTGGGGTCGAAAGCGGCACCATTACCACTATCCATGCTTCAATGAACGATCAGCAGGTTATTGATGCCTACCATAATGACCTGCGCCGTACCCGTGCTGCCAGTCAGTCTATTATTCCGGTAGATACCCGCCTTGCCAGAGGAATTGAGCGGATATTACCGCATCTGGCCGGCCGGTTTGAGGCTATTGCCGTACGGGTGCCGACAGTAAATGTTACTGCGATGGATTTAAGTGTGACCCTTAACCAGAATGTGACCATTGATATGGTTAACCAGGCGCTGAAAAGTGCCGGAACCGGCAGTTTGCGCGGCATACTTGACTATACGGAAGAACCGTTGGTTTCTGTTGATTTTAACCATGATCCGCATTCCTGTATTGTTGACGGCTCACAGACCCGGGTTAGTCATAAACGGCTGGTAAAATGTCTGGTATGGTGTGATAACGAATGGGGATTTGCCAACCGGATGCTGGATACTGTCAGGGCGATGGCACAGTAATATTCTATTTAACAGGAGATAATCATGTCTGTGATTCGTATGAGCGATCTGGATCTGAACGGGAAACGGGTATTGATTCGTGAAGATCTGAATGTTCCGGTAAAAGCCGGTAAAGTGACATCTGATGCCCGTTTGCGGGCCGCGATTCCGACCATTGAGCTGGCACTTAAAAAAGGCGCCAGGGTGATGGTGATGTCTCATCTGGGGCGCCCTGAAGAAGGTGTGTATGATGCTGAGTCGTCTTTAACCCCGGTAGTTGATTATCTGAACAGCGCTTTATCTGTACCGGTACGGCTTGCCAGCGAATATCTGAATGGTATTGATGTTGCCGGAAATGAGGTCGTGATATTTGAAAACGTCCGTTTTAATAAAGGCGAAGGCAAAAACAATGATGAACTGGCCCGGAAGCTGGCGGCATTGTGTGATGTGTTTGTGATGGATGCTTTTGGTACGGCACACCGTGCTCAGGCGTCTACTCATGGGGTGGCAAAATATGCCCCGGTTGCCTGTGCCGGTCCTTTGCTGGTAGCGGAACTGGATGCACTGGCTGCCGCGCTGAAAAACCCCAGGCGCCCGCTGGTGGCAATTGTTGGCGGTTCTAAGGTTTCAACCAAGCTGACCGTACTGGAATCCTTATCAGGTATTGTTGATCAACTGGTAGTGGGTGGGGGGATTGCCAATACCTTTATTGCCGCTAATGGCCATAAAGTAGGTAAATCACTTTATGAGCAGGATCTGATCCCTGAAGCGCAACGTTTAATCAGTGAAGCCACAACTCGCGGCGCTCATATTCCGGTGCCGACAGATGTTGTTGTCGGACAGGCATTCAGCGAAGATACAGTTGCCGAACTTAAAGATGTCAGTGAACTGGCAGATGGCGATATGATTTTTGATATCGGCCCTGACTCAATTGCAGAGCTGGTCGGTATTCTGAAAAATGCCGGTACTATTGTCTGGAACGGCCCGGTGGGCGTATTTGAATTTGAGCAGTTCGCTGCCGGAACCAAAGCAATAGCAGAAGCAATAGCACAGAGCCCTGCGTTTTCTATTGCCGGTGGTGGCGATACGCTGGCAGCAATCGACAAATATGGCGTGGCAGAAAAAATTTCTTATATTTCTACCGGCGGCGGTGCCTTTCTGGAGTTTCTGGAAGGTAAGACCCTGCCTGCAGTAGAGATATTGGAACAAAGAGCCAAAGTCTGATTCTATAATAAAAAGATAAACCCTGTACCTAACCAAAAAAGAGAGGATCTCATGGCACTGATATCATTACGTCAGATGCTGGACCACGCAGCAGAATTCAGTTACGGCGTGCCGGCTTTTAACGTGAACAACCTGGAGCAGATGCGCGCCATCATGCTGGCTGCTGATAAAACCGACAGCCCGGTGATTGTTCAGGCATCTGCCGGAGCCCGTAAATATGCCGGCGCTCCATTCCTGCGCCATCTGATTCTGGCTGCAGTGGAAGAGTTTCCACACATCCCGGTAGTGATGCATCAGGATCATGGCACATCCCTGGCGGTTTGCCAGCGTTCAATCCAACTGGGGTTTTCATCCGTAATGATGGATGGCTCACTGGGGGAAGATGGAAAAACACCGACAGATTATGCTTACAATGTTAATGTAACGCGTCGTGTTGTAGAAATAGCGCATGCCTGTGGTGTGTCTGTTGAAGGTGAATTAGGCTGCCTTGGCTCACTTGAGACCGGTACGGCAGGCGAAGAGGACGGCATTGGTGCTGACGGTATTTTGTCTCATGACCAGATGCTGACCGATCCTGAAGAGGCCGCACAGTTTGTACGTGAAACACAGGTTGATGCTCTGGCTATTGCCTGTGGTACATCGCACGGTGCTTATAAATTCAGCCGGCCGCCGACAGATGATATTCTGGCGATCGAGCGTATTAAAGAAATTCATGCCCGTATCCCGGATACCCATCTGGTAATGCATGGTTCGTCTTCTGTGCCGCAGGAATGGCTGGAAGTGATAAACGAATACGGCGGTGATATTCCGGAAACCTATGGTGTGCCTGTCGAACAAATACAGGAAGGCATCAAGTACGGTGTACGTAAAGTGAATATTGATACCGATTTACGACTGGCTTCAACAGGTGCTATCCGCCGTTATATGGCATTGCATCCTGCTGAGTTTGATCCCCGTAAGTATTTACAGGAATCAGTGAAAGCCATGACAGAGATCTGTATTGCCCGGTATGAGGCTTTTGGTTGTGCGGGCTTCGGCAGCAGAATCAAACCTGTCTCACTGGACAGTATGGTTGCGCTTTATTCGGCCGGAAAGTTAACGCCGAATATAAAATAAACGGAAAGATTAATGAACTATGAAGAATTAGCTCCGGTTAATTTAATAGTGCATAAATGGGGTGATAAACCGCATAAATACACGTTGCGCAGAGGCGGAAAGCGGTCTTTTTCCATATTGACAACAGGCTTTTTACCTGCAATGATGCGGATGGTTTACCCTCTAACCGAGGGCTTAATTGTGCCTGTAAAATGGCCTGAGCCCTTAAACATCAGGTTACGTTAATCAGCAATAATTGGTTGGGAACTATGTTTAATAATAAAATTCATAAGAGTCTGGTAGCTTCGGCTCTGGCTGCTGCTTTTGCGCTGAGTTCCGGAGCTGTGGCAGCAGATCTGAGAACTCTCCAGCAGACTTCAGGTCAGATCCAGAGAGATGCTGAACAGTCTCAGGAAAAAATTAATACTATCTATGAACAGACACAGGAACTGTTAGGTGAGTACCGTACAGTTGTTGATCAAACTGAAAACCTGAAAGTTTATAACGATTTTCTTGCTACGCTGGTTGCTGATCAAAAGCGTCAGATAGCGTCTGTACAACGTCAGATTGATGGTCTGGAAGATACCCGTAAAGGTACAGTACCACTGATGTTCCGTATGATTGATGCTCTGGAGGAGTTTGTCAAAGCTGATATCCCTCTGCGTACTGATCGTCGTCTTGAGCGGGTTCAGCGTTTACGTGAAACCATGTCTCGTTCAGATGTTCAACTTTCAGAACAATATCGCCAGATTCTGGAAGCATACAGCATCGAAGTTGGCTATGGCTCTGAACTTGCTGCATTCCAGGGTATTCTGACTCTGAATGGCAACGACATCACTGTTGATTTTGTCCATTTAGGTCGTTTGTCTCTGATGGCACTGTCATTAGACGGCAATAATGCCTGGGCATGGAATCAGGCTAAGCAAAGCTGGGAAGAGTTACCAGCCTCTTATTTAGAGTCTGTGTCACTGTTTATCAAGATGGCGCGCCGTGAAGCGACCCTTGATATGGAACGCGTACCACTTTTCGCAGCGGAGTAAGATTAAATGAAGAAAGCAATGAAGAATATGTTAATTGCTGCAGCAGTTGCCCTTTCTGCAGGCATTGCATTTAATGCCGCTGCGCAACAATCAACAAAGTTAGATCAGCTACTTGAACAGATTCAGAAAGAGCGTACAGCCGAAGGCCGTATCAATCAGGAACGTGAGCGTGCATTTCTGGCAGATCGTGCAGATAAGCAGGCGTTACTGAATACGGCTAAAAGACAGTTAGCTGATGAAGAAGCCCGTGGTCAGCGTTTACAGCGGGAATACGCTGAAAACGATCAACTGATCGCTCAGAAACAACAGGAACTGGATACTGCTCTGGGTACTATGGGAGAGTTATTCGGTATCGTTCGCCAAAGTGCTAACCAGTCTATCGGTACAATTTCTACTTCTCTGATCAGCGCTCAGTACCCGGGACGTGAAATTCCACTGCGTACTATCGCATCAGCCAGTGAACTACCAACACTGACAGAAATGGAAGACCTGTGGGTTGCTTTACTGACTGAGATGAATGAGTCTGGCAAAATTGCTAAGTTTGATGCTCAGGTAGTCAGTCTGGATGGCGGTAGCTCTACGCAGCGCATTACCCGTTTCGGTACTTTCCACCTGACAACAGACAGAGACTATCTGGTACTGAATACTGATACTGATCAGATCCAGCCTCTGGGCCGTGCTCCGCAAGGCAAGATTCAGAACTCTGTAGCAGCTTTCAATAATGCTAAAGCAGGTGAGCTGACCGGATTCTATGTTGACCCGACCAAAGGCAACAGCTTACTGCGTCTGAACCAGCAACGCTCTACGATGATGGAGTACTACCATGCTGGTGAAGAAGTTGGTTATATCATCACTGTTGTATTCTTTATCGGTTTACTGATTGCTCTGGAGCGTTTTATCGTTCTGTCTGCTGTGGGTGGTAAAATCCGTAAGCAGCTGAAAAATCTTTCCAGCCCTTCTGCTGATAACCCGCTGGGACGTATCCTTAAGGTTTATCATGACAACAAAACCGTTGATGCTGAAAACCTTGAACTGAAACTGGATGAAGCCATTCTGCGTGAAACGCCGAAAGTGGATCGTGGTATCGGTTTAATTAAATTATTTGCTGCTGTTGCCCCGTTACTGGGTCTGTTGGGTACCGTTATCGGTATGATTCTGACGTTCCAGCAAATTACTCTGTACGGAACTGGCGATCCAAAACTGATGGCCGGCTCAATCTCTCTGGCGCTTGTAACAACTGCTCAAGGTCTGATTGCTGCGATCCCTCTGTTGTTTGTTCATGCTCTGGTTTCTTCTAAAGCCAGGTCTATTCTGCATGTATTAGACGAGCAGGCGGCAGGTATTATTGCTGAACACGCGGAGAAGGAGAAAGCCTAATGATACTCCAGCTAGTTGGGCTGTGGGAATCTGTTCAGGATTTTATCCATGCTGGCGGTGACGTACTTTACGTTGTCGCCCTGGTACTCTTCGTTATGTGGGTACTGATGTTAGAGCGTTACTGGTATTTCAGCATTGAATTTCCTCAGCTGAAAAAGGAAATTATTGCAAAATGGGATGCCAGACAGGACACTACATCTTGGTATGCGCATAAAATCCGTGATATGTGGATTTCTGAAGCCTCAGACAAATTAGAGCAGCGCATGCTGCTGATAAAGACTCTGGTAGCATTATGTCCGTTAGTTGGTCTGCTGGGGACTGTAACCGGGATGGTTGCTGTATTTGATATTATGGCAACTCAGGGAACAGGTAACCCAAGAACTATGGCTACCGGTATTTCGATGGCAACAATACCAACAATGGCTGGTCTGGTTGCTGCTATCTCAGGCGTCTTTTTCAGTGCACGGCTGGATGTGAAGGTTAAGCGGGAAAAGGCTGCATTAGCTGATAGCTTACCGCATCATTAAAGAGAGTTTTTTATGGCACGTAAACGTATTCGTGAGGAAGAAACGGCAGAAATCGATATCACTCCTATGATGGATATCGTTTTCATTATGCTTATCTTCTTTATAGTAACTACCTCTTTCGTGAAAGAAGCAGGTATTGATGTAAATAAACCGGAAGCGGCGCAAGCTCAAAGCAAGCCAAGTGCAACAATTTTTATTGCTGTACGTGCTAACGGTGAGGTGTGGATGGATAAGCGTCTGGTTGATGTTGAGCGGGTTTCTGCAAACATTGAGCGTCTGGTCGCTGAATCTCCAACTGATACGATTATCATTCAGGCTGATAAAGAAGCTAAGCATGGTCGTATCATGGAGGTTATGGATCAGATCAAGACTGCGGGTCCTTACATAATCTCGATAGCCGGGGAGACGAAGTAATTATGATACGTTTCCTGACATCGTTAATAGTCGGTGCGGTGATAACGTTTCTGTTATATTTAATGATGGCCACTCTCCTTAAAGGGAGTGGTGATCGTCCGGTGGCACAGCAAGACCGTATAGTGATTGAGATCAATACAACGCCGCCAGATACAGAAACACAGGTGCGTCGTCCACCGCCGCCACCGCCACCGCCACCGCCAGCGCAACCTCCTAAAGCACCTCAACCGGTGCCTGAGCAGGCCGCAGCTGCCGGAGCAGTTGGTTTCAATATGCCTGGTTTAGATCTTGGAGCTTCAAATACAGGACTGGGTGATCCTTCAGGTATGTTACGTGATGGTGATGCAACTCCGATAGTACGTATTGAGCCCCGTTATCCTGTTCAGGCTGCCCGTGATGGTCTGCAAGGCTGGGTAAGATTACGATTCAGTATTATGGAAGATGGTAGCGTAGACGAAGTCGAAGTTATCGAAGCTGAGCCAAGACGGGTATTTGACCGTGAAGCGATTCGTGCTCTGCGTCGCTGGAAGTACAGTCCGAAAATTGTTGATGGCAAGCCTATCAAACAAGCCGGACAGCAGGTTCAGCTGGACTTTACACTAGATATGGCAGGAGGTTAATGTGAAAAAGTTTACAAAACTTACCTCTACTCTGGTTGTAGTTGCAGCACTTGGCGCCGTTACAGCAGTGCCGGTGCTGGCGGCTGTTCAGCCGGATATGCAGAAAATTGAAGCACGTAAAGCCCGTAAAACCCAGGTTCCGGGTGAACGTGTCGGTAAAATTCTGGTAAAAGCGTACGAGTTGTACAACGAAGAAAAAGTGGATGAGGCGATCAAAGTATTAATTGATGCCAAAGCCAGTAATGACTTCGATGTTGCTTCTATCAACCGTTTTATCGGTAATCTTTCTGCGACCAAAGATGAAGTGCAGGCTATCAGATACCTGAAACTGGCAGTAGAGCCGGATATCCTGAGTTTTGCTGATCAGGCCGCTGCGCTGAAGTTACTGGCTGATTTGCAGTTGCAAAACAGACAGTTCCAGGAATCAATAAAAGCTTATGAAGACTGGCTGCATTTTACCGGTGAGCAAAATGCTGAAGTTTATATGCGTATTGCCAACGCGTATTACCTGATGGATCAGCATGCAAAAGTGGTTCCTGCTGCTGATGATGCAATCCGTTTTGCCGGTAAGCCTATTGAAGGCCCTTATCAGCTGAAAATGGCAGCATTGTATGAGCTGAGACGCTATAAAGAGTTGATTGAGCATGTGGAAACCATGGTTCAGTTATTTCCGGAAAACAAACAATTCTGGGTTTATCTGGGCAACTTTTATACGCTGACAGAAGATTACAGTAAGTCTCTTTCTGTATTATCAATGGCTTATTCTCAAGGCTACCTTGAGAAAGATTCTGAAGTAAGAATGCTGGCGCAAATGTACGCCAATAACAACATTCCTTACAAAGCTGCTGCCATAATGGAAAAGCATGTTAAATCAGGTCTGGTTAAGCGTGATAAAAACAATCTGACTTTTGTTGCATCCAACTATCAGGCTGCACGTGAGTTTGTCAAAGCCGCAGAATACTACGGCGAACTGGCAAAACTGACTAATGAAGCTGATGCTTACAGAAGACAGGGTTCTGCTTATCTTTCGGTTCAGAGATATGACGATGCGATAAAAGCATTTGACAGCTCTCTGAAAATTGATGCGAAAGATGCTGGCCGTATCCATATGAATCTGGTTGAAGCGTATTTCTATCAGCGGAAATACAGAGAAGCCTACACCGCATTGCAAAATGCGAAGAAAGATCCTGCTACTGCGCGTCAAACCCAGAGTTGGGAATCTTATATCAGAGAAAAAGCCAGACACCGTGGTATTACTCTTTAATAAAAAACCCGCGAAAGCGGGTTTTTTTATACTTCAGCTTCAATACTACGCAGATCATGCATCCGGTATTTATCGATTAGTGAATACAAAGTAGGGCGGGTAATACCCAATAAGTCAGCCGTTTTTGACAGGTTGCCATTCGCAATGGTGTAGGCATGCCTGATGGCTTTTGTTTCTGCCTGTTCCCTGACCTGACGTAATGTTTCTGTCCTGCTGTCTGCCATTACTGGCAAGGCCAGATCATCTGCCGAAATCAGCTTGTTATCTGCCAGAATCACTGCTGATTTGAGTTTATTCTGTAGTTCTCTGATATTACCTGGCCAGCCGTAGGCCAGCATTGCCTGGATGGCATTATCAGTAAAGCCGTGTACCTGTGAGCGGAATTCCTGATTAAAACGATGTAACAGCGCTTTGGCGATAATAATAATATCGTGACCACGTTCCCGTAGCGCGGGTATTGTCAGGGTGATTTCGCTGATCCGGTAATATAAATCTTCCCGGAAACTTTGTTCTGTCACCATTTCAGCCAGGTTACGGTGTGTGGCACAAATTACCCTGACATCCACTTCTATTTCCTGCCTGCCGCCCACACGTTCTATAACCCGTTCCTGTAAAAAACGCAGCATTTTAGCCTGTAAACTCAGTGGCATGTCGCCAATTTCATCAAGCAGCAGAGTGCCGCCGTTGGCACATTCAATTTTACCTAATGTTGTTTTAGTGGCACCGGTAAAAGCTCCTTTTTCATAACCGAAAAGCTCGCTTTCCAGCAGATTTTCGGGAATGGAGGCGCAGTTTATCGCTACAAAAGGTTTACTGATTCTGGGGCTTTGTTTATGGATGGCCCGGGCAAAAACCTCTTTACCCGTACCGCTTTCACCAAGAAGCAGCGTGGTAATCTCGGTGGGAGCAATTTTCTCCACTGTACGGCAGGCTTTTAGTATGGCTTCGCTGTTACCTATAATATCCAGCAGCGATGTACTGCTGGATTTCAGCGCCCGGTTTTCAGCTTCCAGCTGGCTGAGTTTAAAAGCACGTGCCAGAATAATGTTCAGCACATCGCTGTCGATAGGTTTCTGGTAATAGTCATAGGCACCCAGGGCAATGGCTTTCAGTGCATGCTCGTTATCGGTATTACCGGTAATGACGATCACTTTGCAATCCGGTTGCAGCGCCAGAATATCCGTCAGGCAGGCCAGACCTTCTGAGGCATTGGCCGGATCAGGCGGTAAACCGAGATCCAGGGTTACTACAGCCGGTTCATAACGGCGTAGCTGCGTCATGGCACTGGTTTTGTCCTGGGCAAATACCAGCTCGTAGTCAGATAAGCTCCATTTGAGTTGTTTCTGAATGCCCAAATCATCTTCGATGACTAAAATAGTATTCATTGTTACATTCCTTGTAAAACATCTGTTCAGGCCACAGCCTATAATCCAAAGCTTATAATAAAGTACAGTATGTCCGCAAACATCAGCCTGCTGTGTGTAATGGCAGAGTCATGGTAAAGGTAGTGCCTTCCCCTGTCTGGCTGATCACCTCCAGCCTGCCATTATGCTGCTCAGCAAAGTGTAGTGCGTCATAGGCACCAATGCCCATACCGGCATTACCTTTTGTTGAATCGAACGGCCGGAACAGGCGCTGGGCAATAAATTCCTGCGACATACCGCAACCGGTATCTTTGATAGTCAGTACCATATGCTGCTGGCAATCCAGCGTCACAATAACCAGACCCGCATCTGAGGTGGCATGCTGGGCGTTGTCAATCAGGTGAAAGATAACACTGATAAACCGCTCTTTATCCAGCTTCAGGCTACCATTGCTGATAATATGCAGCTTTGGCAGCGGTGTTCTGGCCGAACAACGATGCTGAATCACCTGCTGCAGTACTTCTGCAATCTGGAAGGTGCTGCTGGCGGTGCCTTCCGGGCGTTTGTTCATTAGCTGTGACAGCATATTTTCCAGCCTGAGTTGCATGGCTTCCAGGGTGGTGAAGCTGTCTTCAATAAATTCAGGATTATGGCGGTGTTTGACAGAGTTTTTTAACAGCAGATTGATTTGTGCATTAATATTTTTCAAATCATGCACCACAAAAGCTGACATTCTGCTGAACGCAATAAACTGGGCATGTTCTGTTAAGCTCTGGCTGGCCTGCATTAATAATAAATAGCTGGTAATTTGCTCAGTGACCAGATTCAGATAATCCCGTAATTCCCAGTTAAGCACTTGCCGGTCAACATCCGGAGCATTCATCAGGCATAGTCCCCATAGTTGCCCGTCGGCATATACCGGAACAATCAGCTGGCAATCAATATCGGCTAAAGTGTCATATTTTTGTACGAAAGGATCAAACTGGTCGGATAAATCAATTAACCATTGTTTATGCCGGAAGTGCTGAATGTAGCGGTGAATGAGTTTTCGTTCGTCTGAACTCAGCTCTGATCGTTCGATATAAGCCAGCGGCATAATGCTGTCGCCGGCTTTAATTTGTAATAAGCAGCCTCTGCTGTAATTAATGGCTTTAAGCCAGGCTTGCAGAATTATCTGATATTGGTCCGGCTTGCTGATATCAACCTGTTTCAGGCAGGTTGTCAGTTCCAGCCATTTCAGGCGGTAATCATATTTATTGGCAAAAAAGTGCTTTTCAATAAACACCTTTACTTTGCGCCTGACCGAGCCGGATAACAACAGGATGATCAGAATGGCAAAACCGAGAGTAACAAAAGTGGTCTGGATAAGGTTAGACCAGCTGCCGCCAATATAGCGAATATAAAAACCGGTAATGGCCAGCAGACATAGATATACTCCGGCACCCAGCACAAAAGAGCTTTGCAGGACGATGTCGCGGGAGATATAGACATTGATGCCCCAGGCTTCAATGCGGCGTACTGAAATAATTAACAGCGGCAGCATGGCGGCATAGACAAAGCCTCTGGCAGACCAGAGCTGGGAATCTACTTCCCCGAACAACGCTGATTCTGCCAGCAGCACAAAATCAAATGAGGTGCAGATGATTAATCCCAGTACCAGCGGCTTATATTGCCAGCGACTGTCAGCTGCCCTGCGATACATGGTTTCCAGCAGGGCCAGTTGTACAATACAGATGAGCAGGTTGCCGGTAAAAATTAAATTAGGGCTCAATACTGCGATATTGCAGATTAAGGTCCACAGCAGCATGGCCGCTATCACCGATAAGGTGGCTTTACTGCGTATGAATTGCCTGACAGGTAGCGCATTATGGCTGAGTGTCGCCAGCAGAAACAGCATCAGTACCGTATTGCGGGCATTTTCAATAACATAGGATGCCGGTGATAAATAAGGCGCCTGGGCCGACCAGATATAATAAGCTGCCCAGCAAACAGTGATAACCGCTAACGCCAATAACAGATATTTAGGTAAATTCCGGGTTTTAGTTGCCAGAATCAACAGAAAAAACAGCAGATAGGCAGCTGCTGCTACCGAGAAACCAATACGATCTAATGCCAGACTGGCGAGGAAATCCATATACTGCTTTGTAAGTTAAGGCTGATTCAGCAGGCTGTTTATAAACTGCACGGGAATGGCATAAGTTATCCCGCTGGGATCGCTTAATACTGCTTCACGGCTGGATTTGACATAAACCTGATTAATAATACCGATAACTTCACCGGTATCATGACGATACAGTGGGCTACCACTGTTTCCGGGATAAGCTGTAGCATCCAGTTGATAGATCAGGTAAGGCTGTTCTAACCGCCTTAAAGCCTGGCTTTTAAGATCTATAGCGTTGTCGGCAGGAATAGCAATGGGGGTGATAGCTGAAATAATACCGGTATGGGTGGCCGGATATAAGCCCAGTACTGCCAGAATCGGAAAACCGGTAAAAGCTACCGGGCTGCCTTCCGCCAGCAGCGGCCCATTTCCCAGTTTGAGTGCGGGCAGGGTTTCGCTGATTTTAAGCATTGCCAGATCATACTGAGGGGCTATAGCCTTGTCGGTAATATCCAGCATTTTTATCTGCTTACCTTGTCCGGACAGCACGACATATTTTTCATTACGGCTGTCGTCAGTCAAACCTGAAATAACATGATAATTAGTAATAATGCGGTTGCCCGGCGCAATGACGAAGCCGGTTCCGACCAGCCTTACCCGTGGCGACGCGGTAGGGTTAAAAATACCGATAGCAACGATAGAAGGTTTTATACCGGGAATTAAAGCGGCTAAATTTGCTGTTGCAGGTGTGCCGTAACACAATAGCAGAATAACTAACAAGAAAGTTCGCATGTCCATTGCCTTTTGTCTCGTTTATGCTGATAAGGATAGCGTATTACAGAAAAAATAGCTGCGGTAATTTGTGGATTGCAGAAAGAAAAACAGGCTATCCATATCTGAATAACCTGTTCTGAATAACACTTGCTTGTGTGGGTTTTATGACATTCTGCGTCTGGAGAAGCCAGCCAGCATTAACAGGCCTGCACCCAGAATGCTGATGCTCAGAGGTTCAGGTACATCAAATACCAGAGAGCCGTCATGCTGACCACCTATAGTGGCAGTTGCACCGTCAAATATGCCGAAAGTATTGGAACCGCCGGACAGCCAGCTTGCGGTGGTTGAGTCGGTATTGGTATCCAGGAAAAATTTCACCAGGAAAGGATCATTCAGCAGAGAATATTCTTCAAAACTGATGCCATCGCCTGAGCCGGGAAAGGTTTCGACAGAGAAAATATCACCTGCAGAAATACCATTGAAGGAATCTGTGCCGAAGTTAGTTACATGACCATCAAACTCCAGCCCCTGACCGATTGAGTTGTTGCCACCAGTTAAAATTTCCAGTGAGAACAGACGAATCAGGCTGGATGGGTCGCTCAGATCTGAAGTGGCATCAAAGAGGTAAACATCAATAGTGCCGCTGCTGTAAACAAACTGACTGCCGTCCCAGGTCCCTGTCAGATTGGCAGAACCGAAAGTCATACCCCAGTTATTACCAAAACCATTGTGGCTGGTGGCTCCGCCGCCAAATTGACCAGGTATCAGTGAGGTAAAAAAGTTTTGTGAAATATCGTTGTTACCTGCTGAGTTAATCCCCAGGGTGGCAACAATGGTATCTCCGGCAGACAAGACACCATTACCATCAGTATCCTGAACGACAGATTGCGAGTTATAAGTAAACGCTAACTGATTCAGCCAGCCGGTAGTTGTCGGGCCATTAGCTTTAGGCAGATGATTAGCACCGTAATCAACACCCGTATCAATATAAATTTTCGCTGCATAAGCGTTAAAGCTCAGGCTTCCTACTAAGCATAAACTCGCAGCAAAGAGTTGTTTTAACATTTTGGGTTCCTTCCTTATTGGGGGTCGCATAAGACTATAAGCAGAAGTCGTGCCAAAGATTAAGTTGTTGAAGTTAATGAAATAATAAGTGGTTTATTACGGATGTTGTAAAGTTATCTGACAGCGGCTGTTCCTGGTTTCCGGATTGTTGTGGTACTTGTTGTTTTTTTCTTGACAAGTTATGCCGGCTGGTCCAGCCTTCTATCACTATATTCTAATGTTATTGGAAGGACACTGTGTGCAGATACCATAAATCTGCATACAGTAGTAAGACTCTTATGAAACGTTTAAAAGCTTTGTCTGAAGCTCCGGTTATCGGAGGTGTGGTAAAAAAAGCGATGGCAACAATGGCCTCTGGTGAGGCGACTACTATTTCCCGGCATTTTTCAGCATTTTTACGACCCGAGATTGCAAAGACAGCAGAGCTGAAACATGAGGTTTATAAACTGCGGCATCAGGTTTATTGTGAAGAGCTGAATTTTGAAGATATAAAAGAAAATCACGAAGAACAGGATGAATTTGATCACCGGGCGACTCATTGTTTTATCCGGCATTTGTCTTCAGGACGTTTAGCCGGCACCGTCCGGTTGATTTTTACTGAGCAGGAAGGGGATTTATTGCCGATAGAGAAATACTGCGGCCATGCCATTGAACATGCTGAATTAACCCCGGACCATTTTCCCCGTAACAGTATTTGTGAAATTTCCCGTCTGGCAGTGCCTGCCGAATTCCGGCGCAGAACAGTTGATAATTTTAAAGGGGCTGCAACAGGCGCTATTAATGCAAAAACCTACTCCGAGCAGGAGCTGCGCTGTTTTCCGTTTATTGCCATTTGTCTGTATCTGGCTGCGGCATCGATGTCACTTAAAACAGAGCGGGTTAATGTGTTTGTGATGATGGAGCCGCGGCTGGCGCGCAGTTTATCTTTTGTCGGCATTCATTTTCAGCAGATAGGTTCGGCTATTGAGTTTCACGGTAAGCGGGCACCCTATTATATTGATGCCCGTTCGCTGAATAAAACCATGAGTCCCGGATACAAAAAGTTATTGGAGTCGGTGCAGGCTGATCTGTTTGGCTTTAAACGTCAGCGTGATTCCGGGATGGGAACGACCCCGGCATTTTCTATATAGCACAACGCCGGGTTTCTTAATATCCTGTGGTAATTTAATCGCTTGCCAGCAAACGTTTCAGATACCAGAACATAAAGCGCTGCAACGGGTTTTTATGCCCGAATGGCCGCCAGGTGTGCAGCAGTTTATTGCGATAAGCATCAAAGTGCAGTCCTCTTGGTGCGACCGGCACCGGCCCGCGTTGCAACAGAATCTTCAGTACGTGGCTACCGCAAACACCGGCTGCCAGTTCAATTCCCATGATGGTGGAAGGAACTTTCTTTTTCAGAAAGTTAACCGAGCGTTTGGCGACCAGATACTTACGTTGCTGCACAGAAGGAGAAACACCAATCACAAATTTTACTACCTGATCTTCCAGTGATAATCCTTCCAGCCCGAAATATTCTTCAAAGCTCATGCCCTGATCCGGCAGAAAAACCAGAATGGCTGTTCCCATGCCCATCGGGGCGGCAGTAATCGCCGGAATACCCAGCTCCCGGCATTTCGCGAATACTTTACGGCGAATATCCACGGCAAAAATATCAAGGCTGTCAACGTAAATATCCACGCCGTCCAGAAATGCCAGCAGGTTCTGATCGTTAATCCCTTCCTTGAAATTAGTGATAGTGGCCTGCGGATTTATATCGCGGATAACCTGTTCCATTACCTCGGCTTTGGGTTTACCTACGGTACTACAGGTAGCGCCGTACTGCCGATTGAAGTTCGGATAGTCGAATTCATCAAGATCTGAAATCGAAAACTGACTGATACCTAATCTTGCCAGTACAATCAGGTGTGAGCCGCCCACACCGCCAAGGCCACCGATAGCCACTTTGCAGTTTTTCAGCTGCTGTTGTTCCTCTTCGGTAACCCAGCCGATATTCCGGGAAAACGCTTCATCATAATTAAACATCGATCCTCTCCTTGTGATCCTGCTGATGTGATGAAAACTGCTTTTAATTGTCAATCAAGCCGGTGATATAAGTTACTTTCTGAGTGGTTTCACTGTCATCTGCCTTAATTTTCTGCAGTATTTCCCTGGCTCTCTGGCTGTTTTTGCTCAGAGCCAGTGCTTCGGCATAATTCAGTAATACTTCATCATTTTCGGGGCGGATCTGCAGCGATTTTTCAAATGCAGTCAGTGATTCCTGATACTTACCGGACACACTGAGAACTTTACCGTAAGTATCCTGAATATCCGGATTGTCCGGAGCAATACCGACAGCTTTTTCGGCAAAACTCAGTGCTTCCGGCAGTTTATTTTGCTCCAGCAGCGTCCAGGCCAGGTTATTCAGCGCAATAATATTATCGGGTTGGGTTTGCAGCACATTGCGCAACGCCGTTTCTGCTTTTGCCGCATCCTGTTGTAGTAATAATTCTGAATGCAGCAGATTCAGTTCGGTATTTCCCGGATGTTCAGACAGATGTTGCTCCAGAAAAGCAAGGGCGGCACTGTTATTACCCTGATTTCTGAGCAGCGTCGCGATAAAACCGGCAGTATCGGGCGCCGGGTTAGCGGCATAGCTGTCTTTAAAACTGCTTAGTGCTTTGTCTGTTTGCTTATCCATCAACAGGATACGGCCTTTTAAAAATAACAGCTCCGGGCGGTTTTTCTGCTCAGCGGGCAGGGCATCCAGTGTTGCAATGGCTTCACGGAATTTCTGCTGCTCTGATAATACCATCAGCTTTGTTGTGATAGTCGGCAAGTCGGCTGGGGTGGCTTTGAGCTGGGTATCCAGAATTTTCAGTGCTTCAGAATATTTTTTCTGCTGGCTCAGCAGGTTAGCGTAAATATAACTGGAGAGCTGGCGGTTATTGTTCTGCTGATACCAGGATGCGGCGGCTTTTTCTGCTTCAGTCACTTGCTGTTGCTGCACGTAAGACTCAATCAGCATAACCCAGTGATTAGAAGGTAAAGCCTGCCCGGTGTCTGCATCTTTCAGTAATTGCAGGGTATCTGGGTATTGCTGCTCAGAGAAATAGTAACCCGCCAGGGCCAGCCGCAGGGTATAGTTGTCCGGGTGTTCTTTCAGTTGCTGGTGTGTGTGGCTGACAATTTCTGAAGTATCGCCCAGGGCGCCCTGAACGGCGAACGACTGGGCAATGGCTGGCAGATAAAGCGGATGTTGCTGTAGCAGTTTATCCAGTTCTGTTTTGGCCTGGGTATAGTTTTGTTCCTGAGCCGCAATGGCGGCTTTCAGCAGGCTGGTAAATGGATTATCAGCCGAAGCGGCACTGGCCTGGGCCAGATAGTTTTTGGCTGCTTCAGGGCGCTGTTGCAGCAGTGCTATGTAAGCTTTCAGGTTGTAGCCCGTTGCAGCGGTTGCCGGATCGCTGAGCCAGTCGTCGGCCAGAGCCTGTGCTTTGTCGAAATCTCCGGCTTTAAGATAGCTGCTGGCCAGGATCAGACGGGTTTTCTGCTGGCTGGGATCCAGCAGTAAAGCCTGTTCCAGATCGGCGATGCCTGATCTTTCCTGCCCCGGTACGTTCAGTTTCAGCGTTCCCAGCCGGGTTAATGCTTCAATATCTTTACTGTTGGCATTGTCATAACGGGCGATCAGTTCTGCGGCAGCATTATTGTTGCCCTGCCTGACCAGTGCCGAAGCTGCAGCGACAATCAGCTGTAAGTCTTGCTCTGCTTCCGGCATGTTACTCAGTGCCGTGGTGGCTTCGTTAACTTCCCCGGCTTTTAGTTGCAAGGCAATATAAAGGCGCTTGGCCGGCGGAAACGCGTCCAGTTGCCGTTCAATCACTGACAAATGATGTAAAGCCTGGGTATCCAGCCCAAGATGCCAGGCGGCAATGGCGGCGATAATTCTGGCCTGAGATGCCCGGTAACCATTGCTAATGGCTTTATCGGCAAACTCTTTGGCTTTGGTATAGTCTTTGGCCTCAAACTCCAGCAGCGATTTCAGGTAGTTAGCATAAGCCTGCTCTGGTAGGGCTTTTAATACGATATCAAGGTGTTTGCCGGCTTCCGGATATTGATTATCACGAATCAATGCCTGTGAAATCAGCAGTCTGGTCCTGAAATTACGGGGTTGTTTTTCCAGAAAACGGGCAAAGCTTTGTGCGGCAGCGGCAAACTGGTTGTTTGCCAGTTGCAGGTTACCGCTCAGTTGCAGCACTTCCTGATGTAGCGGGCTGTCGCCGGGAATTTCCTGCAATAACGCCAGTGCCGCGTCGTACTGGGCCGATGGGATCAGCAGGTTACTTTGAGCAAAGGCGGCTATGTCTGGTTGCGCTGAATGAATCAGGTTGTTGAACAGGGCTGTAGCGCTGTCCGTTGCGCCAAGTTCCAGTTCTGCCAGTGCATGGTAAAGTGTGATGTAGTCGGCCTGCCGGGGCTCCAGAGCCGGGTTATCATTACTGTATGCCAGCACATCAGTATAATTTCCGGCCTGGAAAGATGCCTGTACCAGTGGCAGGGCGATAGTTTCTTCTGTAATACCGTTGCGGCGGGCCCGTTGCAGCTCTTTTTCAGCAGAAACGGCGTCACCGGTTTGCAGATACAGCAGTCCCAGTGCCAGACGATAATCCGGATTGTCGGGTGCCTGCTGTACGGCAGATTTCAGCTCAATAACCGCTGCGTTATACTGCTGGCTGGCAATATAACGCCGGGCATCTTCATAATGGGCCTGACTGTCTTTTTTGCTGCACCCGCTGGCAACCACTACCAGTATGGCAGTGGCCAGCATGCTTAACTTTTTCATGTAACACTCCTTGTTAGCTTGTCCTTGCTATGATGCTGCTATCCGAAAATTCCCCGGGTATCTATTACCACTTTGGTGGCGACATCAATAGGCTGTAAGTTTTTAAACTGCTTATGATCAACCAGTACCAGCAAAATGTTAGCCTGTTCCAGCGCCTGAGGCAGGGAAGTCAGTTTGCTGTTGTGTTCTGATAATGCAGCAGGTAATGCTTTGATATTCGGCTCTACCAGCAGAATGTCACCTACGTTATCTGCAATCAGGTGTTTGGCGATATCCAGCGCCGGGCTTTCGCGCAGGTCGTCAATATCGGCTTTAAATGCCAGACCCAGGCAGGCAATAACCGGTTTTTTAAACTGATCTGCCGCCTGTCTGACTTTATTCATTACATAATGCGGCTTACCATCGTTAATCTCGCGCGCTTTACGGATAATTTGCGCCTGCTCTGGTGCTGAATCGACAATAAACCAGGGATCTACAGCAATACAATGGCCGCCGACACCGGGGCCCGGGTTCAGAATATTTACCCTGGGGTGGCGGTTTGCCAGTTTAATCAGTTCCCAGACATTGATTTTCAGCTTATCGCAGATAATTGACAGCTCGTTAGCAAAGGCAATATTTACATCGCGGAACGAGTTTTCTGTCAGTTTGGCCATTTCAGCTGTACGGGTGTTGGTTTTCAGGCATTCGCCGCGTACGAACAAGTGATACAGGCTAATGGCTTTTTCGGCACATCTTGGGGTTATGCCGCCGATAATCCGGTCGTTACTGACCAGTTCCTGCAATACCCGTCCGGGCAGTACCCGTTCCGGGCAGTGGGCAATAAAAATATCGGCGTTATCCGGATCCTGATGCGGAAGTTTCAGATCAGGTCTTAACTGTTCCAACCATTCACAGATCTGTTCGGTAGTACCGACCGGTGAGGTTGACTCCAGCACAATAAGGTTACCGCTTTTGATCACCGGCGCAATATTTTCCACTGCGGCCTTTATATAGCTTAAATCCGGGCTTTTGTTTTCTTTAAATGGGGTTGGTACGGCAATCAGAAAAGCATCTGCCGGTTCGGGAGTCAGTGAGGCTTTCAGTTTACCGGTAGTCACAGCGGCTTGTACCAGCATGTCCAGATCCGGCTCGACAATATGAACTTTTCCCTGATTAATGGTATTTACGGCATGTTCTGAAACATCTACGCCAATAACATCCACACCTCTGGATGCGATAACGGCTGCCGTAGGTAAACCGATATAACCTAAACCTATTACTGACACGCGGGAAATATTTTGCATATTGTTATCCTGTATTAAAACCAGTACGGCTAAACAGCTAGCTAAGCTACCTGTTTCTGTTCAATAAACTGACTTAACTGGCCGAAGCTTTCAAAAATCTCTGCTGATATTTCATCATCATTAATCTGAATCCCCAGCTGTTCTTCAATTTCTGTAATAACCGACATAATTGCCATAGAATCAAATTCCGGTATGGCACCCAGCAGAGGGGTTTCTGCCGTAAAGTGTTTGTCTGTCTGTAAAATGGTACGCAGAATATCTGATAGCAGAGCCTGATAAGACATCTTCCTGATCCTTGAATGATAAATAAAAGTCCATTGTTATCATCAAACCTGTGCTGCCCTGTATAATCTGCGGGCAATAATAAATTACAGTCGGTTTTTTGATAAAACTGTTTTATTATTGCACACAAAGGGAATAAATGTGAAAGGTCTGAAGGACTCTATGACCAAAAATATCCACGATATTATTACTGACGCTGCTTTACGTTTTCCTCTGCGGCCGGCTTTAAAGCATAAAGCGGTTGCCTTAACTTATCCTGAACTTTACCGGCATATTCTGCGTACCGCTGCAACACTGCAACAATGCGGGTTACAACGTTTCGACCGGGTTGCTGTTTACCTGCCCAAACAATTTGAAACGGTATTCAGTATTTTTGCCACATCGGCGGCAGGCGGGGTATTTGTGCCGGTTAATCCGGTACTGAAGGCACCACAGGTACTGCATATTCTGCAGGACTGCAATGTGCGGGTACTGGTTACCAGTAAAGAGCGTTTTCTGACGTTACAGCCAGAGCTGCAGCAATGCGGTGATTTGCATACGGTATTGCTGACCGATGCTGAACCCGGCTGGCAACAGCAGTATGGCCACTGTAACTGCCGGGCTTTTTATGGTCCGGATGTTACTTACGATAAACCCATATCCGGTGCGCCGACAGATACTGATATGGCTGCTATTTTATATACCTCCGGCAGTACCGGTAAACCGAAAGGGGTGGTACTGTCGCACCGCAATATGCTGGTCGGGGCGCAAAGTGTAGCTGCTTATCTGCAAAATCAGCCTGATGATGTACTGCTGGCATTATTACCTCTGAGTTTCGACTATGGTTTGAGCCAGTTAACCACGGCATTTTTAACGGGTGCCTGTGTGGTATTGCTGGATTTTTTTCTGGTGCAGGATGTAGTGCGTACCGTTCAGCAGCACAGCATTACCGGTATTGCCGCGGTGCCACCGTTATGGGCTCAGCTGGCAAAAGCAAACTGGCCTGAGGGCAGTACCGATAGTGTCCGCTACCTGACAAATTCCGGCGGTGCCATGCCGCAGCCGTTACTGGCGCAGTTACAACAGATTTTCAGCCAGGCGCAGCCTTATCTGATGTACGGGCTGACCGAAGCCTTCCGCTCGACCTATCTGCCGCCGGCAGAATTACCTCACAGACCCGGTTCGATGGGTAAAGCTATTCCCAATGCTGAAATACTGGTGGTACGGGAAGACGGTAGCCTGTGTGGACCGAATGAGCCCGGTGAGCTGGTACACCGTGGCCCGCTGGTCAGTATGGGGTATTGGAATGCCCCGGAGAAAACCGCAGAGCGTTTTAAATTTGATCCGGTTGTACCTGGAGGTATTCAGTTACCCCAACTGGCGGTATGGTCTGGTGATACCGTGAAGTACGATGAAGACGGCTTCTTGTATTTTATTGGCCGCCGCGATGAAATGATTAAAACCTCTGGTTACCGGGTCAGCCCGACAGAAGTGGAAGAAGCGGTATACCGGCTTGATCCGGCCTTAACCGATGTTGCCGCCATTGGTGTGCCTCATATCGAGCTGGAGCAGGCTATTCTGGTGCTGGTAGCGTGCGGTGACGGATATCAGATCAACGACAGTGACTGGCTTAACCAGCTGAAGAAAGTACTGCCGGGGTTTATGGTGCCTAAAGCGCTGATTCAGCTGAAAAAGATGCCAAAGAATGCCAACGGCAAGATCGATCGTAAAAGCCTGTCGGTGCAGTACCAGCATTATTTTATGCCGGAAGATGTAACGCAATATGCAGGAAATGCAGCAAGTGTAGGAAGTACAGCAAGTGCAAAAGGATATGCAAAATGACCAATAATGCTCAGGCACCGCAACATGAACAGATGAACCAGTTTCAGCAGCATCATGGTCAGCTGATTGTGGCAGATATGACCATGCAGCAGATCGCGAACCTGACAGGTAAAGAAGTATTTTATGTGTATGAGCGCCGCGTTATTTCAGAACAGGTGCAGTATTTCCGGCAGAATATTCCGTCACGTATCAAACTGCATTATGCCGTTAAAGCTAACCCGTACTGGCCGGTAGTACAGCATCTGGCTGCCAGGGTTGATGGTTTTGATGTCGCTTCACAACGGGAAATGCTGCTGGCTATGCAGACCGGTATGCCGGTACGGGATATCAGCTTTGCCGGACCGGCTAAGGCTGATGCCGAGCTGCTGTCGGCGATCAGTGCCGGAGTTACCCTGAATGTTGAATCTGCTACAGAATTGCACAGAGTAATTCAGCTGGGAAAGCAGGTGCAGAAATTACCGCAGGTGGCTATCAGAGTTAATCCGGGTTTTGAGCTGAAATCATCCGGTATGAAAATGGCCGGTGGAGCCAAGCCGTTTGGCATTGATGAAGAACAGGTATTTGAGCTGTTGCCATTGCTGCATGAAGAACCGCTAAAACTACGGGGTTTTCATATTTTCTGCGGTTCCCAGAATCTGAAAGCAGAAGCACTGATTGAGGCTCACCAGCAAACTTTTGCGCTGGCTGCCCGGCTGGTAGCCGCCTGTCCGTATCAGCCGGAACTGATTAATCTTGGCGGTGGTTTTGGGATCCCGTATTTTCCGGGAGAGCGTCGGCTGGATTTACAACCTGTCGGGCAGAATTTACAGCAACTGCTGCAACAATATGAAGAGCAGTTACAGAATATCGAACTGGTCATTGAACTGGGGCGTTTTCTGGTGGCTGAAGCCGGGCTTTATGTCTGCCGGGTGCTGGATAAGAAGCAATCGCGAGGCACAACGTATTTATTATGCAACGGTGGGCTGCATCATCATCTGTCAAACTCCGGTAATTTCGGGCAGGTTATCCGTAAAAACTACCCGGTAGCCATCGCAAACCGTATGTCTCAGCCCGATACTGAGCTGGTTACCATTGCCGGGCCTTTATGTACACCGCTGGATGTGGTGGCCGACCGGATGGTGTTGCCGGTAGCAGAAGTAGGAGACTGGGTAGTGGTGTATCAATCAGGAGCTTATGGTGCCACCGCCAGCCCACAGGCGTTTCTGGGGCATCCTGAAGTGGCAGAGATTCTGCTCTAAGATTAATCAGGCTTTTGCAGCGCTCAGCATTTTTAGTATTGCAGCAACTCGCCTGCGGCTCAGACACTCTGCGATCTTAAAATGGCAATCCCTGCTTCAGCCTTCGGAACGATATGGAAAACTCCCCGCAAGCAGATGAAACTTCAATTTTACCGACACAGAGTGTTTGAGCCGCAGGCGAGTTGCTGGGGCGGTAAAATTGAAGTTTTTATCTGTGAAGTGTTTCTACGATTAATCAGGCTTTTGCAGCGCTCAGCATTTTTAGTATCGCAGTAACTCGCCTGCGGCTCAAACACCCTGCGATATAAAAATGCTAATCCCTGCTTCAGCTTCCGGGTAAAGATATAGAAACTCCCTGCAAGCGGATGAAATAGTAATTTAACCGGCTCAGACACTCTGCGATCTTAAAATGGCGATCCCTGCTCCAGTTTCAGACAGAGATAGTAAGCAGATAAAATAGTCATTTAGCCGACACGGAGTGTCTGAGCCACAGCGAGTTGCCGGGGCGGCTAAATGACTATTTTGTCTGTAAACGTTGCTACTCTTAGCCAGAACAGGTTTAGTATTATGTAGCCAGGCTTTCGCAGATGTTACAAACTCTGAATAAAATCCACTGTCAGCTGTTCTGTCTGCCGCCGCCATCTTTCAGACGAAAAGGTGTGGGTAGCATCCGGTAAATGGTGGTGCGATGCCTGCTGTAGCTGTTGTTGCCAGTTTGCATCCTGCTGGCACAGGGTCAAAAACTCCTGTGCGGTTAAGTCATTGCCACTGGTGATCAGTAATACCTTGCCTTTAAAAGCCTGCCAGCCTTGCAGCATATGCGATACATAATTTTGCTCATTGGTTGGCTCTGCTTCAGAGCTGTCAGCTGCTTTCACTGCACTGCGGCTGCGTTGCAGAATTGCTGTAAAGTCCTGCCAGCTCTGGCGCAGAGACAGACGTCCCCCGAATACTTTTTGCCAGAAAGCTTTGCTGATCAGCCGTTGCCAGTAGTAATGTTTTAGCATGGTCTGAGCATGGCTTTGCTGTTGTCTTACCCACGGATTCATTAATACCAGCGCCTGAACGCTGCTGTCATATTGCTGGTAAAGATATAACAAACTGGCACTGGCGGCATCACACAGGCCCCATAATACAATCTTATTTACCTGCGGGCAGTGCTGCTGCAAGGCCGCGATTGCAGCAGCAATATCCTGCTGATGCCGGTAAAAAGGCTGAGCCGGACCTTCGCTGTCGCCCATGCCGGTAACATCAAAACGTAAACTGGGAATATTAACCTTAGCCAGTGCCCGGCATTGTTTGACAAATTGCCGGTGGCTGCCTGCGCGGTATTGCGGGCCACCGGTGATGATCAGTACCGCGGTATCTCCGGTAGCCGACGATAAAATGCCCTGTAACTGGTGGCTGCCGGATGAAAAACAGATAAGTTGTTCGTTAAACATGCTGCGGCTCCAGAAACTGCCGGGTTGCGTTAATCAAATTATCTGCAGTTGCCAGTTCCTGGGTATTCCAGAAAGGGGCATTGCTGATATGCTGAAAACTCAGCGGAAAAGATTGCTGATAATGGGTAACCGCTTTCTGGGTCGTTGCAGCAACATTGGGTAACTGGGATATTTCGAACCAGCAGTTACTGGCTGTGGCTAATATAGCGGGCGGCTGAATGTTCAGTTGCCGGGTACTTTCAGAAAATGCTTTGCTGATCGGATAACCTGCAATTTCAAGAGTATTATCCTGTTGCAGTGATTGCTCCAGTTCTGCCTGGGTCAGTTTTTGCCCCAGTGCCATTTGCTCGGTGATTTTTAAGCGGTATAACTGTAACCAGAATCTGGAAATATCCAGCAGCGGTTGCCACAGTACCACTTTATCCAGTTGCAGAGCCAGAGGCTGATGGTTAAGTAAATCAAACAGTTGCATGGCGCCAAAGCGTATTGCCACGACACTGAGTCTGCTAAAGCCTGCTGTTTGCAGCTGCGCCAGCAACAACTGTAAATCCTGTCGCCAGATATCAGTGGTTGCCAGATCCAGATCCCCTTCACTGTCGCCGGTGCCATAGTGATCCAGCATAAAACTGCTGATCCCGGCCTGTTTATTCTGCTGCATCAACTGGCTGATAATATGGCGGCTTTTATTCATTTCCTCGGCAAAGGGCGGCAGGATCAGCACCGCATGTTCTGACTGCGGTACTGTGCTGGCCTGTAGCAGAATATGGCCCCGGCATCCTTTCATAAAACCACTTTGCAGCATCACAGTTCCTTTTACCATTGATTCAGGGTGGTGGTCAGCACCTGAATGATCCAGTCCAGATCCTGTTGGTTCAGCGACTGATGGCAAGGCAGCTGAATCAGTTTCAGGCGATAATCCTGACTTACATCGCAGTCTGTTTCTACCAGTTCTTCCCAGCGCCAGATAGGCACGCCTGCTGTTTTCAGCCGGGCAAAGTGTTGCTCCGGTGAATTTAACAGCAATGGAAATACATAAGGTACAGTGCCTTCAGGCAGGCTGGTATACAGTGGGCGGGCATATTGCAACTGGCTCAGCTGTGTCAGCAGATAATTAAAATGCTGCCTGCGTTTATCTATGATGTGTCTGCAGTTACTGTGCCGGACAATAAAGCGATCTGCCAGACTGGGTTGCAGGGTAATACGGGCCGGATCAAACCAGTCCAGTTTGTCGCGTGATATTTTTCGTTTGTGTTGGGTACTGGCCGGATATTGCTCCAGTACCTGCTGATTAACTACCGCTGTTTTCCTGCCGGTTATGGCAGTAAACAGTTTTCCTGCCCATCCGGCTTTATGGTATACCGCTGCGGTTTCAAACAGATTAAACAGTGCCTTAAGTTGTATTGTCAGCCCGGTTTGCTGTAATGGCTGAGCGGGTAACGGATGATGATTCGCCGCCAGAATACCGCCTTCTGTGCCGGGGAAAAACTTTACATTGCTGGTAATGCTGTAGTCGCCTGATGTCCCGGCAGTTACATTACCTTTTTGTCCAAAGAAGCTGTGGGCGCAGTCTTCTATCAGTTTTATATGGTGTTGCTGGCAAAAGGATTTCAGTATTGTCATGTCCTGCTGAAATCCAAAAAAGTGCGGCATTATCATTGCCTTACACTGACCGTCTGTTTTTTGCAGTAAATCTTTCAGATCGGCATTAAGCTCAGAGTTTAATTTGAAAAAACGGGGGATAGCATTGAGCCATATTACCGGTTCAATCATTGAACCACAGTGATAAGCCGGCACCAGTACGCTGTCGCCTTTACCAATACCGATGTCTTGCAGTGCGTAATAGATGGCAATACGCCCGCTGGAGACCATTTGTACATCCGGTCTGGTAAAACGACATGACAACGCAGATTGTCGCAGGCAGGATAATTGACGCACATCCAGTTGCGGCAGCATTGGCACCTCCGGCCGGGGGTAATGTTGTGCTCTGGGAGGCAAAGTGTAAATATATAAATCGCTGTTCATCGGGTTATCCTGTTCAGCCATCACCGGAGATTCAGGCGGCATAGCTGGCCGCAGTACGATAGTTATTCAGCAATTGCAGCAGAAAACCATACTGATTTCTGCGCCAGGGGGTATACCGGGGTAACTGATAGCGGTCTGTAGCGGGTTCTGCTACACCGACCGAGGTAGAGAAGGCTGCCTGATAGCCAGCCTGTTGCAGTAAGGTTCTGGTTTCAGTGGTGTAATCTTTTCCCGGCTTGCCGTTAGGGTAGGCAAACCATAACAGCGGTTGTTGTAACAGTGTTTCCAGATACTGTTTGTTTTGCACGATTTGCTGCCGGGCTTCACTTTGGGTCAGGCTGCTCAGAATAGGATGGCTGCAGGTATGCCCGCCAATTTCCATACCGGCCTGTTGTAATTGCCGCAGGTGGCTGTCGTCCATCATCAGGTTCCGGGGCAATGTTACCTGCCGGGCCAGATAATCCGTAAGCTGCCGGCGTTCAGCCAGCGGGCGGTATTTTATTAACGGTAACAGTTGTAAGGCGGTGGTCAGTCGCTGTTGCGGTGAGGTCAACGGATGAATACCCAGTTGCCACTGGCTGAGGTCAAGTCTGGTTTGTGGCCAGATACGCAGTGCTTCCAGCACTATATCGTTCCACATAATGCCACCATGCAGAAAATCTGAGGCAATAAAGAATACCGCATTTAGTCCGTAATGTTGTAATACCGGCAGGGCATGGGTGGCGTTGTTACGATAACCGTCGTCAAAGGTGATCAGTAATGACCGGGGAGGCAAGGCACCCTGTTGCAGACAGGCGAGGGCCTCTGTTGCAGATAACACATTAAAATGTTGTTTTACCCACTTCATCTGCTGTCCGAACGCGGTAATATCCGGTTCGAAAGGACGTATGGGATCTTTTTCCGGCAATACCTGATGATAAATCAGGGTAGTCAGTTTCTGGCCGGACAGCATGGTGCCACATAAATTAATCAACATAACTCAGCCTTAAGTTACCCGTAACGAGCGCGCCATCCAATGGCGATACAGTTGCGACAGCCAGTTTAGAGCGGTTTGCAGATTAAATCCAGCGGCTTTAACAGCAAAAGTAGCTTCACGTCAGGAAATGCTCTATGCTTAGGCTGCCCTGCGTGATGGCAGGGGTAAATTTTAATTAACGGATCGCAACTTTCTATGAAATGGATTTCAGGATTGATGCTGCTGGTAGTGATACCCTTTGCCGGCAGTGTAAATGCCCAGATAACTGACGATGGTGCAAAATGCGAAATGCTGCATCTGTCCGACGGGCGCTTCCCTTACGATTACAATGATCCGGCTCCGGCGGTTCGTCACCATTTGCAACTGGTAGAAAATGCACACTTTACCACCAGCGTGAGGCAGGGCATCCGCGGTAATACCAGCTATGCCATTACCGGCGATCTGGTTTATGTGCTGAATCATTTTCCAAACCATCCACAGGCACTGGCACTGATGGCCAATCATCAGCTGACACCGGATTTTTCTCCCAGAGTTCCCGGCCGTTACGATTACCTTATTCCTACCACAGCCTGCTACTTTAAACGGGCGTTGCAAATTGCCCCGAATGATCCGGCAGTTTATCTGGTGATGGCTATTCACCAGCATAAACAGAAACAACACAGTGATGCAGAAAGCAGCTATAAAAAAGCCTTGCAGCTCAGCCCTGATTATACCGAAGCGCATTACAACCTCGGGTTGCTTTATACCACAACCGGCCAGTATGAACTGGCGTTAAAACATGCGCATATTGCCTATCGTAATCAGTATCCTTTACCGGGGCTGCGGGCTCAGCTTACTGCTAAAGGGCAGTGGCGTGAACCGGCCATAACTGACTGACTTACAAAAGGATACCTGTTTGTCATGTGGAAGCTTGCGTGTATTTTCCCTGAGTCGGTGCGCTGGCTGTTATTTCGTTTGTTAAGCCGCATTATTGCTGCCGGAGCGGGTAATCCGGCGGCGGTATCTGAAACAGTTTCTATCGCAGAACCACGCCGCTGTTACTGGATTTTCTGCTCCACCATTGGTGAGCTGAATGCCTGTAAACCCTTGCTGGAGCAATTGTATCGCCGCTTTGATTTGCTGCTGCTGACAGATCGCGACTGTTATCCTGATAGCTATCGTCAGCAGTTTCCCCGTGCTGCAACAGAGGTGTTAACCGCCGGAGGGCAGAATATTGAGGCGTTATATCAGCGGTATCCGCCAATAGCGGCGCTGGTATGCGAAATCCCGCTAATGCTGCATGATGCACCGTGCCGGTTGTCGTACGCTGTAGTGCGTTATCTGCGTCAGCAGAAGATCAGTATTGCACTGGTGAATGGCTGGCTGTATCAGTATCTGCCATCCTGTACCCAGGACCGGATTGAAACACAGTGGTTTGGCAAAGCCTACTGGCAGAGTTTTGACCTGATGACGGTACAAACCGACAAAGTACGGCAGGTGATGCTGGCAAAGGGAGCCGCGGCGGATAAAGTGGTGGTCACCGGTAATATGAAATTCGACAGTTTGTTTAATGCAGCAGAAACACCCTGGCCGGAACAGAGTAACAGCCTGCTACAGCAACTGCATGGCGGAGATTTTCCGGTACTGGTTGCTGGCTGCGTTACTGATGTATGGGAATATCAGCTGTTGCTGGATGCGCTGGTGCCGGTATTGCAGCAGTTTCCTGAGTTACGTTGTGTACTGGCACCGCGCCATCCTGAAAAACCAGAGCAGCTTATGGCATTACGCACTTTGTTGCAGGAGCGGCAGCTGAGTTTTCAGCAAAAAACAGCGTTATCCGCCGCAGAAGCGTTTACCAGTCAGCTGCTGATTCTGGATACCATTGGCGAACTGAAAGCATTCTACCAGGTTGCAGACTTGTGCTATGTTGGTATCAACCATAATGTGCTGGAACCCCTGGCATCCGGCAAACCGGTTATTGTTATGCAGGGCTGGAACGAAACCTATCCCAGCTATCCGGTATACGAGCTGACTTTGCAGCAGGGATTACTGATGCAGGTAGCTGACAGTACTGAATTATCACAGCTACTGCTACAGCAATTACAGCAACAACAACCGGCAGTGACGGCAGAAAAGCTGCATACTTTAACCGGCGCTACTGCCCGTAACCTGGCATTGTTGCAACAGTATCCGCCTTTTGCAGGAGGGGCTGCCAATGGCTGATCCTGTTATCAGTGTGGTGATTCCGGTATATAACTGTGCGGCTTATCTGGCCCGGACGCTGGACAGCGTGCTGCAACAGCAGTACCGGCCTTTTGAAGTCATAGTGGTGGATGATGGTTCTGCTGATCATCCTGAACATATTGTTGAGCATTATCAGCAGCAATGCCCTGATCTGATCAGGTTGCTCAGCAAATCCAATGGTGGCGTGTCATCTGCCCGTAATACCGGTATTCTGGCTGCCAGAGGTGACTGGATCGCATTTCTGGATGGCGATGATATCTGGCTGCCGCAAAAACTGGCGTTGCAGGTTAAAGCCATACAGGATTTTCCGCAGGCAATGTTAATTTATACCGAATTTGCTTTCTGGCGTCCGTCAGCTACAGGAGATTACCCGGATACAGCGCAATATATCAAAGATTACACCAGCACGTTCTACCGGCCAGAGCATAGCGGCTGGATGTATCATCAGCAACTGCTGACCAACTGGGTACTGACCAGTACCGCACTGGTCAGGTATAGTGCATTGCAAAAAAGCGGTTTATTTGATGAAGAGCTGCCGGTAGCAGAAGACTGGGATTTATTTTTGCGGTTAAGCCGGCTGGGGCTGTTCTGTAAAATTGGCTATGTGCTCACATTATACCGGCAATCTGCAACATCACTTACCACCGCCGTAAAAAGCCGGGATTATGCCTCTGCCGTGCTGGATGCCGCCATCAGCCGTTACGGCTATACCAGCCCCGATGGCACAGTAGCTGATATGGCACAGTTTCGTCAGCGCAGTTTTAAACGGCATTTCAGCTATGGCTATACTGCGTTTAAAAGCGGCCACTATCAAAGTGCTGCAAAGGCATTTCCCCGGGCGCTGAGTTACCGGCCGTGGCATCTGAAAAGCTGGTTGTTCAGGCTGAGGTGTGTGTTAAAAAGCTGAACGCCTGTTGCAGATACTGCTGGTGGGCCGCCGATAATTCTCTGCTTCGCTTAAGCAACTGATGGTGTAATGTGTCCCGGTTAAGTGCCATGTTATCCAGTAAGAGCAGGGCATCAGCCGTGGTAAAGTGCTCAAAGGGAATGGTCCATGCTGTCTTATCAAACCACTGAAATAACCCCTGAATTTTCTGGCGGTAATACTGACCGCCGTAAAGGCCCAGCACCGGCACTCCGCAACTCAGTGCAAATACCTGAAAATGATAAGCGATGCCGATTGCCAGTGTGCATTCAGCAATGGCGGCTTTCAGCTGGCGGGGATCCGGGGTCTGAATAATATCCATCCGGCTAAGCCCGGCAGAGGTCAGCTGGCCGATTACCTGCTGCTCCAGTGCACTGTGTTCACTGAAAATAAAAAAGCGGATATGCCACCCCTGCTGGTGTTTTGTCAGCAGTACCTGTTGCAGGGTAGTGATAGCGGCATTTACGTTTTCAGTAAAAGCTGAAATCCGGAAATGTACTGCCAGTACCTTATCTGATAAAGGAGCCGCTGCCTGTAGCGGTATAGCGGGCAGGGTAAAGGCGTCATCTCCGGCAGCAATGATTTTCTGCGGGGCCACCCCCAGTGTCTGCAATAATTGCTGTGATTCCTGCGGGTCGCGAACCATAATACTGTCTGCCTGCCGGCAGACCCGTTTTAACAGAAAACGGGTAAGGTAACTGTCTGCCGGGCCAATACCCTGGCCGGTCATAATAACTTTTTTTCCCAGCATTAACGCAAACCATCCGGTAACCAGACAGCAGCGGCATTCAAAGCGGCCTTTATCTGTCAGGTAGCCGCCGCCATTAAAAACAGCGCAATCGGTGTCGGCCAGGGCGTTAATCATACTGGCTTCCATAAATGAAAATGGCAGTGGCCGTTGACGGTATTTACGGATATACAGCAATAACCAGCATGCCAGAAAAGACAACATTACCGGAAATGCCGATAAAATCCGGGGCCAGCGATCCAGGTTAAAGCGGCCAAGGCAGTGGTAAAAAAGCGGGTAGCTGTGAGCCGCCAATTCCTGCCGGAAGGATGCGGGCATATCTGCCGGCAGCCAGATTTTTTCTGCTCCCAGATTTTTTAACTGACTGGCCATATTCAGTTGCATCGCCCGATCGCCAAGATTTTTGCCGCTGCCGGTGTTGATAAATAACAGTGTCTTATGCATAGATTAGCCTGAATGATTACCGGTTTTTGTCCGTAGCTTATCAGCCAGCAACCGGATTTCTGTAAACAGTACTGATTTAACCAGCCATAGTGCGGTAAGCCAGCAGACACTGTACAACACACCTGCCAGTATCAGCCGTATAAAGGTGGAACTGAAGCCGGCCAGCAGCGGCAGGCAAAGTAGTAACGGAATAGCACTGCACAACGTCACTACCAGAGCCGGCCATTGATTATTACAAAGCTGGCGCAGGTTAAGCCCGGTAACCTGCCCCAGAAAGTGAGCCGAGATTAACATAGCAATAACGCGGCTGGCGGTAAGTGCAATAAACAGCCCGGTCAGGCTGTGCCAGGCACCGGCCAGCAACAAAATAAAGGCAATACCCTGTACCCAGCTGTGATTTCTGGCGGCTTCGTTCATCCGGTTCAGGCTGATAAACACATTATTATTCAGGGAGTACAGGCTTTCTATCGCCGCGCACAAGGCAAGCCAGGTTACCAGCGGGGCTGCTGCCAGCCAGTTAGCACCAAACAACAGGGCAATAATATCTTCAGACATCAATGTCAGAAAAGCGAAAAACGGCCAGGCCAGCGTACACATAGAGCGGGAGACTTTCAGGTATTCCTGTGACAGATCACCGGAGGCTTTTAGTTTATTGACAAAATGCGGCAGCAACACCGGCAGCAGCCCCTGCATTACCCCCATATGAAACAGTTTTACAATGCCATTTGCCCGGCTGTATAAACCGGTGTTTGCCATGCCGTAGTATTTACCAATCAGAATTTCCGGTAACTGGTTTACTGTCTGGTGCAATACTGAAATATAAGAGGCTTTGCTGCCAAAACTCATTACCCGCAGCAGGCTGTTTTTATCCGGCCAGCAGAAAGGGGCGGCTGGCCGGTAAAAGTTACTGCCAACTACGGTTGTCAGGGTTGCCGCCAGGCTGCCCCAGGCCAGGCTCATATAGCTGAACCCCTGATATGCCAGCAATACTGAGGTCGCTGAACCAAACAGGGCTGAGCAAAAGTGAATTTTAAACAAAGCGGCAAAATTCATCTGTTTACGCAGCAGGCTTAGCCAGACCGAACCAAACGGGATAATAAAAAAAGTCAGACTGACTACCTGAACTACCGCAATAAGCTCTGCCCGGTCAAAGAATGCGGCAATCAATCCGCTGCTTAACAGCAGAATTGCCCCCATGCTGTACGACCATAACAGTGTCACCAGAAAGGATGCGCTAAATAGGGCCGGTGACAGTTCCGGTTCCCGCACAATAAAGGAAGAAACCCCAAAATCCCGGAACATATGCGCGAGTATCGTCAGGGTAGCGATAACAGAATACAGTCCGACTTCTTCCGGTAGCAGCAAACGCGCCAGAATTATATTGGCAGCAAGGTTGATCAGTAATTCGCTGTACTTCTGGGCAAAGGATAAAAACAGCGACTGGCGTACTGTATTCATTGGTTACCCAGAAGATGAACGGCGCAGGGTGGCCAGTTTGCGCAGTAATGAAAAAGCATACCAGGTAATATGATACAGGGTACGCAGTTCGTCGGTCAGTTTGCGGTGCCATTCCATCGCCGGGCCATAAAATTCAATTTGCCGTAGTCCTTGGTCCATGCAGTACTGTATACCATCGACATGCATGGCAAAAGCAGGGGAAAAGCGGCTCCATTCTTCATCATAAGTGGTTTTCAGAATGATCAGGGTATCTGCATCGCGGATACATAAATCCGTGGCAACCAGTTGCTGGTTATAATGGTATTGCCATACTTCGGCCTGTGCCGGTGCAAACTGTTGCAGCATATTCAGGTAAAAATGGCCTTGCGCATTATCCATGCTGACAGCGGTGCCGTGCTGCTGCTTCCAGCTGGCACTTTCTATAGTGGCATAACCGTTTACCGCTGCTGCCAGCATGGACGGGTCTTTTAGCTGTGAAAACTGAGGAATCAACAGTTCTTTTTGCAGCCGGTTACTGATCTTATTAACATTCTGGCGGGTATTTTTACTGCGCTGGTTCCAGTAGTCTGCAAACGGCATATTCAGTGTCAGCCGTCCGGTAGTAATGTAGTCTGATGTGATTAATTTAGGGGTATCTGCCGGGCGGGGGATTAAATCAGGATCCTGCTGCGTCAGGCTGATAGTCAGTACCGGAAATGGCAGTGCCTGAGCCAGGGTTGCCAGCAACCGGGTAATATCCTGTTCTGGTAATTGTAACCATGCTCCCAGTGGCGCTTGTGATGGCTGATAAGTTTGCCAGCGGCCAAAACCGGTTTTTTCCAGCACGCTAATGGCCACAGGTAAACCTTTCTTCCGGGCGATGGCAATTAAACCATCTGCTGGCGGAAAAGCCGCAATGGCTGTGCTGATAAAACGGTAATCCAGTAACAAATGGTTGCCGGTAGCCAGATGCAATGTTTGCCAGATAGCTGGCCATTCGGTACTGGCTGAAAGCGGGCAGACTGTCCAGCGAACAGTGTCTGTAGTCATCGCAGGTAAACTCCTTTTCCTTTAGCGACGCAGAGCAGCAGCAATTTCCGTATGCCGCCGGGTGCAATTTCCTGATCACACCGGTTGTTAACGGAGCAAACTCTACCACAGCCGACAGGTTGACGTCGAGGTTCAGTTTAAGGTGCTGGAGATTACCCGGTAATTGCTTTATGCTAATGGCTGTTAACATTGCGGTCAGTGAAGACTGCAAATACCGGTACAAGCCTGAGCTACCGTGTTCAAAGGACTGGAAAACACTATGGATAAGGTGACATTCGTGTTCAGCAAAGTTACTGCTGAAGCGGAACTGCTGATTGAAACAGCAGCCTCTGGTATGCAGCGTTACTCTTTGCATAATAATTTGCTGCATATTTCTGAAACGTCAATGCGCGACGTTCCTGTATTACCGCAAACAGAGCAGGTGATTTGCTGCTACGACGACGCCAACAGCCAATATACTTTGCTGATCGGTCATGCCCGCCCTTACACTTCAGATGCCGCAAGCGAACATCTGGTTAACAGTGCGGTACTGGCCCGGCTGACGGAGCAGGGGGCCGCCTGTTATCTGCCACAACTAAGTGGCCGTTTCGCATTACTTGAGTTTAATTGCCATACCGGTGCTGTACTGGCTGCAACAGACAGGTTCGCCAGCCTGGCGTTGTATTACAGTGATGATCCCCAACAACTGATTATTTCAACCGATTTAAACAGTGTAGCAGCATTGCTGCCCGAAACAGACATTGCCCCGCAGGCGCTGCTGGATTATCTGTATTTTCATAATATCAGCGGTCCGGCCAGTATTTATAAGCAAATTCAGAAATTACCACTGGCCAGCCAGCTGCAATGGCAGCATAGCCTGTCGGTCAGCAAGTGGTGGCAGCCGGTGTTTAAAACAGACAAAGCCGCCAGCAAGGTTGCACTGGCGGCAAAACTGCAACAAAGTCTGCTTGATGCGGTAAGGCCCTACAGCGAACAGGATGATATCGGTACTTTTTTAAGTGGCGGACTGGACAGCTCCACGGTTACCGCCTGCCTGGCAAAGCTTAACCGTAAACCGGTAAAAACCTTTACCATCGGTTTTTCAGAGCCGGGTTATGATGAAACAGCCTACGCCCGTATTATTGCCGATGCCTTTGGCACCGAACATCATGTGTATTATGTTAGCCAGGACGATATTGTCAGCGCCCTGCCGGAAATTGCTGCCTATTTTTACGAGCCTTTTGGCAACTCATCGGCATTGCCGACTTATTTTTGTGCCCGGCTGGCAAAAGAGCAAGGGGTGAGGATGTTGCTGGCCGGTGATGGTGGCGATGAGCTGTTTTCCGGTAATGAACGTTATGCCCGGCAAATGATTTTTGAACGTTTTTTGCGTTACCCGGCATTATTCAGGGAACTGCTGACCTTTGCGGTAAATAGCGGCAACCGACTGTTTAAAAACGGATTACTGCAAAAAGGGCAGAGCTTTCTGGAGCAAACCCGGATGGATCTTGCTACCCGCCTGCAATATTACAATTTTTTGCATCGTACTGCGGCAGCGGAGGTCTTTACCGATAACTTTCTGCAACAGGTAGATAGTGCCGCACCATTGCAGAAAATACAGCAACGGTTTGCCGAAGTGGCAACAGCAGATCCTGTTAATGCCATGCTGTATAACGACTGGAAATTTACGCTGGCAGATAACGATCTGGTAAAAGTAAATACCATGACGGCATTTGCTGGTGTCGGGGTTGCTTATCCGATGCTGGATCAGGCGGTGGTAGAACTGGCAAATCAGGTGCCGGCCCGGATGAAACTGGAAGGAAACCAGCTACGGGCATTTTATAAATATGCCTGTTCATCGTTATTACCGCAGGCCACAATCCGCAAAACCAAACACGGTTTCGGACTGCCGTTCGGCCGCTGGCTGACCGAGCACAAACCACTGCAACAACTGGCTTACCAGCAATTACAGGCCCTGAAACAACGCAATATATTCCGCGAGTCTTTTATTGATAACGCGATTACCCAACACCAGACCGGACACGCAGCCTATTATGGCGAATTGATCTGGCTACTGACAATGCTGGAGTTATGGTTGCAGGCGCATGCTAAGACATGGCAGATGAATTAATTTGCTGCATTAATTCCAGCAAGATACCGGCCTGATGATGGCGGGAGTATTGCTGTATTTCTGATGTGCCTAGTACTTTGTAGCTTTTTTGCTGTAGTTGCTGTTGCAGGTTCAGTAGTGCTGCGGCGATTTGTGATGGTTGGTTAATTTGGGCCCAGATCCCGGCGTTGGTTTGCTGGTGCAGTTTTTTTACTTCTCCCTGGGCATCAGACAATATCAGCATTGGCCGCTGGCAGTACAGGTATTCGTAGGCTTTGGCCGGGATTTGTTGATTGCAGGTTTCGCCCTGCATCAGTAACAGGGCTGATGCCTGCGCCATTTCACGGATCGCCTCGTGATAAGGAATTGCCGGTAGCAGCTTGACCAGATCGCTGATATCCAGCTTTGCCAGTAACGGCTGTAGCAGGGCTTCCTGTTGCGATGCCCGGAACACCAGCTGAAAATTTCCGGCATGGAGTTTATGCTGTTGTTTCAGGCTGGCGACGGCTTGCAGTAATGCTGTCGGATCACGGTCTGCCGGGTGCAGCATACCGCTGTGCAGCAGTAGCAGAGGGCTGGTGTGGTCAGTGGCTGCCGGTAAGTTTTGTGGCAGCAGGTCTTCGTCATAGCCATTAGCCACTACCTGTAGTTTACCGGCATATTGCGAAAAGCGTTGCCGGTAAAAGTCGGCGGTGCCTGCTGTGGTCACCAGCACTTTACTGGCATAGCGGAAAATCTTGCGTTCCAGCCAGCCAAATACTTTGCGCCGTAATGCTCCGTGTGGAATGTCGTCCTGCAACATCGGGTCCCGTAAATCAGCAATCCAGGGCTTTTTAGTGAGCCGGTGCAGCAGGTAGCCGATAAGCTGTGCTGATGCCAGCGGATAACTGGACAGGATAATGTCGGTCTGTTGTTGTCTGATATGCCGCCAGCCCTGCCAGACTGCTGGCAAAATCCAGCTTTGTAGCGGATCGGGTAAGGCCATCAAATCACTGTAGCGGCCTTTAAATGAAAAATGTTTAACTGTGTGTCTGGCCCAGGCTCTGATCACGTTTATGCCATCCGGCAGTAGGGTTTGCTGGCTGGCATGGCTGTCAGGATAAGCCTGTTCGCTGCAGGTCAGTACTGTGGTGTGCCAGCCAGCCTGCTGTAGTGCGCGGGCGAAAGATAACAACCGTAGCACGCCGCTGCTGCCGAGGAGCGGCGGAAAATGATAGCTGATTATCAGGCAACTGCGTTGATGGGATGATGCACTGTCGGTCATGTTAGTTTTCAGCCTGTGGTGCAGGCAGTGCCAGCAGGATATTGGTCAGATACAAATCCATATCCTGCTGGGGTTTGGCTATACCACCATGATAAACATTCATCCATAAACGCTCTATTTTCAGATGTTCAGTGTCGCGAAAGCGGATATTGGTTGCTTCAAATACCGGCTGATTATTTACCCAGGCCCGCAGAATGCCATTGTGCTGACCGGGCGTATTAAGCTGCACGTACTGAGTCAGGGTATACCAGCGCCCGGTGTGCAGTTTACTGGCGATTTTATCCCAGAACAGGTTGGCGCCATGCTGCTGGCCGTTATCCGGGTAGTAGGCATAAAAGCCTGCCGGGGTACTGTTATTCAGCCGGTCGTTACTGACAATAGTATCGCCAAACAGGCCGCGGGCTGACCAGCCATTGTTACCGTCGGCACTGCGGCCGCCCCAGCCGGCTTTATTGTAAGTGCCTGCCAGCCCCGGCAGTTTGCCGCCTTGCCTGGCCGAAAACCAGTTGTCGCCAAGATACAGATCGTATTGAAAGTACAGGGCTTCGGGCTCTTCAGGTAACAGGGTTTTCAGCCTGAGGCTCATATCCAGTGCCAGATTGTAACGGGGGCTGAAACTGATCTTCAGCGCATATTGCTCCGGGCGTTGCGGGGCCGGGGTTCTCTCTGCCAGATTACGCGGACTGATATCATGCCAGCGTGCGGCCCAGCGCCGTTCGCTGAAATCCTCCCTGAACAGTAACGTGCTGTTATTCAGTGGCGATTGCGTGTTATCCGGTGTGACAGGCTGGGCCAGCAGATAAACCCCAACCTGATTATTGCCATATTGTTTTGCAGTATAAAGCTGCAAAGTTGCGCTGGTTATCTGTTCGTTGTCTTCCAGTGCCGGAATGGCAAACTGCAGTAACAGCACATTGGAAGGGCCGCTTTTCAGAATTTTTCTGTCACCAAGTGAGCGGTAAGTGGTGTTATCAAGATAGGTATCCATTACTGCATTAAGGCGGATTTCACGCTGGTTACTGGTGATTAGCCGTAACTGCGGCGCAAATGATCCCTGCTCCTTGCTGTAAAACTCGGTGCTGCCGGTGGCGCCGGGCTGATTACGCAGCAGTAAATCCAGAGGCATCCGGGGTTGTATCTGGTTAACTAATGTCGCCAGTGGCCAGGTAACAGTATAGGGTGTTTTACTGACGGTAATTTCTGCCACACTGTAAGCCGTATTACCCAGATATTGCCGGTTACGGTCAAACCAGCTGCCCATAGTGTCTGCCGGCCATTGCAGCCAGGCGGCACCATAACTGTGCTGCCGGGTGGCACCGGTAAGCCTGGCGGTGCCTTCGTGCCATAACAGTGGTTCGGCCTGCTGCGCCGGTACGGAGTGTGGCAGCCATAACAAAAACACGATAATAATAACGGGAATAACTTGCTGCATCAGGTAGCCTTTGATTCCACATAACGGTACTTGCCATTTTGCAGTGGCGGAATATCAGTAACTGCCGTCAGGGTTATGTTGATACCCGCTCCCAGCCGCTGGCTGAGGGCATTGATAATCTGCTGTTGGATATTATCCGGCAGGGGCTGGCTGGCGATATAGCGCACATCAACCTGCCGCGACGGCTGCTGAATAATTTTAAATTTCAGTATCTCAGGAATATCCCGCAGGATATAAATCAGCGACAGGGCATGTAGTTTGTCACCCTGATCGGTCAGCAGAAAATCTGTGGTGCGGCCACTGACATCTTTCAGTACCGGTAAGCCACGCCCACAGGAGCAGGGGGCGGTGCTTAGTGTGCCGATATCACCGGTACGGTAACGCACAAATGGAAAAGCTCCGGTTTGCAGGTGGGTTATCACAATTTCGCCGGTTGCTCCGGCAGGCAGGACATTCCCCTGTTGATCAATGATTTCGACAATAATATCTTCAGCACTGATATGCAGACTACCGGCCGGGCACTGATGGGCAATAAAACCGGCATCGCGGGCACCGTAACCATTGGCAACCGGGCAGCCGAATACCTGCTCTATCAGTTGGCGCTGATGGTCGTACAGCATTTCTGAGGTTACAAAAGCCACTTTTATACCTAACTGGTGCAGATCAAGCTGTTGCTGCTGTGCGGCTAGGGCCAGCTGATAAAGCACCGACGGATAACCGAACAGCATCTGTGGCCGGATCTGCTGTAACTGTTGCAGGTAGTGAGTAATATGGCGTGGTGTCAGTTCAAAAGCAGGCAGCAGGTAGGAGCGGAACAGCCTGTCCCGCAGGTTTTTCAGCTGATCCTGCCGGTTCAGTTCGATCGGGGACCCCCACAGTACGACTTCCGGATCACCAATGTCTACCTGCCACCAGCGGGTAGCCCTGAGTTTGGCGGCAACATCATGGCTGATCCGGTTTTTGCCCATAAAGAAAATCAGCGGTTCACCGCTGGAGCCACCGGTATTGTAGCGGGTTAAAGCGCTTTCCGGCTGGCTTTTCAGCTGCTGTTGATGTTGCTTGATCATTGCCTTGGTCAGCAAAGGCAGCCGGGCCAGATCCGCCACCGTGCTGATACTGTCAGCGCTGATATGATGTTCAGCAAACAGGGTCTGGTAATAGGGGTTATGGCGGCTGATATACTGCATAAATTGCTGTAAACGCTGCTGCTGTTCCTGGGCTATTTCCTGTGCCGGACGCCATTGTGACGCTTCCAGCCGGGCCAGCATCCGGTAGGTACTGTGACCTTTTATGGTTTCGTGCAGCCGGAATAAAATACGGCTGACCAGCCAGCTATAGCCTTTACTGAGCAGGTTCATTTTTTATCCTTCCTGTTGCAATGTTTTTTGTTGCCACAAGGCGCTGATTGACAGGGTGAACCGCCTGTTGTTTTTCTGCTGCCAGCTGTTTTTTCAGTAGTTGTTGTATGGCAACCAGCGTAATGATCAGATGATAAGGCAGATCGAAATAAGCCAGCCCCAGGAAGGCACCGCCTGAAGCATAGGCTATCAGGCTGCATTGCAGCATTTTTGCCAGAAAGGCGGCCCATTTTAAATCATCCCGTTTTCCGGCCATTTTTATGATGTTTCTGGCGGTAAACCAGCCACTGAGGTAAATACAAAACCACAGCCCGAACCCGATAAAGCCATGATGGGCGATGATCTGAAAATAAATGCTGTGGGCGTCGTGAAAATCTTCCGGATCAGGGGCATATAAATAGAAATTGGCAGGGGTAAATGCATGCAGCCCGCCACCCAGTGGCCGGTCTTTTGCCAGATTAAACGCCATTTCCCAGGCATTAAACCGCCCCTGTACAGAGCCGTCGTAGCTTTCCCGGTCAGGTTCAATAATCGTGCTCATGCGATCGTGCCATTGTTCCGGCATAAAATGGTAAATAACCGGGGTGGCCAGCATAATGGCCAAAGCAATCGCCAGTTTGTTGGGGCCTTTCAGCCACAGGAAGAAAGCGACACAGATGCAGGCCACTAATCCGCCTCGGGATTGCGTCCCCAGTGCTGCCAGAATGCACAGCAACATACAGAACATCATACCGCGGCGCAGCCATTTTTTATCGGCAGGGATCAGATGCCGCAGATAAAACAGAATTGGCAGGGTTATCAGCAGCGTTAACGCCAGTTCGTTATTACCGAAGAAAAACCCTCCGGTTGGCCCCCAGACCCGGCCACCCCCGGCGGTCTGAATAGTGTAAATACCACCTTTTACACCGTAAAACGCAATGCTGAGCGTTACTACCCACAGCGTAAGTTCGATCCGCTGCCGGCTGTTCAGCAGGGCCAGAATGATCAGGGTAAACATCTGAATTTTCATAACCTTATCGAACTGAGAAATGGCATAGGCATCTTTGGGGTTAACGATAAAGGTAATAATCATCCACAGGTTAAACAGCAGCATAAATACTACCGGCATACTCAGCGGAATGCGTTTGGGCTCTTTGCTGAACAGGTAACTGATCAGAAAAGTGCCGCCAATTAACGCCGCCACCGGCATGGTCTGAATAAACCCCCAGGCCAGCCGGTGTGGCACCATGTAGCTGATCCAGCACCACATCAGCACACCCCAGAAAGGCCGCTTCAGAATAAACGGAATACTGGCCAGAATAATCATCAACAGTACGAGATCACGCATGGTCTGCTCCCAATGAATGATAAAGCTGGCACCAGTCCGGAATTACCTGCTCCGGCTGAAACTGATTTATCAGCTGTCTGCCATTTTCTGCCAGTGTTAAGGCCAGTTGTGGTGTATTCAGCAGCAGCAGGGCGGCATCGGCCATGAGTTGCGGCTGTGCCGGTAATACCAGCAGTACCTGCTGCTGATGATTTACCATAAAGGGAATGCCGCCAACATCAGTGCTGACAACCAGCACTTTGCTGGCAAGGGCTTCCAGCAGAGAATTGGGCATATTATCTGCGGTGCTGGGGTTTAGCATCAGATCCGCCTCTGCATACAGGGCTGCTATCTGATTACGGTTCAGTTTGCCGCTGAAGGTGACAGCGTCTGTCAGTTGCAGTTCGGTAGTCAGTTGTTGCAGCGCATGTAATTCCGGGCCTGAACCGGCAATGGTCAGCCGGGCCCGGGGCTTTGCCGCTTTGATCAGGGCAAAAGCCCGTAGTGCGGTCGCGACATCGTAGATAGCTTCCAGATTGCGGGTAACCACCAGATGCGGTGCCTGCCAGTTATAGCTTTTATGTTCAGCATTAAAAATAGCGGTATCAATAATGTTGGGGATAATCTGACAGGGCAGCTGATAACGGCTGAATACCTGTTGTAAAAACCGGCTGGGGGTAACAATACAACTGGCCCGGCGTAATACCGGCAACACCCGGCGGGACTGTTGCTGTAAAAAGGATTCGGCTAGGCCGCCACGGTAATTTACGATTACCGGTTTATGGTAGTAGCGGGCGATCCATATCGCCGGTGCTGCAAACAAATGCCAGGCCCAGCCGGAATTGGCCATCACATGTACCACATCAGTATGACGCAGGTTACGGCGCAGTTGCCACAGATAAGGTACTAATCTGCACAGGGCCCGGAGCACTGGCAGTTTGCCAGCCCAGGCCGGGCGGTACGGTGGATTAACCGGGATCAGCGTAACGCTGATATCCGTTTGTGCTGTCAGCAGACGTTGTAGTTGCCCGGTCTGCATCGCCATACCACCATAAGGTGGCGGAACCGGCCCGATCAGTGTCAGCCTGATCATGTCGGATGCTCATTTAGTACGCTATTAGCCGGTACGTTATCAGCCAGTATATTATTCGTCAGTACCTTGCCACTCAGTTGCTGGTATACCGGAATAATGTTGGCTACGGTATGCTGCCAGCTGCGTTGTTGCTGCACAAAGTAACGGCCATTTTGTTTCAGGCGCGGCCAGCCGGCTTTATGCTGTAGCAGGTTGTCCAGTACGCCGGCCAGTGCTGCAGGATTATCCGGTTCAAATAAAATACCGGTTTCGTTATGCTGGATCAGTTCCCGGTGACCGCCGATATCGGAGGCCACTACCAGCCCTTGCTGGGCCATCGCTTCCAGTGGTTTCAGCGGGGTAACCAGTTCTGTCAGCCGGATAGCTTCCCTGGGATAAACAAAAATATCCACTAAGCTGTAGTAGTCGCTGATTTGCTGATGCGGCACCCGGCCGGTGAAAATAACATAATCCTGCAGGCCCAGTTGTCGGGCCTGTTGTTTCAGGGCATCTTCCTGCAGGCCGCCGCCAACCAGCAGCAGGCGCAGTTCAGGATATTGCGGTATAAGTTGCGGCATAGCTGCCAGCAGCAGGTGCAGCCCTTCGTAACGGTAAAATGAGCCCAGAAACCCCAGCACGGTTTTGCCCTGCAATTGCCATTTACCCAGTAATTGCCGGTTTTTTTCCGTTACCGGCGGAAAATGGCTGATATCAACGGCATTCGCCACTATAGTGATTTGTTGCCGGTCGATGCCCCAGTCGGCAACCTGATCAGCCAGCCCCTGGCAGATGGTAATGATATGGTCGGCACTGTGCAGCGCCCGTTTTTCCAGCCATTGCCCCAGCCGGTAACGCAGATCGCCTTCTTTACAACTGCCGTGACTGACGGCGGCATCTTCCCATGATGCCCGTATTTCGTATACCAGCGGAATGCCGTATTTACGGGCAACCCTGGCGGCGGCTATGGCATTAAGTGCCGGAGAATGGGCATGGATAATATCCGGTTTTTGTTGTTGTACCAGTTGCTCCAGCCGCTTGCTTAACTGCCGTATTACGTCCCACTGGTTAAGCAGGGGCAATTTTGCCAGCCAGCCGGGCCGGGTACGGTAAAATAGCAGTTGTTCAATCATTTCGTGCTCTGGCGCAGGCAGATAGTGCTTGGTGCTGGTCAGCTGGCGGGTATCGATATTCAGGCGTTGCTGTTCCTGCAAAATCGCCTGACTGCGAAACGCATAGCCGCTGTGCAGCGGAATGGAATGATCAAATATGTGTAATACGTTTAACTGTCCCTGTACTGCCATAGTCAGTCCTTGTGCTCCCTGGATAAATCTCTGGCTTTGCGGCGGCGGATCCGGTTCCTGAGGATGCCGCCAAGGCTGCATAATAATAGCAAAGCCAGTAATAGTTCCAGCCAGAATATTGCCCACATCAGTATTTTAAGGTGCTGCATAGCACGGATCTGAGCCTGATTGTTGCTGGTCACCACCGCTTTAAGTGCCGGAAACTGCCCGCTGACAATAGCCACCAGCTGTTCGGCATGAGGCGAAATACTTCTGGCAGCTGCAATCAGTGTATGTTGATCATAGCTCAGGCTGTTATTCGCCCACCACAGATAGAATTGCTCCTGCCCCCGCTGGAAGTAACGCAGCAGGGCATTGTCATCACGAAAACCAAAGTGTTCTTCCGACAACCTGACAATACCGATTTGTTGCGGGTTATGCTGTAAATACTGCCGGAATTGCAAAGCTGATAACGGTTGCCGGCTTTGCACATCTACCGGGTAAAAGCTGTTGAACAGATCAAGCATTACCCATTGCTGCTGTTGCTCATCCCAGATTTCATTAAACGCATGGCCATAGCCACCAAAGCCGTCGAACGACATCCCCCATTCGCGCACCGGAATATTCAGGGCATAGGCCAGCGCATTGGTGACCTGGGTAAAATCGGCACAATAGCCATCACCGTGATTACGGATACTGTGCAAAGTACTGACGGTGTCTGCCTGAATAGGTCCGCCCAGTCGGGGGTGTTGATTCAGCATCGTAGCATGGTGCAGTAGCTGTGACAGGTTATCGCCGGTTGTTTTTTCAGACAGTAAAACGGCCAGATAAGGCGGAACAGTGGTATTTTCCTGCCGGAAACCGGCAGGCGGATTATCGGGTGTCCAACTGGCCTGTGCTGCGGTAATAGTATGGAATACCATAGCATTTCGCAGCCGCACCAGTTCACTGCTGCTGTGATACACCGCCAGTAAACCTGACAGTGGCAGTAACATCAGCAACAGCAGCATAATAGTGCAACGCCAGCTGAAAAAACGCATTACCAGCACAACCCGATGTAACGGTCGCCGATAGCGGGCCGTTGTTTCAGATGTACCAGATCCACCAGCAGATGTTCCGGGGTCAGTGAGGCCAGTACCTGTTCAACCACGGCTTTATCATTTAAGCCCAGGACGATAATTTTGTTGTCAGCCACCACCTGGCTGATATCGTTGCTCATCAGATCGCCGATATGCGGTATGGATTCCTCAATAAAACGCTTGTTGGCCCCCAGCAGGCGTGACAGGTTCACTTCCGGATCATAAATACTCAGCTGCATACCTTTGCCGATCAGATGTTCTGCCAGATCAACCAGCGGGCTTTCGCGTAAATCGTCAGTGCCGGATTTAAAGCTGAGGCCGATCATGCCAATCTGACGGCAACCCAGCGCCAGAATTTTCTGACTGGCCTGTTGCAGGTGAATGGCATTGGATGGCAGCACATGGCTTAGCATCGGAATCTCAATATCGGCCTGCTTGGCCACATATTGCATGGCACGTAAATCTTTTGGCAGGCAGGAACCACCAAAGGCAAAACCGGGTTTCAGGTAAGCGGTGGAGATATTCAGCTGTTTGTCGGCGCATATCAGATCCATGACGCTGAAAGGATCTACCGCCATACCTTCACACAGACGGGCAACTTCGTTAGCGAAGGTAATTTTCAGTGCATGAAAAATATTACAGAAGTATTTTACGGTTTCGGCGGTTTTGACATCGGTTCTGCGGTATTCACCCGGCAGATGTCCGAACAACTGCTGCATTTGCTGATGCACCCGTTCGGAATTAGCGCCGACAATGGTAAAAGGCGGATGATCGTAATCTTTAATTGACGTGCCTTCACGCAGGAATTCCGGCTGAAAACAGATATCAAAACCGGCGCCATCCTGTTTGCCGGAATGTTGTTGCAGCAGGGTTTTCAGGCTGCCTTCCACGGTGCCGGGCAGCAGGGTAGAGCGAAATACAATGGTGTGGTGCCCGCTTTTGGTGGCCAGCGCCTTACCCAACTGCTCTGCCAGCCGCAGTACGGCACGTTGATCCTGGCTGCCGTTGGGTTGCGATGGTGTACCAACACAGATAAAGGAAACATCAGAGTGGTGCAGGGCGTAGCCAACATCCTGGCTGACTTCTGTGCGGCCACTGGCAGCCATTTGTTTCATCAGCTCCGGCATACCTTCTTCAATCACCGGCGACTGCCCCTGACGGATTAAATCCAGCTTTACCGGGTCAATATCAACCCCGATCACATGATGGCCATCCCGGGCAAGACATGCCAGTGACACGGCACCTACATAACCCAGACCGAAAATACTGATGTTCATAAACTCAATTCCTTTTGTGTCAGATGTGTTTGCTGATGCAGGCTGATACATTGTCTGACGATATCGTCAAGTTGCTGCATCGACAGCTGCCACTGATGATGGCTCAGCATTCTGGCGCGTCCTGCTGCTGCCAGCTGATTGCGCAGCTCAGGATCAGTCATCAGTTGCACTAAATGAGTGGCATATTGCCGCGGTGTATCGGCGACCAGAAAATCCTTACCGGCAATGGCATCAATACCGCCAGCCGCTTCACTGCTGCTGACCACCGGAACACCCATTGCCATTGCTTCCAGAATTTTATTCTGGGTGCCTCTGGCAATACTCAGAGGTGCCACCATCGCGGCAGTGTTACGGATATAAGGACGTACATCCGGTACTGAGCCGGTTACAATAACGCCCGGCAATTCGGCCAGCGCCCGGATGGCAGCGCTGGGTTCCGCCCCGACAATATAAAGCCGGGCATCCGGCAGCTGTTGCCGGATCAGTGGCAGCGTGTGCTGGCAGAATTGCAGCATAGCTTCCTGATTCGGGTAGTAATCCATACGCCCGATAAAAGAAATACTGTGGGCTTCGTAGGAAGGATCTGCCGGAGCAAAGTAATCGCTGTCTACCCCATTAGGAAACCATGCTGTAGCAACATTGGTCTGGTAGCTTTGCAGGGTTTCCAGTTCGGCTTTGGTGGTGCAGCTGCATAAATCAAAATGCCGGGCGAGCTGTTTTTCAGCCCGCAGCATTTTACTGCCTTCCAGCCAGTAGCCCAGATTCAGCGGAAAAGGCTTAAAGCTGCGGTAAGCCAGCCATTTTTGTGAGTCCATATCGCCAAAATCAAGCAGTTTCGGAATATGCCGGATATGAGAAACATACTGGGCAACAGAAGAACAATGCACAAAAATCAGCTCAAAATGGTGCTCTGCCAGCAGATGATCAATGTGCCGTTGCAGATCAGCACTGTAAAAATACCCCATTGATGATGGTGTCAGCAGCGGCAGCCGCAGAATCATTCTGGCAAATTGTACCGGCTCAGATACCACAGCGGCATAATAATCTGTGCAGTAATCTTTAATGCCGGTGCCTTCATCGGCTTCTGCCTGACTGCGGGCCAGTGATGCCACATAAACCTGATGCCCCTGCTGATGAAAATGGCGGATCATGTTAAACGGCCGTATTTTACCGCCGCGTTTCGGCGGATATGGAAAACGATGGCAGAGGTAGAGAATTTTCATAGTGACATCCTGATTGTCTCGCTGATCTGGTCCGGGGTCTGGCCATCGAGATATAAGCGGCACCAGATTTCCAGATTCAGTAATGCCAGCAGATGATCGGTATGATCTTCCTGCTGGTTTAAATGTTGCTGCAATGTCTGCTCTATCACCGGCCACTGCAGCAGGCCACGGGCTTCGGTGCTTTCGCGGTTAATAAACAATGTGAGCAGGGCCGATAACTCATGCTTCAGCCAGGCGCCAAGCGGGGCGCCGAACCCGCGTTTTTTCCGGTCCAGAATATCGGCGGGCAGCAGATCACTGAGCGATTCTTTCAGCAGGTGTTTTAAGCGCCCGTTTTTCATCACCAGTTGCTGTGGAATTTGCACTGCGCTTTCTGCCAGCCGGTGATCAAGAAACGGCACCCGGCATTCCAGTGACGTTGCCATTGTCATTTTGTCGGTGAGCAATAACAGGTCATCCGGCAGTTGCGACTGGCGGTCGGTATCGAACATTTTCCATAACGACTCGCTGGCCGGGCTTTGCTGGTACAACCGAGACAGCCACTGCTCATGTTCCCGTGAGCCTGATAGCTGTTCACGTTGCCGGTCGCTGAAAACCTGCATATAGCGCTGGTAGCGTTCAGCGCTGCCGAGTTCTGCTGTCTGTACAAAGGTTCTGGCCAGCCGCAGGGTATTCAGTAACCCGGAGTGGCGATCACTGGGCAGTTTACGGCTGAGCGGTAAAATAACATGCTGCCTCAGCCAGTGCGGGATGCGCTGATATTTTTGCAGATAATGTTCGCCCAGATAACGGCGGTAACCGCCAAACAGTTCATCTCCGCCAACGCCGGATAAAATAACGGTTACATCGCGCCGGGCAAATTCCGATACCAGATAGGTAGTGATAAAGGCGCTGTCGGCAACCGGTTCGTCCAGGTGCCATAACAATTTTGGCAGCAGCGATACCACATCGGGCCGGACCAGAATTTCTCTGTGCCGGGTGCCGAAGCGTTCGGCCACAGCACGGGCGTACGGTAGTTCGTTGTAATAAGTACCGGCACTGCCGGTGTCGAAACCGATGGCATAGGTGTTAACCGGTTGTTTGCTGTGGCGGGCCATCAGGGCGACCACAGCACTGGAGTCGACACCGCCGGATAAAAACGCGCCTACCGGTACATCACTGACCAGCTGCATGGAGACGGCTTCTTCCAGTTGCCGGCGGATTTGCCGGGTCCATTGCTGTTCGGTCTGTTGTTGTAAGGTAAAGTCCGGTTGCCAGTAACGATGCCGGGTTATTCCTTCCGGGCTGATTAACAGGTAGCTGGCGACATCCAGCTTTTTAATACCGTTAAACATCGACAGCGGGGCAGGTACATAACCCAGGGTCAGATATTGCTCCAGTGCCTGCGGGCATATTTCTGCCGTAAAATCCGGTAATGCCACAATGGCTTTGGCTTCGGTTGAAAATGCCAGCCAGTCTTGTTTCTGAGCATAATATAGTGGTTTGATACCAAGGCGATCCCGTGCCAGCAATAACTGTTTTTGCCGGCTATCCCACAGGGCAAAGGCAAACATCCCGTTAAGGTGTTGCAGGCAGTCTGCACCATAGCGCTGATACAGCGGCAGAATAACTTCAACATCGGAGTTGGTTTTAAAGGTGTATTGCCCGGCAAATTGCCGGCGCAGTTCGCGGTAGTTATAAATTTCTCCGTTACATACCAGCACCAGTGAGCCATCGTCACTGGTTATCGGCTGATGGCCACCAGCCAGATCAATAACCGATAACCGGCGCATTCCCAATGCAACGCCATCTGCCAGGTAACTGCCTGAGTCGTCAGGCCCGCGGTGGCGGGTTATGTCGCCCATAGCATCCAGCCATTGGGCCGGAAACTGCCGGGATGAGGTGGAGACTAAGCCATGAATTCCGCACATAGTCAGGCCAACTGTTGCCGGTAGAATTGTTCAAACATCAGCAGTGTCCATAGGGCCGAACTATGATCTGACTGGCCGCTGACATGCTGCTCAAACAGTTGCTGAATATACGACTGGTTAAACAGGCCGGAATCGGCCAGCGCTTCGGAATTAAGCGACTGTTGCAGCCTGTTACGCAGCGGCCCCCGGAACCAACTGGCCAGCGGTACGGCAAAGCCCATTTTCTGGCGGTACAGAATATCGTGCGGTAAATGAGGCTGTAATGCCTGTTTAAAGGCAGCTTTGCCTTCATTACCCTGAATATTCAGGTGTGACGGAATACGGCTGGCCCATTCCAGATATTTATGATCCAGCAATGGCACCCGCACTTCCAGCGAGTGGGCCATACTGGCGCGGTCTACCTTGGTCAGAATATCGCCCGGCAGATAGGTTTTCATATCCAGATATTGCACCAGTTTCAGCGGATCGTCGGTCGAGGCGTTGGCTGCATGACGTTTAAAAACCTCAACTGACTGATAACCGCCAAGGTGTTGTTTCAGTTGGTCCGAAAACAGGCGGTTACGGGCATCGGTACGCATAATTGACATCGTATTGGCGTAGCCGGAAACGGCATTAAGCGCCAGCGACTGAAAAGTGGTTTTTGCCCTGACAAAACGTGGTGCCCAGTCCAGTTTCGGGTAAAGCCTGCCAAGAGTGCCAAACAGTGGCTGGCGGATACGGTCCGGCAGCAGATTGCGCATATGCTGCTCATGTAACTGGTAGCGGTAACGCCGGTAGCCGCCGAACAGTTCGTCGCCGCCGTCACCAGACAAGGCTACGGTAACATGCTGCCGCGCCAGCTGGCAGACCCGGTAGGTCGGCATGGCAGAGCTGTCAGCATAGGGTTCGTCATATAATGCGGCAAGCTTATCCAGCAGCGAGAAATCGTTCCGGCTGACAATGCCGGTGTGATGGTCGGTGTTATACTGGCTGGCAACCTGCTGCGCATAGTTGCTTTCGTCGAACTTCTGATCATCAAAGCCGATAGAGCAGGTGTTTACCGCTTTATCTGTCTGTAGTTGGGCCATTAAGGCTACTACCGCACTGGAATCGACGCCGCCGGATAAAAATGCCCCCAGCGGTACTTCAGCAATCAGGCGGATATCCACGGCTTCTTTCAGCCGATCCAGCAGTTCGGCCCTGACTTCCTGTTCAGTAAGCGGCACGCCGGAAAAATCAATATCCCAGTACTGCTGTTGCACCAGTGACAGCGATCTGGTTTTGTCAATCAGCAGGTAATGTCCGGGATTCAGCTTAAAACTGTGCTGATAAATAGTATGAGGTTCGGGGATATAGCCAAAGGTAAAGTAGTCTTCAATCCCCGGATAATAGAGGCTTTTATCAAATTCCGGGTGTTTGGTCAGTACTTTTAGTTCTGAACCGAACAGCAGTTTGCCTGATGGCAGCACGGTGTAAAACAGCGGTTTAATTCCCATACGGTCACGGGCCATAAATAACTGCTGCTTTTTTCTGTCCCAGATGGCAAAAGCAAACATACCCCGGAAATGTTTTACGCAGTCGGTGCCCCATTCTTCCCAGGCATGGACAATGGTTTCGGTGTCGCCGTGGGTAGCAAATACATGCCCGCGTTGCTGTAACTCGGTGGTCAGCTCGGCAAAGTTATAAATTTCGCCGTTGAATACCACGGCAACATCACCGGTTTCGTTAAACATTGGCTGGTGGCTGCCGGCAATATCAATAATTGACAGGCGGCGGTGAGCCAGCCCGACACCCGGCTCAAAATGATAACTGTCGGCGTCTGGTCCACGGTGAGCCTGTACTGTATTCATTGCCTGTAAAATTGCCTGATCAACCGGTTGCTGATCCGTTAAATGAAACATTCCTGCTATACCGCACATAAAGTCAGTTTTCCTGTTGTTGTACTGATTGCAGATATAAACCAGCGTAGCGGCTGGCCATCTGTTGCAGGCTGAACTGGTGTTCGGCCCGCAGCCTTGCCTGATGACCCAGACGTTTCAGCAGATCAGGCTGTTGCAGGCATTGCTGTAAACGGGCGATCAGTGCTGCTTTGTCCTGGCTGGGGAATAACCAGCCGGTGATGCCTTCGGTAACCAGCTCCGGGTTACCGCCCACTTTGCTGGCGATTACCGGTATGCCACAGGCCATTGCTTCCAGAATGGTGTTGGAAATACCTTCGGCCAGTGATGGCAGCACAAAAACGGAAAACGCCGGCAGCAGGCTGGCAATATCGCTACGGTTTCCCGGCAACCAGCAGCGGTCGGCCAGCCCGGCAGCGGCCAGTTTTTGCTGTAACGGGATGTGGCAGGGACCATCACCGATAATCACCAGCGCCGCCTGTTCTTTGTACAGCGGCTGTTGCTGACACAGACGGATAAAGGCATCAACCAGCAGACTGTGATTTTTTACCTCGGCCATACGGCCGATGCTGCCAAAAATAACGCTGGCCTGTTGTAACGGAGCAGGCAGTACCTGCCTGGCATTGTCAGTGGTGGTAAATTTAGCGGTATCGACGCCGTTACAGATAATATTCAGTTTAGCCGCCGGTACTTTGACCTGTTGTTGCAGGTAAGCGGCTCCTTCGTGTGACAAACTGATGTACTGGCTAATCAGTGGCCTGAACAGGCGTTTAAGCCGGATATATTTGCGGTTACTGCCCGCCAGATCGCCGATATCCCAGCCATGTTCGCCATGAATACGGCAAGGCACGCCAGCCAGCCAGGCGGGTAGCTGGTATTCCAGTGCTGCCAGATTTCTGCTGTGGCAGATATCGGGTTTCAGTTCGCGCAGCAGCCTGTAACATTGCCACAAAGAACCGAAGTCGTGGCCGGGTTTACGGCGCAGGGTATAAATATTTGTTGCCGGGTGCAGGATACGGGCATAAAACTGCGGGTCGTAATCTGTCAGACAAATAATAGTATGCCGGAACCGGCTATAATCCAGCTGGTTAATCAGGTTTACCACGCCGTTTTCCAGCCCGCCGGTTCTGAAGCTCCAGACCAGATGTACAATATGCAGTTGCTGCTTTGCCCGCAGGGCGGTGCTGAGCAGGTTATTCTGTGTGGCTGGTGAAAGTACCGGTTCGGTGTTCATGGCGTAAACTCCTGTACTGCCGGGCAATTGTTGCAGGCTGCAATATCCTTTGCTGCCGGGGTATTCGCTTCCAGAATCAGTGGGAAAATCTGTTGCAGCGTATTGTTCAGTTGTTGCCGTGCCTGTTCGATACTGCCTTCGTAATGCAGGCTGAGCGCGTAAAAACTGCCATGCTGGCTGGTATGCAGTACTTTGCCTGCTGCCTGCATAAAGGTGATCAGATAACTGTTGGCCGAGAAAAAGTCGCCACTGCCATACCAGTACCACAACAGGCGTTGCTGGCCGTTCAGAGCCCGTAAATCAGTTTCCTGTACTGAAAACCGGCGGTTATCTGCCAATGTCAGGGTATGGCGGATATTGGCGTCGGGGGTCCAGAATTTGCGCTGATAGGGCTGGTTATGCCAACTGACCAGTTTATTGTTGTCACTGTGCAGATAAAAGGCCGCATAGAATAAAACCGGCTGGCTGTTAGCCGGTAACAGCCCCGAAATACGGGTGCTGCTGCCAACAAATTCCGGCTGGTCGATCTGATGGGTATCGGGTTGCAGGGTATGCTGCAACGCAGTTAAACGAAAGTCCGGGCTGGCGGTCAGCGGGGGCAGCAATAACTGGCTGAGATAAGGTAACAGCAAGGTAGCGGCTGCCAGTAATGACAGCCTGCCGGGATGGCCGCAGGCCGAAGCATTAGCGTTAATTGCCGGTATGGTTTTTTTATCGGCCCAGAAGCTGCCGACATAAAACATCAGAAAAATCAGTAAACCGAAAAACAGCCAGCCATAGATAAGATGGTCAACCCCGACGGCGTATTTCATATCTGACAGATGGGCGATCAGTACGATGCCGTAAGCCCGTATACCATTGGCAATTATGGGCACAATCAGTGAAATCAGGCAGAAAATCAGCTGTTTGGTTTTTTTCTGGTAGGTCAGGTACGCATAAAGCGTACCCAGTGCAAAAGACGCTATCAGGTAACGGATACCGGAGCAGGCTTCAGCCACCAGAAAATTACCGGTTGGGGTACTGAGGTAAAAACCTTCACGATAGACCGGAATATTGGTCAGCTGTAACGCAATAACCACCATATCAGCGGTAATATTCTGCAATGCCGGCACCAGGGCTTCGCCCATTGGGACGGCAAAAATCAGGTAAGCCAGCGGGAAGAGCAGTAACGAAAACAGCTTCCGGCCAAAACACAGCAATACTAAGGCTGGCAGTAGCAGCACGGCGGATAATTGTTTAATCACATTAACGGTAGCGGCATCGGCCAGAAACCAGATACAAACCAGCAGGAATATTATCAGTAGTGCAAATGGCGCTGTACCGAATGCGGTTTGTTGTATCTGTAAGCGTTTTTGCCAGATAAGAAACAGGCTGATCGGGAAAATCAGAAAACCATGGGCAAAGGTGTCTGAGCGGCTCCAGATCTCCACCATCGACCATAACGTCTGCCAGAAGCAAGCTGCCCATACCAGCAACAGAATAGTGAACAACATACTGTGACGTTGCCGCTGTACTGATCCGGTTTCAGAATATGTCGCTGTGCGGGCAGGGGTTAGCTGTGACATAAGGCTACCCCAGATAACGCGACAGTTTGGGGCCAAGCCATTGGCTGACAGGTAAAGGCAACTGCTGCCACAGCTTTATAAACAACTGATACTTAGGGTTGTTCGGGCTGAGATTGGGCAGGGTACTGGCTTTGATCAGCCGGTACTGATAGGGCAGTTCCTGAACCTGCATTCCCCAGTGCTTTTTATAATGGTAGGCACCGGAGTCAATCTTGCTGCGGCCAAAGTCATAAAACCGGCAGTTTTTATCTGTGCGGGCATGGCACATCAACTGGTAGTACATATAGTCGTTACTTTTCAGCTGGCGGGCTTCGCTGATCCCGCCGCCATAGTAAGGGAGTACCTGATCACGGAAATAAAAACTCAGGACACTGGAAACCGCCTGACCGTTATGGCGTACGGTAAGAATTTCAGTCTGCTCAGGAAAAGCACGTAACAGGCTGTTGAAAAAATCCTTGCTGAATACCGGCGTGCCCAGATTTCTGACACTTTGTGAATATGTCCGGAAAAAGTCTGAGGTATCGTGATCCAGCGTATAGCTCAGTGATTGCGTTAATGACTGGCGAATAACCGCCCGCTGCTTTTTTTTGATGCCTGCCAGTATGGCTTCGCTGTCTTCTGCCAATGGGCAGCTAAACCAGGCATGCTGGCTGCGGGTGGTAAAATCGTTTGGTTGCAGATGCTGATAACGTAGTTCCAGATGATCAACCTTCAGCTGTCCGGCCAGTGTCGTTGCTGCCTGTTCCAGAAAGCGTTTTACCGCCGGTTCGCCGACAGCACCGCCGTAAACACAGAAAGGGGTTGATATAAGGGCATCGCCGAACAGGCGGCTGCGTACTCTGGCCAGAGGTAATACCCCCGCGATCTGGTCATTGGCTGTGGCATACAGGTAAAAACAGGTATGGCCAAGCCCGGTTAATACCTGTTGCCAGCCGGATAAATGAAAGAAAGTGCCTTCAGCATGCCGGGTAACGAAGTTATCCCAGTCTGCGGTGCGCTCGTCCCTGAGCACTAATGTATGTAACTGATACATCTGATCCCTTTAACGTGAAAAATATGGCTGATAGACCTGATTAAGACTGCGCCACTGAAAGTCTTCCAGCAACCTGCCAAGTTTGGCTTCCATCCGGTGCAGGTTGGTATAGTGGCGGAACCTCGATTTCAGGGGGGCACCCTGAATACGGGGTTGTAAAGCATCGATCTCCCAGGGGTGAAAATAGAACATATACGGAGACGATACCTGTGTCAGATAACGCTGAATAAAGCGGCGGCTGAGCCAGTATGGCAGCAGCCGGAAGTAACCCCCGCCGGCAATCGGCAATTGCCTGCCCATCATGTTGAGTGTTGGCATCGGGCATTCCCAGATGCCTTCGGGCCGGAAATACGGTTGCTGTGGCCAGTCCGGCGTGCCGTATAAGTCATGCTTTACCGGGTAAGTACTTGAGCTATAGCGATAACCGGCTTCACACAGTTTTTCAAATGCCCATTCGTTCTGTTTACCGATAGAAAAACTGGGTGCCCGGTAGCCGGTTACCGGCTGGCCGATCAGATCTTCCAGTACTTTTCTGGCTTTTACTATGTCATGCAGAAACTGGCTGGCAGACTGTGAAGAGGCCTTAGCATGATCATGGCCATGACTGGCAACTTCGTGGCCCTGCTGGTGGATATCTTTTACCAGCCCCGGAAAGCGCTCTGCCACCCAGCCCAGTATAAAAAAGGTGGCTTTGGCATTGTGTCTGGCAAATAAATCCAGTAACTGGCGGGTATTGTTTTCTACCCGTTGTGGCATCGAGTCCCATTGCGACGGGCTGATGGTAGAGTCGAATGCGGCTACATGAAAGTAGTCTTCCACGTCTACCGTCAGGGCGTTGTATCTGTTGTTCCGGGGGGTAGTCATACGGCTTAGCGTCCTTTACCAAACAGCACAATTTCTACTGTGCGGATCAGGATCATCAGGTCCAGCATCAGGCTGCGATGTTTAATGTAATACAGATCAAACTTCAGTTTTTCCTGCGCATCTTCGGCACTGGCGCCATACGGATATTTCAGTTGCGCCCAGCCGGTTAAACCGGGTTTTACATTATGGCGCTGGCTGTAATAGGGAATATCTTTCACCAACTGGTGTACAAATTCCGGTCTTTCAGGTCTGGGGCCGACAAAGCCCATATCGCCTGTCAGGATGTTCAGCAATTGCGGCAATTCATCTATCCGGTATTTACGGATGATTCTGCCAACACGGGTAACTCTGTCGTCGCCGGTCACCGCCCATTTGGCGCCATTTTTTTCGGCATCAGGGCGCATACTGCGAAATTTCAGAATATAGAAGGGGTTACCGTCATAGCCTACCCGTACCTGGCGATAGAACACCGAGGCGCCGGTTTTCCGGCCGTCCTCCAGATAAATAAGCAGGGCGGTGAGCAGCATTATCGGCCAGGTAAGTGCCAGTAACAGCAGCGCCAGAATAACATTAAGTTTATAGTCGAGATTGGTCTTAAAGCGATGGTTTAAATCAAAGCCGTTAGAATAGATAACCCAGCTCGGGTAAATCAGGTTTACGGCAATCTGGCCGGTTTCCTGCTCGATAAAGTCAAGAATATCAATAACATCTATACCACGGGTTTTACATTTGAATAAATGCTCGACCGGCAGCATGTTGCGTCTTTCATCACAGGCGATAACTAACTGGTCAATATTGTTGTTAACAACAAACTGGAACAATTCGTTACTATAGTCGAAACTGATTAACCGCGATTCGGCAATGCCGGCGTCTTTGTCGCCTTCAATTTTAACAAACCCGAAAATATCGAAGTTGCGCTTATCTACCGTACGGCGCATCCGGCGCTCAATAATAGATGCCCGTTCTCCGGCTCCGAGTATCAGTACCCGGCGTTTGCCAATACTGAGAATGTTGTTGTAATGGAAAAAAGCCCGGAATGCGGAAACGGTAATGGTTGCCAGCAGTGATGTGATCAGCAGGTACACTGTACCGAGATGCAGCGAGGGGAAAATATTAAAAATAATCAGCTCTAACAAAATAGCATTAAAGATCAGGGTAATAGCTATTCGTTTTAGGATGCCAAACTGATTTTCGCGCAGTTTCAGATCATAAAGGCCGACTGATAATGCGCATAACATAAAGGACGCTGCAAATATAACAGCATTCAGCAGGTGGTATTCAAAGGGAATTGCAGACTGATAGTGGTTAATCAGAACACTGGTCAGCAGGCTTGATGCTATCAGAATAACGACTTCTGACAATAAAAAAAGCCTGTCAGCAAATGTATGCTTCCAATAATGGTGAGCTTTACTCATAGCGACAATCCTTGTGCGTCTATTCTACGTAAGCTGTTAGGGGCGTTCCTGCCCAAGTACAAATTTAACTCAGTGAGTATACTATTTCTACGTTAAAACAGAAATTAAATTTTAAGAATTTGCAGTACAACAGGAAATTTTTGCGTTATATTAGAAAATCTCCTGCTCAATGATGGCGGGACAGTACAAACAAGGACGAGTAATATGATTGCGATACCAGCGAAGGGAAGACGCTGTTTAGCGTTATTTCTGACATTTATGTTAGCTGCCTGCAGCTATAATTATCTGCCTGCGGCAACCGTACACAATTCTCTTACTACTTCTGTAGATAACTACCACTACCTGATTGGCCCTAACGATACGCTGAATATTTTTGTCTGGCGTAATCCGGAGTTATCCGGCTCTTTTATCGTCAGGCCGGATGGTAAGATTTCAACGTCACTGGTTGAAGATGTGCCGGTCAGTGGCAAAACACCAACCCAGCTTGCCCGCGATATGGAAACTGTACTGAGTAAGTTTATCCGTGATCCGGTGGTTACTGTTTCGGTGATCGGTTTTGTCGGGCCTTACAGTGAACAGGTGCGGGTGATAGGTGCGGCTGCTAACCCGCAGGCAATAAGTTACCGGGAGTATATGACGCTGCTTGATCTGATGATTGCGGTCGGCGGGCTGACAGAGTTTGCTGATGGTAACCGGGCTAAGCTGGTCAGGGCCAAAGATGGTTCGCAGATCAGTTATGATCTGCGGCTTGACGATTTAATCAGAGATGGAGAGATTGCGGCAAATATTGATATTTTGCCGGGCGATATTGTGATTATACCGGAGGCCTGGTTCTAATCTGTCGCGCAGTATCAGGAGAGTCAGATTTCAGGGAGTGATTTATGAAAGAACTGCATCAGGCAATTGAGCAGCTCCATACCTATATTCAGGGGGTATGGCTGCGACGCCGCTATATTATTATTACCGCCTGGCTGCTATGCCCGGCCGGCTGGTTTTATGTATACAACATGCCGCCGACCTATGAAGCCAGTGCTAAACTGTATGTCGAAACCCGTACTATGCTGGAACCCTTATTAAGGGGGCTGGCAATTCGTAATAATCCGGACGAAGAAATTAAGCTGATGGCCCGCACATTGCTGAGCCGGCCTAATCTGGAGAAAATTGCCAGAGCGACAGATCTGGATTTACGGGCAAGAGATGAAAAACAATTTGAAGCACTGATTGACGGTTTGCAGAAAAACATCAAAATTTCGGCTTCAGGCCGGGAAAACATCTACGTTATTGCTTATAACAATCCTTTGCCGCAACTGGCATTAAATGTGGTGCAGGAAACGCTGAACACTTTTGTTGAAAACCGGCTGGGCTCCAGCAGGGCTGATTCTCAGGCGGCAGAGCGTTTTCTGAACAGTCAGATTGAAGATTATGAAAGGCGCCTGATTGAAGCTGAGCTGCGGCTGTCTGATTTTAAAAAGAACCGGATGAGTTTGTTGCCGGGGTCTGAACAGGATTATTACGGGCAGATTAGCGCCGAAAAACAGCGGCTGGAAGCGGCACGGCTGGAGCTGAGAGAGCAGGAAACCCGGCTGGTTTCAGCGAAAAGCCAGCTGGCCGGAGAAGAACCGGTATTCGGGCTGATGCCATTCTCCGGCAGCAGTAATGCAGTACCCACCCAATATGACAGCCGGATCCGCGATTTACGTTCCCAACTGGATAGTCTGCTGATTAAGTATACGGAAAATCATCCTGATGTTCAGGAAACCCAGAAACTGGTTGCCCGGCTGGAGCAGCAGCGGGAAGAAGAGTTACAGGTACTGGCCCGTATTTCAGCTGAAAACCCGGGGCAGAGTGCTAATATTAACCAGAATGCGGTATATCAGGAGCTGCGTATTAATGTGGCGCGTCTGGAAACTGAAGTCGCGTCTGGCCGGGTCAGGGTGCAGGCTTATGAGGATAAAGTAAAGGAGCTGGAAAGTAAGCTTAACCTGATCCCTGAAATTGAAGCCGAATTCACCGGCCTTAACCGTGACTACGATATTACCAAATCCAAGTATGAAGCCTTGCTTACCCGCCGGGAATCAGCCGAACTGTCGCGCAGGGCGGATGCATCAGAGCAGGATGTGCAGTTTAATGTGATCGAACCGCCAAGGGTTCCTCTGACACCTTCCGGCCCGAACCGGCCATTGTTTTATACATTGGTGCTGATTCTGGGAATTGCTGCCGGGGTATTTACGGCTTTTTTACGCAGCCTGATTTCACCGGTACTGACCAGGGCATCACAGTTGCAGAGTATCAGTGATTATCCGGTTTTCGGCATCGTGTCGCATACAGATAAATCGAAAATTCTGAAGCAGGGGCGGTTGCACCTGTTGTATTTTTCCATGCTCGGCGGTGGATTACTCCTGTGTTATTTCGCACTGGTAAGTAATGAGATGTTGCTTGGCAAGCTGGCTAATTTTTATTGAGGGATATCAGGTGAGTATTATTGAAAAAGCCATCAGTAAGCAAGCCGGTACACAGCAGGCAGCTAAAGAGGTGGCAACGGTTAATACAACAACGACTGAGTCTGTACCGCATAACCCGCAGGCTGAGTATGGCAAACCGCAGGTAATTCTTGATTTGGCCGGGCTGGAGCAGAAAAACTTTGTATCACTGTCCAGCGAACGCAGGCTGATTAATGAAGAATACCGGGTCATTAAACGTAAGCTGATAAATAATGCTTTTGGTGCGCTGAGCGATACATTAAGACACCCGAATCTGATTCTGGTCAGCAGCTCACGGCCGGGTGAAGGCAAAACCTTTTCGGCGATCAATCTGGCACTGAGCATTGCACTGGAACAGGATAAAACCGTATTACTGGTCGATGCTGATGTATTGCGGCCTAATATCGCTAAAACACTGCATATTAAATACGATATTGGTTTAACTGACTATCTGCTGTCTGCTGATATTCAGGTGCCGGATATTATTCTCAGTACTAATGTTGAACGTCTGAAAATTATTACCGCCGGACGGCCACATCACCTTTCCACCGAACTGCTGGCCAGTGAACGGATGCTGCATCTGGCGCGGGAGTTTGCGTCCCGCTATCCCGACCGGATTGTAATATTCGATGCCCCGCCATTGCTTGGCGTAAACGAAACGGCAGTCATGGCGACGATGTGTGGTCAGGCCGTTATTGTCGTAGAAGAAAATCACTCGAAGCTGGCAGAAATAGAACAGTCTGTAGCCCTATTACCGGAAGATATGGCTATCGGTTTTGTGATTAACAAAGCACATCGCAACCAGGGAAAAGGCTATGGCTACGGATATTATTACGGCGCAGGGTAAACCGGCCTTAAATACGGTGGCACTGGCTTGTAAGCGGGTACTTTATATGGTGTGTCTGCTGCCGTCTGTTGCCGTTGTGGCTGCTGAAATAAAGTTTGTACCGCAGATAACGGTAAGCGGCTATGGCTATCAGTTGAAAGAAGAGCCTGCCACTGACTGGGACGAAGGGCTGGCAGCGTCTGTCGCACCTGCTGTCAGCTGGATTGCCAACGGCAATAACCTGAAAAGCTCATTATTCTGGCAGACAGAATCGATATGGTATGACGATGCCCAGCGGGAACATGACACGTTTGACGAGTATCGTTTTAATAATGTTGTCAGTGGTTTTAATAAACGTCTGCACTGGGGGCTGAATGCGTCTTCCAACTATCGGGTGCGTAATTCACAGCAGGGCGTATTTGCAGACCGGATTACCGGTGCCCAGCATTTGGGCCGTATCCGCTCTCACGGTTCGTTTCTGAACTGGAATACCTTACCCATCAGCAGAATTAACGGGGCGGTTAACCTGAATTACCGTAAAAATAAATCGGAAGAACCTCAGGAGCAGGACGGTTTCAGTAATTTTGAAAATGAAACCTATAACGCCGCATTACAGCTGGCCAGTAAAGACCGGGCAGCCGGTTTTTTCTGGCAACTGGGTGGTAATTACACCAAAACCACCCGGGAAACGGCTGACGATTTTGTCTCCAAGCATGGTAATTTCCTGGTTGGTGTACCGCTTTACCACCGTTTATCGCTGATAGGGCGTGGTAGTTATGAATCAAACGACAGCTCTGAATTTTATAATAATGAATTCCGCTCTTACGGGGCCGGGCTGGAGTTTAAATTTGGCCGGGTATCACGCGTTAATGTCTCGGTAAACCGGGCGAAAACAGAGAACCAGTTTGGCGAAGAGGAAGAAACTTATCTGGCGGGAGATTTCTATCTGGCGCCGTCCAGAAGAAGCTCATTAAGCGGCTACTGGGACCGCCGGTACTTTGGCCGTACGGCTGCGGTTTCCGGGCAATATAACCTGCGGTTTCTGACGATGCGGCTATCGGTTAACGACACGGTCAGAAGCATGTCGGCACTGGATTTTGAATTTGAAGATCTGGGTGTTTTTGTCTGCCCGGATGGTTATATCGGCATGAGCGATTGTTTCAGGCCACCTTCAGCCGGTTATCAGCCGGGGGCAGGGGAAACATTTCAGCGCTTTTTTGATATAAACCAGGATATCCGCGAAGATATCGTGCTGCGCCGGTCAGGGGCCCTGTCAATTGGTTATAACAAAAACCGGCTGGCTCTGAATCTGGGGTTATCTGTTTCTGAAGATGAATTTGTTGAACTGGGCAGCGTTAACCGCAGTAATACGGCTTCGCTTAATGTGGTATGGAAATTATCAGAGCATTTGCGGTGGGTTTCAAATATCCGGTTTTATGAGCTGAATTATGTAACAGAACAGCGCGAAGACAATAACCTGTCGGCTTCAACCGGGCTTGAAAAAACCTTGTCGGCCCATTCTGATATTTCGTTTAATGTCCGCAGAACATCCCGTAATTCCAATGTGGTAGCCCGGGATATCAGCGAAAACCGGGTATGGTTCAGTTACCGCTATAAGTTCTGAGCAGCTTTACATAATGGGTAAAGCTGTTGCTGAAATAACGCTTTGCATCAGCCGTTCTTCCCCTGACGGCTAAGCAGGCGTTGCTGGCGTTTTAACAGCAGATCCAGCTCTTTTGCCATTTTAATTTTCTGCTCCAGCGTATTATCAAGCAGGGCTGACAGCTCGGTCAGTTTGCTATGGTAAGAATTCTCCGCCTCTGCTGAGACCGGTGCCGGTATATTATCCGCCGGTGGTAGCTGGGTAATATTGGCCACTTCCTGCGATATTTCATCCAGTACTGCCTGGATATCCGCTTCGGTCAGCTCTGGCCGTTCTTCCAGATAACCAAACAATAAGGCGCGGTCCATCAGCGAGTTTATTTTGCGGGGAATGCCCCGGCTGTAGTTTTGTATCAGTGTATAGCTGCCGTCGCTCAGCAGGTCGCTGTTACCTCCGGCCTGCTGCAGACGATAACTGATATAGGCTTTGGTATCTTCTTCCTGAAACGGTGTCAGGTTTGACGATGCAATAATACGCTGGCGGAACTGCTCCATATTCGGAGCCTGGATAATGGCGTTCAGTTCGTTTTGTCCGAGCAGAAAACTTTGCAGCAGCGGCTTTCCCTGTAACTGAAAGTTAGACAGCATTCGCAGTTCTTCTATCGATGCCAGCGGCAGGTTCTGGGCTTCATCTACCAGTAACAGCGCCCGGCGGCGTTGCGCGTGTAAGCGTTTCAGATAGGTGTAAATTGCATCAAGATAACCCGCTTTGGTATGTTCGTTTACCATCAGGTTAAAGCTGCTGGCGATCATCCGGATCAGATCATCAGGGTCGAGCTTTGACGTCACAATTTGTCTGGCAACGATCTCATCCTGATTTAGCTGGTTGAGTAACTGGCTGGCAATGGTGGTTTTTCCGGTACCGATATCGCCGGTAATAACAATAAAGCCTTCACCCTGGCTGAGGCCGTATTGCAGATAGGCAAGGGCACGCTTATGCAGTTTGCTGGCATAAAACCAGCCAGGATTAGGGGTAAGCTGAAAAGGGCGTTCCGTAAACCCGTAGTACTGTTCGTACATATTGATATCCTTTCAAATGTCCTGATATGCCGGGCAGAAACAACATCTGACCGGCAAAGGCTTAACAGTGTATGATTGTATATAAATTTGCCGGATAAAACGATGCTGTTATTGATATCGGATTACGATTTTCTGCTGCCGGAAATATGTTGTTTATTGCTGTTTATGGCTGAAAATTATTCGTCACGCTTAAAAAGTATCCGAACAGTATAGCTGCCTGAAAAAACTGTTGACACATATCCGGTGTCCCCCTAGAATGCGCCCCGTGTTCAGCAGTAATCACTGGTTACACTGGCATAAAAAGTGTGGGGCTATAGCTCAGCTGGGAGAGCGCTTGCATGGCATGCAAGAGGTCAGCGGTTCGATCCCGCTTAGCTCCACCAAGATTTTTCAGTGCGTCCCCTTCGTCTAGAGGCCTAGGACACCGCCCTTTCACGGCGGTAACAGGGGTTCGAATCCCCTAGGGGACGCCACTTCTAAATCTTCACACTTTTTGAATGTTGTATGTTTTTGCGTCCCCTTCGTCTAGAGGCCTAGGACACCGCCCTTTCACGGCGGTAACAGGGGTTCGAATCCCCTAGGGGACGCCACTTCATCACATTCAGTCAGCTTTATCACAGCGTCCCCTTCGTCTAGAGGCCTAGGACACCGCCCTTTCACGGCGGTAACAGGGGTTCGAATCCCCTAGGGGACGCCAGTTAAAGCCTATATTTCCTGCCTGATTCTTATTTTCAAAAAAATACTCAAAGCACTGGTTTTATTTCCCGTATTCTGTTATCTGGCAGTTCACAGTTCTGTACTGGTGAGCGCAGGGTGTTTGAGCCCGAAGGGCGAGTTACTGCACCATTAGTATTAATAATGCTGTTAACTATCAGTTATTTACTCTGCTTTGTTTTTAAGTAGTGTGGAATGTCTGATACGGATCAAAAGTTTCTTCTGAATTTTATCTAGTATTTTCTTTACGACTGACTACCTTCCAGTAACTCCTGCAGCAGCTTCGCCATGATAGCGGTAATTTCCGGCTGGGCCTCTACATTAGGGTGAATACCGTCTGGTAACATCAAGTCAGGATTGGTTGCAATTTGCTCCATAAAAAATGGCCATAACGTAATCTGATGTTGTTGTGCCAGTTCCGGGTAAATCGCACTGAACTTTTCCAGATAACGTGGACCATAGTTTGGTGGAATGCGTATTTGCATTAAAACTGCTGTCGCATTATGCTGCTGAATAAGCTCAATTATTCTGCTCAGATTATTATTGATAAGGTCGGGGCTGAAACCGCGCAAACCATCATTACCACCCAGTTCAACCAGTACAGTATCTGGTTGGTGCTGTTTTAGTAATGCCGGCAGCCGGGCCAGCGCACCCCCGGTTGTTTCACCACTGATGCTGGCATTGATTAGCGTTACCGGCGACTGTTCTTTAGTTAGTTGCTGTTGCAACAAATGCACCCAGCCCTGTTGCTGTTGCATACCGTAACCGGCGCTGAGGCTGTCGCCAAGGATCAGCAATGTATGAGCAGTACAAACCGGACTGATTAAACCCACTAACAGAATTAAGATAAAACGCATGATGACTTCACCTGAAATACATATACAAGCTAAAAACCTTGCTAAGAGTGTTAAAGTTACGGATGGTTCACTTACTATCCTGCATGATATCAGTCTGACAATCAATCAGGCCGAAACAGTGGCGATTGTCGGTGCTTCTGGTTCAGGCAAGTCTACATTGCTGAGTCTGCTGGCCGGGCTGGATATTCCGACGTCCGGTGAAATGTATCTGGCCGGGCAGCCTTTACATCAATTATCTGAAGATGAGCGTGCGCAAATCCGTGCGGCGCAGGTTGGCTTTGTGTTTCAGTCATTCCTGCTGCTGCCGAGCCTGACGGCACTGGAAAATGTTACGTTACCGGCTGAACTGGCCGGGGACAGGCAAGCCAGGGCAAGAGGGCTTGAGTTATTACAGAAAGTGGGGCTGGCCGAACGGGCTGATTTTTATCCGTCTCAGTTATCTGGCGGAGAACAGCAGCGGGTCGCTATTGCCAGAGCTTTTATTACCAGTCCGGCAATTTTATTTGCTGATGAACCCTCTGCCAACCTGGACACTGCCACGGGCAGGAAAATTGAAGACCTGTTGTTTGAACTGAATACCCAACAAGGCACGACACTGGTGCTGGTAACACACAATGCCGAACTGGCAGATCGTTGTCAGCGGCAACTGCGGATGCAGGCCGGGCGTTTTATCAGTAACACAGAACAGGTGGTGGCGCATGTGGGCTAAAATAGCATGGCGTCTGTTCTGGCAGGAGCTTCGCAGGGGAGAGCTATGGGTTATCGCCTTCGCTCTTTTTCTGGCGGTAGGCTCTGTTGTCAGCCTGAGTGGTATTACCCAGAGTGTGAAAAGTGCGCTGGCTCAGCGTAGTGCCCAGTTTACCGCGGCTGACAGAGTCCTGCGTTCATCCCAGCCTTTTGATCAAAGAATTATGCAACTGGCGCAGCAACATAATGTTGCTTCTGCGCAGCAGATACAGTTTAACTCTATGCTGTTCGCCGGTGAAGCAATGCAACTGGTGACGGTTAAAGCGGTCAGTGAACAGTATCCGTTACGTGGTACGCTGGAGCTGCGCCGCTCCGCCGATATCAGTAAAGGAGCCGCCGGCAGCCTTGTTGCCGGTGAAGTGTGGCTGGAACCGCGTTTATTCAGTTTATTACAGGTTGAGCCTGGTTCTGTGATCGAAATGGGTGTCAGCCGGTTAAAAGTTGCCGGGGTGATTGTCTCTGAGCCTGATGCGCCATTAAGTGTGTTCGGTGGTTCGCCCAGAGTACTGATGTCTCTGGATGATGTCGCAGCAACCGGGATTATTCAGCCGGGCAGCCGTATCAGTTACCGTTATCTGTTTGCCGGATCTCAGGCGGCGTTGACACAGTTTGAACAGCAGAGCGGACCATTACTGACGGTACATCAGCGCTGGCAGGAAATGGATGAGGAATCGGCACTGGGGAGTGCGCTGGATCGGGCCGAACGTTTTCTGTTACTGGCCGGGTTACTGGGAATTGTGCTGGCAGCCTGTGCCGCCGCAGTTGCTGCCAGTCGTTACAGCCAGCGCCATACCCAGGCTGTGGCCATTATTAAAGCACTGGGGGCTACCACATTACAGGCGCGGCTTATTTATGGCAGCCATTTGCTGCTGGTGCTGTTATTCAGCCTGTTACTGGGGCTGGCAGCAGGTATGGCTACTATCTGGCTGGGACAACTGGGAATAGGGTATTACATTGCCGATTACCAGAGTGAATTCAGCTGGCGTCCGCTGTGGCTGGGCAGTTTAACCTGTATTATCTGCGCCTTATTATTTGCCGCCCGGCCCTTATGGCGTTTAACGCAGACGGCCGCGATTGACGTGCTGAAACAACCTGCCAGCCAGTGGCGTTTTGATGTATTTCAGATAGCGCTGGGGGCGGTAGCGATCTGGGGGCTGATGTGGTTGTTCAGTGGTGAGCTGGTACTGAGTATCGGGTTGTTTTTATTGTGTGGTGTTTTTGCTTTACTGTTACTGGCGATGGCGGCGCTGCTGGTCAGGCTGGCTAAACCGGTTGCTGCCGGGCAGAGCAGTGCCAGAAAGCTGGCGTTGGCTAACCTGCGGCGGCGGTTATGGCCAAACAGTTTTCAGCTGATTACTTTTAGTCTGGCTATTTTTCTGACGTTGCTGCTGTATTTTTTACGGGCCGGGTTAATCGAACAGTGGCAGCGGCAAATTCCTGAAGGTGCGCCTAACCAGTTTCTGGTAAATATTGCCGAACATGAACTGGTTTCTCTGCAACAGTTTGCAGAGCAGCATCAACTGACATTAACGGATTTTTATCCGATGGTGCGCGGGCGGCTGGTCAGTATTAATGACGAACAACTACAGGAAGAACCCAGCAAAGAACAACAGTCTGAGCAACGGGTTGGCGTTGGCCGCGAGCTTAATCTGACCTGGCTGGACAGATTACCCCCGAATAACCAGATTGAAAGTGGAACATGGAACGGCAGTGCCCGGCCGGGGACGGTTTCGGTGGAATCACAACTGGCTGAGCGTTTACAGCTGAATATGGGCGATAAGCTGTTGTTCTCCATTGGCGGGCAGGAAGTCAGCGCGGTGGTCAGCAGCATCCGGAAGGTAGACTGGAATAGCCTGCAACCGAACTTTTATATGATTTTAAGTCCGGAGTTGCTGTCCACTTTTCCTGCTACTTATATTTCTGCTTTTTATGCACCGGCAGAGCAAAGTGAATTACTGAATCAGCTGGCAAGGCAGTTCCCGACCATTACGGTGTTAACGGTAGATGCGATTATTAAGCAGATTAACGATATTATTGATCAGGTCACCATAGCGCTGAGTTTTATTCTGCTGATTATTTCACTGGCTGCGGCACTGGTATTGGTGGCACAGGTTCAGGCAACGCTGGAGCAACGTGAGCAGGAGCTGGCTATTCTGCGAACGTTGGGGGCGCGTTACTCTTTCCTGCGCAATGCCTTGCTGCTGGAGTTTGCTTTTCTGGGCGCGATGGCCGGCCTGTTTGCGACGGTATTGGCAGAATTGCTGTTACTTGTTCTGCAACAGCGGGTATTCAATATGCCGTTTGAATTTCATTATGCGTTCTGGTGGCTGGGGCCGGTGCTGGGGGTATTTTGCGTCACGGCACTTGGCTGGTGGCAATTGAAACGGCTGCTGCGTATCCCCGGAGCACAGCTTATACGCCGGGTATTACAGGGATAATGATGCCAGCGCCGGTTGCAGTGTCGGGTAATTAAAACTGAAACCCGCTTCCTGCAAGCGGCGAGGTATTACCCGCTGTCCGTATAACAGCATATCTGCCATTTCGCCCAGCACCATTTTAAGCAAGGATGCCGGTGCGGGTAAGAATGCCGGGCGTTGCAGGCGTTTAGCCAGTAGCTGACCGAACACCTTGTTTGTTACCGGTTCAGGTGCTGTGGCATTAAAAACACCACTGAGTGTCGGATGCAGCAGCAGAAAATCAATAATCCTTACCATATCATGCAGGTGGATCCAGGACATATATTGCTGACCGCTTCCGGCATAACCACCCAGTCCTATCTTAAATGAGGGCAGCATTTTACTGAGTGCGCCGCCATCTGCTGACAACACCACTCCACTACGTAAAATACAGACTCTGGTCGTTTCGCTGGCTGCCTGTTGTGCCAGCTCTTCCCATTTTTTACAGACCTGATGGGTAAATTCCGGGTAACAGGCGGTGTAATGCTCATCGATAAATTGTTCATTCTGCCGGCCATAATAGCCAATAGCTGAGCCACTGATAAACGTATGGGGTGGGGTGCCGGCCTGTTGTATATGCTGGCTGAGCTGTCCGGTTAATTGCCAGCGGCTGTGGCAAATCAGTTGTTTTTGTTTTTCAGTCCAGCGTTTGTCTGCTATTGGTTCACCGGCCAGATTTATCACAGCATCCAGTGCGTTAAAGTCCTGCTGGTCCGGATGTTCAATCAGCGTAATATCAGCTGGCAGTATGCGACGTGCTTTTTCTGATGAGCGGGTCAGCACAGTGATATGATGCTGAGCCGCCCAGTATTTTATCAGGGCCTGGCCAATCAGGCCGGTGCCACCGCTTATCAGAATATTCATAACGTAGTTATTTACCGTTGCTGCTGTTACTGAAAGTATAGCGTCTGCTTTATTTACTGACAGACAGTGTTAATGAAACAGAATCAGCAAAACGCAGAGCATAAGGTTTATCAACTTCGACCTCAGCATAGCATACGGAAGGATGTTCAGCGGTAATGGCCAGTACTTCTGCTGTCAGCTTTTCCAGTAACGAGAAACGGTTATTTTCAACCAGGGTGATAATACGTTTGGTGATGGTGCGGTAATTGAGCGCATTATCCATGTTATCACTGTCAGCGGCTTTATCTGCCCGGTAGCGGATTTGCGCATTAATAACAACATCCTGTTTGTTATTAATTTCATCGTCTTTAATACCAATATAAGTACGCAGGCGCAGGTTTTTAATTTTTATAATTGCCGGATTCAGTTCCATAGTGATTGATCCTGTTACAGAAATAGTTATTTATTGGTATTAAGCCTGCACTGTAACCGGATTGCAAGAAAAGTGCGCCGCCTGCAAACCGGAAGCGCAATTAGTGATCAGATATGCTCAGGGAACACCAGGGTAAACAGGGCGCCCCCCAACGGACTGTCGCCGACAGTGATCTGCCCGGAGTAAGAGCTGACCAGTTCTGCCACAATAGACAGGCCAACACCATGACCTTCTTTATAGGTATCGAGCCGGATACCGCGTTCAAACAACATATGGTGTTTCTCTTTGGTAATACCGGGGCCATCATCTTCTACCGTAATGGTCAGCGGTCTGGTGGTAACGGTAACGGTTACCTGCTGCTGACACGCTTTACAGGCGTTATCCAGCAGATTGCCAAGCATTTCCATTAAATCGGTTTCGTCACCGCGAAATACTGTACTGGCACGGCAGTTCACGGTGATCTGGCAGTTTTTCCCAAGATAAATTTTATTCAGCGCACTGCAGAGTTTATTCAGCAAAGGTAGCACCGGCAGTTGTTTTTTCCAGATATCCTGGCCTGAGCTGCCGGCACGTTTGAGCTGGTGCTCGATCATTGCGGTGATACGATCAAGCTGCTCTTTCAGCTCCGGTTGCTGGCTGAGAGCGGAGGTATGCAGTACCGCCACCGGCGTTTTAAGCGCATGTGCCAGATCGCTCAAATGATGGCGGTAACGTTGTTTTTGCCGGTTCTGGTTTTCTAACAACAAGTTAAGATCTTCTTTCAGAATCGTCAGTTCGGCAGGGTAATTGCCGGTGAGTTTCTCCTGGCTGCCATTTTCAACCCGGCGGATTTCATGATCAAGCCGTGATAATGGTTTGGTGGTCCAGTAATAAGCCAGCAGCATCAGTAACATCAGAATGATGCCAATTACCATAAACCATTCGAGCAGGGTTTGCCGGAAGCTTTGCAAAGGGGCTGCCAGCAATTGTTCGCTCTGGACAACATGGATCGTCAGCGGGTGAGTATCATCTCCTGCATCAAACAGCAGGGAAATCGATAATACCCGGTAACTATGGTCATTTTGCCTGATTTCACGGAACAGATGCTGACCCGCCGGCAGGCTTAACTCTGGTGGTGTGAAACCCTGATTCAGAGAGGAGTCTGATTGCCAGACAATTTGGTTTGCATCTGTAATATAGGCACTTAAACCTGAATCCGGCCGGTAAAAGTCAGGTGCCAGGGTATTACTGCCCAGCTCAACCTGATCAGCAGTAACATTCAGCTCTGACAAAATGGCGTACATATGTACTTCCAGCTTCTGCTCTGTATTCGTCAGCAGCTGGGTGTAAAAAGCGCTGTCTATTGCCAGAAAAGAACTGGGCAGCAGTAACAGCAGCAAAAGGATGCTGATAAACAGCTGCCGGAGTTTAAGAGAAAATGTCATATTAACTGACGGTCAGGGTGAAGCGGTAACCGCGACCTCTGAGTGTTTCTATCGGTTTCAGCTCGCCGTCGATATCCAGTTTCTTCCGTAACCGCAATACAAACACTTCTATAACGTTACTGTCGAGATCAAAGTCCTGATCATAGATATGCTCTGTCAGCTCTGTTTTTGAAATCACTTTATTCGGGTTGAGCATAAAGTACTCCAGTACTTTATATTCATAAGCGGTCAGGCTGACTTCGTCATTATTCAGCCAGACCTGCTGGGTACGGCTGTTCAGAGCTACCGGTCCGGCGGTCAGCGTGGGTTCCGGCTGGCCGGCAGCCCGGCGGATTAAGGCATTACAACGTGCCAGTAATTCTTCTGCATGAAAAGGTTTGGTCAGATAATCATCGGCACCGGCATCAAGACCTTCTACTTTTTCCTGCCAGCTGCCACGCGCAGTCAGTACGATAATCGGGGTTTTCAGCGATTGTTGCCTGGCTTTACGGATCAGGCTTAAACCATCCATTTTCGGTAAGCCGATGTCAACTATGGCTAAATCGTAAGGATATTCAGACAATTTAAACCAGCCGTCATCACCATCTTTGGCAATATCCACACTAAACTGGTTTTGCAGCAGGTGGTTTTTTATCTGTTCTGCCAGTAACTGTTCATCTTCTACAACTAATAAACGCATTAATTATCATCCCTCTGAACCTGACCAGTACGAATATCGACCAGCACAGTAATCACTCTGCCATCAGATTGTAGCAATCGTACTCTGTAATAACGGCTTTCCGTCTGTACTTTCACTATTCTACCCGGGTAACGCTGCTGTGCCAGCTGTGTTGCCTGTTCTTTTGTGACTGTTTTATCCGTTATGCCGTGAGCGGACAGGTTCTGTGGCAAAAACCACAGCACTGCCAACAGCAGTAATACGGTGCTACGTAACATTGTTATCTCCACAAATTCTGATCAAAAAACTGCTCCCGGTTTGCAGAAAATTACAATCTGCTTTCTGAATCCTGTAGTTAACCGGGATGAATGATCGGTTACTGTGATAGGTTTGCCCACGATACGGTCAGGTAACCTGATAACCATCTTCTATCACATTCTGCTACTGTACCGGACTATTTATACTGCGGCAATCTCCGGGGGCACTTTCCTGTGACCTGCTGGTTCCTCACTGACAGACTTTTATTGCAGCTTTGATGGCAAAACACAGCCTAGTCCTGCGATGCTTAATTTTTGCTGAACATTAATCCGGCAGGTTATTTTGGTTTTATGTAAATAATATGTTTGATTTAGTTAATTTTGTGGTATTTTAAGTTTGCTGGCAACGATAATTACTCCGGTAATATGCTTCAGGTATTTGTCTGTTATGTCTGCCAGCATTTTACCCGGGCATACAGGGCTTTCCTGAGCGGTTACCGTAATTTGTAACTTGAGGAAATACGATGAAGAATTTACTGATTGCATTATTCCTGACGATAGGCACCTTAACTGTTAACTATGGCATGGCGCAAACTAAGCCTGAACTGGAAATTAAAGCATCTGCAGAGCACCAGCTTACCCGGTTGAATATTAATAACGCGACTCTGGACGAACTGGTCGCCGTACCCGGCCTGGGTAAAGTGAAAGCACAGGCGATTCTGGATTATATTCAGCAGCACGGCACAATTAATAATGAGCAACAGCTGACACAGGTAAAAGGTATTGGCGATAAACTGGCAGCCAGAATCAGCCAGTATGTTGCATTTGAATAAGTGAAATGGAACTGTGTTTATAAATTACGGCAATACAGGTTGTATTGCCGTAATGGTTTGCACAGATTATCTGGTTGTTTCGCGCTTCAGGTGATGCAGCATCTGATCAAACAATAGTTGCATGGATGCTGAAGGCGCTTTTGTCATTAAACTGACGATAATAATGCTTAGCGTACTGATAATAAAACCAGGAACAATTTCATAAATCAGGCTGCTGAGGTGGGTTTTTTCACCGTCAATGACGACTGGCAGATAAATCCAGATCAATACCGTGATAGCGCCGGTGAGCATACCGGCCAGTGCCCCGGCATAGGTCATACGTTTCCAGAACAGGCTGAACAGAATTAACGGGCCAAAGGCTGCACCAAAGCCTGCCCAGGCATTACTGACCAGATCAAGTATTGAGCTGTCTCTGTCATAGGCCAGAGCAATAGCAACAAAAGAAACGATGATTACCGATAGCCGTCCCAGCAATACCAGTTCTTTCTGGCTGGCACTGCGTCTGAAAAACGTTTTGTATAAATCTTCAGTTAACGAGCTTGATGTTACCAGCAACTGGGATGAGACGGTGCTCATAATAGCGGCCAGTATTGCTGCCAGCAGAAAGCCGGATATCAGCGGATTGAACAGGATTTGCGAGAACACAATGAAAATGGTTTCAGGATCGGCCAGTTCCATACCGGTTTTTGCGACATACGCAATGCCAACCAGACCTGTTGCCGCCGCACCGGAAATGGTGACAAACATCCAGCTCATACCAATGCGGCGGGCGACTTTAACATCTTTTACTGAGCGGATAGCCATAAAACGTACAACAATATGAGGTTGCCCGAAATAGCCCAGACCCCATGCGATTGCTGAGATAATCGCAATTGCAGACGTTGTACCGAACCAGCTGAGGTATTGCGGATCCAGCTGATTAATCGTATCGGTGACTTCAATAACGCCACCCAGATTATCAAATACCACCCAGGGCACTAACACCAGTGCAATCAACATAACCAGGCCTTGTGCCAGATCGGTCATACTGACACCCAGAAAGCCGCCAAAAACCGTGTAAATAACCACAACACCGGCTGTAACGTATAAACCCAGTTCATAGCTTAGCCCGAACGAGCTTTCAAATAATTTGCCGCCGCCGACTAAACCGGACGATGTGTACAGCGTGAAGAAAACAATAATTACCAGCGAGGAGATCAGCCTGAGCGTACGGCTTTTGTCTTCAAAGCGGTTTTCAAAGTAATCGGGCAGGGTGATGGCATCGCTGGCTATTTCGGTGTAAACCCGTAAACGGGGAGCAACAAACAGATAATTGGCATAGGCACCAATTAACAGCCCGACGATAATCCAGGCACTGCTTAAACCATTTAAATATAAGGCACCGGGCAGTCCCATCAGGATCCAACTGCTCATATCTGATGCGCCGGCTGACATGGCTGTCAATGTTGGCCCCAGTTGCCTGCCACCTAACATATAGCCTGACATATCATTTGTGGACACCCGGTAGGCATAAAGTCCGATAGCGATCATTGAGATAAAATAGACAGACAGCGAAATAATAACACCTGTTTCCAAAACTGGTACTCCTTCGTTCTTTTTTGTTATAGCCCTTATGGAGGAGGGATGGGACCTGCTGAATTATGATGTAGTTTATCTTATGGTTTTCAGCAATCTCGTGCTTTTATGCTAACAAGTTGCCGGACAGCAGGCTAGGGGCAGAGTAAAACATAATCAGCAGCAACCGCTTTATTGCGATAGTTGCTGCTGATTACGGGACAGATGTCGCCATCAGCTACGGTAAAGCGGGGGAAGATCTGAATTATCAGCGGCAGATTCTGCTGTCGAAGCATATTTTTTCCAGCTGCTGAACAATGCTGTACCATCCCATGGTTGCTGTCCGGCCTGATAAAGTGCGGTATTTAACCGGGCGAGCTGCTGTTTTAAATCCGCTGAGCTGACCAGGGCTGCCAGTTCAGACAAAGAGTTACAGCGGGTGTGTAATTGCTGGTGCGCAAACCGTAGTAATTCAGATTTAGCTGTTGCTTTATCGCCTTCGGTACAGGCTTTTTTGAGTTTTCCGGCATCGAACCTGACTTTACTGCCTGTGGTGGTTATACGTGCTGTCTGGTTATCTTTCAGCTGCCAGATAATATAAGCTGCAAAAAGCGTAAGCAGCCATAATACCGCCAGCAGGGTACTGGTGTAAGTCCAGGCCCAGTTATCCGGTGCGGTGGTTGATTGCGGCTGTACGGCAGCCGGTAACGTTGGTGGCACAACGGAGACCGGTTCATTGGCATTAGCTTTTACCTGCAGAGTTCTGGCCGGCAAAGTGGCATACTGCATCTGATTGGTCTGGCTGTTCCACCAGGGCAGGCTGATTTCGGGTAGCTTAATGGTGCCGTCATCAGTGGCAATAACCGCAGTGGTGAAAATTTTCTGGGCCACCAGGCGACCATTGCGTTCAGCCGCTTTGGTCTGGGGTTGCTCCTGATAAAGCCGGATACCTGATGGAAAAGACTGCTTTAACTCCGGCAACTGGTTATCGGCAACATCAACCGCCGACAGAGTAATAGTACGGGTTACCGGCTCACCCTGCATAATCTCATCTGGTGTTGCACTCCATTCCTCCGACAGCGTGACCAGCCCTGCCACCAGCCAGCTTCCGGGGAATTGCTCTGGTACGGGTTTTACATTTATTTTTAATGGCTGGGCCTGCTGCACTATGGTCTTGGTACGCGAAAAATAGCTGTAACGGGCATTATCGCGATCAATAATTTCGCCGCTGAAGGTTGGCGGGGTAATTTCAAAGCTGCCGCTACGCTGAGGAGTAATGCCATAACGGCGGGTAATAGTGCGATACCGGATACCGTTTACCAGCGTGCTGCCTTCAGCGTCCTGACCTATCTGCTGAACGGAGGCGCCTTCCAGCTGAGGCTCGGTCAGTGAACCACGCTGCAAATCCCCGCTGAAATAAATCGTCACCTGATAGTAACTAAGTTGCTGAACATACAGTTCCTGCTGTTCTATTTCACTTTGCAGAAACAGCTCCTGGCTTTGTGCATCTGATTGCACCGATTGCTCGATAACATCCAGTTGCAGCGCAGAGGAGCGGATGCCGCTAATGCTGAAGGCCGGAATGGTAAAACTGCCGGGTTTTTTAGGTAATAACACGACTTTCCAGGTCGTTTGCTGGGTACTGACACCATTGACAATACTGGTGCTCTGGCTGACAGACGGCAGCATAACCGTAAAGTTCTGCTCCAGTACCCGGAAGTTCAGGCTGTCGGCAGATACCCGGCCATCGGCAGTCAGTTCCAGTGTTACCGACTCACCCAGCATGGCCGGATTTTTATCCAGACTGGCGGTCAGCCGGGTCAGGGCTGTGGCCGGTAAGCTGCAAATCAGGCATATTAAAAGCAGTGCCCGTATTACCATTCCTGTTCTACTCCTCTGGGTAAAGATTGTTGCCGCCGTTTCTGGTATTCCAGGTACATTTTATTACGCAGCAGTAACGACGGATCATCCTGTACTTTACGTAACAGGTTATCCAGCTCCTGCTGTTGCTCCGGGGTGGCATTGGGCCAGGTTTCATGTACTGGTTGCTGCCGGGCTTGTGGCGGTTCAGGTTCTGTTTCAACTGGTTCTGCCGGTTCAGCAGCAGACTCAGCCGGCTGTTCAGTATCCGGTTGTTCCGCTGTTTGTTCAGGGGCGCTATCCGCCGGATCCTGTTTATCTGCTGTACCGTCTTCGTTATTGCCCTGATCGTTTTGCTGCTGCGACTGGGGATCAGAAGATTGCTGTTTGTTCTGCTGATTTTCTGAAGAGTTATTATCCTGTCCCTGTTCATCATCGCCTTGCTGTTGGGAGTCATCCGATTGTTGTTGTTGCAGCAGTTTTTCCATCAGCTCGGCATTTTGCTGTGCCCGGGTAAGATCCGGTTGTCTTGCCAGCGCTTCGTTATACGCCTGCTGAGCCTCTGCATAACGGTGTTGCTGCGCCAGGGCATTGCCCAGATTATGGAAAGCCGTTGCGTCATCAGTGGCTGATGCCGCCTGCTGAAAAGCCAGCTCGGCGCTTTGGTAATCGCCATTGCGGTAAGCGGCATTGCCCTGCCATAGCGGATCGGTAAACTTTTGTTGGGCATCATCATATTGCTGCTGGCGATAATGCTCCTGCGCCTGTTGGGTGCGGGTTTGCCATAAGTCCTGCCAGCTTGCGGCTTCTGCCGGAGTGGGCGGCAGGATGCTGATAGCGGCTAATAGGATGACAGGGGCTTTTCTGGCCGAGAGCAGCACCAGCGGTAACAGCAACCAGACCAGATAAACTGCGCTGTCTTGCCATTGATCACCCTTTATCTGCTGTAATTCATTTTGCTGGTTAAGCTCGCTAAGAGGGGATAAATCCAGAATGCGTTGCAGATCCTGATCGCCGATAGTAGCGGTGGTAAATACTCCCTGGCTACGTCTGGTCAGTTGTGAAAGCTGCTGTAACGGCACTCTGGGAACCACCACCGCTCCCTGATTATTTTTCAGCAGTTCGCCGTTATCCAACCGGACCGGTGCTCCCTGTTCGCTGCCAAATGCCAGTACTGACAAACGGTGCGGCCAGTTGTTGATTAAATCAGTAATGTTGTTGTAACTGCCGTTATCAAAGCCGTCGGTAAATACCACGACATCACCACGCGGATAACCTGCCTGCAATAACAGCTGGTTTGCCTGCTGTAACGCAGCCAGCAGGTTTGAGCCCTGTACCGGCATAATTTCCGGACGCAGATCCGGGATCAGCAAGCGGATGTTATTGTGATCAGGCGTCAGTGGTGAAATCACAAAGGCATCGCCGGCAAAACTGAGCAGGGCCAGTTCGCCTTCGGGCAGTTGTTGGGCAAAATCAAGGGCTTTAAAACGAAGTTGTGTCAGGCGATCCGGTGTCATATCGGTTGCCCGCATTGACATCGACATATCCAGTACCAGTACTGTGGCCCGTTTCAGGGCAAAAGCCGGCTGCGGCAGTTTTTGCCAGCTGGGGCCTGCCAGTGCCAGTACTGCAATCACCCAGCTTAGTAACAACAGCGGCAGGGCAAAAGAGAGTTTGTTCGTCTGCTGTGGTCCGCCAAGTAATACTTTTTGCAGGTGTGGCGCAATTAGCTGGTGCCAGGGGCTCTGCTGTTTATAAAACCAAAGCAGCAACAGCAGCAGTATTACTACCGGAATAAGTGCCCATAACCAGTCGGGGCGGATAAAGTGAAAATCAGCGAACATGACGAATCATTCCCTGCCAGTTGATACGGTTGATTGCCAGCAGAAACGACAGCACCAGGGCAATAGCCAGTGGCCAGTGTACCAGGCTTTGCTGGGGCCGGTAGGTCAGGTTATCCCGTTCTATCAGCTCCAGTTGATCAATTAAACGGTAAATCTGTTGCAGTTCGTTTAAGTCGCGAGCGCGGAAATACTGGCCACCGGTATCTTCTGCCAGTTTAATCAGTAGTGCTTCATCCAGATCCTGCGACGGGTTAACCAGACGACTGCCGAAAATACTTTGCTGTACCATCTGTTCGGCCCCTACGCCGACGCTATGTATTTTTACCCCGGCCGCTTTAGCCAGCTGCAATGCTTCCAGCGGCTGAATATTACCGGCCGTATTGGCACCGTCACTGAGCAGCACCAGCACTTTATTGGAGCTTTCGTAAGTATTCAGCCGTTTTACCGCCAGACCGATGGCTTCGCCGATGGCGGTACGCTGGCCAACCAGGCCGAGTACACTTTCATTCAGCATTTGTTGTACTGTCTGTAAATCAAAGGTCAGCGGTGTTTGCTGATAAGCGGCATCAGCAAAGAAAATCAGGCCGATACGATCACCCTGACGTTTTTTAATAAAGTCGCTGACGACCATTTTCACTGCATCGAGCCGGTTGATAGTATTGCCTTTTACATCCATATCGGCGATGTTCATTGAGCCTGACAAATCAACCGCCAGCATAATATCCCGCCCCTGTTGCGGTAATTGCTGGGTTTCCCCCAGCCAGCGGGGTTGTGTTGCGGCCAGCACCAGACAACACCACAGCAGGGCTGCCAGGGCTGATGATACATTCAGCCGGTTTTTCAGCTGCTGTCGTTGTTCTGCCAGCCGGGCCAGCGGAGGAAAATGCAGTACAGTACCTTGCTGCTGGCGGCGATAACGTAACAGCAACGGCAGGGGTAACAGTAAAAACAACCACGGATAACTGAAATCAAGCATGGCGCGCTCCGCTGCTGCTGTTTGCTGTTAACGGGGTCAGGGTGCGGCCATTAAAGTTTTTAAGCCAACCCACGGCAAACTGATAGAATCTGTGCAGGGCGTCAGCATCAGGCTGAGGCTGATATAACAGACTGACCAGCGGCGGTAGCGTAATATCCGGTTGCTGCTGTTGCAGAAAATGCTGCCACTGTGCCGGGCTGCCGCTGATAACGGCCTGTTGCTCCGGATGATAATGCAATAACAGACGTTTAAGCAGCTGGTTAATCTGGCTGGCGGCATCAGCAGCCTGCAAATCTATCTGCTGTAACAGTTGCTGAGCCTGACGTCTGGCAGCCAGAAAACGCCAGCGCCGGTATAACCAGCAGCCAAAAAAGGTAAGTAATCCGGCAATCAATAACATCAGCAGCCACCATCCGGGAGCAGGCAACCAGCTGGTTGCTATTTCAGGTTCCAGAATGTCGGCCAGTTCTGCCAGTGGGTTATGGTTGTCAGCCATGTGTCTGATTCTCCAGCCTGCTTTCCAGCTGCGCAAGTAAAGGTGCTCCGGCACTGACGGTCAGCCGTTTACAGCCAATCTGCCTGAGTTTTTGCTGTAACAGGGAATATTGCTGCTGTTGCTGCTGCTGGTAAAGTTGTTTTAAATGTTTACTGCCAAGCTCCAGCCAGCCGGTTTGCCGGCCATCGGTTATTGCGGCCTGTCCGTTACTGGTTTGGGGTAAAGCCTGTTCCAGCGGATCTGTCAGCAGGCAGCAGGTCACTTCATTATGTTGCCGGATCGCCCGCAGATGGCGTAAGCCGTCTTCATTAAACTGGGTAAAATCAGATAAGACAAACAGCAGGCTGCCGGGGCGAACCAGGCGTCTGATCTGACTCAGCGCTTCTGGTAGTGTCAGCCCCTGTTTCAGGGTATCAGCCTGGTGTACTTGCTGTAATGCATGAAAATAACGTAATACGCCCTGCGCCCGGCTTTGCGGTTTGAGTTCGCGATGTTGCTGCTGGCTGAACACCAGCCCGCCGAGTTTATCGCCATGCTGTTTTACATGCCAGGCAAGCAATGCGGCCAGATGGGCGGCCTGTACTGATTTAAACAGTAACCCCGAACCGAAGCGCATGCTGCTGCCAAGATCGGTCAGGATAAAAACCGGGCGTTCTTTTTCTTCACGGAACAGTTTAGTGTGAACCTTACCGGTTCTGGCACTGACCCGCCAGTCAATAGTCCGGACGTCATCGCCGGGCTGGTAGTGGCGCACTTCATCAAATTCCATACCCCGGCCTTTACTGCGAGCCAGGTAAGTGCCTGCCAGTTTACTCTGCAGAGCCATACCCGGTGCCAGATCCAGCACTCTGGTATAACGCTGATACCATAACAGTTCGGTCAGCCCCAGGCTGATTCCGTCAGCTGAAAGCTGTTGCAGCCACTGGCTGGCTGAAAATTCAGGGGCAGAAGTCAGGCTGTCCATCATCAGGCTGCCGGTACCCGGTGCAGTATTTCAGTCAGCACATCATCGGTAGTGACACCTTCTGCTTCTGCTGTGTAAGTCAGGATCAGGCGGTGACGCAGTGCATTATGAAATACGGCCTGAATATCGTCTGGCGTAACAAAATCACGGTTTTGCAGCCAGGCTCTGGCTCTGGCGCAGCGTTCCAGCGCAATGGTGGCCCGCGGGCTGGCACCATAGGCGATCCAGTTTGCCAGTTTGCTACTGTAGGCACTGCTGTTACGGGTAGCCATAATCAACTGCACGATATATTGCTCCAGACTTTCTGCCATATGTAATTTCAGAATGTCCTGCCGGGCATTAAATATGACCTGCTGGCTGATAGGGGATACGCGTTGCTGACCTGTATGCAGTGCTTCGTTACGGGTAAGCTTCAGAATATTCAGCTCGGTGGCGGCATCCGGATAATCTACTTTCAGATGCAGCAGAAAACGGTCAAGCTGTGCTTCCGGTAACGGGTAGGTTCCTTCCTGCTCCAGCGGGTTCTGTGTTGCCATCACCAGAAATAACTCCGGCAACGGGTAAGTTTTACGGCCTACCGTCACCTGTTTTTCGGCCATGGCTTCCAGCAGAGCCGATTGCACCTTGGCCGGAGCCCGGTTAATTTCGTCTGCCAGAATAATGTTATGAAATAACGGCCCGGACTGAAATTCAAACTGACCGGTTTCCGGGCGGTAGATATCAGTACCGGTTAAATCTGCCGGCAGCAGATCCGGGGTAAACTGAATACGGTGGAACTGGCCTTCAACGCCCTGTGCCAGGGCATTTACGGCGCGGGTTTTTGCCAGGCCGGGCGGGCCTTCAACCAGTAAGTGACCATTTGCCAGCAATGCCAGCAAAATACCTTCAGTCAGTTCTGACTGGCCTAATACCTGGCTGTCCAGGTAACTTTTTAAACCGGAAAATGCGTTAACCATAGCGCTCTTATCTTACGTCAGATGAAATTGATGATTGTTTTATAAGCGGTTAGCTGTAAAAACAGCTAGGCTAAGACGTTATAACTTATATAAGGTTCAGTGTGTAGTAAAACAAGTGTTTTAATTTGCGATAACTGCCGTTACAATCAAGCTATTTTACAGGTCAGACCTGTGGTTTATTACTAAAGAGGACTGCTATGAGCGCGCCAGTTAAACTTACCACCCGTTCGGGCGAGCGTATCGCTATTGTTGCGGGCTTACGTACACCTTTTGCCAAACAGGCGACTGAGTTTCACGGTGTTTCCGCACTGGAACTGGGCAAAATGGTGGTCAATGAACTGCTGATCCGCAGCGAACTTGACCCAAAACTGATTGAACAGGTGGTATATGGCCAGGTAGTACAGATGCCGGAAGCACCTAATATTGCCCGCGAAATTGTACTGGGTACCGGGATGAATGTGCATACTGATGCATTCAGTGTTACCCGTGCCTGCGCTACCAGTTTTCAGTCAGTTGCCAGTGTGGCAGAGTCGATGATGGCCGGTATTACCGAGATTGCGATAGCAGGCGGAGCCGATTCCAGCTCAGTGCTGCCTATCGGTGTCAGTAAAAAGCTGGCCAGGGCACTGGTTGACTTAAATAAAACAAAAACCTTTGGTCAGAAGCTGGCTATTTTTAAACAATTACGCCTGAAAGACTTATTGCCGGTTCCGCCGGCTGTCGCTGAATACAGTACCGGTCTGTCAATGGGCGATACGGCTGAGCAAATGGCAAAAACACATGGTATCAGCCGGGCTGCACAGGACGAACTTGCCCATCGTTCCCATACTCTGGCTGCGGCGGCCTGGCATGCCGGTAAACTGAAAGATGAAGTAATGGTGGCACATCCTGAACCTTATAAGCGGTATCTGGATATGGATAACAATATCCGGCTGGACTCAAAGCCGGAGTCTTACAGTAAACTTAAACCGGTATTTGATCGTAAGCATGGTACTGTTACTGCGGCAACCAGTACGCCGCTGACCGATGGTGCCTCCGCCGTATTGATGATGACCGAAAGCAGGGCAAAAGCTCTGGGCTATACGCCGCTGGGGTATCTGCGCAGTTATGCGTTTGCCGCAATCGACGTATGGGACGATATGCTGATGGGGCCTTCTTATGCCACGCCTCTGGCGCTGGATCGCGCCGGATTATCACTTAATGATTTGACCTTAATTGAAATGCACGAAGCTTTTGCGGCACAGACGCTGGCAAATATGAAAATGTTCGCCAGCCGTAAGTTTGCCCAGGAAAAACTGGGACGGGATCAGGCTATCGGTGAAATAGACATGGATAAATTTAACGTCAATGGTGGCTCACTGGCTTATGGTCATCCGTTTGCCGCTACCGGTACCCGCTTAATTGTACAGACCCTGAATGAGCTGAAACGGCGCGGTGGCGGTATCGGATTAACAACAGCCTGTGCGGCGGGCGGTTTAGGCGCGGCGATGATCGTGGAGACAGAATAATGAGTGAACAAATACAGCAGACAGGCGGTTTCAGCCTGAATATCCGCGAAGATAACATTGCCGTGATCAGCATGGATATTCCCGGTGAATCCATGAATGTGCTTAAAGCCGAGTTTGCCGGTGAAATTGGCAACTTACTTAACGAATTACAAGGCAATAAGCAGGTTAAAGGAATTGTTTTTATCAGTGGTAAACCGGGCTCTTTTATTGCCGGGGCTGATATTTCGATGCTGGACAGCTGTGACAGTGCAGAACAGGCTGAAAGCATTGCCCGAATGGGGCAGGAGATGTTTAACCGGATAGAGCAGTTATCAATACCGGTTGTGGCTGCGATCAATGGCCCTTGTCTGGGCGGCGGACTGGAACTGGCACTTGCCTGTCATGCCCGTGTTGCGACGACAGATCCAAAAACCGTGCTCGGATTACCGGAAGTGCAGCTGGGTTTACTGCCGGGCAGCGGCGGCACACAACGACTTGCTAAGTTGGTTGGTTTACAGAAAGCACTGGATATGACGCTTACCGGCAAGCAACTGCGGGCCGAACAGGCAAGAAAAGCCGGGCTGGTCGATGAGGTGGTACCTGCCAGTATTCTGCTGGATGCGGCTGTGCAAAAAGCCCTGCAAGGCAAACCTGCCCGGCAGGGGCCGAAGCTTAATCTGGTTGGTCGTTTTCTGGAAAAAACCGCCATTGGCCGTAAAGTGGTATTTGATACCGCCAGAAAACAGACCCTGAGTAAAACCCAGGGCAATTATCCGGCACCATTAAAGATCCTGGATGTTATTCAGATCGGTATCGACAAAGGCATGACCGCAGGGCTGGCCGCAGAAGCTAAAGCTTTTGGTGAACTGTGTATGACAACAGAGTCTGCGGCTTTACGCGGCCTGTTTTTTGCCACCACCCAGATGAAGAAAGAAAGCGGAGCCGGCGATACCAAAGCCGCTAAAGTGCGCAAAGCTGCCATTCTCGGTGGTGGGTTGATGGGCGGTGGTATTGCCAATGTCACGGTAACCAAAGCCGGTATTCCTGTGCGCTTAAAAGATATTAATCAGCAAGGCATTGCCAATGCGCTGAAATACAGTTACAGCCTGCTACAGAAAAAGCTGCAGCGCCGCTTTATTACCAAAGCAGAATTACAGCAGCAAATGCTGCTGATGACCGGTACTACAGATTATACCGGCTTTCATGATGCCGATATTGTGGTTGAGGCAGTATTTGAAGATCTGGCACTGAAACAGCAAATGGTGGCGGATATTGAACAACATTGCTCTGAAAACACCATTTTTGCCAGTAATACCAGTTCGTTGCCAATTAATCAGATTGCCGCAAAAGCTGCCCGTCCGGAAAATGTAATTGGCCTGCACTACTTTTCGCCGGTAGATAAAATGCCGCTGGTCGAAGTAATCGCCCATGAAAAAACATCACCGCAAACTATTGCCACCACGGTCGCTTTTGCCCGTAAGCAGGGTAAAACGCCAATAGTGGTAAAAGACGGTGCCGGCTTTTATGTTAACCGTATCCTGGCGCTGTACATGAACGAAGCTGCGAATATTCTGCTGGAAGGTGAACCGGTTGAAAAAATTGATAAGGCTCTGGTCAGGTTTGGCTTCCCGGTTGGACCGGTAACGTTACTGGATGAAGTGGGGATTGATGTCGGGGCAAAAATTTCCCCGATCCTGACAACCGAACTGGGTGAGCGCTTTGCGGCACCGGCAGCGTTCGATAAATTACTGGCTGATGGCCGTAAAGGCAAGAAAAGCGAGAAAGGGTTTTACCTGTACGCTAAAAATGCCCGTAAAGGTAAGAAACAGGTTGATGCGTCAGTTTACAGCGTATTAGGTGTTACACTGGCACCTAAGCTTAGCGGCACAGCGATTGCCAGCCGTTGTACCGTGCAAATGCTGAATGAAGCGGTGCGTTGCCTGGATGAAGGCATTATTGCTTCGGCCCGTGACGGCGATATCGGGGCGATATTCGGTATTGGCTTCCCGCCGTTTCTGGGTGGTCCATTCCGTTATATTGACCAGTTGGGGGCAGATAAGGTCGTCAGCGAACTACGTGCGCTGGAGAGCCGCTTTGGCAGCCGTTTTACACCTTGCCAGCGGTTGGTCGATATGGCTGAAAACGGCCAGCGTTTTTATCCATAAAGCAGATACGAAATGAAAAGCACGCTGCAATGCTGACTTAAGGTTCATCTTAAATGGACTGTATTGTGGCGTAAAACCGATCCTCTAAACAGGGATCGGCCTGCTCTGAGTTAACACTTATGGGCTTTATTTTGCTGCAATCAGTTGTTGTACCGAAGTGATAATCTGCCTGAGCAGTTTTTCTGATGCATTTTTAGGTAACGCCGCCGCATAAAGTGCGCGTGACATCACCGGGGCATCATCAATTAACCGTACCTTTTGCTCTGCCAGTAATGGCTGCACCATCATTTCCGGCAGATAGGCCGAGCCGCCATTCTGCAATATCAGCTCCTGGGCAATTCTGGCACTGCCGGTACGCAGACAGGGAGGTGGCAGTTCCGGGAAAAACTTCGCATGCTGAATATGAAATGATGTGCCCCAGTCGACAAAAATATACTGCTGCTGCATTGCACCGTTAATGGTATTGTGCGGCAGGGTTGTTACCGGTAGCAGTTTAATATCTCCCAGCTTTTCTACCTGCATTTCGTCCACTTTCGGCGGATCGAATAAAATGGCCAGATCCAGGCTGCGTTCCAGCACCAGCCTGACAATCTGTTCCCGGCCAAACGATTCTGCCCGCCATGAAAGCGCAGGCAGGCTTTGCTGAATATGCACAAACCCCTGCAGTAAAAAGGCATCCCAGATATTTTCTGTAGCGGCTACAGATAACTGTACGGCCTGCTCATTAGTGATGGCTACATCCTGCTTGGCCCGTTGCAAAGCGGTCAGCATGGCTTCTGCATGGGGTAGCAGGCGTTCTCCGGCCGCTGTCAACTGGATATTATTCCGGTGGCGGCTGAACAGGTTAACCCCCAGTTGCTGCTCTAACTGACGGATACGAAAACTCACGGCGGATTGGGTAAGATAAAGGTTTTCTGCTGCTTTACCGAAGTGTCTTGTGCGCTGAACCTCTAGGAAGGTTTTGAGCAGTTCTGTATCCAAAGTTATCCCTTAAATAAATTTATTATGTCGATAAAAAATTTTTGTTTTACGACTGGAATTTTGTTAACCATACTCCGCACAGTTTAAACAGGCTGACTTTATATTCAACGAGATTAGAGGAAAAAAGTGATGCAGCAAAGTTTTGTCGCTAACCGTCGCTTTTTCGATGACCGTAATTTCCCGAAAGGATTTACACGGTCCGGGCGCTTTACACTGGCAGAAGGTAACCTGCTGGAGAAACACGGTGTAGCAATGCAAGAGCTGGAGCTGGGACAGCGGGCACCGGTAAATGACGAAGAAAAACGGTTTATTCTGGTATGCAGCGGTGAACAGGAAGCTGTCAGCGTCTTTGAGAAAACCTGGCTGAAGTATAAACAGCGGGTACAGGAGAAACGTAAATTTCATACTGTGTTCGGCAAGAAACGAATTGCCAACGACAGTGATGACTTCTCCTACGTTGAGACCGATACCGAATAAATCAGGCCCCGTGTTACGGGGCTTTTTTGTATCTGCCGGTAATTACACGGTGTAAAGCGCGCTACGCAATGGATGATCAGCTGGCCGGCAGGGCGATAGTTTTGGCTTTCTGTTGTTTTTGCTGTTTAAGAAAAGCGGCGAAATCTGTTGCTGACAGCGGTTTGCTGTAATAGTAGCCTTGAATTGCCTCGCAGCGCAGTTTACGCAGTAAGGCCAGCTGTGATGCTTCTTCGACACCTTCTGCTACCACCATCAGTCCCAGGTTGTGGGCGATAGTGACGATAGTATCGACCATATTGCGGCCGCGGGCGGTTTTCATATCGTCGATAAAGGCTTTGTCTATCTTCAGGGTATTAAGCGGAAACTGTTTTAAATAGGCCAGTGAGGAATAGCCGGTGCCAAAATCATCCATTGCCAGATGAATACCCCTGGCCCGCAGTTTTTTCATGGTGTCGATAGCCAGCTGCGGAGACTGCATAACAGTACCTTCGGTAATTTCCAGCTCCAGATGATACGATGGCAGTTCGCTTAGTTGCAGGATGTTGTCGATCTGATCACACAAATAAGGCAGCATAAATTGCTTGGCTGATAAATTCACCGCTACCCGTCCCTGAAACAAACCGCTATCTATCCATTTTTTAACATCCAGACAGGCTTTACGCAGTACAACTTCACCAACTTCAACAATCTGACCGGTTTCTTCTGCCACCGGGATAAAGCTGGCCGGGCTGATTAATCCGCCTTTGGGAGTGATAAAACGTACCAGTGCTTCCATACCAACCAACTGGCTTGTAACCAGATCCATTTTTGGCTGGTAGTAAACGCTGAAATAGTCTTCTTTCAGGCCGTGGCGGATCAGGTTCTCAACCTGCAACCTTTTTACCGCCCGTTTGTTCATGGAATCATTAAAAAACAGATAGCGGTTGGCACCGTCGCTTTTGGCATGATACATGGCGGTATCTGCATTACGCAGCAGTACCTGGGGATCTGTACCGTCGTCCGGGTAAAGGACAATACCGATGCTGCTGGTAATCGCCAGTTCGTGCTGGTTAATAAAGATTGGCAGGTTAATTAATGCCAGCAGTTCTTTGGCCAGCGAGGTAATGTTACGGATATCGTTGGTTTTTTCCAGCAGTAAGGCAAATTCGTCACCACCCAGGCGGTACAGGTTATTATGGTAACGTTCAATGGTATTCAGGCGTTCTGTCAGCTTACAGAGCAGGGTATCGCCCTGTTGATGGCCCAGTGAGTCGTTAATTTTCTTAAAGTTGTCCAGATCGAATACCAGCAGGGCATGCCGGGTTTTCTGCCTGACCAGCGAAGCCAGTTTGTTCATAAATAATGAGCGGTTAGGTAAACCGGTCAGGGTATCACTGTTAGCCAGGCGGCTGAGTTGTGCCTCACGGTTTTTGCGCTCGGTAATATCTGAGAATACGGCGACATATTGTGTGGTATTGCCCTGCTCATCCCTGATGGTGTCAAACGTTAAGTCTGCCTGGTAAACTTCACCGCCGGGTTTTTGTTCACTGATTTCGCCGGCCCAGTTACCTTTGGTATTCAGATGTCGTTTGATATCCGCCATAAACTGGCTGGGATAAAGCGACAGTTCGAATTTTCTGTTCAGGACCTGTTCGCGTTTTTTACCGGTAATCGTTGTAAATGCCGGGTTTACCTCAAGAATGGTAAACGCCGTGTCGCAGATCACTACAGCATCAGAAATATTTTCCAGACAACGGGCAAACAGTTGCAGACGTTCTTCAGTTTGTTTCAGCTGGCTGATATTTTTCAGGGTGCCGGTCATCCGGCTGGGTTTGCCGTTAGCGGCATAGGCCACGACTTTGCCGCGATCGAGTACCCACAACCATTTATTATCCGCGGTACGGATCCGGTAGGCGGCTTCAAAAAACGGCCGCAGACCTTCTAAATGCTCGGTCAGGGCGGTGGTTACTCTGGGTAAGTCCTGGGGGTGGATCTGCTGCTTGTTCGGCGGGGTGTCGGTAGTCTGGGGAGTAAGTTCCAGCGGTTGGGCCCAGGCGCTGGAACGATACAAGGTGCCGCTGTTAATTTTCCAGTCCCACAGCTCGTCGCCGCTGCCCCAGAGTGACAGGCGCAGACGCTCTTCGCTTTTTTCCAGTTTTTGCTGGTAGCGCCGCATTTTCAGAATACTGATATGAGCCAGTAATAAGGCACCAAATGAAAAAAACAGTACGCTGCCAAGCAGATAAGGCTGAACGGCCTGCCAACTGAAAGCATAAAGATCAAATGAGAAAGTGCCGAAAATCAGGTAGCTGATTTTTC
>JARXRR010000001.1:0-138066 GCA_033792355.1 Chromatiaceae bacterium AAb-1
CAGTAGAGCTGAAGGTGCTTATTGAGCAGATGAGAGAGCAGATCCAGAATATTGAGTAATATCTATCATAATCCAGAGTTTTTATTTGTAATTAATATTCAATTACTTAATTAGAATCATAGTCCACTAAAATCCATATTTACCCACCAAAATCCAAGTAGTAGTGATTGGTGGGTAAAATAGTTGCACTAATGGAAAACAAACTTGCAGAATAAGGTGTCACCGAACAGTTAACCGCCCTAAGATCAAACCGGTTAAACAACCAGACTTAGACACACCGAAAGGCCAACGCCTGGTTTACGCTGTGGCGTAGCGCATTTTGTTGGTACACAAGAATACCTTTAAACATCTGGCAACACTGTAGCCAATTGATTGGCTGTAACAATCGCACTTACATTCGATATGCAACAAAACACTTAAAGGCAGTAATTAGTCAGATTTTCTACCGTTTTTAACGCTTCAACCCAACCAACGGGATCAGGATGATAAACCAAAGGACCGATAAACCGACCATAACGTTCAGCGTATTTAGGGTCTTGTAACTGCGATAGGCCAAATAGCAGTTCTGCTACGGGATCAGCCTTAAACTCTGGGTGCTGTTCTCCAAACTGGTTTACATCTGTTTGAATTACAGCTTCGATTAGTTGCTTTAGTTCTGCTTTGTCCGCTAGCTCGGTTTTAATCTGATACAGATCGTAAGCGTGACGGATTAACTGATCGTCATCAGGCCGCTCTGGATAGCGGGTAGCCAATGCGGTTCGGCGTAATAGCGACACAAGTTTTTCAGCAGCCGTTGAGGCAAGCGATACACAAGCAAATTGCTCAACCTCTGGTAACTGTTTAACCACCTCAGAATATAGCGAACTAACAGGGTAATACGAAGCCGGATGTAACAGCTCAGACTCTGTAAGCTCCAGCTGAATATGCGCGCGCAGGGCTTCGCTTGAAGGGTATGAATTAGGGTAATCCAGTAGCAACTGGAAAAAGCGACGCTCATTGCGGATAACCGCATCCTGATACTGTTTAAACAGTCCACTACTCAGTAATTGGCTAGTAATATTTTGGTGGATACGCTTTCTAAGTGTTCTTTGCGCTGAATTGCTCAGCTGTTTGGTTGCTTCATCAGGCACCAATTTTAAATCAATGTCCTCAGACATTCGGTGCGTATGTTTATATACCTTGGCCAGACAAGTACCACCAGCAAAAACCAGTCGATATCCTTCTATTTTTACTTCACTTAGCAGGCGCAGAAGTTGTAACAGATAGTAATCTTTCTCAACGATAGCCGGGTCGGTAATGTTTAGCGCATCAGCAACTTCGGCAAAAAGAGAAAGTTTGGGCAGCATTAAGACCGCTGCTCTATCTGAAGCTGCATATTACGCAGTGAAATTTTGCGGTTAAAGCGGCTTTTTACAATAACCTTTGCATTCACAGGAACCTGAGTGGTTTCGCCTTTGTTATAGCGCACCAATTCATCTGACGGACGCCAGGCCACACCTAAACGCTCTAATGCTTGTTCTGAAACAGCTTTAAATCCGCCGACCGAGGCCAGCATTGGTTTTCCTGTGATGCTGCTTAGACGCGCTTTAGCATATAAACCGTAGCCAATTTTCAGTAACTTGCCTTCAGCTACTAATTGTCGCAGCGCTCTACCCACCTGGTCATAACCACCAAGTTGTTCAAAATCAGCGCGCAGAAACACATCTCGCTTTGAGCGATTAAGCTTTTGCTCTACCTGCTGCTTTAAACTTAACTTAGTCATTTATGACCTCCTATAGATCTGAGCTAAAGCATAGCAAAAATACGACAGTTACCCAAACAAAAATACGACAATTTTTGGGCGTAATAATAACAATGCAGTTTGACTTATGTATGCTCTACGGAAGAAATCAACCCACCACTATTTGGTGAGTAAAGTGGTGAGAAAATGCCGATATAAAGCCAAAACAAATAAGATAATATATTGATAATTAAATAATTAGCATTAAAAATCAATTAACAAATCCAGAATTTGGTTTAAAAAACTATAACCAGATGTTGCCTTACAACAACTGGTTTGCTTTGGAATTGACAACCCAACCTAAGAGGCTGGGTATGTGCAGCCAATACTATCTGACGTTTCCGTATTTCTTATCATGGCTTTGTTTTGCTTTCTCAAACAATTGCTTCACAGGAGCCTTCACCTGATTAAACTCCAGTTGCTCGCCCTCAGGCCCCTTACAGTAGGCTAAAGCCCAACCGTCTGACTTTCCTGAGGTAATTTCCAGAGCATTGCCGGCAACAGGAGCATTGATACGCTCATTTTCAGAGGTAACCAACACGTTACGATTACAACGAACATTATTCATGCCCCTGGCTTTGGATGCTTTTTCTAAATCAGCGATAAACTTATCAAAATCAATATCCTCCCTGATTTGGAATGACACATGCATATTGGTTGGAAAAGATGGCGCAGTATTTTCGTGTGCCGGAGCAAAGGTTCCTTCAGTCCAGGGCTGTTGTTCGGCATCGCGATACTGCAACAGTTCTATCACTACATTCTTAAACTGAATAAACACCACATCCAGCCGCTGATCGCCACTACGTAAATTGGGCACCCCAATAGATCGTGGGTTTACACCTCGCTCTTTTGCATTTAACTCATCAATCTGCATTAGCGTATTATGAATTTGATCACCCTGAAAATCGCCATCCTGCATCACTTCAGTGCCACCTAATACTTCTGTATAGAACTTGTGTGCCCGATCTATATTTTTAACTGTAATGCCAAAATGTTGTACTCCATCCATACTGGCCGCTACTGAGTTTGGCGATTGGGCATAAGCTGGTGCTGCGATGGATAACAGAATTGCTGCTGCGAGTAGTTGAGTTTTCATATTCCTGATCCTCCAGTGGTATCAAAAACTGTTATTTGTTAGGTGCAACAATATCTGCACCTGATTCAATGAGCTGGAAAGGTGTGGCAACTAATTGCACTGAAGCCAAATCACCTACTATCTTTGCCCAGGATGAAACATGAGCCGTTTGCACATGGAAGTCGAAGGCGTCTTTATTGTTAAAATGCTCATACCACATAAATTGCAGCGGGTTCTCTCTGGACTGGTGAAGCTGATAAATAGTAAGCCCCTCTTCTGCACGACTTTTCTCAATTAAAGGCAGAGTTTCTTTGACAAATTGCTCAAAGGCTTCTGGCTTTACAGTGATAGTTGCCATCACTGCATAGATCGAAGCCTGTTTGTTATGGCTGAGTGATTTATCTGCAGCAGATACGCTGCCGGATAACAGACTCAGAACCATAGATATACCGAGCACAGCAAAGCTTGTTAATTTAAAACTAGTCATCATTGTTACCCTCTTTGATTTACCTGTTTCGTTAACTTATTGACATTACTGCACAACTAGAATGTAGATGCTGTGGTGTATCTGGGTAGTTAAGAGATGTTAAATTCGGTGAAGTGGCTGACAATTGAGCCCCTCGGGATCATAAGCGGTGCTTTAGCGGAATTATCTGTGTTTTTTGTTTTTAACCGGAGCATTCAGCCGGAACATCGTAAATCTGATCTTCTGCTCCCACCCCTGTGCAGCTTGCTCCTGAGCGCATTCCAAAGCCAACAAAAGTGTAGATTGAACCTTAGCTTTGTCAGGTTCCTGCTCACACATCAAAACCTCTGCTTTTGTTCTTAACAGATCGGCAAGGTTATAGGTGCCCCCGGTTTTTTCAGCCAGTTCTATAGCTTCGTTAATGGCTGTTAATGCATGTTTCAGATTGCCATTTTCTTTTTGTGCTTCAGCCAGTGCCTGCAACGCATCCACTCTGACTACACTCATCTTAGGAGGCGGAAGCATGTCTACACAGTGCTGAAGATGAAACTCCGCACACTGGGTTTTACCCTGACTTAGTAAAAGTAAACCATTGAGAAAATGAATAACCACATGCCGTACTGCCATTTTGTAATCACTGGCAGCATTGTCCATCTCCTTGATCAGTCGTTCAGCCAGCTCCTGCAAGTTGCCACTCAGCAGGATGGGAAAGCATAAGGTGACACACAAATAAAACGAGTCCGGGTGTAGCCTGCTGTCATCTATCGCATAAAGCGCCATCTGAATTGCCTGCTGCTTTCCCATCATCCAGCTACAGCGGGCTTTTGCCAGGTTGGCCACTGTTTTTTGTTTAGTTTCAAAATAACCTAAGGCACGCAAAGGCTGACGGGTTGCAAGAGCTGTGCTTTCAGAAAAGTCTTCATCAGCCGCTGCCTGCTGCCCTAAAAAATGTCTGGACGACCCGGCCATCCACTTTGCAATAATTGCTTCCGTATGCTCGCCAAATTGCAGCACTTCATTGGCATATTGCTCACTGACAGACAATGATTCATGAAACCTGCCGTTGGCCATCATTGCCAAATGAAGCCCGGCCAGAAAATGAAACATTGCTTTGGTATCCCGCAAATACCTGGATAGCTTTAGCCCCTGCTCAACAACAGCTGTCATATTGCCATCGTAATCACCTGAGGAATAATAAGTAACAGCCAAAGAGGCCAACAGGCAAAGTTCAGTTTTGGTGGCTTTGCGCGATTCAGGCAGCAAATTCAGTGCTCTTTCACAGCAACGCTTGCTCTCCCGCAATAAACTCAGCTCCAAAAATAGTGGAGCAGCCATACTGCTGATGTCTGCAGCCAGACTCAGATCCTGTCTGCCAGCATAAGACCACTCCAGGGCGGCCCGCACGTTACCAATTTCTGGCCAGCTGCAGAGTGCGTCAGATATGTCCTGCCCCATGTTTTCCTGTCCATCGACAAAATGACGGAGTTGCTCTGCATAATAAAGCGCATGTCGAAGCGCTACCTGATCTTTGTTTTGATATCTGGAAAGTCGAACCAGCGCATAGGCTTTTGTGGTTTCGAATAACCTGATGTGGGTGTGTTCATGGATAAAACTCACAGTCACCAGTGATTTGTCTGCAAGATTAGCTATGGCCTCACTGACAGCAAAGGCATCAAATTCGTCATCAGCAGCCACGGCAATAGCGGCTTCCAGTGGAAACTCCCCACAAAATACTGCAAGCCTGTATAGCACCTGCTGATCACGTCCGGTCAGCAAATTATGACTCCAGCCGATCATCGCCTCTACCGTTTGCTGGCGTGGGCAAACGTCACGACGCCCTTGCCAATGCAAAGCAAACTGATTCGAGAGTAAGTCGGCAAGGCCCTGTAAGCCATAAGTCGCAACCCTGCTGGCAACCAGTCCTATGGCATGAGGATTACCATCCAGACGCCGGCAAATCCCGGTGACACAAGTCACATCATCATCAGCCAGAATGCTCTTAGCACCACCTTCATATGCCCTGAGCATAAACAGCTCAATGGCTGGCCAAAGCATGGCCTGCTGCGCAGTAAGAGCTGCTGTCTGAGGTGGTATCGAAAGGGGTCGCACCATATAAACAAACTCGCTGTCGACCCGCAGAGCTTCCCTACTGGTCGTCAGTAACGTGATATTGCCGGTGTTTGCCATGATTTGAGTGCAGAGCGTTGTCACTGCGGCAAGCACATGCTCACAGTTATCAAAAAGGAGCAGCGCCCTCTTCGTAGAGAGAAATTCCAGCAAACCCGGCAGCAAATCTGTGCCCGATGTTTTGTAGCCAACAGCTAAAGCCAACGCCACCTCTGCTGTTTCAAGACAATTTACTGTGCTCAGGTCAACAAAAAAGGCTGTATTATCAAAGTGCTTCTGTACAGAGTGTGCGACCAGCACTGCCAGCGTTGTTTTACCTGCTCCGGCAGGGCCAACAAGAGTGACTAACGCTTTGCTCAGAACCAGTTCCGACAGTTCGGTTATGCAATTGTGCCTGCCGACCACTGCTTTTAATGGGGCTGGTAATTTGATCTGAGGTTTTGCCTGTGATCTGGCTTTATCGACCAAAGAGGTTTGGAAAAACTCGTCAGCATCGGAACTGGCTGGCTTTTGTGCTGATACTGAGGCAATACGCTCTACCGGCTCAACAAAACAATAACCCCGCCCGGCTACGCTTGCTATGTAACGTTTACCGGCGCAGCCTCCCTCCAGCGCACGACGGATATGTGCCACCTGCACACGCACATTACTGGCTTCAACCACCGAGTTCGGCCAGGCGACCGCCATCAACTCTCTGGGAGTCAGAACATGACCATTAGCACCCACCAAAGCGGTCAGAATATCAAAAGCCCGGCTTCCCAGAGAAATATCTATTCCGTTGTATTTCAAAGTACGGGAGCTTTGGCATAAACAAAATGATCCGAATACATAGATATTTGTCATTAATGTCTCTTGCAGTTTTGCAAATAAACTCACTAGCCTGGAAAACAACATGTTTTTATATCAAGAGTTTAGTAAACACCCTTCTACGATGCTAATCAGTAAACAAATGTAAAGTTGCGCCGGTAGCTAAGGTATGCAGCACTTTGATATCTACTCAGAGTACTATAGACCGCCCCTGCCGTTTTTACATTGAAGTACCAGGAAGCATCGGAGTGATGTACGGTGCCTGACATCAGCTCAGCGAAAGCTCTCTATCAGCCTGGCTTTTGCCGGGCAGATGGCCATTTTATTGAAACATTGACATCTACATTGAAAGATTGAAATAGTTCAGCGTTTTGAATACTTAAATCAACAGAGTCATGCTAATAAAGTAAAGTCAGGTTTGTTTTCAACCTTTTCAGGAATGATTTAAATGCTCCATTTTTGTAGTGATAACACGCTGGCCGCGGCAAATCATGTTCCCGGACTGCTCGAGACAGACAGCAAAGAAGCAGGATGGCATTCCATTATTCTGAAAAGATACAATGCGCAGAACATATTACCTTACTATCAGATCCCGGAAATCAGCGATCAGCGGATCATAATATTTGAGCGCGCAGGCCATACTAACTCTCATTCGAATTGTTTAACTCAACTGGGCAGGCAACAATACAGCCCTATTTATCAGGATGGCGATATCACCCTAATTGGTGCCAACAGAGAAAAAACCATAAGTTGGTCAACCACTACGCCGCATAAGCTGATCCATCTGTATCTGCCCTCTTCCGTTTTAAATGATGCTCAGGCGGAATCGAAAAAAAGACTGAGTCCGGATCTGCTGACCAAAGTTGTACTGCGCGACAGATTTCTTACCGAAGCTGCACTGGTATTGGCAGAAGCTATCAAAGCGAAGTTCAGTGAAAACTACGCCAACACTATGGCTCAGCTCCTTGCCATACATTTGCTTGAGAGCAGAGGAATCACTTTGCCTCCTGCTGAAAAAAACCTGTTTGCATTGCAAAAAGTGGATACTTATATCAGGGATAATCTGTCTGATCCGCTCACCAATGAGGAATTGGCACGGCTTATAGGCAGAACCTCATTTCAATTAATCCGCATGTGCAAACTGGCCTGGAATGAACCCCCTATGCACAGGGTGGCGAGATTACGCATGCAAAAAGCGAAAGAGCTGCTCTCAGGAACAAGACTCAGCATTACAGAAATAGCTGCTTTATGCGGTTATCCAAACTCCTCTAATTTTACCGTGGCATTTAAACGCGCAACGGGTATGACACCAAATCAATGGCGTACAAATTAAAGCTGTGTGGCTAGGATCACAACTAAATGAGTGAAGTACTAAGCACTGAATGTGAATACCACTGAAACGTGAAATCTGTAACAGGAGTACTCTAATGGTAAATAAATTTGTTATTGCCAGTTTATTAGCCACCATACTGCTATCCGGCACTTTAGCTTCGGCTGATAGCAGATCACAATCCGGCGAGGCAAAAGACTTGGTGATTGGTCAAATCAACCTTTCCTTTTATCTGGCAAGCGCTGCTGTTGTGGTCGAGGTATTAAATACCTTAGGGCATTCCATTCAGGTTGAAGAAGGGAATCATCCGACCATTTATGGCAAGCTGAACAAAGCTGAGGTCGATATTCTGATTGCATCCTGGCTGCCACATGCCCATGGTCATTTACATGCTCCTGTAGCAGAGCAAGTGGTTGAAGCAACTGTTCTTTATGAAGATGCCCGATTATATTGGGTTGTACCTGCTCATATACCTGCATCTGTGGTCAGTAGTATTGATGATTTAAAAAAGCCTGAAGTCAGGGCGAAGATGGATCCTGACATAGTGGGTGTAGGGCCTGGTTCGGGTTTAATGCTTGGCTCCGAAAAAATACTACATCAATACGGCCTTACTCAGTCTGGTTATAGCCTCAGAGTGGCTCCCGCAGACGAGTGGGCAAGCCGGTTAGCCAGAGCGTCCGCTAATGGTACATGGATGGTGATGCCCCTCTGGCAACCCCAGTATCTTAATGCGGTTTATCCTGTACGGGTACTGGATGAGCCACAAGGAATATTTGGCAAAGATCGCGCCGTAGTAGTGGTGCGAAAACAAAGCTGGAACCAATTGCCTGAACGCACACGTCAGGTACTATCCAAGGTCCGGCTTGGCATAATGGCGGTGACTGAGCTTGAACGTCAGATTGTAGTTGAAGGCAAAGCCCCACAACAGGCGGCGCGCGACTGGATGACTGCCAACCAGCACCTTGTGAAAGCATGGTTTGAAGATTAAAGTTTGATCATCCAGGCTCTGGATCATCAACTCAAGCTCGTGCCAATATAGCTGAAGCGCTTATTTATCGCGTACAAAATCGTAAGCATTATGAAGGTGTAACTGATATTTTTGAGCTTGCAGCAACATACTGGGTTACGATAGCCTGTGGTCATATCTTTAATGACGATAATAAGCGCACAGCATTTTTTGTTACCAAAGCCACTATAATAGTCAGCCGCTTCTTATTACCGCACCACAATATCATCAGGCCCATTAGCCATGTCAAAAAATTCCGGCTAGTATAAATAGCTGGGGAGCTAAGCAGAATACGCCAGGAAAGCAGTATGTCTTTATGGAAAAAGTTGATAATAACAGTGGTGGTAAGTTGTACCGGTTGTGTGGCGCTGGTCAGTCTGAATCTTGATCAGCAGTATGGTAAAACCTCGGTGGCTAACAGAACAGAGCGGCCTTTGCCCTCTTCAGAACAAGCCTTAGCAGAACATTATCAAACCCGTATCAGGCCCTTACTGGAATCACGCTGTGTGGTCTGTCATGCCTGCTATGACGCGCCCTGCCAGCTTAAAATGACCTCACCGGCCGGTATAGAACGCGGTGCCAGCAAAGAGAAAGTATATGATGGCGGTCGCCTGCTGGCTGCCACCCCTAACCGGCTTTATCTTGATGCCTCTGATACAGCGGCCTGGCGCCAGCGCGGGTTCTTCCCGGTACTTAACGAGCGCCAGCAAACAACAGCCGCCAATCTGCAGGTGTCTTTACTGGCCAGAATGCTGACGCTGAAACAGCAACATCCGTTGCCCGATGAAAGCATTCTCGGCGCTCAATTTGATTTCAGTCTGAACCGTAACCAGCAGTGCCCGACGATTGAAGAGTTTGACAGTTACGCGCAAAGCCAGCCTTATGCCGGTATGCCATACGGCTTGCCGGGCCTGAATGCGGAAGAGCATCAGTTGCTGATAAACTGGCTGGCTCAGGGCGCATATATGCCGCCGGAACCGGAGCTATCAAAAGAACAGCTTGCCGCCCGTGATGCACTGGAACACTGGCTTAATGAAAACGATCTGAAAACCCGGCTCAGCGCCCGCTACATATACGAACACCTGTTTACCTCGCACCTGTATTTCAGTGCCTTACACCAACCAGACGAACAACCACAGTTTTATCAGCTGGTGCGTTCCAGCACCCCTCCCGGTACAGATATTGAGGTTATCGCAGGCCGCCGACCTTTTGATGATCCCGGTGTCAGCCGGGTTTACTACCGGTTACAGCCTGTTACCGACACTATAGTCAACAAAACGCATCAGCCATACGATATCAATGATGATTTAATGAACAAATGGCAGCGCTGGTTTAAAGATGCCGATTATCAGGTCACCGAATTACCCGGTTATAAGCCGGAAGTAGCGGCCAATCCGTTAACCGCCTTCAGGCAATTACCGGTTAATGCGCGCTATCGCTTTATGCTGGAGCGGGCTGAAAATACCATTATGGGCTATATCAAAGGCCCGGTGTGCCGTGGGCAGGTGGCTCTTAACGTGATAAACGATCGTTTCTGGGTATATTTTGTCAAACCGGAACTGGCTGATGCCGCTGAGGTTGATGCTTTCTACCTGTCACAACAGGACAATTTACGGATGCCAGCCGAAAAAGAAAGTACTACCCTGGCACTGAACTGGGTGGCCTTTGCTGCACGTCAGGGCAATTACCTGCGGGCACGCAGTAACTTTATGAATCAGGTGCTGCAGGATGGCGCTCATCTGACACCTGAAGGACTATGGGACGGTGATGGAAATAACCCTAATGCCAGCCTGACGGTATTTCGCCACTTTGATAATGCAACCGTGGTAAAAGGTCTGATTGGCGAGCCCCCCAAAACTGCCTGGGTAATTGATTACGTGCTGCTGGAGCGTATTCACTATCTGCTGGTGGCAGGCTTTGATGTGTATGGCAATTATGGCCATCAGCTTATGACCCGCCTGTATATGGATTTTTTGCGGATGGAGGGAGAATCCAATTTTCTGGCATTTTTGCCTGCAGAAGTCAGACGCAGCGAATTTAACAGCTGGTATCAGAAATCCGGGCCTCAGCTGACACAGTTTATTGAAGGCGATATTAATCCGTTTCACCAGCCAAGCGGCATTACCTTTAAAACCGATAACCCGAAAGCCGAACTATACCAGCTGTTCGGTCAACACCTGCAGCAGGTGCAGCCAGCCCGTTATCAGCTGGGTAATAACAGGCTGGCAGCCAACAGCACAGCATTACTGGCAGAGCTGGGCAAACTGAAAGGCACAACCGCATCGCTGTTACCCGAACTGACGATGATTATGGTTGAACCGCAGGCTGGTGGTGAACCGGAGCTGTTTACCCTGATACGAAACAGTGCTCACTATAATGTCAGCAGCCTGTTCTCTGAAGAAAGTAACCGCAACCCGGCAGCAGATGACACCACCATTGTCAGCGGCGTACTCGGCAGTTACCCGGATGCCTTCTGGCGGGTAAAAGAACCGGAGCTGGCAAAACTGGTTGCCCTGGCACAGCAAATACACAATGAAGCGGACTATCGCCGTTTGTTGCAGGAGTTTGGTGTCAGGCGCACAGCACCGGATTTCTGGGCATTCAGCGATCAGCTTAATCAGCTGTTTATGCAGAAATACCCGGTAGACGGCAGCTGGCTGGATTACAACCGGCTGGAAAACCGCTAGCGCCCATAAACCGGTATCAGCCTGAGCATTTACCTCTGAACACCTACTTAACTACAAATACAAACGTTGTTGATAATTATTATCATTTAAAATAAGATATAGCCCACCTCATCTAATGAAAGGCTTATCCTAATGTCAAACGTATCGAATTTCCGGTTACTACCGGTTGCTGTGGCGGTATCCCTGGCAATATCTGCCACTTCCTCTTTGGCATTTGCTGAAGAGCAAGGCACTAAAGAAATAGAAAAACTTGAAGTACGAGGTTCTTACACGGTGGAGGAAGTAATCGATACTGCCACTGGTTTAGGGCTGACATTACGGGAAACACCACAGTCGGTCAGTGTTATTACCGAGCAACGGATGCGTGACCAGAATATCAGTTCATTGCTGGACACCGTAAAAAACACTGTTGGTGTATCTTCGACTGAAACAGATAATGTGCGCAGTTCTTTTAAATCCCGTGGTTTCTCCGTAGACAGCTTTCAGATCGATGGTATCCCTGTAGCATGGAGCTTAGGTGGTGATTCCGGTGAAACAGTTACCGATGTTGCAATTTATGAACGGGTAGAATTTGTTCGTGGTGCAACCGGTTTACTAACCGGGGCAGGCGAACCTTCCGCTTCCATTAACATGGTACGTAAACATGCCAACAGTACAGATCTGACAGGTTATGTAGATGTTGCTGCCGGCAGGTGGAACAAAAAGCAAATTACCGCCGATGTATCTAATGGCCTTAACAGCAGCGGCACTGTTCGCGGCCGTGTGGTTGCCAAATATTTTGATAGTGAATCTCATGCAGACTTCTATGACGAACAAAAAATAGTGCTATACGGTGTAGTGGAAGCAGATCTTTCTTCTTCTACCTTGCTGCGTGCAGGTGCCAGTTATCAGGACCGTGACCCTAAAGGTATAGTTTGGGGAGCATTACCGGGCCTATTTTCAGACGGCTCCCAAACTGACTGGGATGTTTCCAAAAGTACAGGCGCTGACTGGACTTCGTGGCAAACAACCAATACCAACTATTTTATAAACCTGGATCATACTTTCAGTAACGGCTGGCAGTTGCTGACCAATTTCAATCATATGAAATTCGAAAAGGATGCCAAAATGCTATACATCTCTGGCGCACTGGATAAAGATACAGGCTTGGGACTTGGGGCTCAACGTTATCGTTCAAAAGGCGAAACCACCCAAAACAGTGTTGATATCCAGTTAAAAGGGGACTTCCGTTTATTTGAACAGCAGCATGAGTTTGTATTAGGGGCAATGTCCAGTAAACAGGACATTGAAGGATATACCTATGAACCTATCGGCGGCGATCGTTGTAATGGGTATGACTGTGTGCCGGTAGGTAATTTTTATGAATGGAAAGGTCTACCCCAACCTGAGTATGAATCTCAGGGAGTCAAAGCAGAAGATATCAGCGTTAAGCAGAAAGGTATTTATGCTGCAACCCGCCTCTCTGTCACCGATGAGCTGAAATTTATTGTTGGTGGCCGTATTTCCAGTTGGGATCGGTTTGGATATTTCTGGTCTGACACTCTTGAAGATTACGGAAATAGCGGTGTATTTATACCCTATGCCGGTGCACTGTATGACCTGACCGAAAATCACCGCGTATATGCCAGCTATACTGAAATTTTTAAATCACAAAATGCCAGAGATACTAATAAACAATTATTAGACCCAGTTGAAGGCAAGAGTTATGAAATTGGCCTGAAAAGCAGCTTCCTGAATGACCACCTGCATACAAACATAGCATTATTCCGGATTAATCAGGATAATCTGGCTGTACAAGACCCAAATCATATACCAACTCCAGAACAGTTAGTTGCTTACTATGGCGCTGATGGTACAGAAAGTGAAGGTTTTGAACTGGAAGTGGTAGGAAAACCACTGGATGGCTGGAATATCAGTGCCGGTTATTCCCAGTTTGAAGCAGAAGATGCTACTGGAAATAAAGTAAATACCGACAACCCACGTAAACAGTTTAAACTGTTTACTACTTACCAGTTTATTGATTTACTGCCAGAGCTCACTATTGGTGGTGGTGTGAACTGGCAAAGTGAAATTTATGGTGATGTAGGTACTATACGTATAACCCAGAAGTCCTATTCTCTGGTAAACCTGATGGCCCGTTATGATCTGGCTGATAATATGAACCTACAGCTTAATGTAGCCAATCTGTTCGATAAGAAGTATTACAATTATCTGGCTTACGGCTCATATCGCTACGGTACACCGCGTGATATTACTCTGAGTTTTAACTACTCTTTCTAAATAAAAAACGGATTGCTATAAGCAATCCGTTTTGTCTTCAACAGAGCGTCAATTTATTGTTTCTCTGTTGTCTCCACAACTACAGCAGGTTCTGTTACTACTGCTTCAGCAGCACTGAAAACCCCGTTTTTCCAGCACCAATAACCGGCTACCAATGCTCCGGTTAACAAGACGATACCAAAAACCTTCGGCCATACAGAAGGAGTCTGGTAAGGGTCTCTCATGCTGCGGCGTGAACCACTGGGCAATTTGGCAACCTGTGTCAGTTTGCTGCCAAACGGCACATTAATTTTAACCCGGCCATTTACTGCCCAGCCGGAAGCATCCAGTATTGGTCCCAGGTTACGCTGGCGCAGCTTCAGCCAGGCAATAAACATTGACGGACCGCTAATCAGCAACATCAGCCCCAGCATGCCTACCGGCATCAGCCAGCCTAAGCCGAAAAATGCCTGTAATAGCATGCCCATTGCTGTGGCAATACCACCTACAGCAACACCCATCGCAGCAATAATACTCAGATCAAACTTTGGTTTAGGGGCGGCTTTTACCGTTTCAGCACCACGGCTGGCCAGTGTTTCGGTGGTGGTGCTTTCCAGTGACGACTGGCTGGAAGCTTCCGCAGCAGCCGCACTTTTTGCTGCCTGTTCTTCCAGAAAACGCACCAGTCGTTTATATGGCGAGAAAAATGCCTGCGCAATACTGATCGGGTTTTCTACCAGTTTGGTAATAGTGGCATCCCAGTCCTGACCATCGCGGTCATAGAATACCCCGTTACGCCCTACCAGCAGGTAGTCCTGCGAACCACCGGTAAAAGCTGCCACTATCGTCTTTTTAACACCATCTGTGCGGGTACAATCACAGTACGCCAGAAAACATTTACTAAGCCCGGCCAGGGCTGCATGTTTGGCCGGATCGTGAACCTCAATACACAGCTCACAGGCACGACCATCCAGATACAAAGTACCGGCCTCAAACACCGCCCGGCGATCCGGTGAATAAAAATCGGTCAGGTTAACAAAGTTATTCAGTAAGGTTTTCAGATACCGGCGGTAACGCAGTAGTGTTTCAACCTGCAGCAAAGCTTCAACCTGCGGTTTAACCGCCAGATCTTCAGTAATCAGGGCGGCCAGCCTTTCACGGCTGCCATCGGTCAGTAAGCTGTTCAGCTGTGCTACATCCAGAGCCGCGACCGCTTGACCCGCTTCAGCGGCAAGCCAGTTGTGGTAATCGTCAAACCGCGCTTTCAGCTCCTGCCATACCGGGTAGGTAAGAGTGCTCAATGCACCGTAAACCGGCTTAATCACTGCCTGATATAGCGCACTGATGTGCCCTTCCCAAGCCGGATTCAGCCCGTCAGTTAATGACAGTTCAGCTTCCGGGCGAATCAGCGCCAGCGGGAAATCAGCGATTTCAGCACAATCTGCCGACAATGTGCTGCTGTTTAATGCCGCCCAGTCATCTGCTGTACGGTTAAGTTTTTCAGCTGCCTGCAGATCATATTGTGCAGCCCGGCAACGGCTGAAGTAATCATCTATTTTTGCCCGCACTGCCGCCAGCGAGCTGGCTGCGGCTGCGCCGTCCACGCCTTCCGGGATCCAGGCCGGTTCAGCACTGGCCAGCCAGTCAGCCCGGGCCTGCACCGCATCATAAAATGCTGTAATGCCTGCTTCATCCACTCCGTTATTGCCGGATGCATCCGCTACGTTATCCACACACGCCAGCATAGTTTCAAGCAAAGTACGCAGTGCTTCATCTTCCGCAGTATCCGGCGTAATAACACCATCGCCATTAAAGCGGGCACTGGCCAGTGCTTCCTGCTGCCCGGTAACATCTGTCAGGGTAATGGTATTGGCATCAGGTTTATCCAGCAGCTCCAGTAACCGCAGTGCAGCACTGTGTAAAGCCGCGCCTTCTTCAGTATCTGTATTCAGCTCATTCAGCGGCAGAAAATCATCCGGCTGCAAAATTAATTCCGGATGACGCAATACCCGCCCGCTCCAGCGGACAGCCTCCAGTACTTCCGGTACCCGTACCCGGCCATCGCCATCTTTATCAATCAGTTGCAGGGTTTTTTCATCGAAATGCAGACCGGTCGTCGGACACGCCAGAGCTGCCCAGAGTTTTGGATCCAGCTGATCAAGTGACAGCAGATCATCTGCATCATTCAGCAGAACCTGATCAAAACCACCAATACGTGAAAAAGACCAGGAATGAGAAGTCGCCATAGAACAATCCTGTAAATAAATCCTTTATAGATAAGGAGATGGGAAATAATAGAACCTGCAGCGCTGACTCCGGCTGCCTGACGGAGTATAACGCCGGCAAAGCAGAGGTGACAAGTCAGCCGGTTAAGGTAATTAACCATAAAAAAACCCCGCGGTATTCACCACGGGGGGTCAGATAAGAAGACAAAGGACAAGGATAGACGTAGATGGTGGGGACTACTTCAGTTGACTACTGAAACCCCTGTTACAGGAGGTTCAGTGTCAACTCGCTCCCGGGAAGTTCCACCAGCTCTTCCCAGGCTGCTTACTTTACCGTTGACACAAACTCAGGGTAGGCTTCAACCCCACATTCTGAGGCGTCAACGCCTTCATACTCTTCCTGCTCGGTGACACGGATACCGATAATCAGTTTCAGCAGATACCACACCAGCAGGCTGACGCCGAACACCCATACAAAGATGGTCGCACCGCCAATCAGTTGGCCGGAGAAGGTGCTGTCACTGTTAGTAATTGGCACCAGTAACAGCCCCAAAATACCTACCGTACCGTGGACAGAAATCGCACCGACCGGGTCATCAATTTTCAGCTTATCCAGAGTCAGGATAGAAATAACAACCAGTATCCCGCCAAGTGCACCAAACAATGTTGCCTGTAACGGAGTTGGTGTAGAAGGTTCGGCGGTAATGGCAACCAGACCCGCCAGTGCACCATTCAGTGCCATCGTCAGATCAGCCTTACGGAACAGGATGGTTGCCAGGATCAGTGCTGCAATAGCACCGGCAGCTGCCGCTGCATTAGTATTCAGGAACACTACCGCGACACTGTTAGCATTTGCCACATCGCCCAGTTTCAGTACAGAACCACCATTGAAACCGAACCATCCCATCCATAAAATCAGGGTACCCAGTGTTGCCAGCGGCATATTGGCGCCCGGAATCGCATTCACTTTACCATCTTTAGTGTATTTACCTTTACGGGCACCCAGTATCAGTACACCGGCCAGAGCAGCGGAAGCACCGGCCATATGCACAATGCCTGAGCCTGCAAAGTCCGAGAAGCCTAAGTCATCCAGCGTGTACAGGCCAAAAACGGCTTCACCATTCCAGGTCCATGAACCTTCCATCGGATAGATAAAACCGGTCATTACTACTGCGAAAGCCAGGAAAGCCCACAGTTTCATACGTTCGGCTACCGCACCGGAAATAATTGACATCGCAGTTGCGACAAACACGACCTGAAAGAAGAAATCAGAAGCTTTTGAATAAATTGAATCACCGGTAAAACCGTCTTCACGTTCAGCAAAACCGGCAAGTGTGGCATCAACATCTACTACTTCAATGCCCGATAAAAAGAAACCACCGCCATACATAATCTGATACCCGCAAACCAGGTACATAATGCAGGCAATAGCAAATAACCCGATATTTTTAGTCAGTATCTCAGTGGTATTTTTAGCCCGGACCAGACCGGCCTCAAGCATGGCAAAACCACCAGCCATCCACATTACCAGCACCCCACAAATCAGGAAGTAGAAGGTATCCATTGCATATTGTAAGTGATAAATTTGTTCTTGCATGGGTCGGGTTCCTTATATCGCTTCCGCATCAGTCTCGCCGGTACGGATCCGGATAGCCTGTTCAAGGTCGTAAACAAAGATCTTACCGTCGCCAATACGGCCTGTGTGCGCGGCTTTCTGAATCGCTTCCAGTAAGCGATCTACCTGATCATCCTGTGTGGCAATTTCCAGTTTTACTTTGGGCAGAAAATCAACCTGATATTCAGCACCCCGGTATAACTCTGTATGACCCTTCTGACGGCCAAATCCCTTTACTTCCGTTACCGTTAAACCCTCTACCCCAATGTCAGCAATGGCTTCGCGTACATCGTCCAGTTTGAACGGCTTGATGATGGCACAAACAAGCTTCATGATGTTTTCCTTATACTAATCTTTGACGATTGCCAGAATAGATAAGAAAACCTTGTGCCAGTTTTGAAAAATCATTTATTTCATATAGTTAATAAAAACATATCCAGTATAAAAACAAAAAACGCACCATTAAGGTGCGTTAAATCCCACAGAAAGTGCATTACGGCAGGTTATTTTCTGCGGGTGGTATTTTCCTCTAAAAACTGTTGCCAGGCATGCAATAACACCAGCAAATCTTCCATCCCGCATTCGCTGTACAACCCCTGCTGATCAGGGTGCAAATCATCTCCTTCCAGCTTATTACGCTGACGCTCAGACAATTCGCTATCATCAGTGAAAAATAAGCTGTTATGAGAAACGCGGACTTCTCTTTGCTCAAGCTGTAAGCTGAATTCCCGGCCCTGATATTCCCAGTTCTGGTAAGGTGGCAAAGATTCCAGCTGTTTGATAAGTAACTGGCTGCCACCGGTACTGACAGTCAATTCATCCAGCAAAAAGCGGCTTAGGGCTTCATGTTCTCCGGACAAACGCATACTGCATTGCTGTTTACGGCTGTCATAAATAAATTCGTATTCCACAGGATAAATCCCAGCTCTGTTTGCACTTAAAGTAAGAATAGCCCAGAAATAAAAAAGTCCTGATACGAAGACCAGGACTTTTTTTATCTGTTAAGAGTTTACAAAACTCTGATTTTTACAGCTTATACCGCCTGCTGAATAATCACATTATCCGCTTTTTTGGTGTACTGCGGCATCTGATGGAAGTTCAGATACCGATAAGTATCTGCTGCGGTTGCATTAATCTGCTTCGCATATTCCATATATTCTGCAACGGTTGGTAACTTACCGGTAATCGCCGCTACCGCAGCCAGTTCGGCCGATGCCAGATACACGTTAGCACCCTGCCCTAAACGGTTCGGGAAGTTACGGGTTGAAGTAGACACCACCGTAGAGTTATCGGCTACCCGTGCCTGGTTACCCATACATAATGAGCAGCCTGGTACTTCGATACGGGCTCCGACACGGCCATAAATACCGTAATAACCTTCTTCGGTCAGCTGGTCCCTGTCCATTTTGGTTGGCGGGGCAATCCATAACCGGGTTGGGATCTGGCCTTTGTATTTATCCAGCAATTTACCGGCAGCACGGAAGTGACCGATATTGGTCATACAGGAACCGATAAACACTTCTTCAATCTTGTCGCCCTGTACGGTAGACAGTAAACGGGCATCATCCGGGTCGTTCGGCGCACACAGGATTGGCTCGTTAATATCGGCCAGATCAATTTCGATTACAGCAGCATATTCTGCGTCAGCATCGCCACGTTCCAGCTGCGGATTAGCCAGCCAGGCTTCCATCGCACGAATACGGCGCTCAATGGTACGGACATCGCCGTAGCCTTCTGACAGCATCCATTTCAGCATCACGATATTGGATTTCAGATACTCAGATACCGACTCTTCAGACAGTGTAATGGTACAACCTGCCGCAGAGCGCTCTGCTGAGGCGTCAGATAATTCAAATGCCTGCTCAACCGTCAGCTGCTCCAGACCTTCAATTTCCAGTACCCGGCCGGAGAAGATGTTTTTCTTACCTTTCTTCTCAACCGTCAGTAGGCCCTGCTGAATAGCATAGTAAGGAATGGCATGAACCAGATCACGCAGGGTAATACCAGGTTTCATCTCACCTTTGAAACGAACCAGTACTGATTCCGGCATATCCAGTGGCATAACACCGGTAGCAGCCGCAAACGCCACTAAACCTGACCCCGCCGGGAAAGAAATACCCAATGGGAAACGGGTATGCGAGTCACCACCTGTACCCACAGTATCCGGTAACAGCATACGGTTCAGCCAGGAGTGGATAACACCATCGCCCGGACGCAGTGATACACCGCCACGGTTCATAATAAAGTCTGGCAGGGTATGGTGCGTATCAACGTCAACCGGTTTTGGATAAGCCGCAGTGTGGCAGAAAGACTGCATCACCAGATCAGCAGAGAAACCTAAACAGGCCAGGTCTTTCAGCTCGTCACGGGTCATAGGGCCAGTGGTGTCCTGAGAGCCTACTGTGGTCATTTTTGGTTCACAGTACTGACCAGGGCGAATTCCTTTCACACCACAGGCTTTACCAACCAGCTTCTGCGCCAGGGTAAAACCTTTGTCTGTCGTTTCGGTCACTGCCGGGCGCTCAAACACAGTTGAATGCGGCAAACCTAAAGTTTCACGCGCTTTATCGGTTAAGCCACGGCCAATGATTAACGGGATACGGCCACCGGCACGCACTTCATCCAGCAGTACATTGGAACGCAGTTCAAAAGTAGAAATAACCTCGTCAGTGCCATGACGTTTTACTACGCCCTGATATGGGAAAATATCAATCACATCACCCATATTCATGCTGTTTACATCAAGTTCAATTGGCAGCGCACCGGAATCTTCCATAGTATTAAAGAAGATCGGCGCAATTTTACCGCCTAAACACACGCTACCCTGACGCTTATTCGGGACATGAGGAATATCTTCGCCCATAAACCACAGCACAGAGTTGGTAGCAGATTTACGTGATGAACCGGTCCCAACAACATCACCGACATAAGCCAGCGGGAAACCCTGTTCTTTTAATTTTTCCAGTTGTTTAACCGGGCCTTTTACACCGGGTTCATCCGGCTCAATACCGTCACGGCTGTTTTTCAGCATTGCCAGCGCGTGCAGCGGAATATCAGGACGTGACCAGGCATCAGGCGCCGGAGATAGATCGTCGGTATTGGTTTCACCGGTTACCTTAAATACGGTAACGGTAATTTTCTCTGCAACCGCAGGCTTAGCCAGAAACCACTCAGCGTCGGCCCATGACTGCAGCACCGCCTGGGCATATTTGTTACCGGCGTCAGCTTTTTCCTGTACATCGTGAAAGCTGTCGAACATCAGCAGCGTATGTGATAAACCTTTAGCGGCAATGGCACCCAGCTTGTCGTTATCAAGCAGATCGATTAACGGGTGAATGTTATAACCACCCAGCATGGTGCCTAATAATTCGGTAGCATATTCCGGGCTGACGACAGGTGAAGTGGCTTCGCCTTTTGCTATGGCAGCCAGGAAACCGGCTTTTACATAAGCGGCATCATCTACTCCCGGTGGAATACGGTCGGCCAGTAATTCCAGCAAAAACGCTTCTTCACCTTTTGGCGGGTTCTTTAACAGTTCAACCAATCCTGCAACCTGTTCTGCAGTCAGAGGTTTGGGGGCGATGCCTTGCGCTGCACGCTCAGCCACATGTTCGCGATATTCTTGTAGCACAGTAATTCTCCAGGTCGTTTATGCAGCCTTGTACTGCAATGCCATTCACCAGAATGAATAGCATGAATTATAAGGAAAACTGCGGCAAATTGACATTGCCGGAACAGTTACCCTGTTTATAATGGGTATAAATAGTATGAATGAATATTATTATAGACTATCAATTCCCTGTATACCTTCAGGCTGTATCAGCACATCTATGATACAGCCTGACAGCAGAAGATTACCAGATTTTCACCCGTTGTTCCGGACTCAGATACATAGCATCACCTTCTTTAATATCAAATGCACTGTAAAATTCCGGAATATTAGGCACAATGCCGATTACCCGGTAATGCGGAGGCGAGTGCGGATCTGTGGCCAGCCGTTGCTTCAGTGCTTCATCACGATATTTAGAACGCCATACCTGCGCCCAGCTGATAAACAAACGCTGTGTTCCGGTAAACCCATCCAGCACCGGTGCATCTTTTCCTGCCAGCGATAACTGGTAAGCTTTCAGCGCTACCGTTAATCCACCCAGATCGCCGATATTCTCGCCCAGTGTCAGTTCACCGTTTACAAAAAAGCCCGGTAAGGGTTCATAAGCGCTGTATTGCTTGCTTAGCTGCTCAGTACGCTGGCGGAACTGCCGGTTATCTTCTTCCGTCCACCAGTTACGCAGGTTACCATCACCATCATATTTGGCTCCCTGATCATCAAAACCATGACCAATTTCATGGCCGATCACCGCACCAATACCACCGTAATTGACGGCGTCATCAGCGGCCATATTAAAAAACGGTGGTTGTAAAATAGCTGCCGGGAATACAATTTCATTGTTTACCGGATTGTAATAGGCATTGACGGTTTGCGGCGTCATAAACCATTCGTCTTTATCGATTGGTTTACCTAATTTGGCGATCATTTCGTCATACGCCCAATTGGTATAGCGCATGTAATTACCGACCAGATCATCTGACTTGATTTCCAGTGCCGAATAATCTTTCCATTTATCCGGATAGCCTATTTTTGGTGTAAAAGTACCCAGTTTTGCCAGTGCTGCCACTTTGGTATCTTCTGACATCCAATCCAGTTCTTTAATTGAGATTTCATAGGCTTTGATCAGGTTGGCGACCAGTTGCTCCATACGCGCCTTAGCTTCTGGTTTAAAGTGGCGCTCAACATACAGTTTACCGGTCAGCTCACCCAGTACTTCGTCGGTAGCGTCTACGGCCCGCTTCCAGCGTGGTTGCTGTTCTTCAATACCGCGCAGCGTTGTGCCATAAAAAGCAAACTGGCGATCAGCAAAAGCACTGCTCAGTTTATCAGCGTAGCCGCTAACCGTTTTGATGGTCAGATAATCCTGCCAGCTTTTCAGCTCACTGGCAGCCAGCACCTTGCCGAAACCTTCAAAGTAGCTGGGCTGGCCAACAATAATCTGTTCCACCTGTCCCAGTTTTACACCACTGGCAAATACCGGCCAGTCGAAGCTGCCTACCAGTTTATCCAGCTCCGTTACCGGTAGTTTGTTATAGGTTTTATCCGCATCGCGGTTTTCTACCCGGGTCCAGTGGTGTCTGGCCAGTTCGGTTTCCAAAGCCAGTACCCGCTTTGCCGCTGCTTCTGGCTCGCTATGGCCGCTGAGTGTAAATATATCGGCTAAATAAGCCTGATAATCCGACCGCAGTTTGACTGAAGCGTCATCGTCTTTCAGATAATAATCACGGTCTGGTAAACCCAACCCGCCCTGATCCAGATAGACAGCATATTTGCTGGAGTTTTTAGCATCATTATTGACATACCAGCCAAACGGAATGCTGATGCCATCACGCTGAAAATGCGCAAAAATGGCAGCCAGCTGGGTTTTCTCTGTCAGGCCGTTAATAACCTGCAAGTGGCTTTGTAATGGTGTCAGCCCCAGGCTTTCAATCCGGGTTTCATCCATAAAGCTGTTATAGAAACTGCCCAGTTTCTGCTCGTTTGAGCCGGCCTTTAATATTTTGCTGGCAGAAACTTCTTCAATAATTTCCCGTACGGCCTGTTGTGCATGATCAACCAGCACATGAAACGAGCCATAGGTGGCTTTATCTGCCGGAATTGGCGTTTCTGCCAGCCATTTACCATTAACGGCCAGAAAGAAATCTTCCCCGAAAGGGACTGTCTGGTCGAAATATTGTTTATCAATGCCTGATACCAATACCGGAGCGGTCTGTACTGTAGCCTCATTCTGCGGACTCTGTGGTTTATCGCAGGCAACCAGACCGAGTGCCAGCATGACACCTGCCGCGGCTAAGGTAAGTTTTTTCATGTTTTTATCCTGTTCAGTTTTGCGAATGATATCTGTCCATACTACTCTTTCATGCTGCCGTTACCCAATAGCCGGGACAGCAAAAAGTTGTAACAAAGCACAAAAGCATTAGAATGTTAAAAATGTCTTTATCATAGTGCTGCAAAATATGGATACACAACAGCAACAAGCTGCGCAGTTACTTTTACTGGCTGAACAACAGGTGATAAGCCAGCAGACACTGCGACAGGCAGCCGTTTCCTATCCGTTATTTCCTTCAACCGCCGACTGGCTCCGGCATTTCCGTCAGCTGTTATTATTTGGTGGCTGCCTGCTGATTGCATTGGCACTGATGTTCTTTATTGCCTATAACTGGCCATTGTTACATCACTACGGCAAATTTGCGCTGGCAATGGCAGCCATAGTGTTATGTGCTGCCAGCGCGGTTATCAGCCTGTATTATGTAAAACAGCCGGATAATGCCATCTATCGGGCAGCACTGTTTGGTGCCAGCTTATCTACCGGTGCCCTGCTGGCCCTTATCGGCCAGACTTACCAGACCGGCGCTGATATCTGGCAACTGTTTGCAGCCTGGTGCCTGCTGATGCTGCCGTTTGTTCTGCTGTCACACAGCCGGGCCAGCTGGCTGCTGTGGTATCTGGTATTTAACCTTGCACTATGGCGTTATATGTCTGCAGAAATGCGGTTTGCGGTATTTTCTGTTATTGAAAACCGGCCCCAGCTGCTTATCTTCTCTGGCTGTAATCTTTTACTGCTGTTGATATTCCAGTTTGTGCTGCCCAAAACCGGTGTTGTTGCTGTCAGTTTACCGGTACGTACCGCAGCCCTGGTGTTACTTTGCCCGCTGACACTGGCGGCAATGGCCGACTGGTGGCACAGTGACAGCGACCGCTACATGCTGTTGCTGTTTATCGCTGTAGCTGCCGGCCTTGGTTTGCTTTACCACCGGCTGATAAAAGATGCCGCTATTGTCGGGCTGACAGCCTTTGCAGCTATTGCCGTAGCAACCAGCGGACTGGCTAAACTGTTCAATACCACTGACACCTTTGTACAGGCAAACCTGCTGGCACTGTTTGTTATTGGCAGCAGTGCGGCAGTCACTATCTGGCTGAAAAAGCAGCTGAAGGGGCAGCAACATGGCTGAGCAGACAACAAATAATCGTTTACTGCAGCAATTGCGACAGCAAGAGCTGATCACCGGACAGCAATACCAGGCTATCAGCCAGCAGCCTTACACTGCATGGTGGCTGGAAGTACTAACAGCACTGGCAGCCTGGATCGCCTCGTTGTTTATGCTGTCGGCATTTGGCAGCGCACTGTTTTTAATAGGTGACGATACAGCCGTCCGCCTGATTGTTGCGGTGATGCTGCTGGCCGGTTGTGTGTTTTTGTCACGTCAGCCGCAGGATTTTATGCAGCAAATGGCGGTGGCATTTTCACTTGCCGGGCAGGCATTAATACTATGGACAGTAAATGACACTATGCTGCTCACCGACAAACAGCTGTTCCTGCTGGCGCTGGTTCAGGCTGCCATTATGCTGTTTCTGCCGCTGAACGCTGCCCACCGCTGGCTGTGTGGCATCATTATTCTGATCAGCCTGCATCTTGCACTGGCATCTATGTTGCTGGTTGTTACGGCTTATATCTTATTAACCGGTGTGGCAATTGTACTCTGGCTGAGCCGGGCATACTGGGCAGGACATCGTTTCTCCCCGCTGATAAAACCGGTTACCGAAATACTGACCTTATACAGCCTGCTGGCCGCATCTTTCAGCCAGGATTATTTTTCCGCCCGCTATCACAGCTGGTGGTGGATGGATTATCACCCATATATTCCGGCAATTTATCAGTATGGCAGTATGCTGTTACTGTTTGGCTGTGTCTGCTGGTTAAGCCGCAACCAGCCAATAGTGTGGCGGCTGACGGTTGCGGCAACCGCCATAGTATTTATGGTGCTGCTGCAAAATGCTCCCGGCATGTTGCTCAGTACGTCGCTGCTGCTGGCAACCTTTTATGGTTGCAGCAAACGCTGGTTCCGGGCCAGTCTGCTGTTTATGCTGCTTTACCTGTCTGAATTTTATTACAGCCTGCATATCACGCTGTTGCAGAAATCCGGCATTCTGCTGGGCAGCGGCGTATTGTTACTGATGCTGTTTATGCTGCTGAATTACTACCAGCGGAGAAACCAATGTCCTTCCGGTTAATAACCTTACCGTTAACGCCCAGACAGCGCACACTGGCAGTGCTGGGTGCAACCCTGCTGGTGCTGCTGGCCGCCCTGTGGAGTATCAACCGTAACGAGCGGATCCTCAGTAATGGCACCGAATTGCTGGCAGAGCTTGCCCCGGTAGATCCCCGCTCCATGATGCAGGGCGATTATATGGCACTGGCATTTGCCCTTGATCTTACCCTGCCGCAAGACGCTAGCGATTATAAATACGTCTGGCTGACCCGCGACCAGCATAACGTAGCGCAGTTTCACAGCGTCAGTAACCGCCTGCCGGATACGACCGGTATCATTGCCGTGGTATTACGCCAGCGCGATGGTATGTTCAGTATCGGCCCTAATGCTTTTTTCTTTGCCGAAGGCACCGGGCATATTTATGAACAGGCACGGTATGGTGAATTCAGGGTGGACAATAACGGCAATGCTTTACTGAAACAACTGCGGGATGACAAGCTGCAGCCGATCAGGGCTGCAACTCCATAACATCATACTTGGCTGTTGCAGCGGTGCTTACTCGCGTTCAAATTCCAGCACATTCGCTACAGGCAGCGTGAGGTGGTACTGATCTCCGGCCAGGCTCTGATACCAGATTGTCATATTTATACGCTGCCATAACCGCTCCTGCTCTGCCCGGTTTTTGTAACACTGCTGGTTCAGGTTCTTAAATAGCAGAAACTTGTCCTGTGGCTGAAAAAAACGGGTTAAACGGCCCCGGCCAAAACAATCATTTTTTTCCCCTAGCTTACCGACCAGTTGCTGCCAGTCAGTAACGACCTCACCATCAACAAACATATCAACCCGGGTAACCTGCGCCGGCCCCATGCCATGATTTTTAATAAAGTATTCGTAGTAGATCCCATCGTCCTTGCGTTCCAGCTCCAGCCGGGGTTGGATCAGTAATGCCTGTTGCTGTTGCAGCAGATGCCCCTGCCATAATACGGCGGCCAACGCAGCCAGTGCCAGCAGGAAACTGGCCACTGCCAATAAAATCAGGGCTGGTCGTAGCGGGGTGGCAGCCTGCCGGCTTGCATCCGGGGTAAGTTCAGTCATAGCAGTCTGTTCATTTTTGCATCAGTTGAAAAAGCTGCGTAGTTTAATGATCAACGGGCAACGAGTAAAGCCCCGTAATTACCCGGGCAAAGGCATAAAGATTCCCTTCCCGGCACCGCAATGTTATAACGGGCTTTGCCGATGCCGTTTGCGGAATGTACCTAATGCTTAAAATTTTTGCCTGGAGCACCACAAACTTACCGACAGATCTGCGCTTACGGTGCAGAGCAGCTATGATAACAACCCGGCGAACGCGGGCAGCTATTGCCTCTGGCGCAAATCAACTGGGCAGGTTTATTCAGGCTGCGCGATACCCAGTTAATATTAAGAATATTGGAGACACTGGTCAGCAGGCCATTAAGCGCCGGGCTGACCATGGCCGCGCCACCACTGGCAATACAAAGCTGTTTAAGCTCTGCAGCCACTTCAGCAGCATCAGCCCCTTGTGCTGCAATAGCCGGATTTAAGTCAATCCCGGCACATAGCACATGCGGGTTTCCGGCTAAATCCGTTACCCTGGTCGATTCGCAGCAGTACAGTCTCGGCCCGCCATTAACATCCAGTACCGACAGCTGCGCAGAATGACGTTCATCTTCTTTGCCAAACATTCTGAATACCGCCCAGTGCTGACAGGGATCATGCACCTGCCGCATATTTCCCCATGGTAACGGAATACCATTACCGCGATACACTGCCTTCAGTTTACCCGGTGTATAGGCATCAAAATAATGCCAGTACGGGTACGACGACACCGCCGTCATCCGGCGCATGGCTACTGACGCCGACACATCGGCCAGCTGGTGCGAAGCAATTTCATAGCCCTGCCGGTCCAGTAACTGCCTGAATGGTACTCGCGGGCACAGTAAAGCACCGGCAAAAAAGCTTGACTCAAAATCCCGCCAGGCATGCAGAATATCCTGAGGTGCTACCATATCGGCCGTCGTAATATCTTCATCATGGCTGCCGCCCACGCTCATAGTGCTTTTTACACCATCTTTATTGTGTAACACCGCATGGCCGATATGTACCGCCAGCTCATATTTCAGCCGGGTACTGAAACGCTGTAACAGCCGGTTAAGGTGTAATGTTGCCGGTGGTGAAAAATACGAGGTCAGCACATTTTTGGATACCACGCCCAATTCATCACGCTGGTCTTGCGGGGCTTCGTCAAACCATTCAACCTTCAGCCCCACTCTGCCTGCCATCGCAAATAACTCTTCCACACTCAGCAGCATCTGCTTCTGCCCGATATCTTCAGCAGCCCGTTCCAGTTCAGGAAAATGATTCTGATGATGTTCCTGATATGCCCGGATCAGCAACTGTGCAAACTGCCGGCCACTGGTGCCGGTTTGCGACAACAACTCCGGTAACGCAAGTTGCAGAATATCTGCAGCAAACAAAAAGCCCGGCTCCAACGCCATACCGTTCAGGCCACCACGGTTCCCTTTTTGTGGCGTAAAATCCTGTAGCTGCCCTTCGTCATCCAGAAACCAGTCGGTATCTTTCTGAAACACCTGGGCAATCACTTCCAGCATTGCCAGCGCCGGCACCCGCTTACCGCGCTCAATCATCGACAGATAAGACACCGACGGTGCATATTCAGGGTTAATTCTGATACAACGCGCCGACAACTCTTCTATTGTCAGTTGGTGGCGTTTGCGCAGGTTCCGGATCTTAGTACCCAGAAAATGAGATTTGCGAAGCAGGCTGTTGGTTTTCATTTTGTAAAATTCACAGTGTGAAATTTCTATTGTCAAATTATGCTTAAAAATAACCTAGACTACTTTCTGAGCAATAGCAATTAACCATTAGCAATACGGTGTAATGCCACAACGGGAAAGCCCGGATAAGGAGAGTAAAATGACTGCCACAACTATGCAGCCCTATAACAACAGCAGTTTTGAACAATATATCCGGCATGAAATCTCACGGGTGACCGAGCTGAATCAGCACCATCTACAACAACAGCTGGATTACTCCAAGCACTTTCTGGATAAAGTGTGCCCGCTGGAAGCCGGCTCTCACCAGAATGTATGCAGTTACGTGGTGTATTATCAGCACCTGCTGGCGTTTTTCCCGGACGGCAGTATAAGCGGCCTGCAATATCCGGCTCAGTTTGTTGGCTTGCAGGGACATAAAGCTTCCCCGTCCTCGCTACTCCTGAACAGCAATCACCGGCACATCGAGCTGATTATTAACCCGGCAGGAACTAACGGTATGTACGACAGCGCCGGTATTGATGATATTCAGTTACAGGTAACCGAGACGCAAAGCGGGAATAAAACAAACTGTTGGTTCAGTATGCTAAGCGGGCGACAGCTGCATTGCTACCACCCGGGAGATAAACAGTTTACCGGCAAAGATGGTTTGGCTTATCAGTTTTGATAAAAAAGAGGGCATGTGAACGTTTACTGATGATATTTTTTCAGCTTGAAAGCATTTTGGGCACGGCACGGGAATGTAGCTTACCAGTACTTCAAGGTGATCTAAATAAGCATTAAGCATAGTGAGCCTTATGATAAAGATGATCTAATTCCCACTTCGACATCACTCTGCGCTCAAATTCCAGCCGGGCAAAATCGTTACGGCAGAACAACAGAGTATTATCACTAATTACCGTATAGGCCAGAGGAAGAGCCACTTGTTGTACATCTATAATTGAAAGGCTGATACTTTGTAACTGTTGCTGCCAATCCATTGCCAGAAGTTCAGGTGCCAGACGCTTCTCTAAAGCATCTTCCTGATATTCGTTAAACAATACGGCTAAATCATAATCACTTATCGTAGTGGCATTGCCCCGGGCGCGAGAACCGTATAACCACAGAGCGGCGATCTCTGAGTTGGCTTTTGCCAGTGAGATAATGCTATGTAATGCAGCAGATTGTTGCATAAAAGCTCCGGGGCAGTATTAAGCAAAGTTCTTAGCGCAGGCTACCATATTCGTTTTAAAGGTTACTACAGAAAATAAGATTTAACCTTAACTGACCGGCATCAGGCAGCACACGCAGCACTGATTCCTGATTAAAATCCCCAAGGCGCAACAGGGACTTGCGGCAGCGGTGTTGTCAGGTCAAAATCAACCCGCCAGCTCCAGCGCTCTCCCATATAGGTGCCATAACTGTACCTTTCACCCGGCACTATTTCTATTTTCCAGCCCAATGGTTCGCCGGCATCAGACACTCGCTCGGTAAATAAGAAGCTTTGCAACTGCTCAGTGCCGGGCGGTATGGATAAACCACCGTACATGGTATTGCTATGATCCGGCTCGCCATTTTCCAGCCGGTGATCATGACGTAACTCAAGCTGTTCATCTGCCCAGCTAAAACGCCAGGTACGCGACCTGTCCCAGCTGCCATCAGTTTTACCAATATGAAATGGCAGCGTAAGCAATTGCTCAGAGCAGGTACGAAAATGCACAATCAGCGTTTCATCGCCATTTAGCATATCCGGCCGGTCATCACGGGCAATAACCCGTTTACCGGCGTAAGCCTTACCACAATGTTGAGCAAGATTATCCCAGAATTGCTGTGCCGCTTTAGCGGGTTCAGCCGCAACCGGCGTAACAGAGAGTATTAAGGCTGTCGCTAATAAGATTTTTTTCATTGTCAGGTTCTGTAAAAAAGTTTTAGACAGATAATATTAAAGCCTGAATTACAGGCTGACACTATCACCTTTATTTAAAATTAGTAGCGGCAAGAGCTATTCGCTACGCTGAAAATCGTGCGCCAGTGCGTTTAAGTGACTTAGCTCAGCGGTTTTTTGCCGTGTTTTTTGCTGTAGCCGGTACATCGCCACCAAACAGAGCGGCGCTACGATCAGGCTGTAAAACAGCAGCAGGTTAGCCGGCGCTTCAGCGGGTTGCCACCAGCGTAATAGCCACAGTAACGCCGTAAACAGTAGCAGGGCGGCACAACTAAGCTGGGTATAACGATAGTACTGCAATGTCAGTTGACAGGTTCGGCAACGGAATTGCAGCAGCCCGCTACTGCTCCAGTTGTCATATGCCAGTATTGGCCGGTGCACCTGCCAGCTGATATAAAATATGCTAAGCGCACCAAGGCCCAGAAATGTCGCTGATAAATACCCCAGCCAATCCGGGGTACTAAGTTGTTATCGGATAGGGTCAAAAAAGCCTCGCCGCTAAAGTTTCTGCTGTTGTTCTGTATCTGTATTAGTTTATCCCCGTACTCATGTGGGTAAGTCTCTCTGCCTCGCAAAGTGTTACGTAAAAAAATAAAAAAAATTCTGTAACAGCTGACAAAAATGCCACGACTTAACCAGCAAACACACCAAACAAGCGGAGCCTTACTTTGAACAGAGTTACTTTGAAAAAGTCCTTACTGCTGAGTCTGACGATTGGCTTATCAATGCCGCTGGCGCATGCCAGGGCACCAGCAGACAACTTACCAGCTGCGCAGCAAGGTACAGTACTGTATCACAATGCGACTTTAATCAACCCGGCAACCAAGCAACAGCTTATCAGGCAGAACGTAAAAACCCTTACAACGCCCGATTTATCTACAGTTGGTTTAAGCATGTCAATTATGACAGTGACCCCATGCAGCAGCTTATCCACACCCTGGCTCAGCAGCAAACACGTATCGATTTAACCCTGGTTGCTAATGAGCTGATTTACTTCGCCCGCGAGCTGGACAGCTTATACCCGGAGCAGGATATGTGGGTGTTCCACCCCCAAGTGCGCAAGCGCTGGCGCGCCACTATGGCAGCTCCCAGCTATGACTGGACAGCAGAAGATTTTGCTAACGCTCAACAACAAATGCCCAAGGTGCAACAGTTTTTTAAACGACTATATGATGCCGGCGTGCCACTGGCGATTGGTACCGACAGCGTTGCCAGCGGGCCCTTTTATCTGCGCGAATTACAACTAAGCCAGGCCGCTGGCCTGACTAACTGGCAGGTATTGCAACTGGCTACAATAGGCGGCGCCCGCCATCTGGGCTTAACTGACACCGGCCAGCTGGCACCGGGTTTTGTCGCCGACTTTATTGTCTTAACGGCCAACCCGCTTACCGATCTTAAAGCGCTGAATACGCTGCACACAGTGGTACAACAAGGCATTGCCTGGCAAGTGGATGAACTCAAAGCACAACTCACTTCGCTGAGTGATATTGAACTATAACTACGACCTTTTTACACCCCTGATTATTGACAAAAAAACGAGGATTAACTGATGGAAACGATACAAAATTGTCTTACAGCTTTACAACAAACCAATGGCCTGTTTCTGGTGTTGTTTGGCCTGCTGTTTCTGACCGTGTGGTTTTTACCCAGCGTGCTGGCGCTGCTGTTTAACCGCCAGCATGCCGGTAAAATTGCCCTGTTAAATATCCCGGCCGGCTTGTCCTGGATAGCCTGGGGAGCTTTATGTGTTTGGGCTGTCACCGGCAAGCTGGGTGATAAGCTGGCCGCTAAAGCACGCTTAAAGCCGGTGGGATAATGGCTGGGAAAAGCTGCTGTATCTGAGTATAGTGCTTCCTTAAAATGCTTAGAAAAATCATGCTTATAAGTTAAGGTATCGATGAGCGCTTTATGCACATTGGATCAGTCAAAGACATTAAAATAATTAGGTGGCCAGTTAGAGATGAATTTTACAAAACTATTGCTGATAACCTCGCTGTTTTTATCAACAGCCTGTTATAGCAAGTGTGATACCCAAAATGACAATCAGATATATGCACCGCTTAAACTCTCTGATACCCGGTATATCGTTTTCAGAAAAAGCATTCTCCCTGAGGCATTCTCGCCAGAGCATGAGTATCAAATATCACTTGGAGTGTTCAATTGCACAACAAATCAATTTGAAGAATTCGGTAAACTCCCTTATTTAGCCACTCCGGGTAAAGTAGAAGCAGCTTTTCTTGCCAGAGCAAAACCCGATAATGAAGAGCAGTTTTTTGTTGTGCACAGTGCCGAAGTAGGTAATGCCGCAACCGGTGTCAACTATGCCACTGACTATTACAACGCCCGTGTATACAACAGCAACAACGGTATTTTTACAGCAGACAATACTTTGAATGAATTCTTTGGTGCCGGCGGGGACATCTTCGAAGAAGACTTTGACAACATCGTTTATAAATACCCCTATAAAGATGAAGCCAGTATCAGCAAAATTATAAGTACGGAAGACTATAAAGCGTTGCTTCAGGGAAAAACGCTGACAAAAAGTATCGCCCGCAAAGCCTACCTGCATGATGAACCGCTTGAAAGCGAAAAAACCAGCAAGTATTTAATAAAAGATGATCCCGTTCGTCTTTACTCACAAACATCAGGCTGGTGTTTGGTTGGATACAACAATCCCAGACATGGAGAAATAAAGGGCTGGGTAAATTGCGAATATATCAGCGATCTTTTCACCCAAAATTAAGTGTTCGCCATGCAAGAGCTGATTTATTTACGTCACTACCCTGACAACCTACAGCAGCAAGTGCGCCAGTTGCTGGCAGAAGACAAGCTAGGCAGTACCTTGCAGCGCCGCTACCCCAAGCAAAGCCATACCATACAAACTGATAGTGCTTTGTATGAATTGACACTTGAGCTGAAACGACAATGGATGCGCAGCAGCGAGCCGGTAAGCAAAGTGATATTTGATCCTAAAATCCATATCATCAACAATGCTCTGGGTACTCATACCCAAGTCAGCCGGGTACAGGGTGGAAAACTGAAAAGTAAAAACGAGATCAGAATAGCGGCTTTATTAAAACAACTACCCCTGCCACTGCTGCAAATGGTAGTAGTGCATGAATTAGCGCACTTGCGGGAAAAAGAGCACAATAAAGCGTTTTATAAACTGTGCCAGCATATGCTGCCGGATTACCATCAGTTAGAGCTGGACTTACGCCTGTATCTCACCTTGTTTGAACACAGTAGTAAAAAAGTAGTTTAAAAATCAGCCGCCCCTATAAACTGTTGTAGCATTAAATTTGCCCCAGCCGTTCAGCAAAGGTGCCATGCTCGTCAATATACTGGTTATAGGCTGCTATAGCATTGGCATTCTCTGTCCGCCATAAGTCAGCTTTAGCCTGGCTTACCGCTTTACGCAGTGCATGCTCTAATACCACCGACGGGCTGATGTTTAAAGACTTTGCCTCAGCCAGCAAAGCAGCATCCACCGATGTGTTGCAGGCAGCTTTTGTAGTCTGACTCATAAACAAACTCCAATCCGATATGATAAGCAGTAGTATAGCGCAAATTTTATGCGCAGATAACCTGCGCAATTCTGCTTAGTAATATCGAAAAAGTCCAAGAAAGTTGCAGTTTTTTATTAGAATACGGGGACGCAATCTACAACCTTGTACAATAAAAACGTTAAAGGCCGCAAATGCGGCCTTTTCTTTATCTTATAAACCAGAAGCTATTACTTCTTCTTCGCTTTTGGATTTGGCAGATCGGTGATTGAACCTTCATATATTTCTGCCGCTAAACCGATAGACTCGTTCAGCGTTGGGTGAGCATGGATAGTCAGTGCGATATCTTCTGCATCTGCGCCCATTTCCACTGCCAGGCAGATTTCGCCCAGCATTTCGCCGGCGTTGATACCAACGATAGCGCCACCCAGTATACGGTGAGTTTCTTTATCGAAGATCAGCTTAGTGAAGCCTTCGGTACGTGCTGAAGCGATAGCACGGCCTGAGGCTGCCCACGGGAATACTGCTGTTTCGATAGCGATGCCTTTTTCTTTGGCTTCTTTCTCGGTTACACCTACCCAGGCCATTTCCGGATCGGTATAAGCGATTGACGGAATGCAACGTGGGTCGAAGTAGTGTTTCTGACCGGCAATCACTTCTGCCGCTACGTGGCCTTCGTGCACCGCTTTGTGTGCCAGCATTGGCTGCCCTACTACGTCACCGATAGCATGGATATGTGCCACGTTAGTACGTAATTGCTTGTCTACATTGATAAAGCCGCGCTCATCAACATTAACACCGGCTTTAGCTGCATCTAGCAGGTTACCGTTTGGTTTACGGCCAACCGCCACCAGAATTTTGTCGTAACGAACAGCTTTTTCCGGCGCATTTTTGCCTTCAAAAGTCACATACAGGCCATCTTTTTTGGCTTCAACTGCGGTAACTTTGGTAGACAGCATCAGAGTAAAGTTGTCTTTGTTGTACTTGGTGTAAGCTTTAACGATATCAGCGTCAGCTGCAGGAACCAGCTGGTCTGCAAATTCTACCACTGATACTTTAGAGCCTAATGCGCGGTATACAGTACCCATTTCCAGGCCGATAATACCACCGCCTAATACCAGTAATTCGCCCGGAATATCTTTTAATTCCAGTGCGCCGGTAGAGTCGATTACGCGTGGGTCATCTTTTGGAATAAACGGCAGTGCTACCGGCTCTGAACCTGCGGCAATAATGGCATGTTCGAAGTTAATAGTAGTATCACCCACCTGCAGGGTATTAGCACCGGTAAATTTGCCGTAGCCATTGACCACTTTTACTTTACGCATTTTAGCCATGCCGTTTAAGCCATTGGTTAACTGACCAATTACTTTGTCTTTCCAGGCACGGACTTTATCTAAATCGATTTTAGGCTCGCCAAAGGTGACACCATGAGCCGCCATTTCGCGGGCATCATCAATCACTTTTGCGACGTGTAACAACGCTTTAGAAGGAATACAGCCCACATTCAGACAAACACCACCTAAGGTGCTGCGAGATTCTACCAGTGTTACTTCCAAGCCAAGATCGGCGGCACGGAAAGCTGCTGAATAACCACCAGGGCCAGCGCCCAGTACCACTACTTGGGTTTTGATTTCGTTGCTCATCGTTTTACCTTTACTCTTCCGAACGGTTAAACTGCCCCTGATTGCCTGGTGTCTCAGATCTGCCAGTACCATGGACAGGCGAATGTAAGTGGCTGAATTTTAGCACCCAGCCTGTAATATGTCCCGTAACTTTTCAGGCTTCCCCGCGCTTTTTGCCCGTACTGCCGGATTATATGATTACTATATCGCTAACCGATATAACCCGCTGACGGCTAGTTGCCTGACAGCATCGTCAGGCAACTTACGCAGAGCGCTCTGGTTACATAATAATCTGACGAATATCGCTTAAATAAGCCGCCAGTGTTGCAGTAAAGCGTGCCGCCAGCGCGCCGTCGATCACCCGGTGATCGTAAGACACACTCAGGGGTAACATTAACCGCGGTTCAAACTCTTTACCATTCCACTTAGGTTTAATATCGGATTTGGATACCCCGAGGATAGCCACTTCCGGTGCATTAACGATAGGCGTAAACGCCGTACCGCCGATGCCACCTAAGCTGGAAATGGTGAAACAGCCACCCTGCATATCAGCAGCGGTCAGTTTGCCTTCACGCGCTTTAGCAGAAATGTCCATCAGCTCGCGTGACAGTTCGATAATGCCTTTTTTATTAACATCACGCACTACCGGCACGACCAGCCCGTTCGGCGTATCTACCGCAATACCCAAATGTACGTATTTTTTCAGGATCAGGCTCTGGCCATCTTCTGATAAAGAGCTGTTGAAGGCCGGGAATTCTTCCAGCACTTTTGCTACGGCTTTCATAATAAATACCAGCGGCGTGTATTTCACCCCCAGTTTTTTCTTATCAGCCAGCGCATTCTGCTCTTTACGGAAGTCTTCCAGATTGCCGATATCGGCTTCGTCAAACTGGGTAACATGCGGAATACGCACCCAGTTACGATGCAGGTTGGCACCCGAAATTTTCTGGATACGTGACAGTGGTTTTGCTTCTATCTCACCGAACTTGGCAAAATCAACTTTTGGCCATGCCAGCAGGTCAAAGCCCATATTGTTGCCACCGGCAGAGCCGGCCACAGTTCCTGATTCGACCTGTTTTACCAGCGCCTTAACATAGTTCTGCACGTCTTCTTTCACCACCCGGCCTTTACGACCAGAGGCTTTTACGTTCGCCAGATTAATACCGAACTCACGCGCTAAACGACGGATCACCGGCGAAGCATGCGCATAGGCGCTGTTTTCGACAAAACCACTGTCGGCAGCTGCCGCCGGTGCCTGCTGTGGTGCTTCGGTTTTGGTTTCAGCTGCCGGCTGTGCTGCCGGTTTATCTGCTACAGGAGCAGGTGCAGCAGTAGCTTTCGGCGCTGCACCACTACCGGCGGTTTCAAATACCATAATCAGGCTGCCGGTTTTGACTTTATCACCAGTCTGCACTTTGATTTCTTTAACGGTACCGGCAAAAGGCGCTGGCACTTCCATAGAAGCTTTATCACCTTCTACCGTCAGCAGTGACTGCTCAGCTTTAACGGTATCACCTACCGCAACCAGCAGCTCGGTGACTTCTACTTCGTCGCCACCGATATCAGGCACGGCAATCTCTTTCAGTTCAGCAGCTGCGGTGGTGTTTTCTTCTGCCGCCGGTGCTTTTTCAGGTTCAGCCGCTTTTGCTGCTGGTTTTTCTGTTGCAGCGCCTTCGCCTTCAAACACCATAATCAGTGAACCGGTTTTTACTTTATCACCGGTTTTTACTTTGATTTCTTTCACCACACCGGCCTGAATAGCCGGTACTTCCATAGAGGCTTTATCGCCTTCTACGCTTAGCAGTGACTGGTCTGCCGAGACGTTATCGCCGACCTTGACCAGAATCTCAGTAACTTCCACTTCATCTGAGCCAATATCAGGCACATGAATTTCAATAGTCATTGGTGATCCTCTTATGCGTACAGCGGGTTAGGCTTGCTGGTATCAATCTCAAATTTCTTCAGCGCCTCAGCCACTACAGATTTTTTCACATCGCCACGTTTCGCCAGTTCAGCCAGCGCAGCAACCACAATGTAACCCGCGTTCACTTCAAAATGACGACGCAGATTTTCACGGCTGTCTGAACGCCCGAAACCGTCGGTTCCCAGCACTTTGTAGGATTCTGCCGGAACGAAGGCACGAACCTGATCGGCATAACTCTTCATGTAATCAGTTGCGGCAATAGCAGGTGCCTTGCCAAGTACGGTGGTGATATAAGGTACTTTTTCCGCTGCATCAGGATGCAGCATATTAAAGCGGTCACAATCCTGTCCGTCACGCGCCAGTTCGTTAAATGACGTAACAGCGAATACGTCTGAACCAACACCATAATCGCTGCTCAGGATCTGAGCGGCTTTACGCACTTCATTCAGAATAGTACCGGACCCCATCAGCTGTACTTTACCTTTGCTGCCGTTAACGCTTTCCAGCTTATAAATACCACGACGAATACCTTCCTCAGCACCTGCCGGCATTGCGGGATGATGGTAGTTTTCGTTCATTACAGTGATGTAGTAGTAAATGTTTTCCTGCTCCGGCCCGTACATGCGGCGGATACCGTCCTGCACAATAACAGCCAGTTCGTAAACATAAGTCGGATCGTAAGAAATACAGTTAGGGATAGTGCCAGCCTGAATATGGCTGTGACCATCTTCGTGCTGCAAGCCTTCACCATTGAGGGTAGTACGGCCCGAAGTCGCTCCCAGCAGGAAGCCCCTGGCTTGTTGATCACCTGCCAGCCAGGCCATATCGCCCACGCGCTGGAAGCCGAACATTGAATAGTAAATATAGAACGGGATCATTGGCAGATCGTTGGTGCTGTACGATGTTGCTGCTGCCACCCACGATGCCATTGCACCCAGTTCGTTAATGCCCTGCTGTAATACCTGCCCGGCAGTATCTTCTTTGTAGTAAGACACCACTGCGCGGTCTTCCGGGGTGTAGGTCTGGCCGTGCGGGTTGTAAATACCAATCTGGCGGAATAAGCCTTCCATCCCAAAAGTACGTGCTTCGTCAGCAATAATCGGCACAATCTGCTGGCCGATATTTTTGTCTTTTAACAGAATATTCAGCGCCCGGACAAAGCCCATAGTGGTGGAGATATCACGCTTCTGCTCTTCCAGCAGTTGATCAAATTCTGACAGAGCAGGTAATGTCAGCTCTTTAGTGAATTTCGGCAGACGCACCGGCGTATAACCATGCAAGGCTTTACGGCGGGTATGCAGATATTCATTTTCAGCAGACCCCTCCGGCAGGCGGATATAAGGCAGCTTCTGCACATCGTCTTCTGAAATATAATCTTCCAGACCCAGACGCTTGCGTAATTGCAGCACATGGGTCATATCCATTTTCTTGACCTGGTGAGCAATGTTTTTACCTTCGGCAGCCTCACCCATACCATAACCTTTAATGGTTTTGGCCAGAATAACGGTCGGACGACCTTTACATTCCTGTGCGGCTTTAAACGCAGAGAACAGTTTGGAGGGTTCATGACCACCACGTTTTAAGGCAAAGATTTCGTCGTCGGTCATATCGGCAACCAGTGCCGCAGTTTCAGGGTAACGACCGAAGAAGTGCTCGCGTACATAAGCACCATCTTTTGATTTATACGTCTGGTAGTCGCCGTCAACCGTTTCGTTCATTAACTGTAACAGTTTACCGGTAGTGTCTTTCGCCAGCAGCTTGTCCCAGCCACTGCCCCAGATTACTTTAATCACGTTCCAGCCGGCACCACGGAATAAGCCTTCCAGCTCCTGAATAACTTTACCGTTACCCATTACCGGGCCATCCAGCCGTTGCAGGTTACAGTTAATCAGGTAACACAGGTTATCCAGCTTTTCACGCGCGGCAAATGAAATGGCGCCGCGTGATTCCGGTTCGTCCATTTCACCGTCACCGAGGAAGGCATAAACCCGCTGTTCGGAGGTGTCTTTCAGGCCCCGGCCATTCAGGTATTTCAGAAACTGCGCCTGATAAATAGACGTAATAGGACCCAAGCCCATTGATACGGTCGGGAACTGCCAGAATTCAGGCATCAGTTTCGGGTGCGGATAAGATGATAAACCTTCGCCACCCACTTCCTGACGGAAGTTATCCAGCTGTTCTGCTGTTAAACGGCCTTCTAAAAAAGCACGGGCGTAGATACCCGGAGAAATATGGCCCTGATAATAAACTAAATCGCCACCGTCTTTTTCGTTCGGTGCCCGGAAGAAATGGTTAAAGCAGGTTTCGTAAAATGCAGCAGAAGACTGATAAGACGCCATATGGCCGCCCAGATCCAGTTCTTTTTTCGACGCCCGCAGTACAATCATGATCGCATTCCAGCGAATAACCGAACGGATACGACGCTCAAGATTTACGTCTCCCGGATACGCTGCTTCCTGTTGTAAAGGAATAGTATTGATGTAGTTGGTAGTAACACCGGTTGGCATGTCCACACCATCCAGACGTGCCTGCTCCAGCACCTGCTCCAGAATGTACTGGGCGCGTTCCACGCCTTCCTCACGTACCACCGACTCAAGCGCTTCAAGCCACTCTTTTGTTTCCAGAGCGTCTACGTCAACCTTACTGACTTCAGACATATCGAGGTTTCCTTTGGTTATTCACGAAAAGTATCGTTGATTAAGTTGTTAACGGTCAGCTTTGCTGAGTACGGCGCAAACTGCGCTCAATGCGCGAACGCTCTTTACTCATGTCCAGCAGAGCCTCTTCGATATAGGCCAGGTGACCATTACTGGCCTGACGCGCTTTTTCCGGTTCGCCGTTAATAACCGCCTCCATCAGGCGCTGACGATGCGCATTTAGCTGACCTGCTATGCCTTCCTTTTGCTTCAGAATATCCAGATTCACCCGGATATTCTGTTCCACCAGTGGTGTTAAACCACGCATTAAATGCAACAGCACAACATTATGTGATGCTTCAGCTACGGCCAGGTAAAACAAACCAACGGCTCCTGCTTCTGCACCTACGCCTTCTTTTTGCTGCACTGCGCATATTTCATCGTACCGGAGTTTAATTTGCCGGAAATCCGCTTCTGTACCACGTAAAGCCGCATAGTAAGCACAAATTCCCTCCAGCGCATGCCGGAATTCCAGTAAGTCAAACTGGGCTTCCGGGTAACGGGAAATCAGCCCGAACAGCGGATCAGTTAATCCAGCTGCCAGATTGTCACAAATATAAGTACCACCACCCTGGCGGCGGCTGACCAGCCCTTTGGTTTCCAGTTTCTGGATGGCTTCACGTATTGACGGGCGGGATACATCAAACTTTTCTGCCAGATCTCGCTCTGGCGGCAACTTTTGCCCCGGTGCCAGACTTCCTTCCAGCACCATTTGCTCCAGTTGCTCCACGATCCGATCGGATAATTTCGCAGGTTTTATTTTAAAGTCAGATATATCGGCCATATTATCTTGTAAATTGGTCTTACCAATTATTTTTTAGTGCGATTAAGGTATCAGTTTATGCTTAACAAGTAAACAAAGCAAAGAGAGTAGTTACCCTGAAATGGGAAAAATAATTAGAGTAAACACTCAATAAAAAGAGGCGGCAGAATGCAGAAATTAAATTGGTCAGACCAGAAAATACTTTACCAGCCATCATCGCGGGTAAAGCATTTCCGGCTGAACAGAGCCCTCAGCGCAGCCAGCCGCTGAGTGTCAGAATGGCGGTAAAAGCGAGGAAGAACAGAATATTACGTTTTGCCAGCTGTACCATATAACTGGTTTCATCCTGGGTATTCAGTAAGCCTTCCGGTAAGGGTTCTGCGGCGGCGGCCACTTCTGTTACGACTTTTTCATTGCTGGCAGTAAAGTCCAGAAAATATCCCAGTAACGCGGCTGATGCCCTGGAGAAATGCCCTACCAGTGCAAAACCAAGCCCGAACAAACGTGCAGGGAACCAGTCTGCCCAGTGGGCGATATGATGCACCGCGTCTTTACGTTCCGCATCAGGCTGGTATGCAGCAGTTACCTCAGCCATATTCTCTGCGTCAAAGGTTGCAGGCTCCTGTAACTGACGTACCAGCACATAGGTAATAACGCCAAAAGCGCCAGCAATCAGAAACCAGAACACGACTGCAGCGTAGTATCTGAAATTAATCCACACCAGTAACTGGCCCTGGGTACTCTGCTCCAGAGTACTGCCGCTCTCATGGCGAATCTGCTGCATGGTCAGATGTGCCGCTTCTTCATCTTCGCGATCCAGTGCGTTAAGGTATTGTTTGTATAGTTTACGGTAATGCCAGCAACCAATGCCGAGCAGTAAAACCAGCGCATTAACCAGTGTTGTAACCAGCCAGCTGTTAATCAGGCAGAGCAGCAGCGTAACTATCGCTCCCGGTAACACCAGCCACAAATAAGCACCAACCCGGTGTTGCATCAGCCGGGCCAGAAACGACGAATGGCTGAAACGCAAATATGCCTGGCAATAACGCCGACTTTGCCAGGCATCACTTCTTACTGCCAGTCGCTCGACAATTAAAGCCAGTAACATACTAATTAAGGTCATAAACCGTTCTCCTTCAGCGCGTTTTTGTAACGCGTCCAGTCAAAAGCTGTTCCGGGATCTGTCTTTCTGCCCGGTGCAATATCGCAATGTCCGACAATCCGCTCAGGCGTAATAGCCGGATAAAGCTGCATCAGATAATGAGTTAGTGTTATAAGACTCTGATATTGTTGCTCAGTATAAGGTAAATCATCAGTACCTTCTAATTCTATGCCAATCGAAAAATCATTACAGCGCTCTCTGCCTTCAAAAATACTGAGTCCGGCATGCCATGCCCTGGCGGTAAACGGAACATACCGGAAAATAAGACCATTACGCCAGATAACGCAATGTGCAGATACTTTCAGCCCTGCCAGGCTGGCAAATGAAGCATCAGCCTGACAATCAATCACGCCACAGAATAAGTCATCAATATAAGCATGCTGTAACGGCTCAGCGGCAAACACTCCTGCCGGTAAACTGATATTATGAATCACCAGCAGGCTGATATCGTCCTGCTGCGGGCGTTGATCATAAAAGCAACCGGGGCGGAGAACCATATCTGGGGCAGGAATCATCATCAGGGGCTTTGCCTTTGGCGGGCACAGTCAGTAAGCTATAACTGATATTGTCAATGCTGGAACAAATTAATGCAAGCACCTGAGACAACTTCAAAATATGGTAAGGCTTTCACCCTTATTGCCTGGCTGCTGTTATTGGGCATGCTGTTTCTGTTCTTTCAGAGTTATATCGCCAGACAGCAGAATCCGAATCAGGCGTTAACCAGCAGCCAGGGGCAACAGGGTGAAATCGTTACGGTGCTTACCCGTAACCGCGCCGGTCATTATGTGGGTACAGCATTAGTTAATAATCAGCCTGCCGATTTTATGCTGGACACCGGTGCGACCACAGTAGCAGTAACCGCCGCCGCGGCTGAACGTCTTAACCTGCCCAGAGGGCAGCCGATGCAGGTATCCACTGCCAATGGTATGACTATCGCTTATCGCAGCCGGATCCGGCAGTTGCAGCTGGGCGATATTATTCTGACCGACGTGCCGGCCAGTATTGTGCCCAACATAAGTGGCTCAGAGATATTATTAGGCATGAGCGCCCTAAAACAGTTAGAATTCCGCCAACAGGGCAATCAACTTACACTAATCCAGCACAACTGATCATGCACAATACAACAACTTACCTTACAGCAGAACGCCAGCGCAGTGTTGCCGCAGCGCTGGCTGAAGACCTTGGCTTTCAGTCTCCGCAACAAGGTGATATTACCGCTTCGCTGATCCCGCAACAGCAACAGGCTACCGCCACTATCATTACCCGCGAAGACTGCGTTATCTGTGGCACAGCCTGGGTAGATGAAGTATTTAAGCAGTTGGATACAGCAATCAGCATCAGCTGGCAGGTAAAAGATGGCGATAAGGTTGCGGCCAATACTTTGTTATGTACCTTACAGGGTTCCGCCAGGGTTTTACTGACCGGAGAGCGCTCTGCGCTTAACTTTCTGCAGTTGTTAAGTGCAACGGCAACAGTGACAGCACATTATGCGGCGTTTCTGAATGGCAGCAAAACCCGTCTGCTGGATACCCGCAAAACCCTGCCCGGCCTGCGTTTTGCCCAGAAATATGCCGTCAGCTGTGGTGGCGGCCAGAATCACCGGTTAGGATTATTTGACGCTTTCCTGATCAAAGAAAACCATATTGCTGCTGCCGGTTCCATTACCAGGGCAGTGATTCAGGCCCGGCATAATTTTCCCGGCAAGCCGGTTGAAGTAGAAGTTGAAAATCTGGATGAACTGCAACAGGCGCTACAGGCTGAAGCTGACATTATTATGCTGGATAATTTCAGCACCGGTGATATACGTCAGGCCGTCAGTCTGAATAACAATCAGGCAAAACTGGAAGTTTCCGGCAATATCACCAGCGAACGCCTGGCAGAGCTGGCAACAACGGGTGTCGATTATATTTCAAGTGGTGCGCTGACCAAAAACGTCCGGGCGATAGATCTGTCAATGCGGCTGCATATCACATCTGACAACTAAAAACTGCCTGCCCCGGCTTCAAAACTGACACTATTCAGATAAGCATCTGCTTAACCAATAGTGTCAGACACTAACTACAATAAAACAAATTATTTACAATAATAAATATTAATGCTACAAAAATCACCTGACATCAGTACAGGTGAACGATATGCCAACCTCAGCAACAGGTTTTACCCTGATTGAACTTCTGATAGCCCTTGCCATAATCAGCATTCTGACTGCCGTTGCACTGCCACAATATCAGTCCCATACCAGCAGAAGCGCATTACTGGCCTGTTATCAGGAAATACTGCACGCCCAGCCCGGTTTTGAATTTGTACTTGCAACCGAAGGTAAAATTGACGAAAGCTGGCTACAGACATCAAAACAGGCACTCAAACCACTGCATGTGCCTCAGGCCAGAGCTTGCCAGCAGCACACATTAACCAGCAATGGTATTCAGGCGAATCCGGCGGGCAACCCGGCGGTATCCGGTCTGCTAATCAGCTTAAACCGGCAGCCGGACAGCGGTATCTGGCACTGCATTGTCAGTAATGTTACAGATGATGACAAATCCCTGTTGCCCAAGGGCTGTTTTCGCCCGGAAGATGCCACCTTATGAGTAAGCATTCAGAGCGTCTTGCGCTGCCGCAGCTACCTTACCAGCCACGGGCAACCGAGGAGCAATCAGTCATTGATTTTATTAATCAGGTACTGCAACAGGCATTGCAGTATTCGGCGTCGGATATCCATATCGAACCGGGTGAAAAACACTGCCGTATCCGGCTGCGAATTGACGGCGCACTATACATACTGTCGCAATTACCGGTAGCACTGTCTGGCAGGCTGACTGCCAGAATAAAAGTGATGTCACAACTGGATATTGCCGAAAAAAGACTGCCGCAGGATGGCAGGTTTCAGCTGAATCTGCCGGGCGGCCAGACGGCAGACAGCCGGGTCAGTACCCTGCCGGCATTATGGGGTGAAAAAGTCGTCCTGCGTCTGCTGAACCCGGACAACACGCTGCCACCATTAGAGCAGCTGGGTTTTACGGCGGAGCAGCTGCAACATTACCGGCAACAGCTGAGCAAACCGCAAGGGCTGATATTGGTAACCGGTCCGACCGGCAGCGGCAAAACGGTATCACTTTACAGCGGCCTGCAACTGCTGAATCATCCGGATATCAATATTGCCACAGCCGAAGATCCTGTCGAAATCACACTGACAGGAGTAAATCAGGTACAGATTAACCCCCGTATCGGCCTGAGTTTTGCGGCTTCGCTCCGGGCCTTCCTGCGCCAGGATCCTGATATCATTATGGTTGGCGAAATACGTGATACCGAAACCGCAGAAATAGCCATTAAAGCTGCACAAACCGGTCATCTGGTACTCTCTACCCTGCATACCAGCTCTGCCGCAGAAACGCTGAACCGCCTGCAACAAATGAATATTGCACCCTATAACCTTGCCAGTGCCGTTACCCTGATTATGGCGCAGCGACTGGTCAGATGCCTGTGCCCACACTGCAAAATACCGGAACCATTACCTGTAGCAGCATTAACCGCTCAGGGCTTTTCAGCGGCGCAGGCTTCACAGCTTAATCTGTTCCGGGCTGCCGGCTGCCAGCATTGCATTAATGGCTACAAAGGCCGTACCGGCATTTATGAAGTGATGCCAGTCAGCCGCAATATTGCCGCATTAGTACTGCAACAGGCTGATGCACAACAAATCGCAGCCCAGGCACAGCAGGAAGGTATGCTGTCATTATGGGCAGCGGCATTACAGAAAGTTGCAGCAGGTATCACCAGCCTTAACGAAATAAACCGGGTACTGGGCGGTTATCAGGCATGTATCTCAGACGTCAGGGCATAAAAGCAGCAACTATTTACGATTATCTGGGACGGCATGATAACGGCGAAACCATACGCGGTGAACTGACAGGCCGCAACACTGCCGATATTAAAATTCAGCTGCGGCAGCAGTCTGTTACAGCTGTGTGGGTAAAACGCCGCCGATTCTGGCAATACTGGCTGGAAAAACGCATTACCCCAGCAGATATTACGGCGCTTTCCAGACAATTAACCACCATGCTGCAGGCTGGCGTACCACTGTTGCAAACGCTTATCCTGCTCAGCCACAATCACACCAAAATAAGGCTGAAACGGTTATTACAACAGATTGCCGCCAGAATTCAGGCTGGCTGGCCACTGGCCGATACCCTGGCGGCACATCCTGACTGTTTCAGCAGCCTGTATTGCAATCTGGTCAGAGCCGGCGAACAAAGCGGCTTGCTGGATCAGATTTTCGATCGCATAACCTTATACCGGGAAAGCAGTGAGGCGTTGCAACGTAAGATCAGAAAAGCCCTGCTTTATCCGGTAGCCGTCACCGTTATCGCCCTGGCGGTTACCGGCATTCTGCTGTTATATGTGGTGCCGCAATTCACGCAGCTGTTTTCAGAAATGGGGGCGGAGCTGCCAGTGCTGACCCGCTGGGTGCTGATGTTGTCAGAGTTGTTACAGCAATATGCTGTCCATCTCTTTGCCACGCTGGTGTTACTGATACTACTGTTCAGAACTTTATACCGTAAGCTTAGCCGGGTGCAGTATGGTGCAGATATGATCCTGCTGCATCTGCCATTAGCTGGTGCCGTTATCAGAAAAGCCACTCTGGCCCGTTGCTGCAGGGTACTCGGCACTTCGTTTGCAGCTGGCGTACCTTTACCGGACGCTTTGCTTTCAGCCGCCGCAGCCTGCAATAATATATTGTATTCAAAAGCGGTGTTACAGCTGCGCTATCAGGTAATGGCAGGCCAGCCTTTAGCCACAGAAATGCAGAAAAATACGCTGTTTCCGCCAGTTGTCATACAATTTATTGCTATCGGGGAAACATCCGGCACGCTGGGCACCATGCTGCATAAAATTGCCGTAATGTATGAACAGGAAACCGATGATGCGGTTACAGGCTTAACTTCTTTGCTGGAGCCTGTCATCATGTCGGTCATCGGTCTGATAACCGGTATACTGGTTATTGCGTTGTATCTGCCAATATTCCGGCTGGGTTCAGTAATAGGATAATACTTTGCAAACACTGTCACTTTTTCAGCAGTATCCCTGGCTGTTTATCGGCTGTTCGCTGCTGCTGGGATTAATTATCGGAAGTTTCCTCAATGTGGTAATTTACCGGCTGCCCAGAATGATGGAGCAAAGCTGGCAACAGGATTATCAGGCTTATTTTCAGCCCGGTAACGTCACTGCCCCGGCCCGCTATAATCTGGCAGTACCCCGTTCAGCCTGCCCGCATTGCGGCACCCAGATAAAAGCAATAGATAATATTCCGGTTATCAGCTGGTTGCTGCTCAAAGGCCGCTGTCGTTATTGTCATCATGCCATCAGCCCCCGTTATCCTCTGGTTGAGATTTTTACAGCTCTGATCAGTGCAGTGATCAGCTGGCATTATGGCCCGACATTAACCACCCTGGTGGTACTGATTATCAGCTGGGGCTTGATTTCACTGGTTTTTATCGACATCGATAAAATGCTGGTACCGGATCAGATTACCTTACCTTTACTGTGGCTGGCATTGTTATTCAGCATTTCCGGTTCAGCTTTCGTTAATTCTCAGCAGGCTATTGTGGGTGCGGCTACGGGTTATCTGACTCTATGGACTTTGTACTGGGCCTTTAAATTGCTGACAGGCAAAGAAGGTATGGGATACGGTGATTTTAAATTACTCGCTATCTTCGGTGCCTTACTTGGCTGGCAACAATTACCTTTGCTGCTATTATTAGCATCAATCACAGGGATAGTGGCAGGCGCAGTACAGCTGGCAATGCAAGGACAGCATGGAAAGCTGAAGCATCCGCCTAGGATCCCGTTTGCCCCTTATCTTATCGTCGCGGGTTGGATATCCCTTTTCTGGGGAAAACAGATAACCGGCGCGTATTTATCGTACATCGGAGTGTAGCATGGCGACTTTTGTAGTGGGATTAACCGGTGGTATCGGTTCCGGCAAAAGCACAGTCGCCAGCTTATTTCAGCACTCTGGTGTACCCGCAGTGGATGCCGACATTGTCGCCAGAGAAGTGGTTGCTCCCGGCTCAGACTGCCTGCAGCAGATCCGGCAACATTTCGGCGCTCAGGTGCTTACCGCTGATGGCGAGCTGAACCGCAGCTGGTTACGAGAGCAGATATTCAGCCAGCCGCAGCAGAAAATCTGGCTGGACCAACTGCTGCACCCGGTTATCCGTGAACAATTACTGCAACAGCTTGCCGCTGTTAAAGCCCCTTATGCACTGCTGATTGCGCCGCTATTGCTGGAAAACAATCTGACCTGCTATGTTGACCGGGTACTGATTGTGGATATTCCCGAACAATTGCAATTACAGCGAACTCTGGCCCGGGATAAAGTGTCAGAACAACAGGTGTCCGCCATTATGTCAGCACAAATTTCCCGGCAGGACAGGCTGAAACAGGCGGATGACATCATAACAAATGATGGCACCGTCGCAGAATTACAGCAGCAGGTTAGCCGGTTACATCAACATTACCTGCAACTGGCAGCCCAAAAAGATCAGGCCCGATTTATTTCCAAAGGTAAAGAAGAAGCACTGCGCTAATGACAGATATTGTTTACGAACATCCATTGAATGAAAAAGTCCGCACTTATCTGCGGATAGAACATTTGTTTGCCCAGATTGAGCAATTACTATCGCTGGATACCGAATGGCAGCAACAGGCGTTTTTCAGCAGCTTATTTGCCCTGACAGAGATACTCGATCGTAACGATATCCGCCCTGATTTAATTAAAGATGTTGAGCGTTGTGAAACAGCTTTGGTTGCGTGGTCTAAACATCCTTCGGTGTCAGACAGTAAGTTGCAGTCATTGTTACAACAGGCTGTCCGCCTGCAAAGCGAGTTATTACGCGGCACAAAATTCGGCAGCAGCCTGAAAGAAGATAAATTTCTGAGCCCGGTACGGCAGCGCTTTAACATGGCGGGTGGAACCTGTTACTTCGACCTGCCGCAGTTACAATACTGGTTTAATCAACCGATGGCTCTGCGACAGGAAGCTGTGCAACAGTGGCTGGCACAAATTACCCTGGCAGAGCAGGCCATTCGTTTTGTCTTGCGTTTTGCCCGTGAGCGGGGCCATTTCAGCCCGCTGGTGGCTGAAAATGGCTTTTATCAGAACAATACCGAACAATACGAGTTACTCAGAATAAAATATCAGCATAGCGAAGCGGTTTACCCCATGGTCAGTGGTAACAAGTACCGGTATGCTATCCGCTTTATGCAGCTGAATGATGACAATGGCCGCAGTGCCAGCAGCAAGGCAATCGTATTCCAGCTGGCATGCTGCTAAATACGGTCTGGAGAAATACTGCATGCAGCGTTACAATAGCCACTGGTTTACACTATCTGAGCGGTTATGACTAAAGTAAAATGCCCCACTTGTGGTATCAGCGTAGCCTGGACTGCAGCCTCGGTTTACCGGCCTTTTTGCAGCGAGCGCTGCAAGCTAATTGATTTAGGCGACTGGGCAGCAGAAAATCACCGTATTGCGGATGAAATCCGGCCTGACACCACACTCTCTGAAGAACAGCTGGCAGAGCTGGAACAAGCTCTGCTGGAACAGGAAAACACCTTTTTCAAACATTAGAACCAGAGGCTATCGCCGCTGGTTTCTTATCCCAGTTCACGCTGAATTTTCTCTACGATTGGCTGATTAGCATCAGGAAAAACCAGCTCAGCAAGACCACTGATACTGACCCATTGCAACGGCTGCCCTTCCTGACCGCAGGGTACACCATTAAACTGCTCTACCAGCCAGATATCCAGCAGTACATCCCGCTCCGGGTAGGAATGCCGGATTTCTATAAACGGCACCGCCTGTTCTACCTGAATAGCCAGTTCTTCATCCAGCTCACGGCTCAGTGCCTGTAGTACCGTTTCCCCGGTTTCAACCTTACCGCCGGGAAACTCCCACTTACCACCCTGATGCTGTTTACTGTTGCGGAAACTGACCAGGATCTGTTTATTGCGTACTATCACCCCTACGGCAACATGCAACAAAGAGCGGCCAGTAGCGGCAATAGCAGAGCCGGCATCTGCTGGTTCTGCTATTTTATTAACTGAGCTTGCCATGACACTGCTTATATTTTTTGCCGGAACCACAAGGGCAAGGGTCATTACGCCCTATTTTATCCCCTTCACGTACCACCTGGCCTGATGAACCGGCAGCAGGCACATCACCACCAACTGCTTCAGCCTGTTCATGCTGATAGCTGTGAGGAACCGCATCTGCTTTACGGCGTTGCTCTTCCACGGCGTCTACATCTTCTGCTGCCCTGACCTGAACACGGCTTAATACACCAATCACATCCAGCTTCAGGTTATCCAGCATCGTGGAGAACAGCTCAAAAGCCTCGCGCTTGTATTCCTGTTTCGGGTTTTTCTGGGCATAGCCACGCAGGTTAATACCCTGACGTAAGTGATCCATCGCCGCCAGATGTTCTTTCCAGTGCGTATCCAGACTTTGCAGCATAATGGCTTTTTCAAACTGGCGCAGTACCTGCGGCCCAACCATCTGCTCTTTCAGCTGATAAGCCTGTTCACCTTCCTGCTGAATACGCTCACGCAGTTTTTCTTCAAACAGTTTTTTGTCATCGGCCAGCCACTGGCTAATCGGTAAATCCAGTGAGAAATCGGCTTTTAAGCGCTGCTCCAGCGCCGGGACATCCCACATTTCATCCATAGATTGCGGTGGAATGTACTGGCTGATTACGCTGTCAATAACATCATTGCGGATAGCCGCTACCGTTTCACTGATATCGGAAGCATCCAGTAATTCATTACGCTGCTCATAAACCACTTTACGCTGGTCATTGGCAACATCGTCAAATTCCAGCAGCTGTTTACGGATATCAAAGTTACGGGCTTCAACTTTACGCTGCGCATTTTCAATCGCCCGGCTGACCCACGGGTGTTCTATCGCTTCACCTTTTTCCATGCCTAAGCGCCGCATCATGGCCGCCATACGGTCAGAGGCAAAAATACGCATCAGGGCATCATCCAGCGACAGATAGAAACGGGATGAGCCCGGATCACCCTGCCGTCCGGCACGACCACGCAACTGGTTATCAATCCGGCGGGACTCATGCCGCTCAGTACCGATAATATGCAGTCCGCCTGCGGCTACCACAGCATCATGGCGTAGTTGCCATTCGGCTGTCAGTTTTTCCCGCTGTTCAGCTGTCAGCTCAGGCTGGGATGCCAGTTCGGTTTGCAGACTGCCGCCTAACACGATATCGGTACCACGACCTGCCATATTGGTGGCTATCGTTACCGTACCTGCCTGACCAGCCTGGGCAATAATTTGCGCTTCATTGGCATGGAACTTGGCATTCAGCACCTGGTGTTTGATTTTGGCCTTGTTTAGTAAACCCGACAGGTACTCTGAGCTTTCGATAGACGCCGTCCCCACCAGTACAGGTCTGCCTGCATCGCGGTTCTGCTTGATATCTTCGATAATCGCCTGATATTTTTCCTCTGCCGTCAGATAGACCAAATCTGGCATATCATTACGGATCATTGGCCGGTTAGTTGGTACGACGATGGTTTCCAGACCGTAAATCTGCTGGAACTCAAATGCTTCAGTATCTGCAGTACCTGTCATACCACCCAGTTTCTCATACAGACGGAAGTAATTCTGAAAGGTAATAGAAGCCAGCGTCTGGTTTTCATTCTGAATACGCACACCTTCTTTGGCTTCAACCGCCTGGTGTAACCCCTCAGACCAGCGGCGGCCTTCCATCGTCCGGCCGGTGTGCTCGTCAACAATAACGATTTCGCCGTCTTTGACAACATAGTCAACATCGCGTTTAAACAGCTGATGCGCCCGCAAGGCAGCATAAACATGGTGCAGTAACGTAATGTTAGAGGCAGAAAACAGCGTATCGCCTTCCTGAATCAGCCCCTGTTCAAGCAATATTTCTTCAACCCGGATCTGACCCAGTTCAGTCAGGTAAACCTGACGCGCTTTTTCATCAACGGTGAAATGCCCGTCACCTTCTTTACCGGCTTCGTCTTCTTTTTCCTGCTTGTGCAGTAACGGCACCAGCTTATTAATTTGCTTGTACAGCTCAGAACTGTCTTCTGCCGGACCGGAAATAATCAGCGGGGTTCTGGCTTCATCAATCAGAATGGAGTCAACCTCATCGATAATCGCATAACTCAGCGGGCGCTGAACACGATCTTCCGGTGAAAACGCCATATTATCGCGCAGGTAATCAAAGCCGAATTCGTTGTTAGTACCGTAAGTAATATCAGCTGCATACGCCTGTTTTTTCTCAGGGTGTGACATACCCGGCACATTGACACCGACAGTCAGGCCCAGAAAGTCAAATAACGGTGCATTGGTCTGGGCATCACGGCGGGCAAGATAGTCGTTCACGGTAATAACATGCACGCCTTTACCGGTAAGGCCATTAAGATAGGCAGGCAGGGTTGCGGTAAGCGTTTTACCTTCACCGGTACGCATTTCCGGAATTTTCCCCTGATGCAGTACAATACCGCCGATAAGCTGCACGTCAAAATGACGCATATTAAAGACACGTTTACTGGCTTCCCGCACGGTGGCAAAAGCCTCTGCCAGAATGCTGTCTACCGCTGCACCGTCTGCCAGGCGTTGTTTGAACTCTGCTGTTTTTTGTTTTAACTGTTCATCACTTAATGTGGCAAACTGCTCTTCCAGTACATTGACTTGCTGAACCTGCTTTTGTAATTTTTTTAAGTAGCGGTCATTACGGCTACCAATTAATTTGGTAAAGAGTTTTCCAAACATTATTCTGATACCATTTTAGTTAAAACTGCCATGCAGCCCCGGCAACAGCCAGTAATATAATTCTTTGTAACCTTCGTTACTTCATTAGCGCCATAATACTGCAACCCACATTTCCGGCTGCATCACAAATCACAGATAGTAACCGCTGATATGGTGCTCAGTATTCAGCCTTTCAAGTGTGTGCCGGCCAAAGGAAAAGCTGTTACACTCTTTCAAAGCAATAAAACCAGAGGTTATAACCATGACCCGTTACAACCGCAGACCCGAAGATATCAGCCAGCTGATAAGCCGGGGTTCTCTGGCCCAGACACAGAAGCATCTCAGCATAATACATAAACTGAATGCCGAATTGTGCTTAATCCTGCAACTTGAACAACTGAACGCATGCCAGGTATCCAATATCAAAGACGGACGGGCCATAATTCTGTGCAGCTCTCCGGGTTATGCTAACCTTTTAAAAAGACAGCGAGGCGTCATTCTAGACAATTTCAGGCAAAAAATCTTGCCTGATTTAGCCGGAATTGATATCGATGTCTCGCCCAACGGTCAGATAAATCAGATAAAAGCCGCCGTTGCGGTTACTCAGTCACATCAGTTATCTGAAAATGCTGCAGAACTATTATGCAAAGTGGCCTCAAACAGTGATGGCAAGCTGAAACAGGCTCTGCTGAAGCTGGCAGCTAACGTCGGGAAAAATACCTGAGGTAATTTTTAACGAGCTTAATGGTTGTTTATAATAAAAATCCCCGCAATGGCGGGGATTTTTATTAAATGAGAGTGCTCACACTGGTTTATGCCAGTTGCGGAGTCAGATAAGAAATCGGTAAATCGGCTTTATCTTCAAAGGTTACAAATTCCCAGTTTTCCTGATTAGCCAGTACTGCGCACAGCAGTTGGTTATTCAGGGCATGACCGGTTTTATAAGAACTGAATTCGCCCAGAATGCTGTAACCTGCCATATACAGATCGCCGATAGCATCCAGGATTTTATGCTTGATGAATTCATCTTCGTAGCGTAAACCATCCTGATTCAGTACCCGGAACTCATCCAGCACCACGGCATTATCAAAACTGCCGCCAAGCGCCAGATTTTTAGAGCGCAGATATTCGATATCATGCAAAAACCCGAAAGTACGGGCCCGGCTGATATCCTTAATAAAGCCTGCGGCAGAAAAATCCAGCTGCATCTGCTGGGTGGTTTCTGAAATAACCGGATGATTAAAATGGATAGCAAAATCAATTCTGAAACCATGATAAGGTTTGAATTCTGCCCATTTATCGCCATCTTCCACCCGTACCGGGCGTTTTATCCGGATAAATTTCTTCGGCTGGCGCTGTTCAGCAATACCGGCTTCCAGCAACAGATAAACAAACGGATTGGCGCTGCCATCCATAATAGGAATTTCAGCAGCATCAACCTCAATAATCAGGTTATCAATGCCCAGTCCGGCCACCGCAGCCATTAAATGCTCGGTGGTTGACAGGCGCACACCATCCTTGTTAATTAAACAGGTACACATCACGGTATCGCCAACCAGCTCCGGGGTAACTTTGAAATCAACCACCGGTTCAAGATCCACACGACGGAACATAATGCCCGTATTATCAGGCGCAGGCCGGAGAGTAAGCGTAACCTTTTCGCCCTTGTGCAGCCCAACACCAGTTGAACTTACCGTTTTGTCAATAGTACGTTGTTTAATCATTCTTCATCCTGCTCAAATAATAAGCATTCATAAATGGCGGCGCAGCATAGCACAAAACACCTGCAGTGCCAACGATTTACTGACGCTGTCAGGAGCCTTTACTGTACATCCGGGCTGACAATATTAATCAGCCTGTTTGCGCAGAAACGCCGGAATATCAAAAATATCGATATTCGCTTTGCTTTCCGGCTGAGCTTTCTGCTGTGCCGCAACCTGTTCTTCTTTATGCACATGAGCCGCTGCTGCAGGCGCCATCTGCCGTGCAGTGTTGCCATTACCGTAAGCCACTGCCGGTTCAGGACGGTGGTTTGGTACCAGGCTGATATCTGGTTTACGGTCGGCACCAATACCGGTTGCCACTACAGTTACCCGCAGTTCATCCTGCATGTTGGTATCGATTACCGCACCCACTACCACGGTCGCATTTTCAGAAGCGAAGGCCTTAACTGCATTACCAACAGTTTCAAACTCTTCAATACTGATATCCAGACCAGCAGTAATATTGACCAGAATACCTTTGGCACCTGACAGATCAATATCTTCCAGCAGCGGGCTGGAAATTGCCTGTTCAGCCGCTTCTTCTGCACGATCCGGTCCTGACGCACGGCCACTGCCCATCATGGCTGTACCCATTTCTGACATTACGGTACGTACATCAGCAAAGTCGACGTTAATCAGACCCGGCCGGGTAATCAGCTCGGCAATACCCTGAACTGCGCCCAGCAACACGTTGTTAGCCGCTTTAAACGCATCCAGCAGGCTGGTACCTTTACCCAGCACCTTCAACAGTTTATCGTTCGGGATGGTAATTAGTGAGTCAACATGCTTACTAAGTTCCATAATACCTTCGTCGGCATAAGCGGTACGCTTTTTACCTTCAAACGGAAATGGCTTGGTAACCACGGCGACAGTCAGAATACCCAGTTCTTTCGCTACTTCGGCTACGACAGGTGCAGCACCGGTTCCGGTCCCACCACCCATACCGGCAGCGATAAATACCATATCTGCGCCTGCCAGGGTTTTCTTAATCGTTTCGCGATCTTCTTCTGCTGAACGACGACCGATTTCCGGGTTAGCACCCGCTCCCAGACCTTTAGTTACATTAGCGCCCAGTTGCAGGGTAATATTAGCCGAAGAATTACGCAATGCCTGGGCATCGGTATTCGCGGCGACAAACTCCACACCTTCAATATTGCTGGCAACCATGTATTCAACGGCATTACCACCACCGCCTCCTACGCCTATCACTTTAATTACAGCTTCTTCGCTGTGGTTTTCCATTAACTCAAACATAGCTTTCTCTCCGTTTTACGCTCACTCAATTTAAAACTCGCCTTTGAACCAGTTAGTAATCCGTTTAATAAAATTACTCACCGAGTCCCGTGTCATCGCAGACGTTCTCTGCTGACCACGCATGTCTTTTCCGTACAGCAGCAACCCCACCACACTGGCGTAGGCCGGATCCTGTACATATTCTTTCAGGCCGGTAACATGCATCGGATATCCCAGCCTTACCGGCATCTGAAAAATATCCTCAGCAAATTCAACTGCACCTTCCATTTTTGCAGTACCGCCGGTCAGTACCACACCGGCAGCAATCTGTTCTTCCAGCCCGCTGCTGCGAATTTCTTCCAGTACCAGTTCAAACAGTTCCTGATACCGGGGCTCAACGACTTCTGCCAGGGTATGACGGGACATAGATCTGGACGCCCGCCCACCCACGCTGGGCACTTCAATACTTTCTTCTTTGCCGACCATGCTGCGTAATGCGCAGGCATACTGCACTTTAATTTCCTCAGCGTGGCTGAGGGGGGTGCGGAAAATTTTAGCGATATCGCTGGTCACCTGATTTCCGGCCACCGGAATCACTGCGGTATGCCGCAATGCACCATTGGTATAAACAGAAATATCAATAGTGCCGCCACCAATATCCACTACGCAGACTCCCAGCTCTTTTTCGTCGTCTGTCAGTACGGCATAGCTGGATGCCAGGGCAGAAAAAATCAGCTGATCTACGTGCAGGCCGCAGCGCTCCACACATTTCTCAATATTCTTGGCCATATCATTAGCACAGGTAACAATGTGCGCTTTGGCTTCCATCCTGACACCTGACATACCAACCGGACTTTTAATGCCTTCCTGCATATCGACAGAGAATTCCTGTGGTAACACGTGCAACATGCGGCGCTCTGCTGAAATCGGCACTGATTTGGCAGCATGGATCACATTTGCCACATCTTCTGTGGTTACCTCGGTGTCATTAATTGGCACCATACCGCTTTCGTTCTGGCAGCGGATATGTTTACCGGTAATGCCCAGATACACTGACGACACCCTGCAGTCAGCCATTAATTCAGCTTCGTCAATGGCACGCTGAACGGCCTGAACCACCAGATTCAAATCGTTGACACCGCCTTTATCCATACCGCGGGAAACATGAGTACCGACCCCAACGATACTTAGCCGGTCATCTGGTGTAATTTCACCCACCACTGCCTTAATCTGAGCGGTACCAATATCCAGACCAACAATCAGGTCGCGTTCCAATGACTTCGTCATGTTTTTCTCTTCTCTTGTCCGCTGGCGTAACGCACTGCTATACCAGTGTCATAACGCAAATCCACTTCAGCTACCGCCTGTTCTTTATGCTCTGTAATCACTGAATACAGCTCAATAAAGCGTTGAACCCGTTTTAATGTATCTTCCCGCCCCAGTTTCAGGGCAATACCATTTTCCAGTTGCAGCTGCCACGAAAAACGCTCCGTCAGCAATAAACGCTTTACCTTAAACTGGTGCAGCATCAGCAGTTTCTGTATATGGCGAAACATGATCAGAGCATCCTGTTCGCTGCCTGCCGGACCATGCAGCAACGGTAACGCCGGAATCAGCTGTTCAAGCGGTGCACTAAACAACTCGCCGTTATTATTCAGTAACTGCTGCTCATTCCAGATAGCTGCCGGGTTTTGCTCAGTCACCACCACCACCAGCGTATCCGGCCATTGTTTGCGTACAGCCGCCTGATATACCCAGGGTTGTTGTTGCAGAAACTGCTGCACCTGATCCACATCCACCCTGAAAAAGTTACCGATATATTCTTTTTGCAGGCGCTGGTGTAATTCACCTGCTTTTATATGTTTAAAATCGCCATATAGCCTGACCTGCCGTATCGGGGCATTTTGTTGCCCCTGTACCCAGTCAGCTATTTTCAGACCGCCCCATACCAGCAATGTAACTGCCGCCGCAAAAAATACCGCCCCGCCATAAAATGCCGGACTTTTGCTAAGCTGCCACTTTGGCCATTGCCAGTTCATCAGTCAGTTCCTTACTGCTGACACTGTTGCAGTATTGCCAGCACTAATTGCTGGAAATTCAGCCCGGCAGCTTTTGCTGCCATTGGCACCAGAGATTTTTCGGTCATACCGGGCACAGTATTGACCTCCAGCAGGTAATGCTGGCCATTCTGATCCAGCATTAAATCTACCCGGCCCCAGCCTTTGGCTCCTACGGCATTAAACGCAGCCAGCGCCGTTTGCTGCATAGCAGCGGTCTGGGTTTCCGTCAGTGGTGCCGGGCACAAGTACTCGGTGGTATTAGCCTGATACTTGGCCTCATAATCATAAAATGCCCGTGGCGTACGCATTTCAACAACCGGTAATACCTGTCCGTTCAGAATCGCGACGGTAAACTCCCGCCCGTTAATCCAGCGCTCTACTAATACCTGTTCATCATATTGCAGGGCCGTTTCAATAGCCGATGCCAGTTCGTCGCTGTTACCGGCAGCACTCATACCAATGCTGGAGCCTTCATTGGCAGGTTTTACCATTACTTTGCCACCCAGTTGTGCCAGCAAAGCGCCGTAATCTGTTTTATTGCTGTCTACCACGGCAAAAGGTGATGTCGGTAAACCCTGAGCCTGAAACAGCCATTTGCAACGGATTTTATCCATTGCCAGTGCCGAACCCAGTACGCCACTACCGGTATAAGGAAGGCCCAACAACTGCAACGCGCCCTGCATTGAACCGTCTTCACCACCACGGCCATGTAATACGATAAATACCCGCTGTACCTTTAACGCTGCCAGTTCTGACAAGGTCTGTGTTTTAGGGTCGAATGCCACGGCGTCAACACCTGCGTCCAGCAACGCATTCAGCACTGCCTGACCGGAACGTAAAGACACTTCACGTTCTGCCGAGTTTCCGCCAAACATCACCGCAACTTTGCCAGACAGACTCATGCTGATACCCCTTTGCTAGCTTTCAGTTGTTTAATTTCCAGCTTCATTGCCGCCAGTTGTTTTACCAGGCTGCCAATGTTGCCCGCACCCTGGGTCAGCACAATATCGCCATCCTGTATTACATCAGCCAGGCAACCGGCCAGATCAGCCGGTTCTGCTACATAGACCGGATCCAGCTGCCCGCGGGCCCGGATCGACCGGCACAGGTTACGGCTGTCAGCCCCGGTTATCGGTGCTTCACCGGCGGAATAGACCTCCAGCAGCAACAGTTTGTCGACCGAAGATAAAACCCTGGCAAAATCATCGTACAGATCGCGGGTACGGCTATAACGATGTGGCTGATATGCCATTACCAGTCTGCGCTCAGGCCATGCATTACGTACTGCGGCAATAGTTGCCGCCACTTCTGTCGGGTGATGGCCATAATCATCCAGCAGCAGTACCTGACCATTACCGGTATTAAACTCACCATATTGCTGAAAACGACGGCCAATACCTTCAAAACGGGAAAGCGCCATCAGAATACTGTGTTCGCTGATACCTTCATCCTTTGCCAGAGCAAAGGCCGCAGTCGCATTCAGAGCGTTATGCCGCCCCGGCAGATTCAGCACCACTTCGCACTGATTGCCTTCCGGATCGGTAATGACAAACTGGCTGCGGGTGCCGTTCTGGCTGAACTCGCTGATGACATAATCTGCATCTTCAGCGAAACCATAAGTTAAAACGGTACGGCCAATAGACGGTATCAGCTCCCGCAATACCGCATCGTCAAGACAGACCACCGCCACGCCATAAAATGGCAGGTTGTGGCAGAATTCCAGATAAGTATCCTTTAACCGCTCGAAGTCGCCCTGGTAGGTATCCATATGATCAGCTTCGATATTGGTAATCACTGTGGCCATCGGCTGTAAATGCAGAAATGAAGCATCACTCTCATCGGCTTCAGCAATCAGATAACGTCCGGCACCCAGCCGTGCATTGGAACCGGCAGAATTCAGCAGCCCGCCAATCACAAATGTCGGATCAGCCCCGGCTTCGGCAAAAATAGATGCCAGCAGGCTGGTGGTGGTGGTTTTACCATGAGTACCGGCTACTGCGATACCATGACGGAAACGCATCAGTTCACCCAGCATTTCAGCCCTGCGTACTACCGGAATACGCAGTTCCTGCGCAGTTTTAATTTCAGGGTTTTCTGCTTTGATGGCGCTGGAAACCACCACCACGCTGGCGTCGGTGACATTGCTGGCATGGTGACCGATATAAATTTCGGCGCCAAGCGAGGCCAGCCTGTCTGTTACCGCATTTACGGCAATATCAGAACCGGAGACTTTATATCCCTCATTAACCAGTACTTCAGCAATACCGCCCATACCAGCACCACCGATCCCAACGAAATGGATACGTTCAACCCGGCGCATAGCCAGTTTTTTCTGCTGTAGTGTGGTAATCATGCTGTTACTCCTGTCACTTCACGACAAACTGCTGCAACCTGTACGGTTGCATCGTCAATAGCACAGGCTCTGGCCTGTACAGCCATCTGCTGTAACCCTGTCCGGTCCTGCAACCAGTGTTGCAGTAACGGCAACAGGCCGCCGTCAGCCAGTTGTTGTTGTGGCAGTAATACTGCCGCCTGCTGGCTGCTTAACCAGCGGGCATTTTCTGTCTGGTGGTCATCAATGGCTCCCGGTAACGGCACAAATACGGCAGCCACACCCGCACAGGCTATCTCACTGACCGTTGATGCTCCTGCGCGGCATACCACCAGATCTGCCCACTGGTAAGCCTGTGCCATATCATCAATAAATGCGGTGGCCTCTGCCTGTAATGCCGGGTACTGCTGCTGTAATTGCTGATAAACCGCCTGCACCTGTTCCTGCATTACTTTTCCGGTCTGATGGCGTATCTGCAGCGGTGCCTGGGCAGTTGCTTTTGCAAACTGTACGGGCAGGCTTTCATTCAATGCTTTTGCCCCCAGGCTGCCACCAATAACCAGCACCCGCAGTGCGGATTTGTCCTGATGCAGACCACCACTTCCGATAACCGCAGCCCGGACCGGATTACCAGTCACCTTACGTTTTTCCCGCCCGGCAAACGCTGCCGGAAATGCCACCAGCACATAACGGGCAAAACGTGCCAGTAACCGGTTTGTACTACCGGCAACGGCATTTTGTTCGTGTATGACCAGCGGAATACCGGCCAGCCATGCCGCCATTCCACCTGGCCCGCTGGCATACCCGCCAAAACCCAGTACCAGATCAGGTTGCAGGCGGCGTATTACCGATCTGGCCTGTAACACGGATTTCAGCAGCATCCAGGGTGCTTTCAGCAATGACATAATGCCTTTACCGCGTAACCCGCTGACTTCAATGGCATGAAACGGCCACCCGAACTGTGGCACCAGCTGTGCCTCCATACGCTCTGCCGTACCCAGCCAGTGAATCTGCCAGCCTTGTTGCTGTAACTCGGTTGCCACCGCCTGTGCCGGGAAAATATGTCCGCCGGTACCGCCAGCCATAATCAGAATTCTGGGAGCTGTCATGTTTTCCCCCCACTGATTGCCTGCCGGCCTTTCAGCCTGACCTCAAAATCAATTCTCAGTAAAATGGCCGCTGCTACCAGCATAATAATCAGGCTGCTGCCGCCATAACTGATAAAAGGTAACGTCATGCCTTTGGTTGGTAACGAACCGGTAGCGCCACCGATGTTGATGGTGGTCTGAAACCCGAACCAGATTGCCAGCGCATAAGCCAGAAAGCCGTGAAAACTCAGACCTTTTGCCAGCGCCCGGTTACCAATCCATAAAGCGCGGAATACCAGCATAAACAGCAGAATCAGCACAATGCTGATACCGATAAAGCCGGTTTCTTCAGCAATAACCGCCCCGATAAAATCGGTATGAGCTTCCGGCAGATACTCCAGTTTCTGGATGCTGTTACCCAGCCCCTGCCCAAACCAGCTGCCACGGCCAAATGCCATCAGTGATTGTGTCAGCTGATAACCGCTGCCAAACGGATCGGCCCAGGGATCAAGAAATGCGGTTACCCGCCGCCAGCGGTACTCGCTGTAAACAATCAGCACCCCTATTGCCATCAGCCCTGTAAACATCAGGGCAAAAAACTGCCATAACCGTGCACCGGCCAGAAACAGCAATACCACCGCTGTGGCAAACATAACGATTACGGTACCCAGATCAGGCTGCATCAGCAGTAATACCGCAAATACAAACAACATCAGCAGCGGTTTCAGGAACCCTTTCAGGTTTTCACGCACTTCTTCGTGCCGCCGTACCAGATAACTGGCCAGATAGACAAAAAAGCACAGTTTGGCCGGTTCTGCCGCCTGGATATTGATTGGCCCCAATGATAACCAGCGGGTACTGCCGTTGATATTGCGCCCGAAAATCAATACTGCCACCAGTAGTGCCAGGGCACCAAACAGCAACACAATATTGGTTTTATGCCACCACTCTATGGGGATACGCAGTACTGCCACTGCGATAGTCAGCCCGATTGCCATATAAACCAGATGGCGGATAGTAAAATACAGCTCATTACCAAACAGTCTGGCAGCCACAGGCACAGAAGCACTGGTTACCATAACCAGCCCGACTGACAGCAACAGCAGCAACAGGCTGATAAACAGTTTGTCGTAGCTGGCAGCCTCATCGGCCTGCCACCATTGTTTTAATGCTTCAACCGGGCTTTGCCAGCTGTACAGTGCCATTAACCGCATAGCACCTCCTGCTGCACATGCCGGGCAAACTGTTCACCCCGATCGGCATAGCTTTTAAACATATCCAGGCTGGCACAGGCCGGAGACAGCAGCACCATATCGCCATCCTGAACTAAAGCCGCCGCCGTTTTTACCGCAGCGCTAAGGCCAGGCACCTGGATACTTCCCGGCAGCAGCGCTGCTATCGCCGGGCCATCTTTGCCAAATGTAATCAGTTGCTGTACGTCGCGTTGCAATACCGGCTGCAATTCTGTCATATCAGCCCCTTTGCCATCACCTCCGGCAATCAGAATCAGCTTGCCGCTGACGCCTGGCCTTAACCCGGCAATCGCGGCCAGCGTAGCGCCGATATTGGTCGCCTTGGAGTCGTTTATCCAGCGAACGCCCTGATGCGATGCCACCAGCGTACAGCGGTGTGGCAGCCCTTCAAAATGTTGCAGGCTATGCTGTACCGCACTTTCAGTGGCCCCGGCAGCAAAAGCCAGTATGGCAGCGACCAGCGCATTAAACTGATTATGCGCGCCGAACAGACTCATACGGGCAACCGCTAATAATGGTTTGCCATTTACCTGCAACCACTGTTCGCCCTGATGACTGATAATACCGTTTTCAGAAGCGTTCAGCCCGACAGCAACGGTGCGAAGACCACTGGTATCCGGCGTCGTCATGCTGTCATCGCAGTTATAAACCGCCAGTTGCGTATGCTGATATACCCGCTGTTTTGAAGCGGCATAAGCTGCCATATCAGTATAGCGATCCAGATGGTCGGCACTGATATTCAGAATACAGCTGGCAACACTGTGCAGGCTGCTGGTGGTATCCAGCTGGAAACTGGAAAGCTCCAGCACGAAAACTTCTGTTTCCGGATGCTGTAATGCATCCAGTACCGGTAACCCGATATTTCCGGCAGCAACCGCCTTAATGCCGCTTTGCTGCAGCATTGCCGCAACCAGTGAAGTGACCGTCGATTTACCGTTCGAACCGGTAATCGCCACCACCTTACGCTGATTAAAACGCGCAAACAGCTCAACATCGCCAATCAGCTCTGTGCCCTGGGCTACGGCAAAACGCAGTGCAGGATGCTGAGGCGATAAGCCGGGGCTCAGGATTATCATATCCATCTGCGCCAGACGGTTTGCGTCAAGTTCGCCCAGATAAATACCATCAACTCTGTCCGGGTTTATCTGTTCCAGCCCCGCAGGTTTCGACCGGGTATCAATTAAGACCGGACGAATGCCAAGGGAAAACAAAAAGCGCACCGTGGCCAGACCCGAAAGGCCCAGCCCGACAACAGCGATACGTTTTCCTGTCAGCGGGTGATTCATAATTTATCTCAGTTTCAGTGTTGCTAAGCCGATCAGTACAAACATGATCGATAAAATCCAGAACCGGACTATTACCCTTGGCTCTGGCCAGCCTTTTAATTCGTAGTGATGATGTATAGGTGCCATCCGGAAAATCCGTTGTTTGCGCAGCTTGTAAGATCCGACCTGCAAAATAACGGACAGCGTTTCCATTACAAACACGCCACCCATAATGAACAACACGATTTCCTGGCGAACCAGAATGGCAATAACCCCTAATACTGCCCCCAGGGCCAGCGAACCGACATCGCCCATAAAGACCATGGCCGGGTAGGTGTTAAACCACAGAAACCCCAGCCCTGCGCCAATCAGCGCAGCACAGACCACGACCAGTTCTCCGGCATAAGGCAGATAAGGGATATTGAGGTAATTTGAGAAATTAACGTTACCGCTGGCATAGGCAATAATGGCAAAAGCCGACGCCACCATAATGGTTGGTACTATTGCCAGCCCGTCCAGACCATCCGTCAGGTTTACCGCATTGCTGGTTCCGACAATTACAAAATAACTCAGCGCCAGAAATAACAGCCCCAGCTGCGGCACAACATCTTTCAGGAAAGGCACCAGCAAAGACGTTTCAGCCGCGCGCTCAGCGCTGACATACAGAAAAATGGCAGTTGCCAGGGCAAAAACCGATTGCCAGAAATACTTCCAGCGCGCGATAAGCCCTTTCGGATCTTTACGGATCACCTTACGGTAATCGTCAACAAACCCAATCCAGCCGAAGCTGACCAGTACAAACAGCACCACCCAGACATATTTATTACTCAGGTTGGCCCATAAAAGTGTACTGATCAGGATAGAGCCCAGTATCAGCAACCCTCCCATAGTAGGAGTACCTTTTTTAGAGAAATGGCTTTCTGGGCCATCCCCCCGGACCACCTGACCAATCTGCATTTTCTGTAGCCAGCTAATCAGCTTGGGGCCAAAATACAGGCTGAGCAGTAACGATGTCAGCACGCCAAGAATGGCTCTGAACGTCAGATAACTGAATACGTTAAAAAACGTAATGTACTGGGTAAGATATTCCGCTAACCACACTAGCATGGGCTATTCTCCTGCTGACAACTTTCTAGCAAGTCCTGCACAACTAATTCCATTTTTGCACTACGTGAACCTTTCACCAGCAGTGTAACTTCCTGTTGTTCATTGATCAGGGGGATCAGACGGCTTAATAATGCCTGACGTGAACTGAAATGCGCGCCTTGTCCGTTAAACAAGTCACTGGCGCTCTGTGATAACACACCAAGGGTGAACAACAGATTAATACCGGCATTTTTGGCATATAAACCAATCTCTTCATGGTATAAACGGGCATTTTCACCCAATTCAGCCATATCACCGAGGATCAGTACCCGGAACCCGCTGTAAGCTGCCAGTAAATCCACCGCTGCCTTTACCGACTCCACATTTGCATTGTAGGTATCGTCAATCAGCCGGATTTGCTCATTCAGCTGCACAATATTGGTACGGCCTTTTACGGCTTTCATCTGCGACAGGCCCAGCTGTACATCAGCCAGTGTTGCACCACAGGCAATAGCTGCCGCAGCCGCCGCCAGGGCATTAGCCACATTATGCTTGCCGGGAACCGTCAGCTGTACAAAGCAATAACCGGCAGCACAGTGTAATTCGAAGCTGGCACACCCCTGGGTATCCAGTACCAGATTGTCGGCGTAATAATCTGCCGGAGCCGCGATAGCAAAGGTTTTTACCTGCGTCTGTTGCAAACGGCGTGACCAGTATTCTGTATATTCGCTGCCGGCCGGAATAACCGCCACTCCGGATTCTGACAGACCGGAAAAAATCTCGCCTTTGGCTCTGGCTACCCCAAACACATCCCCGAACCCTTCGAGATGAGAAGGCGCAACATTAAGCAGCACCGCCACATCGGGTTTAACCAGCGATGTGGTATAGGCAATTTCACCGGGGTGATTGGCACCCAGTTCCAGCACCGCATAATGATGTTCTTCAGTTAAGCGCAGCAGGGTCAGTGGTACGCCAATGTCATTATTAAAATTACCGGCGGTTGCCAGTACCTTACCGGTACGCCCCAGAATTGCGGCAATCATTTCCTTGGTAGTGGTTTTTCCGGCACTGCCTGTTACCGCCACCGTTTTTAATGCCAGCCGTTTTTTTATTTCTGCCGACAGTACCCCCAACGCCAGGCGGCTGTCAGGTACAATAATCTGAGGCAGTTCCAGCGCTACCGGTTGTTCGGTAATGACTGCGGCTGCGCCTTTCCCAGCAACGTCCCGGATAAAGGCGGAACCGTCAAAATTCGGGCCTTTCAGCGCGATAAACAGTGCACCTTCACCAATAGTACGGCTGTCAGTGCTAACTGTGGTTATGTCGCAATCCTGCCCGGTAAACGTAGCGTTAAGCAGTGCGGCAATCTCTGAGCAACGTAATCGGATCATACTGTCATCTCCCGGATAAGCTGCTGTACAAAAGCACGTTCATCGTAAGAACGCTGCTCACTACCAATAATCTGCACTGTTTCATGCCCTTTGCCGGCAATCAGGATCAGATCACCGCTTTGTGCACTGGCTAACGCCAGCTTGATCGCAGCCCGTCTGTCCGGTTCAATCTGGTATGGCGCATCAGGACTCATGCCTAATGCAATGTCATGGCAGATTTGCATAAGGTCTTCACTACGCGGGTTATCAGAAGTAATAATCACGTGGTCAGCATATTGTTCTGCAATCTGCCCCATTACCGGCCGTTTGCCTTTGTCGCGATCACCACCACAACCAAAAACACACCATAAATGTCCGTGGCAATGTAAACGCAGTGCCTTTAATGCCTGCTGTAAGGCATCCGGCGTATGAGCGTAATCAACCACCGCAACAGACTCACCCGGAAAGCGGAAGGTTTCCATCCGGCCGGGAACCGCTTTCAGTTGTTGCACGGCAGCCAGCAGTGAAGGCAAATCGTACCCCAGAACCAGCATACTGCTGACAGCCGCCAGTACATTCTGGATATTGAATTCGCCTAACAACGGCAATGTCAGCTCATGCTCTCCAAACTGACTGGTCAGCAGGCAGTGATAACCTTCTGCTGTCGGAATTACCTGCTGATACCCCAGATAGCGCGGGTAACCGGTGCAGTCTTCTGCCTTACCATATACCCATACCGGCACCGCGGTACGGGCTGCCAGTTGCTTGCCAAATTCGTCAGATACATTAATCACTGCCGCCCGGCTAAGCTCCGGGGTAAATAACAACCCTTTGACAGCAGCGTATTCCTGCATCGAACCATGATAATCAAGATGATCCCGTGTCAGGTTGGTAAATACCGCTACCTGAAACTGCAGGCCATTCACCCGTTGTTGCGCCAGGGCATGAGAAGAAACCTCCATCGCCGCGACACTGCGCCCTTCGCTGACAAACTCTGCCAGAATGCGCTGAATATCAATATAATGCGGTGTGGTATTGGGTAATGGCGTCAGTGCCTGATAATGGCCATATCCCAGCGTACCAATAACGCCGCTGTGCTGCCCCAGCTGTTCTGCCAGCTGGCTGATAAAAAATGCCGTACTGGATTTACCATTGGTACCGGTAACAGCGGCCAGTTGTAAATGCTGCTGCGGGTGCTGATAAAATGCCGCCGCCAGAGCGGGCAGTTGTTCCGGTAAATCGGTTAATACCCTGATCCGGTTGTCGTTCCAGACACCTTCATTAGTCAGTACCAGTACCGCACCGTTATTTAATGCCTGTTCAATGTACAGATTGCCATGCTGCTGCACACCCGGTAATGCCAGAAAAACATCCCCGGCCTGTACTTTACGGCTGTCCAGTTGCAGTTCGTGTACCGCGATATCCGGCAAGTCACTGAACAGGTTACCTAACCATTGCTGAAGCGATTTAACCGGCATTCTGACCTCCTGCAACAGCTGAAATACGTGGCTGACTGTCCGCATCCGGCGGCAGATTTAATAGCTTCATTGCCGCTGACATAATATTGGAAAACACCGGGGCGGCAATTTCCCCGCCGTGATATGCATCACCTGCCGGTTCATTAATTACCACGACACAGGCCAGCCTGGGAGCAGACACCGGCCCGATACCGGCGAAAGAGGCTACGTAATCGTCGCCATAGCCTCCGGTAATCGCTTTACGTGAAGTACCGGTTTTACCACCTATGCGGTAACCGGCAACCTGAGCACGGGTGGCACTGCCACCGGGGCCGATATTCGCTTCCATCATTTCCAGCATCGCAAGCGCATGTTTACGATCCAGCACCCGCTCACCGGGAAATGGCTCAGTATTTTTCAGAATCGTCAGTGGCCGGCTGACACCACCATTAGCCATAGTGGCATATACCCGGGCAAGCTGAGCGGCGGTAACCGACATCTGATAACCAAAAGATAACGTAGCCCGTTCAAAATCAGACCAGCGCCGCCGGTGGCTTAACATTCCCGAGCTTTCACCGCTTAAACTCAACCCGGTATCTTCACCAATGCCCATATTGCTGTACAGACTGAGTACATGCTCGTTTGGCATCGACAGCACCAGTCTGGAAACACCCATATTGCTTGATTTCTGAATAATACCGGTTAAATCCAGTTCGCCGTAATTACGCTCATCACGGACCCAGCTGCCGCCAATGCGCATCGAACCGGGGCTGGTATCCACGACAGTGTTTAAGTCTGCGGCACCGAACTCCAGTGCACTTAACACCGCCAGGGGTTTTATGGTTGAACCCGGCTCAAAAACGTCGGTAATGGCCCGGTTGCGATAACGGTGCTCCGGTGTATTACGGCGGTTATTCGGGTTGAATGACGGGCTGTTAACCATAGCCAGCACTTCGCCGGTATGTACATCAACCACCACCACCGAGCCGGAAGTTGCCCCGGATGACAGCACTGCTTTTTTCAGTTCACGGTAAGCGACTGACTGAATACGCTGATCAATACTCAGTTGCAGATTGCCCGAAGCACGCGCCTGTTCGCGTTCCAGTACTTCAATTTCACGGCCTTTGGCATCCTTACGGAAAACCTTACGCCCGGCAGCACCGGTTAAAAAATCATTGTAACGGCGTTCGATACCTTCCACGCCAATATCATCAACATTGGTAAAACCCAGCAAATGCGCGGTTACCTCGCCTGCAGGGTAGTAGCGTCTGGATTCCTGACGAAAATAAATACCCGGTACTTTCAGCTTTCTGACATATTCCGCCACCGCAGGGTTAACCTGACGCTGCAGATAGACAAAACGGCGCTGGGTATTGTCGCCAATTCTGTTCAGTAATTGTTGTGGTGTCATTTGCAGAATATCTGCCAGGGCGTGCCAGCGACGTTCATCGGTTGCCGCATGGCGCTCTATCACCACTTTCGGATCAGCCCAGATTGCTTCGACTGGAACGCTGACGGCCAGTTCTTCACCATGACGATCAACTATCATGCCCCGCAATACAGAGCTTGATTCAACCCTCAGGCTGCGTAAATCGCCCTGGGCTACCAGCATGTCTGGTTCAACAACCTGTAACCATGCCGCCCTGCTTACCAGCGCCACAAAAATTGCTGACAGGCTCAATAACACAAATGCAAAGCGCCAGCTGAGTACCGACGGATACTGTCTGGCTTTGGCCTGTGGCGTTTTGCCTTTAGTGACCCGACTCATGGTATGGTCACCGTAATATCCTGCTCACCGGCAGGGCGCTGCATATTCAGACGGGAACGGGCAATATCTTCAACCCGGCTGTGTTCTGAAAGCGCACGTTGTTCCAGTAACAGATTACGCCATTCGATATCAAGCTGATCGCGCTGCTGGTAGAGGCTGTCCTGCCGGATGGTAAGCTGGCGATTCAGATGCGCAAAATGCACAATTGTCAGCGCAGATAAAATACAGGCCAGCAGTAAAATGCCCGGCAGCGCATAACGGCGCCAGTCATCACGAATAAGTTGGTGCAGCTGAATATTGGTCATAGCGGCAGTTTCTCCGCAATTCTCAATACCGCACTGCGCGCCCTTGGGTTAACGTCCTGTTCCTGCTCTGATGGCATAATGGCTTTGCCAATCAGTTTAAGCGGCACTTTTTGCTGTAATTGCGCGGTTGTCAGCGGTAAACCTCTGGGCAAAGTTTCACCTTTGGAGTAACGGCGCATAAATTGTTTTACCAGCCGGTCTTCCAGCGAGTGAAAACTGATAACAACCAGGCGACCACCGGGCTTTAACACCTGTAATGCAGCCTGTAGTGCCAGATTTACCTGCTCCAGTTCACTATTGACATAAATCCGGATCGCCTGAAAACTACGGGTTGCCGGGTGTTTCTTCTCCTTATGGCTTACCGGCACCGTATCACTGATCAGCCGGGCCAGTTGACCGGTACGGGTTAACGGTGCTTCATTCCGGGTAGCGACAATAGCGTTAGCAATACGCCAGGCGTACTTTTCCTCGCCATATTCACGCAGCACAAAACTGATGTCTTCCACATCTGCCTGAGCCAGCCATTGTGCAGCAGAAATGCCGCTACCAGGGTCCATCCGCATATCCAGCGGACCGTCACGCATAAAACTGAATCCCCGTTCAGCGTCATCCAGTTGTGGGGAGGAGACACCAAGATCCAGCAGGATACCGTCCAGTTCACCATCAATCTGGTGCTGTCCGGCAATATTGGCCAGGGCGGCAAAGGGGCTGTGGGTGATGTGAAAGCGCGGGTCTGCCAGCAGTGGGGTTGCAGCAGCAATCGCAGCGGGATCGCGATCAATAGCGAAAAGACGCCCTTGCGGGCCAAGTAAGTTCAGTATTTTGCGGCTATGGCCGCCACGCCCGAAAGTCCCGTCCAGATAAGTTCCGGCAGGATTGATAGCGAGTCCGTTAATTGCTTCATCCAGCAATACGGAAATATGGGCGCTGGTGCTCATTTACAGTGCAAAATCCTGTAGTCGTTCGGATAATTCAACGTCGCCTGCCTGCTCCTGTTCCAGCGCAATATCAGCTGTCAGGCGCTGATGCCAGGCATCTTCGTCCCAGATTTCAAATTTATTCAACTGACCAACCAGACGAACACTTTTATTCAGCCCGGCATGCTGCCGTAATGGCGCCGGTAATAAAATGCGGCCACTTTTATCCATATCACAATCAGTGGCGTTACCCAGTAATACCCGCTGCAGGCGGCGTTCCTGCGGGTTTAAGCTCGACAGGCGTTTTAGTTTTTCTTCTATTTCTTCCCACTCTGCCAGCGGATACAGTAATAAACAGGGATCATGCAGATCGATCGTGCAGATCAAATGTCCCTGACAATCAGACAGCAAAAAATCACGGTAGCGTGCAGGCAACGCTAACCGTCCTTTTTCATCTAATGTCAGAGTAAATGACCCACGAAACATCATGTTTCTGCCGCTCTCTTTTTCGGATCGCCAATGCAGATCATTCCATAATGATCCACAATTACCCACAAATCCCCACAATGATACAGTTTAGGGTGCAGGTTTAACCATTGTCAAGGCAAAAACAAGCAGGATCGATCAAACAGGATCCCAGTAAAAACAAGCATTACAAAGAAACTAATGATTTTTGTGGGAAAAAGTGGGCAGCATTGGCTGCGGCCTGCCGGATAAAACCGGCAACAACAGGCCTCTGGTCATTTCTAATACTGATCTGTTCTATCAGGACAGGGCTTATCCGGAAAAAATACTGGGCAGGAAAAAGCTCTGATGGTATGGTTTCCGTTCTCAAATTCCGGCGGAAACATTAATGGTATCTTCTTTAGCTACTTTCGGCGCAGATATATTGCTGTTCGTTATTATCCCTTTTGCAATCTGGCAGCTGTTAAGAAAAACGATACCCTTAGCTGTACTTCCTATACTGGTGGGTTTATTACTGGCCGCCACCGGCTGGGCAGAACAATTTCATCCCGGCGCTTCCTTTATCAGTACCCAACTTGGTTTTATCGGTGTATTGCTGCTGGCGTTCAGTGCCGGTCTGGAAATGCATATAAACCCAGGCGACAACACAACCGAAGAGAATAAGCTGGGCCCGGCACGCAGACTGCTTTTCAGCGCCCTGAATGCACTTCTGCTGCCTTTTATTGTCGGCAGTGTTGCCGCTTATACCTACTTTAACCATTTACCCGGCTGGGAAAGTACCGGTACTTCAGCACTCTACAGTGCCCTGGCAATTGGTTTATGTATTGCCGTCAGCGCACTGCCGGTACTGATAGGTATTGTTCGCGAGCTACCGGCAGAACATCAGTTTTTAGGCAGAATAGCCCTGAAACTGGCAGTAATTGATGATGTGGTGTTATGGTGTGGTCTGGCGCTGTTACTGATTATTGCAGGCAGTTCCACAGCGGCGGTCTGGGGCTCAACCGAATTGCTGGCAATGCTGTTACTGGCTGCGCTGCCATTTATCGGTGCCATCCTGAAAAAATACCCGGTACAGCTCCCAGCCGCCGTCGTATGGGTTATTGCCGCTTTATTTCTGGCGGCATCATCCTGGGCAACCTATAAACTGGGTTTACATGCTATTTTAGGTGCATATTTTGCCGGAGCGATCTTTCCGCTGCCACTGCTAAAACGCTTGCCGGCAGCTAAACTGGGCAGTTTTGCCCTGTTTTTGCTGGCACCGCTGTTCTTTGGCTACAGCGGCCTGCAAATCAATGCCGATGCGCTGAACAGCACCGCTATGTACGCCGCTTTCCTGTTACTGCTCATTTCGCTGCTGACCAAGATTGGTGCAGTAATGTTATATTCACCGTCATCACAGTTGTCACGCCGCGAAACCCTGGCGGTCGGTTCACTGTTGCAGTGTAAAGGGCTGATGGAAATTGTTGCTGCAACCATTCTGTATCAGCAGGGGCTGATTTCTGAATATGCCTATGCGGCACTGGTGACGCTGGCTGTGCTTTCAACAACGATCACCGGCCCGTTGTTCCGCTTATGCACCAGACTGAAAAAATCATCTTCAGATACCAACGGCTGTCTGCCGCCACCGGCTAATCGCCGCTGAATCTCTGCAAACGTTTCATCCGCAAGCAATGGCCGGTAAACGTTGGCAGAGCAGTATCGCCGGTTATTCCCGGTGGCAAACTCTTCCCTGTCAATATTCCGGCAAGGCAGTGCCATAATCCGGATAAGGATTTGATTGCCGCTCTGTCTCTACATTAACTTCAGCTGATTAACATTAGGCTATTGCCTGATTTTTAACAACACGTTAATCTTAAAAATTCATTGTAGTGCAATGCTAACAACCTAAGTGGTAAAACAATGATTTCTTTGATAAAAATCAGAAGCATGCTGGAGCAGATGTCAGTCATAGAGCGCAAACTGGCAGAGTTTATTTTGGATAACGCGCATTTATTACGGGATTATTCTTCCCAGCAGTTAGCTGATGCGGTCGGGATCAGCCAGTCCAGTGTGGTTAAGTTCTGCCAGAAACTTGGTTATAAAGGTTACCCGGATCTCAAACTGGCCGTCAATGAAGCGGTTATTACCGCCACCACACTCAACCGGGATACCAATGAAACAACAACCGAAGAAAACAGCCTGCTCAGTCTGGTAGAGCAGCTGCAATTCAGCCTGCAAAGCCATTTACGCAGCATTATGTCGGTTAACCATGAAAAAAACCTGCTCGATGCAGCACAGTCTCTGCACCAGGCAGATAAAGTATTACTGGCCGGTTATGGTAAATCAGGTATTGTCGCCGCAGATATGCAATTCAGATTGCTGCAACAGGGAAAGCTGGCTATTTCACACACCGATCCGATTGTATTGCAACAGTTTACCCGTACGCTTACCCGTAACAGTGTGATATTACTTATTTCAGAATCAGGCCAGAATACCCGGTTACTGGAGCTGGCAGCTCTGGCAGCAGAGCAGAAAGTAAAAATTATTTCGCTCACCAGTTATAAAACCAATGCCCTGGCCATCGCGGCAGATATCAACCTGTTTGCGCTTAGTGGTGATGAAAACAGAAGAATAAATCCGATCCTGGTGCAAATGGCACAGCAGCACCTGTGCCATATTCTTTATTTGCTGCTTTGTCAGCGCCAGCATAATGAATACCCGGCAGAGCCATCCCCAGCAAAGCCGCAATTGCAGATACAGTAAACCGCTAAGGCAGTAACTCCAGCCCTTCAATAGCCGTAATACCTAACCCCGGCGCATCTTCAATCGTAATATCAGCATCATTGAATTTAACGCTGCTTTGCACAGGATCATAGGCGCACAAAGACGGCCCATCCAGATCAATCTTGGTAATCACATCGGCTTTTGCCACTGCCACATGCACTGCTGCTGCCACACTGATACTGGCTTCCAGCATACAGCCGATCATACATTGCATATCATAAAACGAGCAGATATCTGCAATCTTAATCGCATTGGAAATACCACCGGTTTTCATCAGCTTGATATTAATAATATCTGCCGCCCGCATTTTGATAAGATCAACTACCTCACGCGGTCCAAAGCTGCTTTCATCCGCCATAACAGGCGTATGCACCCGCTCGGTAACAAATTTCATGCCTTCCAGATCATGGGCTTTTACCGGTTGTTCCACCAGTTCCAGCCGCACACCGGCATGTTCCAGTTTATGCAGTGCATATACCGCCTCTTTGGGGGTCCAGCCCTGGTTTGCATCCAGCCGGATCAGCGCCTTCCCTTCCACCGCAGCATAAATTGCTTTTACTCTTTCAATATCTACCCCGATATCCTTACCCACTTTTACTTTCAGTGTTTCAAAACCCCGATCGATGGCACTCAGCGAATCCGCCACCATTTTGTCGATATAATCGACGCTGATAGTAATATCAGTTGTTATTTTAGGTACGCCACCACCAAGCATTTTATAGAGTGGCGCTTTATACAACTGGGCAAATAAATCGTATACCGCCATTTCCACAGCGGCTTTTGCACTGTAATTTTTCATAATGGCAGACTGAATTAAACGGATAATATGGTTTAAATCAGAGATATCCTGGCCAATTAACTTAGGTTTAATCACAGTACGGATCGCATCGATAATAGAACCATGAATATCACCGGTAATTACCGCAGTGGCAGGTGCCTCACCATAACCAATCTGACCGGTATCTGTTTCAACCATCACCACAACATCTTCTATTGATTGCACGGTACGCAGCGCGGTTTTAAAAGGCGTTTTCAGAGGCACGCGCAACATGCCAAAACGAATATCAGTAATTTTCATACGAACCTCTGTTAACGTAAGGATTTGATATTATAAACACGATCAAGATAAGAGTTTTCCGCCGACTGATGCAAAGGCAATAATGGTGTTACCACCACGCCATTCAGAGTACCTGTATAATAGCGACCATCCTGCTGCATATAAGAAAGCCCGTTTACATCGTGAATGACAAAAGGCTGTTCATTCACCGTTCCCAGATACATTACAACATGCCCCGGCAGATAAATCAGATCTCCGGCTTGCGCATGATGCAAGGCAGCAAGTTTCTCCTGCCCGCTGCTGTCTGCAGTAAAGCGGGTATTACGCCCGTACTGCCCATGACCCTGCTGCCCGGAGTTACGCGGCATAATCAGACCGAAAGTACGGTAAATTTCTGCAATAAAACCGGTGCAGTCACGTCCGTTATAATCATGTCCCCAGCCATAACGCTCTCCCAGAAACTTAAATGCCTGACGCACAATATTACCCGCAGTAAAAGGCAGGTATCCGGTATGAACATCCTGACTACGGGGGATCAGGGCTGCGGTAAATACCAGTTGTCCGTCAGCATCACGCCGGGGTAATTTTACAATATGACTACCCAGCGGATTCTGGCCGTGAACCCGGTAGCCCGTATCTTTGGCTGACAACAATGGCAACCGGACGCCCATATCCAGCTGTAATTCGGAAATGTCCGCTAACTCAGGATTATAAGCCGTAAAGGCTTTTGCGCCGGTAATCACCAGAAAAGGCGCCTGTTGCTGATAAGCCAGCACTTCCGTTTTACTGCCTTGTGCAATATCAGCGGCAGCAACCCAGCCAGTGTAATGATAACTACGTACCAGATACCAGTGTTTATCCTGGCTCTGATGCAATATGGCTACCGGTTCACCGGGGAATAACCCTGTTTCCTGAAACCGGTTTAAATCCTGCTCCATCTCCTGATTAAATACCCGGTCCGCAGTTGGAAAGCCAGTCATCAGTGTGCGCCGGACCACTAAACCAAAACGTACCGGATTACGGGCCTTTATCTGCCCGGTATTCGCATTCTGCAAATAATCCTGCCACTGAGTTTGACTAACCTCAGCACCAGAAGCATAGAAACGGGGAGAAGACGGAACAGCACTGATTTGCCGGATTAGTGCCATCAGTTCAGCAGCGCTGTAACTGTCTGGTAGTTGGTCTAATACAGATAACTCCGGCTGAATACGGTAGGTCTCGGTATTACGGGCCGTAATCTGTTCAGCAGATAACAGCACCCGGTCAGCATCATCCAGCCGCTGCAGCCAGTATCCGGCAGTTTGCTGCTGCTCCTGTACCAGCGGTACATCTGTAGAAAACAGAGTATTTGCGATGACAGAGCCAGAACTAAGTAATAAATAACAACCAAACCACCAGACAACCTTTTTCATAATAACTCACAAAAATTCTTTTATTATAATAAGTTACAAGTCAAAAGACTGGCTACTCGCAACCTTCAAGGAATGAAATATTCCTTTATTGGAGGTTTTTTAGCATAAATTATTTTCCAAAGAAATAAAATATTGCTATGTTAACAATGTGCAGAAATTGAACACCGCCTGCACCACGATCAAAAACGGGCATCAGACCTTAGAAACTTTAGAGCGATAGAGATAGATAAATAATAAGCAATATAAAGTAAATTCCAGGAGAGATTGTGATGAAGTTGAAGAAGCTGGCTTTTATTAAAAAGCGCTTAGCTCTTGCCACCCAGCAAGCTTTGTGCACACCTGCAACGCTATCGGCCGTTGTACTGGCGGGTCTTCTGACCTGTAACCCAGCGCTTGCCCAGCAAGCCGGGGGAATAAGAGGCAAAGTTACCACTGAACAGGCTGGTGTTAATATATCAGGTATTACAATAGTGGCCTCCAGCCCTGTTCTGCCAAGACCCCGTACCGTACAAACCCGTGAAGATGGCAGCTTTAACCTGCCACTGCTGGTACCAGGCCGTTATACCCTGACGATTACCGCTGCCGATGGTACGGTAAAAACCATGGAAGTAGAGGTACTGCTGGACCAGACATCCAATGTCAATGTGGCCTTTGAAACCTCAACCGCCGGGGTTGAGGTTATTCAGATAGTAGGTTCCCCTTTCTTTATGCAGGAAGGTAATTCATCTCTAAGTAACTCAATGGGTTCCGAGATAGTATCTTCACTGCCAATTGGTCAGTCATTCCGCGATATGCTGAAAATTGTGCCAGGCGTACAGTACACAGAAAACGGTACCCTTGGCCCGTCGGCAGGTGGTTCCGGTGCCCATAACAAATATGGTTTTGATGGTGTAGACGTTTCTCTGCCTATGTTTGGTAACCTGGCTTCAGAGCCTTCGACCCATGATATTGAAATGGTGTCGATGGAGCGTGGCGGTGCCAAAGCCGTTGGGTTTAACCGTTCCGGTGGTTTTGCCATTAACAGTAAATCTAAATCCGGTACCAATGAGTTTAAGGGCAGCCTGGATTATAAAATTCAGGACAGTAATTTTTCGGCAACACCAAAAGATGGTGTTATTCAGGACACCGATAAAAGCTGGATAACTGCCAGTGTCAGTGGCCCTCTGATTCAGGATCAGCTGTTTTTCTATGGTTCTTACTATCGCCCGGAAGAAGAAGGTTCCAATAAAGTGACCGCTTATGGCCCGGCAAAAGCGTATAAGAGTGTCCGTGATGAATACTTTGGTAAGCTGACCTGGGCTCCAACTGATGATTTACTGCTTAACCTGAGTTACCGGGATTCTGATCGGGAAGAGCGTGGAGCAAGTATCGGTGAATTTGAAGCAGACAGTGTTTCTGTTGGTTCTCAGGCTCAGCAAAAAATCTTTACTTTTGATGGTTCCTATATTCTGGGTGATTACACTACCTTAAGTTTTAATATCAATAAGTTTGACCTTAAAACCGGTGGCAGACCAGACGTAGAGCTAAATGTGATACCGGAAGTTGGTGGCTCACTGGATATTAATAACCTGAATCAGATGGGCTATTTCTATGTACCCAGTCTGTTGGCTGCCGATAACCCTGATGCAGCAGCTTTTAACCCTGGTGCCCAGGTACTGATTGACAGGTACGGGTATCTGGAAAATGGTGTTACGACTGGTGGTGGTCAAGTTGGGGCTTACTACCAATACAATAACCAAAACTTCTATCGCGATAGTTTTGAAGTTGCTCTGGAACATGAAATTATCGGTGATGAGGTAGTACACTCTCTGCACTTTGGCCTGAAATATTCCAAAGGTGAAGAAGAGCTAAGCCGTTTATCTAATGGCTGGGGTTCCATTACTTATAATGGTGGCCGCAATCTGGTACTGGACAGCACTGTTACCGGTATTGACAGCTCAGATGTTTATTATATTGCCACTACTGAACAAATGAGCTTTCTGAACTCTGAAGGCCAGGCAGTATCGGCAATTTATTCTTCCAGTGAATCCTGGAATCTTGAAATCAATGACACTATTGAACATGGCAACTTTACCTATAATATCGGTGTTCTGATCAGTAAAGATACCCTATATGGTCAGGGCCTGCGTGAAACAGATTCGGGCTATGTAGTAGAACGTGGTAACAAGTACAAAATGTATTCTTTCGACTGGAAAGATATGATTCAACCCCGCTTAGGTATTAACTGGAAATATGATGGTGAAAACTCCGTATTTGCCAACTATGCCAGCTATAACCCGGAAGCCAGTTCTCTGGCCCGTGCGGCATCCTGGGATCGTAATACCCAGGCCGCACTGAGAGTTTACTTTGATGAAAACGGTGATTATCTGGCCTCAGGCGCAGCCAGTGGTTCTTCCGGTAAACTGTTTGCTGATAATATGAAGCCACATCGTATTGATGAAATTACTATCGGTACCACCAAAGCGATTACTGATCGCTTGCAGTTGCGTGGTCATACCCGTTATCGCTATGGTTCTCACTTCTGGGAAGATATGCCGAATGATGCCCGTATCAGAGCCTACCCAGACTCCAGCCAGGCACCAGGCACACCAGCTCATATTGTAGAAAAAGGTTTGTATATTCCTGACTTAGCGGATCGTTACTCTGATAGTATGGGTGTTCCAGGTGCAGGAACCTTTGTTGTTGCAGAAGTGGATGATGGCCAGTCAAAGTATTGGGAAGTCAGTTTAGAAGCAGAATACTTCGGCGATCGTACTTACTTTAATGCTTCTTATGTCTGGAGCCACTATTACGGTAACTTTGATCAGGACAATACAACTTTAGGTAATGATGGCAATATTTTTATCGGCTCATCTAACTATGGTGATGGCCCTGGCATGATGTCATGGGATAATAAATACGGTACGCTGTCTGGTGATAAGCCACACCTGTTTAAAGCCTTTGGTTACTATACCACAGACTGGAATGCTAACATTGGTGCCTACTTCCTGTATCAATCTGGGCAGCCATGGGAAGTCTGGGATGGCAGCTACTATGGCTTTGCATCTAGCACGATCCGTTTTGCGGAACCAGCCGGTAGTCGCCGTAGTGCCAGCCACTGGCAACTGGATTTAAGTTATACTCAAAACTTTAGTTTGGCAGACAAATATACGCTACGCTTCCGTGCAGACCTGTTTAACGTCTTTGACCGTCAAACCGGTCACCGGATAGACCCTGTAGCAACATCTGAGACTTTTGGTGAACCCACACGATATTACAATCCTCGCCGTCTGCAACTGTCAGTTGGTTTCGATTTCTAAGTTAGTTTAGTTATCCTGTGAAAACAAAAACGGCCTGAAGAATCAGGCCGTTTTTTATTTAAAACATATAGAAAAGATTGCTCTATAAACGACTGAATGTCGCAGATACATACCCTAGTGTGCCAGCAACAGTATCGAGTTTAAACAGCTCAAGAACTAACATATCTCTCGTTCCATTTTTATAACCAGCTATGGCGCCGTCATAAGTCTTGGCCGCAGCACAAGATGAAAACGTGATTTCAACATTTGCTGTTGAATTCTCAAAATTAGAAGCCGTGCCTGAAACGATACATTCTTCATTGTTCAGAGTTATTTTTCCTGTAATATTACCACCTGCGGAGATAGTTATATCCCTCCAGTTTCCTTTAATATCAGTTAAAGCTTGTTTTACAGGCGTTACACTAAAAATTCTTGAGCTAGCAGAAAACGGAAAAATCTCCCCTCTGAAAGAACTATACTTTCTCTTTGGGGCTGCAATATCCATGTCTGCACTTACCGCGTCCTTTGACCGTGTATACCCCATGCCTTCAGCCTGAACATTATTCAGATTTGAGACAGGAGAAAGATCAAAAACAAAATCACCGGCTTTAACACCTTTAGAACCTTGCAGGTACCATAATTGGTTACCTTTAACAATCACCTTGTCATCAGAAAGAGTTTCGTCATTAACAAAAAGCTGAGAATTAAACTCACCTGTCAAAGCCAGCTGATCGTACTGAGAAATATAAGTATCCAGTTTGCCACTGACTACGTTGTTATCACTGTCAAAAGCCACCCAGCTAAGATAAGTTACACTATCATAAGTGTAGGCCCATAAAGCCCCTTCATATTGTCCGGCTTGATCACAATTTGTATAATCCAGTGTTACAGCAAAAACCTGACTTCCACTATCCAGCGTTAATGTTCCGGAGATATCACAGTCATTTTTGTCTTTCGCCGTAAGCTGCAAGCTGCTATCAATAGCAAATTGAGAAAAATCAGGTTCTTTCCAATCTGGATTGCGTGCACTTAAATCTGTTACCAGTTTTATTTCACTGTATGCAAAAGAACCGCTGAAAGACTCCCCGCCAAAAGCAACACTTCTTAAGCTGGTTACATTTCCATTGCTGGCACTTAAATTTGCATTAAGCTCTGCCGCTGCTACAACAGTTCCTAGTACACTGATACCTTCAGCAGTGGTAATTTTACTTTCGGTAATTGCTTCTTTAATACTGTCAAAACGACCCCATACCTGCTTATTTTCTTCATCTGCAGCTGCAACATATAAAGTATTATCCAGTACTACAATTTCTGTTAAGCCACGGGTTTCAGCAATATATAGTCCACTGGCAAAGCCAGTAATCGGAGTAGGTACTGTAGGGGGAGGAGGTGTTGTCCCTGTATCAGGCGTTGTTGGGGTTGAATCATCAGAACCACCGCCACAGGCAGTTAGTGCTGCCAGAGTGAAGCAAAATATTGAACTTAGCGCTAAGTTTTTTGTAAGCATAGTTACTACTCTTCAGATCAAACATAGTCTCTGATCAGATTGTGTTAATCAGAGTGCGGAAAATTTATGGCTGTCAGCAGAAAAGGGCCTGCTGTTATCGGGACAATCTGTCGTAACATCCGTTTACACACGACAAAAGCAAGATTGACATCTGAGATATCACTAAGCTAATGCGGCTGGGCCATCGTAAACTTATCCGGATAAGTTGTTAGATCTGCAGCTTTGCGTCCTGTCCTTTCGGTACAGTTTGCCTTTTAATTGTCTTAGCTAAGGTTGAAACATTATGAAATGTATGAACACAAGCTTAACAAAATGCAAGATATACAAATCTTAACACTTTTACAAGCTGATTAATAAGCAAATCAGGGGATAGCTTTACATAAGAACACACTTATAAAAAGCCTGTTAAGTACCGGGGAAGGTCATAAATTGTTAATGTTTAATGATTTAGCTGAGGTGAAAACCTGAAAATGCCAGCCACGGGGCATACAGGTATCATTGCGTTATTAAGCAAAGACAGGGGGGTGAAAGTGTGAGTCGGCCAGTAAGCCGGGTTCTGTTCTCTGTTGCCAGAGCGGCAATTATTCCTCTAGGATGTATGTCACCATACACCTCAAGCAACCTACCCGCCCCCAACGCGGGCCGCGCCATAGGGGGCCTATTTGGTCTTGCTCCGGGTGGAGTTTACCGTGCCACGAACTGTTGCCAGCCGCGCGGTGCGCTCTTACCGCACCCTTTCACCCTTACCTGATCCTGCAAATGCAGGCCATCGGCGGTTTGCTCTCTGTTGCACTGGTCGTCGGCTCACGCCGCCCAGGCGTTACCTGGCACCCTGCCCTGTGGAGCCCGGACTTTCCTCCCTCTGCTTACGCAGACAGCAATTGCCCCGGCCAACTCACCGCGCGGATTATACGCGATTTATTCATTTTCACCAGCCCACTGTAGCGCCAGTTTGTATAGGGCGTTCTTTTTTTCGTTGTGAATGTCGGCGGTAAGCGCCGCAGCTTTTTTCACCGGCAGCTCATTCAGTAATAAGCGCAGTGTTTTTTGAGCTGTTTCGCTTATTTCTGCTTCTGTTTTGGCGGCCGGCGCAATCATCAGCACCATTTCCCCCTGACAACGCAGAGGGTCTTCATCAAGCCATGCGGTAATCTCTGCCGCAGTACCATGCACAAAATGCTCAAAGGTTTTTGTTAATTCCTTGGCCAGTACCAGTTCCCTGTCTGAACCCAGTACCACACTGATATCTGTCAGGCTGCCTTTAATACGGCGGGCGGTTTCATAGCAGATAATCGTTCCCACACCGGCAGGCACATCTGCCAGCTGGTTTTGCCGCTGCTGGCTTTTCGGTGCCAGAAAACCAATAAACTGAAATTTATCTGTGGGCAAACCTGCGGCACATAATGCGGTTATCAGGGCGCAGGGGCCAGGCACAGGAATAACCCGTACTCCGGCCTCACGGCACTGGCGTACCAGACTATAACCCGGATCACTGATTAACGGCGTACCGGCATCAGATACCAGTGCAACATCCTCACCAGCCAGACATTTCTGGATAATACTGGCCGCACGTTGTTTTTCATTATGATCATGCAGCGCCAGTGTCCTGGCCTGAATACCCAGATATTGCAGCAGTTTTCCGGTATGCCGGGTATCTTCTGCGGCTATCAAGGCCACCTGGCTGAGAGTCTGTATTGCCCGCTGGCTGATATCATCCAGATTACCGATTGGCGTGGCAACAACGTATAAAGATCCGCTTTCTTTTATCATTTTTCGCTATTTAATTGAGCTTCCGGGATAGTCTAAGTAAGATAAGACCATTATTAAGCTATGGTACTGTGCATTGTGACTTCCAGCAAATTAAAGCCATTATTAATTCTGACTCTCAGTTACCTGATAATCAGTTGCGCACAACAGCAAGCCTCTGGCCCGTCCGGCAGATTACCGTCAGAGCAACACTCTGCACCAGAGCATTCCGGCGGCTTCAGCTCAGAGCAGCTCTATCAGCAATCCCGCCTTTACAGCGGAGAAGCACAACAGCGGCATCTGCTGAATACGGCAGTGCAGGCGATACATGAGCAGAACTATCTGCTGGCGCTGGCCATCACCGAAAACCTGAAAGACAGCCATTACCCGGTGATACGCCGGCATATACAGCTACCGCTGTTACAGGCTTATCTGGGCAGTGCCCAGTTGAACCATGCCGCCAAAATGATAGAAGCAACTAAACTGACAGACATTGCAGAAACCGATATTAGTGAATACCTGTGGCAAACTGCCGGTTACCTTACCACCCGTCAGCGCCATCTGGCGGCAGCGGAAACCTTGCTGAAACTGGATGCCCAGCCTGACGCCCACCAGCAATATCCGGAATTAAGCACCCTGTTATGGCAACATCTGAATGCGCTGACCAGCAGTGAATTACTTAATCTGAAAACCGGTGCCAGCCGGCGTACACAAGGCTGGCTCGAACTGGCCGAAATAAGCCGCCGCTATATAGGCCAGACAGAATCCCTGCAACAGGCGTTACGTGACTGGCAGCGCCGTTACCCGATGATGCCGGCAGTGGATGATTTACCCGAAAACCTGCAACAACTACTGACTCTTCAGCCTTACCAGCCGCAAAAAATTGCAGTGCTGCTGCCACTATCCGGGCAATACCGGCAACATGCCCAGGCGATACAGTATGGCTTGCTGACAGCCGCCAGTCAGTCCGGTAAACACCAGACGACTGAACTGCTGTTTATCAACAGCCAGCAGACACCCGATGAACTTAAACAGCAACTGCTTGCACAACAAATTGATTTTGTGATCGGCCCGCTATTACGCGAAGAAGTCGATATTCTCAGCCATCAGGAAGACTGGTCATGGCCTACGCTGTTTCTGAACAGCAGAGACGATCAGGCAGCATCCCGTCCCGGGCAGTTTTATTTTGCACTTAGCATGGAAGACGAAGCAGCGCAGATGGCCCAGCTGTTTCAGCATAAAAACTACCAGCGGCCGGTGGTCATCAGTGCCAGAAACCCTGTCAGCCAGCGGATGCTCCAGCACTTTTCCCAGCAGTGGCAGCAACTGGGTAACAGCCAGCCGGAGCATTACCAGTTCAGCGCCAAAGAAGAACTGGAAGCACTGGTCACCCAACTGCTGGAAACAGACAAAAGCAAAGAGCGGGTCAGGGAAGTTGCCAACCTGATCGGCGGCAAAGTAGAAGCAGATCCTCACAGCCGCCTGGATATTGATGCTATTTACCTGATTGCAGATCCGGTACAAACCAGACTGTTCAAACCTTTTATCGATGTTTCTGTCAGCCAGACCGCTCCCCGTCTGCCGGTTTATGCCAGTTCGCGCAGTCATAGTACAGCGATAGATCGTACCGACCAGCGCGACTTAAATGGCCTGACTTTTACAGAAATGCCGTGGATGCTGAATGAGCAAAACAGCCGGACATTGCGTCAGCAGTACCTGCAACTATTTCCGGAACAGGATGAAACGCTGCAACGTCTGTTTGCAATGGGTTACGATGCCTATCAGCTGATTGCCATATTAAAACAACAGCAGCAATTGCCGGCGCTGATCTTCCCCGGGTTGACCGGCCAGCTGACATTAACCCCTGCCGGAAGTATTCAACGCAGACTCAGTTGGGCCGGTTACCGTAACAACCGCCTCAACTCAGTGCAGGAACCCTAGGTCGGAATGAATAATAAAGGTCAGTATTATGAACAACTGGCACTGACCTACCTGCAACAACAGGGTTTACAGCTGATACAGCGTAACTACCGTTGTAAGGCAGGTGAAATTGACTTAATTATGCAGGACGCCGGACAGCTTATTTTTGTCGAGGTAAAATACCGTTCCGGCGATGCCTATGGCGGGGCCGCAGCGGCAGTAACCTGGCAAAAACAACAGAAACTGTTACGGGCGATACACTGGTATCTGCAACAGCAGAAAATAACAGATAAGGCATGCCGTATTGATGTGCTGGCAATTGAAGGGCAGGCGCCCTACCGGTACAACTGGCTGCAAAATGCGATAACGTAATAGGATCATCATCATAATGCAGGAACATATCCGGCAACTGTTCAGCGAAAATATTCAGACCATGATCGCCACAGGCGAAGCATTGTCAGCCCCGATAGAAAACAGCGCGCTGATGATAGTACACAGCCTGATTAACGGTGGTAAAGTAATGTGTTGCGGAGAAGGCGTTGCCGCAGCACTTGCCAGCCATTTTGCCCAGTTGTTGCTGGATCAGTTTGAGACTGAACGGCCCTGCCTGCCCGCTTTTGCATTACGTCAGGAACAGGCCGGACTGCATCCGCATAACCAGCCGAATCCTGATTATCTGGCCCGTCAGGTAAAAGCACTGGGACAGGCAACCGATGTGCTGGTGGTTATTTCCCTGACCGGTGAAGAACAAAGCCTGATTAAAGCAGTCGAAGCTGCACTGACAAACGATATGAAAATTATTGCCCTGACCATCGATAACAGTGATGAACTGTCAGGGTTACTCAACCAGCAGGATGTAGAGCTGAAAGTCCCGGCACACCGTACCGCACGGGTTTTTGAATGCTATACCTTTCTGCTGCACTGTATCTGTGAATTAATTGATATGACGCTGTTTCCGCAGCAGGGAGAAATATGATGTACAGCCGATTACTCGCCGTAGCCAGCGTACTGGCTTTATTACAGGGATGTGCCGCTGTAGTCGTTGCCGGTGGAGCCACAGCTGTTGGAGCCGCCACTGATCGCCGGACACTGGGCTCACAAATCGATGACAGCAGCATTGCTATCAAAGCCCGGCGGGCCCTTGCCGACGACAGCACCACCAGCACTAATGTCAATATTAACGTTACCAGCTATAACGGTGTGGTACTGCTTACCGGTCAGGCGCCTTCTGAAAGAGTGATCAGCCGGGCCGGACAACTGGTAAAAAGTATTCAGGGAGTACGTGATGTGCATAATCAGATCAGACTGGGCAGTAACACCTCTCTGACCACCCGCACCAACGACAGCTGGATCAGTACCAAAGTTAAAACCCAGCTCCTGGCTGATGAAGAAGTCAGCGGCCTGAATATCAGGGTTATCACCGAAAATGCAGAAGTGTTTCTGATGGGACTGGTGGGCGGCAAAGAAGCCGACAAAGCAGTAGATATAGCCCGTCATGTCAGTGGTGTATCACGGGTCATTAAAGCCTTTGAAACGCCCTGAAATACTATAGCCGTCATATGCCAGGCTGATGTCCCGCATTATTCATTGCTAATGCGGAGCATCAGAAACTGCTTTTCAGCACTCCTGCAATGCTTTAAGCACTTTAGAATGAAACTCCCGCTGCTTCATAACCACCATCACCACAACGGATGCAAACATAAACAGCCAGGCGTCAATAAACCAGGTTAAGGCTGACAACGAAAAATAAATAGAACGCAGACCATAATTAAATGAGTGTCCCGCCTGATCAATCACCTTCGCAGTACGATTGGCATAAAGTATCTGGTCTTCAGTGGTCATCCCCCGGCCATCGGGAGCTGCACCAATTAACACCCCACAAAAGCCATACTGGCGTAACGACCAGGTAAACTGGAAAAAAGCAAAGACAAAGATAAAGGCCAGAAAAATCAGTTTAATCTGTACTTCAGCTTCACTCTGACTGGACCAGGGGATCAGATTTGTCAGTACCACACTGAGCTTTTCTGCCGAAGCGACAACGGTCAGTAAACCGGCCAGAATCAGCAAACAGCTGGATGCAAAAAAAGTAACATTGCGCTCCAGGGTTGAAATCAGCCCGACATCTGCCATTTTGTTTTCACGGGCCAGCATTTTCTGCATCCAGTCATTGCGCTTACGCCGCATTTCAAATGACAGGCAACTGATAACCTTAGCCCGCTTTTTCGCAAAAAGCGTGTAGCCAATCCACAACGAAAGAAACCACACCACAGCAATAAGATCTATCAGTCCCGGCATCGTCAATATATTCCTCACACATTCTGTTTATGATTTAGCGGTCTGCTGCGCAGCCAGGCGTCATAACTGTATACCAGCAACGCCAGCCAGATAAAACCAAAAGTCACTATTTTGGCAAGCTGTAACGGTTCCTGATACAGCCAGACACCAAAAACAAAGGTAAAACTCGGGCCGATATACTGAAAAAAGCCCATCGTCGACAGCTGCAATCTTCTGGCTCCGGCAATAAAACACAGCAGCGGCGCAGTCGTCACCAGGCCGGCACCAATTAACAGGCTGTTAAGTTGCCAGCTGTTACTGAATAAATCTGATGTGGCAGTCGCAGGCAGCCACAACCAGTAAGCGACCGCCAGCGGCAGTAACAGCATAGATTCAATAAATAACCCGCTCAGGGCATCCACCGCCAGCTTTTTACGGATTAAACCGTACACCGCAAAAGAACCGGCCAGAAACAGCGAAATCCACGGCAGTGAACCCAGCAATATCAGTTGCACCAGTACGCCAAACGCTGCCAGTACCACAGCCAGCCATTGCAACGGCCGCAGTCTTTCCCCCAGAAAAAACATGCCCAGTACAATATTAAGCAGCGGATTAATATAATATCCCAGGCTGGTATCCAGCATATGATGGTTATTCACCGCCCAGATAAACACTCCCCAGTTAGCACACAGCAGCAAGGCACTGCATAGCAGTGTTAACACCAGCAGAGGCTGTTTTAATGCCTGCAACACGTTATTCAGCTGCCTCAGGGCAAACAAAATGATAAACAACAGCAGAAAAGACCAGATAACCCGGTGGATCAGAATTTCTGTCGCAGCAATAAAATCAATCTGCTTAAAATACAGCGGCGCCAGCCCCCATAAGGTATAGGCACTGGCAGCAAAAATTCCACCCAGTTTTTGTTCTCGGCTAAGCGACATCAGTTAACTCCGGCAAGCAGATTGAAGGCAGGTAATACCAGACGATATTGTACCTGAATATCCGCCGGTATGTGAGTAGCCAGACGATGAAGCTTTACGCTTATTTAAGCGCTTAATATAACGTTTAAGGTCTATTGATAGCCTTTGCCCACCATTTCTGATTACAATAGCCAGCTGTTATCCGTAATTGATGTCTGAATCTTGACTCCTGACTTACTGTCCCCGTTAAAACAATACTTTGGTTACAGCGAACTGCGTACCGGGCAGGCTGAAGTTATTCAGGCTGTACTACAGGGGCAGGATGGCTTTGTGTTACTGCCAACGGGTGGCGGCAAATCTTTATGTTATCAGCTACCGGCATTATTACTGCCCCATATTACCGTGGTGGTTTCGCCATTAATGTCGCTGATGAAAGATCAGGTTGACGCCCTTAAAGCCAACGGTATTGCCGCAGAGTTTATTAACAGCAGCCTCAACCGCGAAGCGGTGATTGAAATTTTTTCCCGCCTGCGCCACGGTGAGCTGAAATTACTCTATGTCGCCCCGGAACGCCTGCTGCAACCACAATTTCTGGAGCGTTTACAGGACATCGGCGTCAGTTTATTTGCCATTGATGAGGCCCATTGTGTTTCACAATGGGGGCATGACTTCCGGCCCGATTATATGGCCCTGGCCCTGCTGAAACAACGTTTCCCCCAGGTGCCGATACTTGCCCTGACAGCGACAGCAGATCCGGCAACCCGCCACGATATTACGCAACAGCTCGGTTTGCAGTCGCCCTATATCTATGTCGGCAGCTTTGATCGTCCCAACATTCGTTACACCGTGCAGGAAAAGTTTCGTCCGACGGAACAACTCGTGACCTACCTGAAGCAACAGGAAAATGCCAGCGGCATTATTTATTGCAGCTCCCGCCGTAAAGTGGATGAACTGACAGCACAGCTCAGTGAACGGGGTTTTAACGTCGCAGCCTATCATGCCGGCCACGACTCAGAACAACGTACCGCCGTACAGGATGCTTTTAAACGCGATCATATCCAGATTATCATCGCAACAGTTGCCTTTGGCATGGGTGTCAATAAATCCAATATCCGCTTTGTTATTCATTACGAATTACCCCGCACTATTGAAGCTTACTATCAGGAAACCGGCCGCGCCGGACGTGATGGCGTACCAGCCGAAGCCCTGATGTTATTTGACCCGGCCGATATTGGCCGCATGAAACACTGGCTGGAAACAGAAGAAAACCCGCAACGGGCGGAAGTTGCCCTGCAGCGTTTTCAGGCAATGGCTGCCTTTGCTGAAGCCCAGACCTGCCGCCGGCTGGTATTGCTCAACTACTTTGGCGAACCCCGGCAAACTCCCTGCGGTAACTGCGATATTTGCCTGACCCCGCCCCAGCAGTTCAACGGTACAGAAATTGCGCAAAAGGCACTTTCCTGTGTATACCGGGTTAATCAGGGGTTTGGGATTAACTACGTTATAGATGTGCTACGGGGCAGCCAGAGCCAGAAAATACTGGAAGCCGGTCACGATAAATTATCAACCTGGGGGCTGGGTAAAGAACTGAGCCATGACTACTGGCTCAGTATTTTCCGCCAGTTGATCCATTTCGGCTTGTTGCAGCAGGATATCACCCGCCATTCGGTGCTGACCTTATTACCGGCGGCCAGGCCGGTATTACGGGGCGAAACAGAGCTGATGCTGGCTGTTCCCCGCTTGCAACAGACACCGGCAAAAGAGAACTCCCGCTTCAGTTCGCAACAATATGACCGCAAATTATTTGCCCGCCTGCGCCTGTTACGGAAAATGCTGGCAGAACGCGATGACGTACCGCCTTTTGTGGTATTCAGTGATGCCACCCTGATCGATATGTGCCAGCGATTGCCGGTTGATAACCAGAGTATGCTGGCAGTTTCCGGTGTCGGCTATACCAAGCTTGGACGCTATGGCGCCGATTTTATTAATGAAATTTCAGACTACCTGTCACACCACAGTATCAGTTAATCCGCTGGCAGGCTGGAAAAATACGCTGCCAGCTCGCTAATATCCTGATCAGACAACCCTCTGGCCATTGGCGACATCAGCGCATGCCTGCGGCTGCCGTCCCGGTATCCTTTCAGTGCCAGTTCAAGATCAGCCGCTTTTTTTCCGGCAAGATCAGGATAACTTTTCACTACCGCAATGCCATCCGTACCATGACAGGCACCGCATATTGCGGCTTTACGCCTGCCAGCTTCAATATCTGCCGCAACCGCCGGCACGGTCAGTAACATCAACGCTAAATATCTGAGCATAGTTATTATCACTTCTTGTTTTTATCCGTCTGCTTCAGGGCCTGTTACCTCAGACATAAACCTCAAATATAACAGTTTAACGGTTATTTCCTGCAAATCACTTGTTAACCCTGCTTCCAGCCTTCACAATTAAACAGATAATCAGAGGGTGCTTTTATGCCTGTTACACTCACCAACCAATACTACGATGCTTTACCTGCAACTGTCAGCAGAGTAGCCGTAACACCATTCAAACACCCGACTCTGGTAGCTTATTCCGCAGACGTTGCGGGTTTGCTTGGCATTCCTCTGCGTTTTTTCCAGTCAGCCTCTGCACCAGGCTATCTCAGTGGCGCAACACTGTTCAGTGGCAGTATTCCGCTGGCACAGAAATATGCCGGTCATCAGTTCGGAATATATAACCCTGAACTGGGTGATGGCCGCGGCTTGCTGCTCGGCGATATTCTGGCTAAAGATGGCCACTGTTACGAGCTGCACCTTAAAGGCGCAGGTAAAACACCATATTCCCGCTTTGGAGACGGCAGAGCCGTGTTGCGTTCCAGTATTCGTGAATTTCTGTGTTCCGAAGCGATGCACTATCTTGGTATTCCCAGCAGCAGAGCGCTCAGCCTGGTAGGCAGTGACGAACCGGTGCAACGCGAAACCACTGAAACAGCAGCAATGATGATCAGGGTGTGCCAGAGCCATATCCGTTTTGGTCATTTTGAAAACTACTTCTATCTGGAGCAGCAGGAAACCCTGAAACAGCTGATCGATTTTACTATTGCCCATTATTATCCCGACTGTAACACCTCAGCCAACCCGGTGCAGGCGTTGCTGGAACAGGTGGTGCTACGCACCGCAGATCTGATAGCACACTGGCAGGCGGTAGGTTTCGCGCATGGCGTGATGAATACCGACAATATGTCAATATTGGGTATTACCTTCGATTATGGTCCTTTTGCGTTTATGGATACCTACGAACCCGGTTTTATCTGTAATCATTCCGATCATCAGGGGCGTTATGCCTTTGACGAACAGCCTTCTGTCGCATTATGGAACCTGAATGCGCTGGGGCATGCGTTATCTCCTTTTATTCCGGCTCCGATCATTGCTGAAACACTGGCCTTATATGAACAACGCTTAATCAAACGTTATATGCAACTGATGCGTGAGAAACTCGGGCTGTTTACCGCAGAAGAAGATGACCGGCAATTAATTGGCCACTGGCTGGCATTGCTGCAACAGCAGCAGCTCGATTATACCCAGAGCTTCAGGTTACTCTGCCGTTTTAACCCACTGCAACATCACAGCGCATTGCGTGACAGCATGATCAACACCGAAAGCTTTGATCAATGGGCCACCAGATACCGCCAGCGTCTTAGCCGCGAAACGCTGTCACAAACAGAGCGCCAGCACAAAATGGAACAGCGTAATCCGCTGTATATATTAAGAAACTATCTGGCCCAGCAGGCCATTGCCGCCGCCGAAGACGGCAATTACGAACCACTGCACGAACTACAGCAGGTTTTAAGCAACCCTTATACAGAACAGGCCGGCAAAGCAGCTTTTGCCGCTCTGCCACCAGAATGGGGAAAAAAATTACAAATATCCTGTAGCAGCTGACTAAACTTATGTTACTGTCATGGTTCTGGTGCTTATATCCGTTATATCAGCCGGTTACCGTGCAGTATCTCCGCTGAACCGGCAACGTAAGATCATGGAGGCGATCCGTTGACAACAGGTATCCGTTGTTTATGCTGGCTGTTATATCTGACAATTTTCCCGCTTTATGCCTTTCATGCTGAAACCAATCTGCTGCAAAAACAACATCAACCAGAGTTTTCAGCGCTCTATTACCAGATAACGGCCCCCGCACTCACTCCTGACGATTTAAGATCTGACCCGTCTGTTTATCATGCATTCAAATTACTGCCGTCAAATACACCTCAGCTGTTACCGGAACGGCCGGCGGGTGAGCAAACCGTATGGCTGTTCGCCCGGCTGAAAAATGCTGACCTCAGCCCTCTGGCGCTGGTACTCAGTTATCCGTTTCCACATACCGACAAAGTAGATATTTATCAGCTTAACCGTGACGGTCAGAATATTACCCTGTTAACCCGTACCGGCAATCATTACCCATATACCAAACGCAGTCTGCCTTACCGCAGCCACGCTGTAACCCTTGAGCTGGCAGCGCAGGAAACCACCGATATCTACATCAGGATACAGGACTCCGCCGTTATCCCGACGGGCCTGCAGTTATGGCATCAGGCAGACTTTATCAACATGCAGCAAAATATCCTGCTCACAGACAGCCTGTTACCCACGATCTTATTGCTGCTCAGCCTGTGCTGCTGTATCTGGTTTTTCCGTCTGAAAGCCGTCAGCTACCTGTATTTTACCCTGTTCTTCAGTAATCTTGCCCTGGTGTTACTGGCCGTTAACGGGCTGGGCTTTGCGCTGTTATGGCCGCAACATCCTGAAATTAACCAGGCGATCCTGTACGTTTGCAGCGGTGCTCTGCTGCTAAGCCTCAGCTTGTTACTACCCACGCTTACAGACAAAAGCTCTGACTATAGTTATGCTGAACGGGCTGTTTATCTGAGCAATACCCTGCTGGCTGTACTGGTGTTATTCTGCCCGCTGTATCCTGATGGTATCTGGCGTTTCTGGCTGTTAATCGCCGCCACCGGCTGGGTTCTGGCCACCACAGCTCTGCTTGCAGCATTCCATTACCTTAATACCAGAAACCACAAATCCCGTATTCTTATCTGGCTCAGTCTGTTACTGACAGGATGCATCATATTGCTGCTGTTAAATCAGTTACAATTTACCGGGCTATTGCTGACGCTGCTGCTCATTTGCTGTAACAGCCTGCTGGCAGCGCTGGTGCTGAATGATATCAATCTGCTGGCCAGCCAGTCACCACAACTGCTGACACCACATAACACTGCTCCGGACAACTCTCCATTTCCACCCCAGTACTATTACGACATTTACCACAATGCCGTAGAAGGCATGTTTTCAACCACACTGGATGGCCAAATCCTCAACGCTAACCACGCGCTGCTGAATATACTGGGTTACGAACATCTTGATACGCTGAAACAGGATATTGCCGCCACCGGTATGATGCGCTTCTACGCAGACACCACCGACAGGCAACATATGCTGCAACAGCTGCGGCACGATAATAACCGCAGCTTTGAATTCAGGGCGGTCCGCTCTGACGGTTCACCATTCTGGGCCCTGATGTCTGCCCGTTTATCCAGAAATGCTGACGGTAACAGCGCATTTATTCATGGCTCTGTAATTGATATTACCGAACAGAAACTGGCGCACGAAAAGCTGGCCTATCTTGCCAACCACGATCCCCTTACCGCCCTGTATAACCGTTTCTACTTTGAGCAGCAGATACAGCATGCCTGTAATAATATCAACCGCCAGCCTTATTGCCTGCTGTACATTGATATTGACCAGTTCCGGCTGATTAATAACAGCTGCAGCCACAGTGCAGGTGATGCCCTGCTGCGTCAGTTCAGCGAACATCTGAAACAGATTATCGGCAATACCGGCCTGATCGCCAGACTGGACAGCGATGAATTCGGCATTCTGCTGGCCGCCAGAAAAAACCATGAGGCATTTGCCATTGCCTATCAACTGCTGGAATCGATGAAAACCTTTCATTTTCCGTGGCTGGACAGTATTTATAACATCAGTATCAGTATTGGCCTGGCTGAATTATCAGAGCAGGACCTTTCTGCCGACACGGTGATTAAAAAAGCAGATTCCGCCTGCATGATTGCCAAAGAACAGGGACGCAACCGGATCCATCAGTTTGACGAAACCGATCAGGAGACCCTGCGCCACAGGGCAGAAATTCAGTGGGTATCACAGCTCAGGCAGGCAATTCAGGATGATAAATTCATACTGTATCAGCAACCCATTCAGTCTGTCAGACACCATAACAGCAAACTGCACTACGAACTGTTACTGCGGCTGAAAGATCAGGATGATAACCTGATTATTCCTGACAACTTTATCCGCTCGGCAGAACGTTACGGCCTGATGCCCAAAATTGATCGCTGGGTGATCAGCAGATATTTCCGCTGGTTACAGCAACACCCTGAGCACCTGAAGCAACTGGATCTGTGCAGTATCAATGTCTCCGGTACTTCTCTGGCCGATGCCACTTTTAAGGACGATATTCAGACCTTGTTTCTGAAGCATCAGATCCCATACCGGCATATCTGTTTTGAAATTACCGAAAGCGTCGCCATCCTGAACTTACAGAATACGCTTAATTTTATTGAGCACTTCCGGCATCAGGGCTGCAAATTTGCCCTGGACGATTTTGGCAGTGGTTTTTCATCTTATGGCTACCTGAAACATTTCCCGGCTGACTTTGTTAAAATTGACGGCAGTTTCGTACGCGATTTACTGGATGATCATTACAACAAAGCCATTATCAAATCGATCCATGAAGTGGCTAAGGCGGTGAATATGCTGACAATTGCCGAATACGTTGAAAATAACGCTATTCTGACCGAGCTCAGGGTACTGGGTATCGACTTTGTTCAGGGTTATGCCATTGCCGATCCTGCGCCTCTGGAAGATCAGGCAAACTGACGGCTGAATTTTAAGTTATTTTTTTCAGCCCCTATTGCTGAAATATTCCCCACCTCATTACAATAGCCGGGACGACATATCGTCGTTTCTTTAGGGTCTGTTGACGTTTATTGATGATTTTTGCAGCTATTTGTCTGGTATTTATACAAGGCAGAGCCTGTGCGGTGTAGTTATTCTACATAAACAGGCGATAACACCGTAGAAATACCAGACAGATGCTGCCCGAAGGGTTCTTCTGAAAGCGTTTTATACTTTGTTGCTCGTCATTCACTTAGAATAACTAAGCCACATTCCTCGCGCCGCGCCTAAAACGCTTTCAGACAGAACAAAATATCACCAATAAACGTCAACAGACCCTAGATCAACCCATTTTTATTTCGTTCGGAGTCTGTATGCAACGACTGCGTGAATTAGCGCGTCGTGTTGAGGCTGTGTATGGCGAAATAGCGGATACGTATGCTCATTACCAGCAACAGCGCGGTCTTAACTGCCGCTCTGGCTGTGGTGAGTGTTGCCTGCAGCCTACAATAGAGGCTACAGTGCTGGAAGTACTACCGCTGGTATTATCCTTATTTGATCAGGGTAAAGCTGAACAGACACTGGCACAACTCGAAGAGTTAACTGAGCCTCAGGGCTGCTTTTTTTATCAGCGTCTGTCATTTGATGGCCGGCAGGGGCAATGCAGTGTTTATCAGCAACGTCCCAGTATCTGCCGTTTATTCGGTGCGGCAGGCTATCGTGATAAACAGGGCCAACCGGCATTATCGGTTTGTAAAGTTATTAAAGCAGACCGGACCACTGCATATCAGCAAACCCTGATCGCTATGGAGTCTGATCCGCCACCGATGATGATGGCCAGCAAGGAATTAATAAACCAGCTTGACTATGAGCTGGGTGGCCAGCATCTGCCAGTGAATGAAGCGGTAAAACAGGCACTGGAAAAAGTATTGTTTAAAGCCTGGTATGCCGGTTTTAACGATGATCAGCAAATCGCCTGACAATATGGTTTTAATCCCAGCCGGTGTATAAATAACCGGCTTGATAACATCAGTGTTATTCCCACCCTTCCAGCACCACTTTACCGATACTTTTACCGCTTTCCAGCAAGGCATGGGCCTGGCGCAGATTGCGGGCATTTATTGGCCCCAGCACCTGTTTTAATGTGGTTTTAACCTGCCCCTGCTGGATTAGCCTGGATAAATCGCTTAGCAGCTGGTGCTGGGCCTGTATATCCGGGGTATTGAACATCGCCCGGGTAAACATAAACTCCCAGTGCAGTGAAATACTTTTCTGTTTCAGGGGCAGAATATCCAGTCCATGCAGTGGATCATCAATCAGGGCCAGTTTACCCTGCGGGGCCAGCATCTGTACCAGTTCGGCATAATGTTGTTCAGTATGCGTCAGGCTGGCGACATGGCTTATGCAACTAATATCCAGTGCTGCCAGTTGTGGCACCAGCGGCTGACTGTGATCAAGCACATAATGTGCTCCCAGTTCGGTAACCCAGGCTTTTGTTTCCGGACGGGACGCCGTTGCAATCACAGTTGCAGCAGTAAGCTGCCGCGCCAGCTGAATCAGTATTGAACCAACCCCACCGGCGGCACCGGTTACCAGTAACACCGGCCGGGGATGTTTCAGACTGGACTGTTGCAGTTCCAGCCGCTCAAATAACAACTCCCATGCTGTAATTGCCGTTAACGGTAAAGCAGCGGCTTCTGCAAAACTAAGTCGCCCCGGCATTGGGCCGGCAATACGTTCGTCAACCAGCTGGTACTCACTGTTACTGCCGGGGCGTGTCAGTGAACCGGCATAATAAACTTTGTCGCCGGGTTTAAACAACGTCACCTGCTCTCCCACCGCCACCACTTCTCCGGCGGCATCCCAGCCCAATACTTTGTATTGCCCGGCCTGCGGCTGTACTTTAAGGCGCACTTTAGTATCCACAGGGTTCACGGACACAGCCACAACTTTCACCAGAATATCGTGCCCTGCCACTTCAGGCACCGGCAGTTCAATATCCTGTAACGCACCTGCATCTGTAACCGGCAACGAGTTCTGATAACCAACGGCTTTCATAACAGCTCCCATGATAGTTCTCCTGATTTAAATACTACTCCAGCTCATGAAGCTGATAACGCTCTATTTTCTTCAGCAACCCCTGCCGGGATAATCCCAGCAGGCGCGCTGCCTGACTTTTATTGCCTGCTGTCTGGCTCAGGGCCTGTCTGATCAGCCTGATTTCCAGCGCCTGAACCTGCGGTTCCAGTTCCAGCCCGGACTGTAACACCGTATCCGCCAGACCGCTTTGTACCACGGCAGTATCAGGATGCAGCAAGGCAATATCCGCCAGACTGATTACGCCATTTCTGGCGATAGCCGCTACGCTTTCCAGCGTATTTTTCAGCTCCCTGACATTGCCCGGCCAGTCACGCTGTAAAAACCAGCTCTGGGCCGTGTTATCCAGCCTTACCGGCTGGCTCTGGCGCTGACTAAGCTGCTCCAGAAAAAACTGCAGCAACAGCGGAATATCCTGACTGCGCTCATTTAACGCCGGCGTCTCAATGGTAATGCCTTTAATCCGGTAGTATAAATCTTCCCGGAAAACACCGCGTTTAACCAGCTCCGGCAGATTGGCATTAGTCGCAGATACCAGTCTGATATCAATCTTCTGCTGCTGGCGGCCACCGACCGGGAAAAACGTACCTTCCTGCAATACCCGTAACAGTTTTACCTGCATTGCCAGCGGCATTTCTCCTATTTCATCAAGGAATAACGTACCGCCATCAGCCAGTTTAAGCAAGCCTTGCCGATCCTTATCGGCTCCGGTAAAGGCACCTTTAACATAACCAAACAGCTCACTTTCCAGCAAGTCGGCCGGAATAGCCCCGCAATGCACTGAAATAAAAGGGCCGCTGGCACGCAGGCTCATGTCATGTAAAGCCCGTGAAATAACTTCTTTACCGGTACCGGAAGGGCCGGTGACCAGAACCCGGACATCGGTAGGGGCAATTCTCTGGATCAACGTTCTGATAGCGACCATCACCGGTGACAAACCAATTAACTGCTGGGTTCCCACTGCCGCGGCCTGCTGCTGCCGCAACTGTGTCAGTTCCCGCTCCAGCTGATGCTTACCAATGGCCCGTTTAATCACTACCGCCAATAGCTCAGGGTCAACCGGTTTGGCAATAAAATCCCAGGCCCCCTGAGCAATTGCTTCCAGTGCCAGCTGACGCTCGGCATGACCTGTCAGCACAATAACCGGCCGGCTGTTGAATTCCGGCAACGCTTTTAAGGTATGAGCCGGATCAAATTCCGGCGGCAAAGATAAGTCGAGCAGAATCAGATCCGTATCGTGCTGTTGCAGTTGTTCCCTGGCACCGGGTAAATCTGCTGCGGTGGTAACCTGATATCCGCTTTGCTGCAACCAGCTTTGTGCCAGTTGCCGGAATGCCGGTTCATCGTCTACCACCAGAATTGATGCTTGTTGCATAGTTTGCTCCTGCAAAGTAACGGGCGTTAAATCAACGGCTCTGCAAATCAACCGGAAAATGCAGTTCAAAACTAACCGGCCAGCCCAGATCGGCCCGATGGCTTACCTGTCCCTGATGAGCCTGCATAATGCGCCTGACAATGGCTAACCCAAGGCCGCTGCCACCACTGCGTTTACTGACAAATGGCTGGAATAACTGAGGCAGCTGGCTATGAGGAATTTCCGGACCATTATTATGAATGCGCAACAACAGCCGGGAATGGTTACGCTGTGCTTCCACCCTGATTACGGCCTGCGGCTGATTGCGACAGAATGACAACGCGTTATCCAGCAAATTAACCAGCACCTGCTGCACCCGGTACATATCAGCCTCAAGCAGCAGCTCACCGGCAATATCCAGTTCACACTTAACCCCCTGCCAGTCCTGCTGCTGTACAATACTCTGCACCAGCGACAACAGCGGAAACTCCGTATATTGCAGTTGCAGCTGGCCGGAGTAACTCAGCAAATCCGCAATCAAGCGATCTGCCCGCTGCAGCTGGGTACGGATATGCTGACGGGTTTCCTGATCAGTGCCGGCAGTTGCCATAGCAATAATATTCAGCGGGTTACGTAACTCATGCGCCATTGCCGCAGATAATGCCCCCAGTTCAACCAGATGCTGCTGATCCAGCCTCCTGCGCTCTTCTTCTGCCAGTTTCAGTGACTGCTCCAGAATACTGCAACGACTGACCAGCAAAGCCCCGAAAACTTCACCCAGCAGCCGGTAACCGGGCGTCACATCTTCCCAGCCGGTCAGCATAAATTGCCATCCGGTTTCGCCGGGATAACAGTATATTTGCAGTCCGGTTGTTTCGCCGTAGCGGCAATTTTCCAGTGTCACGCTAACCGGCTGACCAAGTTGCTGTGAAATCAGTACCGCAGCCTGTTCAGCCAGCTGTGGCCAGCTTTCAGTCTGCCCTAAGGTTTTACGCCAGTAATCCAGCAGTTGCTCTGTCAGTTGCACACCGGGATAAATCAACCGCCGGGCCATAGTGGAAACAGGGCGATAGCAGGCTGCCGATAACAGTAACAGCAAGCTGGAATACAGCCATAATTGCCACGACGGTACATCTGCCAGCGCCTGTAACCCAAGTTGTCCCAGCAAGGCACTGACCAGTGCCATTAATCCCAGTACCACCACCACCATTACCAGCCACAACAAGGCTTTATTGGCAAAAGCATTAATTTCCAGTACCTGATAACGCACCACACCATAGACCAGCAGCAGCACATAACTGGGCAGCAACAGCATCGGATAGGGATACCAGTCCAGCCCCAGTGACGGAAATACAAAACTGGTTGCCAGTAATAATCCCCAGGCGCCGGCAATAAACACGGCAATAATAGAACGCCGTTTATTACCTCTTTGCTGCAGGCAGCCATACAACAGCACGGCATGGGCAATAATGCCCAGCAATACGGTGTAAATCAGGTTCATCCAGCCGGCACCACGAAACACAAAAAAACTGCTGAATACGCCGGTGCTGACCACCTGACCACCCTGATACCACCAGCTCACCAGAATAACCGCCAGGGTCGCGCCATAAAGCCAGGGCAGCCCCCGCTCCAGCCGGTGCAATACTTTGTTATACCCCATACCATGATTAACAAAACGCACCGCAAAATGCAGAAAACACATCGGCATTAAAGGGTTGGCCAGAACCAGTGCCGTACCCAGTGCAGGCCATTGCTGCAAGATAGCGATATGTCCGGTGCACCATAGCGCCATCATTACGGCAAACCCGGCCAGCGCAGGCATGGCAGGCTGATGCTGCCCCTGCCAGAATAACCATCCGGCCAGCAGCAGCGCGCAAACACTGGTCAGCAACATCAGCACTTCAAACAATAATGGCAGTGTCATTGTAAACCTCGTTTACACATCTTTCTGTCTAAGATCGTAAACTATGTTTACGTATAGCTCAAAGTAAAAAATAAAATCCTTTAAATTCAATAGATAAAAATATACCTAAAAGTTGGTAAGCATCTTGCTCTGTCAGCGTAACACGATAAGTTGTAGAGGTTAGTCTGATGAGTCTGAGCATTCTGTTATCTGAAGTAGCAGCCGTTATTCTGATGGTGCTGGTTGCAGTTGCACCACAGTTATGGCGTTTCTGGCAACAGCGGAGAAGTTGACGATGGAACTGGATGCAGCGCTGTTATCCCGGCTACAGTTTGCTTTTACCATCAGCTTTCATATTCTTTTCCCGTCAATCACTATCGGGCTGGCGACGCTGATAGCCATCTGGGAAGGGTTGTGGCTGAAAACCGCTAATCCGGTGTATTTGCAACTGGCAAAATTCTGGATCAAACCTTTCGCCATTACCTTTGGTATGGGGGTCGTTTCCGGTATTGTGCTGTCGTATGAGTTCGGTACGAATTTCTCTGAATTTTCGCGGGTGGCAGGGGCCGTCATCGGGCCGCTGATGGCTTACGAAGTACTGACTGCATTTTTTCTGGAAGCCGGTTTTCTCGGTATTATGCTGTTTGGCTGGCAACGGGTCGGGCCCCGCCTGCATTTCTTTGCCACCGTTACCGTTGCCATAGGCACCTGGATTTCCGCGTTCTGGATTATTGCCGCAAATTCCTGGATGCACACTCCGGCAGGCTACGAACTGATTGACGGGGTTTTCCATGCCAGCAGCTGGTTCGAGGTTATTTTTAATCCGTCTATGCCCTACCGCCTGACACATATGCTGCTGGCGGCTTTTATTACCGCCACCTTTGTCGTGATGGCAACCAGTGCCTGGTATCTGAAACAGAATCGTGAACATGCTTTTGCCCGCAAAGGTTTGTCTATGACGCTGTGGCTGGCCTTGATTCTTACACCGCTACAGGCTTTTGTCGGTGACCTGCACGGTCTGAATGTAAAAGAACACCAGCCGGTAAAACTGGCCGCAATGGAAGGGATCTGGCCTGAGAAAGAACAGGGTGCTCCTTTATTGTTGTTTGCCATTCCGGATAAAAACGCTGAGAAAAATCACTTTGAAATCGCTATTCCCAAACTGGCCAGCTTAATTCTGACCCATGATCCCGACGGTGAACTGACCGGCTTAACTTCTGTACCACCAGACCAGCGTCCCAATGTGGCTGTCGTGTTCTACTCGTTCCGGATTATGGTAGGTATAGGTCTGCTGATGATTGCCGTCAGCATAGCCGGCGCCTGGCTCCGTTACCGTAAAACGCTCTACCGCAGCCGCTGGTTTCTGACACTATGCAGCTGGATGGCACCATCCGGTATTATCGCTGTACTGGCAGGCTGGTATGTGGTGGAAGTGGGGCGTCAACCCTGGCTGGTCCAGGGGTTAATCCGTACCACTGATGTTATAAGCCCGTTACCGGCTGAGCGGGTGTTATTTTCACTGACCTTATTTGTGATCACTTACAGCCTGCTGTTTGCCGTTTATCTCTATTTTATGCGTAAACTGATCCGCAAAGGGCCGCCGGCACTGGACCAGTTACCTCAGCAGCTTATCGGTGTAAAAGCAGCCGGTTATGCGGTTTCCTGGACTAAACACCTGACTCACCCGGCATCTGAAGGAGACCGTTAATGGAACTGCAACTGACACTCAGCCTGTTTTATTTTCTGTTACTGGGTTTTGCGATCCTGATGTACGTTTTACTGGACGGCTTTGACCTCGGCATCGGTATTCTGTATCCGTGGTTTAATTCCGATGCCGAACATGATCATTTAATGCGTTCAATCTCACACGTATGGGACGGTAACGAAACCTGGCTGGTCTTTGGTGGCGTCATACTATTCGGGGCTTTTCCGGCAGCTTATGCCGGTATTACCTCAGCGTTGTATCTGCCGGTTATGCTGATGCTGGTGGGCCTGATCTTCCGGGGAGTGGCTTTTGAATACCGGTTTAAATCCACTACCTCCAGAAAATGGTGGAACCGCTCTTTTGCCATAGGTTCCAGCCTGGCCGCTTTCTGTCAGGGATTAATGCTCGGCGCTATTGTTCAGGGTATTCCTGCCGATTCGCTGCCGCACTCAAGCCTGCAATGGCTCACGCCTTTCACGCTGTTTACCGGCATTGCGGTCATGGCGGGATATGCCCTGCTGGGCTGTACCTACCTGACCATGAAAAGCCGGGATCAGATCCAGCAAAAAGCCGCCCGTTACGGCCAGAAACTCCTGTTGTTTGTCATGCTCAGTATGGCGTTAGTCAGCCTGTGGACAGTACTTACCCAACCAGAAATACGGGCCCGCTGGTTAGGTGGCTGGCATGCGCTTTATCTGTTACCACTGCCGTTGTTCTCAATACTGGCAGCCCGGCTGCTGTACCGTGATTTAGGCAGAGTACAACGGCACTTTATTGCAGAGCAGAAAATACTCACCCACCACGAAAGCCGCCCTTTCTGGCTGGCAGCCGGATTATTTGTGCTGGCGTTCTGTGGTCTGGTGGTGGGGCTGTTTCCTTATCTGCTGCCGCGTAAACTGGACTTATATCAGGCTGCCGCACCGGATTCCAGCCTGATGTTTATGCTGCCCGGTATCCTGATATTTGTGCCGCTGATCCTCGCTTATACGCTATGGGGTTATCATATATTCAGAGGAAAAGTTGAAGATTTTGAAGAGGGTTATTAAATGAAACCTGCACCTGAAACCGGAAAAAACCGCCTGTTCTGGTTTGCTGTTCTGTACCTGACAGGCTTACTCAGCCTGTCAGTTGTTGCCTGGACATTAAAATTGTTACTTAATAGCATATAAGCCAGCAATACATATCAGATTAACCACCATTCGTCGCATTTATAGTGGTCGCTCTGACTTTCACCTTGCATTATCCGGACTACCATCACATTATTAATTTCGACGCTCATTTTATGTGCGGTGGTATTACGGAGTTGATTAATGCATTTGTTTAGCTGGGTAGCCTTATCGTTGTATCTGAGTCTGCTGTGCACTGCGCCAGCGGCGGCGGCACACGATTACTGGTTATCCCCGATAGCTGACAAACCGTTACAGGCTGTGGTCCAGCTGGTTTCCCATCCGGTACTGATTACAGACTCCAATGAATCAACTGATGAACCTGATAGTGCAATACCTGCTGATTGCCCTTTTATCGGTAATACCGGCTACAGTAAGATCATTACCGCTGCGGCCAGACATCCGTTACTGATCGCTCCCGGTATCGCTCAACCCCGCGGACCTCCTCTGCGCCACGTTTAACTCACTTTAGTTTATCAGCACTTTGCTGACCCAGGTTATCGTAGTTATAGCGTGGCACTGCCTTTGCGTGCCCCGCACAGAGGATCATTATCATGAAAACATTATCATTATTTGCTGTTGAGCCTATCGATCATTTAGTACAACCGGAAGAATTTGCCGGTCCGCAACTGGACTCTCCGGCCATCAACATTGTTACAGATTTCCGGCATTCACAGCCAACCACCATTAACTATGCAGCCAGTGCAGCTGATGCCCTGGACACTATGCAGCATGAAAACGTGCGGCTGAAGCTGGTGGTAGACCAGGATAATGAAATGATTGGCTTAATCACACTGGAGTCATTATCTGATCAGTCCATTATGCGCCATGTTGCCAACGGCACAAACCGGAACGATATCAGCGTGTCGGATCTGATGACCCCACGCAGCCACCTGAAAGCGCTGGCTTATGAACAGTTACAGCACTGTACTATTGCAGACATCGTCAATACCCTGCAATCTAACGGTGAGCAGTACTGTCTGGTGATTGATCGTGAATCGCACCATATCCGCGGGGTGATTTCGGCGCAGGATATCGCCAAACGGCTGCATATTCCTTTGCAGATCCATAAGGCACCGACTTTCCTGAGTATTTTTGACAGTCTGTATGCCTGATTTCCCCCGGCGGCAGCATTCCTGCCGCCGCCCTCAACACCACCCGGCCGGTTAACCAGCCGCTGAAAAGCTTCTGCTTATCGCTAGATGTTTGTCTGCACCGTGCTGAAAGGTTATGTTGCCTTATCTATAACAACAATCCAGGTAACCTTATGCGCTTGAAAACCTACCCCGCTGTTGCGTCACTCAGCATTGCCTTGCTGCTGTGTGCCAGCCCGCTGGCGTTGTCAGCAACAAATAATGCTGCCAGCAGCAGTTATTTTGAACCTGAAGATATTTTCGCACTGGAATATGCCAGCGATCCGCAAATCTCACCGGATGGCAGTAAAATCGTCTACGTGCGTAACAGCAACGATATTATGACCGACAGCACCCACAACAGCCTGTGGCTGCTGGATGTAAAAACCGGTAAACAACTGCCATTATTTGCTGATCAGTTTAATTACAGCCAGCCACGCTGGTCTGCTGATGGCAGCCGTATCGCCTTTATCTCTGATCGCAGCGGCTCCCGCCAGATCCACGTTTACTGGGTAACGGAAGATAAAACCGCCCTGATTTCCAAATTGCAGCAAAGCCCCGGCAATATCAGCTGGTCGCCGGATGGTAACTGGCTGGCATTTACCATGAATGTTGCAGCTGCCAGTGCCGACCTGCAAAAGCGCATGAAAACCGTAAAAAAGCCGGCTGGCGCTAAATGGGCCGACCCGGCCATTATTATCGATCGCGCCCGTTATCAGGCCGATGGCCAGGGCTTTCTGAAACCGGAATTCCGGCAACTGTTTGTAATACCGGCCACCGGTGGTACAGCCCGCCAGTTAACCAGCGGCGACTTTCATTACGGCAGCGATCTGACCTGGACCCCGGATAACAAAGCGCTGGTTTTTTCAGCTAACCTCGATCCGGACTGGGAATATCAGCCACGCGACAGCAACCTGTACCGTTTTGACCTGCAAACCAATCAACTGACAGAATTAACCAGCCTGCCGGGCACTGAATCACAACCGCAGTTTTCACCCGACGGTAAAAACCTGGCCTTTGTCTGGAGCACCAACGATCAGGTGCCTTACAGTAACGGCAAACTGAAAATTCTGGATCTGGCCAGCAATAACATTACCGATATCGCCGCCGGTTTTGATCGCTCTGTCCAGCAGCCCAGCTGGCTTAATAACAGGAATCTGGTGGTACAGTACGACGATCAGGGAATGCGTAAACTGGCGGCTGTCAGCTTCAGTGGCCAGTTGACCGAACTTACTGCCTCATTGTCAGGTACCGCGTTACCACAACCTTATTTAAGTGGCCAGTACAGCATGTCTGCCAACGGTGTTATTGCCTACACCCACGGCACCAGCCAGCGCCCGGCTGATGTTGCGGTGCTGCAAAAAGGTAAAACCCAGGTACTGACGGCACTGAATGAAGATCTGCTGGCTCACAAAAAACTGGGTGAAGTAACAGCCATCAGCTATAAATCATCTTTTGATGGTGAGGAAATTCAGGGCTGGTACATCACACCACCAGACTTTGACCCGGCTAAAAAGTACCCGTTAATTCTGGAAATTCACGGTGGTCCGCATCTGGCTTATGGCCCGCACTGGAGCGCCGAAATGCAGCGTTATGCCCGTGAAGGCTATGTAGTGTTCTATGATAATCACCGCGGCAGTTCTTCTTATGGCGAACGCTTTGCCATGTTACTGCATAATAAATACAGCTCTCCTGAAGATTACGCCGACCATGATTCCGGCGTTAACGCCATGCTGGAGCTGGGCTTTATTGACGAAAACAACCTGTTTATTGCTGGCGGCTCAGCCGGCGGTATTGCCACAGCCTATGCGATTGGCCTGACTAACCGTTATAAAGCCGCAGCGGTTGTTAAACCTATTATCAACTGGCTGAGTAAAGTACTAACCGGCGACACCTACCTGTACCAGACTTACCACCAGTTCCCCGGTACACCGTGGGAAAATGTCGAGCACTACTGGCAGCGTTCGCCGCTAAGCCTGGTGGGTAATGTGCAGACCCCAACCGTACTGATTACCGGTGAAAGCGATCGCCGTACCCCGATTTCAGAATCCGAGCAATTTTATCAGGCATTAAAACTGCGCCGGATAGACACCGCTCTGGTACGTATTCCCGGTTCACCACACGGTATTTCCAATAAACCCAGCCGCATGGTAACCAAAGTGGAAAGTATGCTGGCATGGTTTGAAAAATACCGCACACCGTCAGCTGAATAACTGCAACTCAGAGCCTCCTGCCCTATACCGGACAGGAGGCTTTTTATTTGCTGGTATAAAAATGACATCGCCTTTATGCTGTTATTTTGTGTCAAGCGACAGGCAAAATCAGATGGCTTATTTAGCAATCGCCACCCGGCTCAGCATTAAAACGATACTGCTGTTATGGTTTTTTCTCTGCCTGCCATTACAGGCAGCTCCCCATGATTTCAAACGTTATCAGAACATTCAGTGGGCAGCTCCGGATAACTATCCGCTGACTATGGACATCTATGTACCACAAACCGGGCACCGGCAATATCCGGTACTGGTGATTTATCACGGTGGTGGCTGGCTGATAAACGACAATTCAATCATGGATTCTATGGCCGGATATATTGCTTCTCATGGCAACTATATAGTGGCAAACGTTAATTACCGGCTGCTGGCAGATCAGCATAATACGGTTACCATGCCGCAGATTATCGGCGATGTATTTGGCAGCTTGTTATGGATTAAAGAACATATCGGCCAGTACTCAGGCGATGCAACACGTATAGCGGTCACCGGCGACAGTGCCGGTGGCCATCTGGCATCAATGATTATCACCTCTGGCCGTAAACTCAGCAGCCAGCCTTTTGGTGATAATAACCTCAGATTCCGCCCCAGCTATCTGCCCGCAGATGAAACCGCAGAACAGATCGCGGCCCGCGACGGTCTGAAAGTGCAGGCCGCCATTATCAGCTATGGCGCTTTTGATCTGTCCGGTGCCGCCACTAATGGTTTTGAAACCGCTTCAAATGTATTCTGGCAGATGGCCAAAGCCAGCCCGCGCAGTATGTTTGGTGAAAGCATTACCGTACAAAGCCATCCGGCTTACTATCAGGCGGTATCCCCTGTCTATAATATTCCGGCAGCTGATGACTACCGGCTGCCGCCGCAATTTCTGCATGTGGCAGAAAATGATCGTCTTACCACACCACAGGCCATTGCCGCCTATGTTGATAAGCTGCAAGCAGCCGGACAGCATGCCAGCTATAAAGTATATCCGGGCCGGAACCATGCCTTTCTGGATAACGGCTGTAATGAATTCCTGAAAATCTGTTTTGACCGCGATGCCCCGGCAGCCTTACAGGATATGCTGGCGTTTCTGGATAAAGCGCTGCAGTAACACAACTGTAATTATCTGCTGACAGCCACACAGCTACAGCAGGTGAACAGGCATTACCCCGCCTCCGATGCTGTGGTAAAATACTGCCCATTGCAGCCTGAAATTTTCCAGATCCCGGACCGCGGCATACTGCTCTGGCATGTCAGTTGGCTGGTATCAGCTTTTACAGGTTTTTATTACTACAGGAGTATTCTGTGTCAGTATCAGATGTGTCAGCATTAGAACAGCTTTACCCTCAGCCGTTATGGCAGTGGTTTTCCAGAATCTGCGCAATTCCCCATCCATCCAAACATGAGCAGGTGCTAAGCCGGTTTATTCAGCACTGGGCCAGCGAAAAGCAGTTATCCGTCACCGAAGATCAAACCGGCAACCTGATTATCCGCAAAGCGGCTACTGCGGGTATGGAAAACCGTAAAACCGTGGTGATTCAGGCGCACCTTGATATGGTGCCGCAGAAAAATGCCGACAAACAGCATGACTTCCTGACCGATCCTATCGACGCTTATATCGACGGTGACTGGGTCAAAGCACGTGGCACCACCCTGGGTGCAGATAATGGCATTGGTATGGCATCTGCGCTGGCTATTCTGGGAGCTGACGATATAAAACACGGCCCGCTGGAAGTGTTACTGACGACCGACGAAGAAGCCGGCATGACCGGGGCATTCGGCCTGCAACCCGGTGTCTTGAAAGCCGATATCCTGATCAATACCGACTCAGAGCAGGAAGGCGAAATTTATATGGGCTGTGCCGGTGGCGTAGATGCTGCTTTTACCGTACCGGTCAGCTGGCAGCCGGTGTCACAACAACATCAGGCGTTCACGCTGGCAATTTCAGGCTTAAAAGGCGGCCATTCCGGGGTGAATATCCATCTGGGACGCGGTAACGCCAATAAACTGCTGGCACGTTTTCTGGCAGAGCATGCGGCAGCATTATCGCTGCAACTCAGCCAGTTTACCGGTGGTTCCCTGCGTAATGCGATTCCCCGCGAAGCCGGTATCAGCTTTACGGTTCCGTCAGCAAAGGCTGCGGTGCTGCAACAGCGTGTCACAGCATACCAGCAACTGCTGCAACAGGAACTGGCAATAGCCGAGCCGGCACTGAAACTGACACTGACCCCGGCCGCAGTACCCGCCCAGGTAATGGCTGAGGTATCGCAACAGACACTGATCAATTTACTGCATAGTTGCCCGAACGGTGTAATGCGGATGAGTGATGAAGTAACGGGCGTACCAGAAACCTCACTGAATATGGGAGTGATCACCACTGACACTGCTCAGGTTACCGTGCTGTGCCTGATCCGTTCATTAATCGACTCCGGCCGTCAGCATACTGAAAGCATTTTACAATCCCTGGCGGCTCTGGCCGGTGCAAAAGTGACTTTCAGCGGCGCCTATCCCGGCTGGAAACCGGATACCAGCTCAGCCGTAATGGCGATAGTACGCGATACCTATCAGGATATTTACCATAAAGAACCGGTAATAATGGTAATTCATGCCGGTCTGGAGTGCGGGTTGTTTAAAAAACCTTATCCGGATATGGATATGGTTTCTATCGGCCCGACTATCCGCTACCCGCACGGCCCGGACGAAATGGTGAACATCACCACCGTAGGCCAGTACTGGCAGCTGCTGCTGGCCGTACTGGAACGTATTCCGGAAAAAGACGCCGCCTGATCAAGGCTCAGCCGGCCCGGCAGAAGTTCAGATTAATCTGCCAGGCTCCGGTTATCCCTGACCGGAAGCCTGCTATAACGGCCCGGCCGGTGGATCACGCCATTGGTTTTTTATCTGCAATATTTCAGGCAAACAGCCCATAAACGCATCAACCAGCCCGGGATCAAAATGCCGGCCCCGTTGTTGCCTGATATAATCAAGCGCATCGTCCAGTGGCCAGGTTTGTTTGTACGGCCGGGTACTGGTTAAAGCATCAAATACATCGACCAGCGCAATAATTCTCGCTGCGTGCGGTATTTCTTCACCCGCCAGACCCACCGGATAACCAGACCCATCCCATTTTTCGTGATGGTGCAAGGCAATGGTAGCCGCCAGACGCAACAACTCTGACGGATGTTCACCGATAATCCTGGCACCGATACAGGTGTGCTGGCGCATAATGCTCCATTCCTCTGCGGTCAGCTTTCCCTGTTTCAGTAGTATCGCATCAGGAATGCCAATCTTTCCGACATCATGCATCGGCGCGGCATGTAACAATTCATTTGCCGCTGTTTCACTGTACCCTGCTGCCAGGGCAAGAACCCTGGCATAGTAACTCATACGCACAATATGCTGGCCGGTTTCGTTGTCCCTGAACTCAGCGGCGGCTCCCAGCCGCTGAATGATTTGCAAACGGGTTTCGCGCAGCATATCTGCCTGCACCAGAGACAAGTGGGTACGTACCCTGGCCCTGACAATACCGGGGCTAAAGGGTTTGGTAATGTAATCAACAGCGCCAAGCTCTAATCCAAACTCTTCGTTGGTGCTATCCGCCAGGGCAGTGACAAAAATCACCGGAATATCACGAGTCAGCGCATTGCCTTTGAGGTGACGGCATACTTCATAACCATCCAGTTCCGGCATCATCACATCCAGCAGGATCAGGTCCGGTTGCTCAGTCCGGGCCAGACTCAGGGCTTTGTGCCCGTCTTTGGCCGCCAGAAGCCGGTAACTATCCTGCAGGCAATGGCTTAATACCTGAAGATTTGCCGGTTCGTCGTCAATCAGCAGCAGAGTCTGCCGTTGTTCAGCTAATGTTTTCATACCGCGATTTTTATCATCACCTCAGGTACGCTCCTTAATACACAGCTCCAGCAACACACAGGCATGCCCGAACTCAAATTCATTAACGGCGGCTTTTAGTGCGCGGCCTGACGCTCCAAGCCCGGCACACACCAGCTCCAGCGTATCGGGGTTGATTTCATGCCGCTTCAGGCTGGCTAACAGCTCGTGCATTTTTACAAGAAGTTCTGCTTCATCTATTAAAGTTTCAGATTCGGTCGCTGCCACCGTTAACTCACCAGAACAGGAAAGTTCTTCAGCGACCAGCTCAAACAACCTGTATAACCATGTTATGGCGGGAACGGCTTCGCGGCGCTCGCCGGATCGGATACGTTGTTCAAGCTCTGCCGCCAGTTTAACCACCGCAGGAAGTGCAAGATTGGCCGCCGCACCACGGATACTATGCAAATTAAACAGGGCGGCTTGCCAGTCTGCATCATCCCGGTGCTCTTTCGGTAAGGGATAACGATCAGCAACATCACTGAGAAAACCGTCAAGGGCTTCGGCATAGCGCGCCTTATTTCCCCATAATGAAGCCGCCATTTGCCAGTCAATCAGATATTTGCCGGCATTTTCCCCGGTATCTATACCTGAAGAGTCTGCGGGCGGGGTAATATTTAATGCCGTGGCAATTTCTGCCATCAGTTTGGGTTCGTCTAACGGTTTTACCGCAAAACCATTCATACCGGCGTTGTAGGCAGCCCGTTTGTCTTCTGACATCACACTGGCTGTCAGTGCCAGTACCGGGGTTGGTTGCCGGCCCAGGCGTCGTTCATACTGGCGGATTCGCCGTGTTGCCTGCAGACCGTCGGTGCCTGGCATATGCACATCCATCAGCACCAGATCAAAATAACCGGACCTGTACTTGTCAACGGCATCATCGCCATCGCAGGCAGTGGTTACCTGATGCCCCCGCTGTTCAAGCATCAGCCGGGCTAAATTCAGGTTTTGTGGTACATCATCGGCCACCAGAATATTTAATGGCGGGATCAACAGCTGTGACGTTTCATGTTGCAGCGTTACTTTTCTCTCTCCCGCAGGCAAAGGCAGATAAATGTTAAATATACTGCCCTGGCCTAACTGACTTTCAACCTCGATACGGCCATTCATCAGTTCAACCAGTTGCAAGGCAATGGTTGTGCCTAAACCTGTACCGCCAAAGCGCCTGCTGATAGAAGCATCTGCCTGGGCAAACGGCGCAAAATAGCACCCACCATCTGCTCCAGTTGGTCACGTCCCTGCGTCGTCGCCAGACGTGACTGCTCAGAAGCTTCTGAAGTACGGTTGGACGCAACAGCAACATGCTGCTGGCTATCCAGCAAACGCGCCATAGCCCCGGAAATTTCTTCCACATGCTGCCCCTGGCTGAGTATGGCATCGTTAGCTTCCTCAACGCATGAGTCTGCCCTGATCTTTGCCCGTTTTATATAGTGGCAGGTATTTTCCAGACGGGCGATGATGGCCCTGGTTTCTGAAATATTAAAGGAACGAACATATTGAATGCTCCCCAGCTCATCTGTTCTGCCGGTAAAAAGATAACTGATAGTGGGGTGACTGATCATTTTCTGGCAGTCAGCCGCCAGACGACGAAATGACCCCAGGCATAACCAGGTAAGACTGCTACAGAATATTGCAAGTACCGCAGAGATCGGCACCAGCAGGTAATCCCCCCTGATAGCACCGGTCAGGGCTACCAGCAAGCCTGGCAGCGCAGCAATACAAGTCAGTTTCCATGCCAACCTGGGGCTACGGCTACCCTTGGTACTGGCACCTTCCCGCCAGCGTTTGTATTGCTGTTCTGCTCTGGCTTTGGCCTCGGCAGAGGGCAGAGTACGAACCGACTGATATTCAATAACCTGACCATTCTGGTTAAGAATAGGGGTAACGTAAGCATTCACCCAGTAAAAATCGCCGTTTTTACAGCGGTTTTTAACCATGCCACTCCAGGAACGCCCTGAGCGAATGGTTTTCCACAGATCGGCAAACGCCTCTTTTGGCATATCGGGATGCCGGATAACATTATGATGCTGTCCAATCAGCTCCTGCCGTTCAAAGCCGGAAACTTTGACAAAATCGTCGTTGGCAAAAGTGATAACGCCTTGTAAATCGGTCGTCGTGATTAAATGAACATCGGACGAAAAACGTACTTCGTTGTCAGTTACCGGTTGATTATTGCGCATTTAAAACCTGCTGAAATTCATGCAGCTACAAGCCTACAAATAATATTAATGGGGTATCCTTTGTAAACAAGCAGTTATGACAATCAAATGATGTTGGTCATTTGCTTCATCAGTCTGTCCACAAGGTAAAACTATTTCGTTGATACCTTTATATATTACCCGACGGCCCTGTTACCTTGAAGACGACGTGACACTATGTGACATTTGTGCAGATGACACGTAAAGATGAATCCGGTCGTTGGTTCCCGCCCTGCATGACGGCAATCATCAAGCACAAGCTGATTTAGCCCGTATGATCGTAACACTACAATTTCAATTGATATTCAATAAGATGAAAGGTTGGTAATATTACTGCGCCGCTATTTTAACCGGTCAAAATAACGATCCAGAATCGCCAGCGTATCGCGGATATAACCTATCCGCTCACTCACCGGAGCTGTCAGGGGGCGGATACCAATCTTAGCTCCCAGCACCGGTAACTCAGCTGCATTAGTACAGGCAGCAAGGCATTGCTGCATCATCTGCTCTGTCATCCAGGAACCCGGTTCACCATAACGCACCAGGCTGCTGCTTTGCGCAGGCTGATGGCTGTCGCGCCAGGCGCCGTACGCACCCGGTTGATCCGACACACCGGAAAACATCAGCCCGCTGAGTAAACCGGCCTGCTGCGCCGCCATAATATGCTCAAGCGCCCCCTCTGCCCGGCGGGTTTCAAACACCGAGCGGCCCCAGTTAATCACCACACCCAGCGGCGCCATTGCCGCAGGTAATGAAGCATTAAGCTGCGCGATAACCTCCAGTTCATCAGACAGTGCTAAAAAGCCTTTTGATGGTTCCTGCGGTGGCAGGTAAGCATCACAGTGCTCAATCAGGATACGGGCTCCCTGCCAGTCCCATTGCAGCATGGTGGTTAATGACTGCCGTAACGCCGCTGCTGATGACGACGCTTTGTGACGTGCCGGTGCGGTCTGGATCTGAATCGCCTTAACCGCCTGCCGCCCCAGATGCCGGTTCAACTTAGCAATGGCATCACGGGCCTGCTGCATAAACGCCAGTGCCACCGCCCGGCCGGCAGCGTTTTCGGATGCCAGCCCAAATGCCGGATCCACCGCCAGTGCATTCATAATGCCGGGAATACAGGTAAAGACATAATCCCACTGCGGCGAAACATTATCGACAAACCAGTTGTCATCATGCGGATGCAGACTGCCTAAAAACGGATGCTCCAGCCCTTTCAGATTGGGCAGTGCTTTCAGTTCGTTATAATAGGCGGTTTCAAGCCCGGCATCCCAGCCACTATGGTTAGGTGAAGCAGCATAAGCACCAAGGTAATATTTCATATCAGATTTCCGTAAAAAATAATTCAGAATCAATGCTTAATGCCGTTTACTTACAACAGGAATCAGCTTGCTCTAAGCTAACCGTTGAAGCCCTGGATGGGCGGAATCAAGCCTACAGGGATGTATTTACGGCGTGTTAGCGTGAGCAAGGTGATACATGCAACAGATCAACTGCTCGGCATTGGGTTGATGCTCAGTTTACTCATCCGGCCCGCCTAATCATCGGGACCACTTAGCGTAAACACCAGATGTTTACGCATATCTTTCAGTACTATACCGCGTTTAAGCAATAAACCGCTAAGCCGTTTCTGCCATTGCAGCAACTGTGGCTGCGCCGCGGTAAGTTCATCTTCAGCAGCAAACTGCACCCGCACCAGTAAAGAACCGGGAAAAGCCTCATATTCCAGACTAAACCAGCACTGCACTGCGCCCGGCAACTCTACCAGCGCCTGTTGTTCCAGTGCCGTTACTGCGACCATCACCGCCTTTTGTTGTTTTTGTTGTACCACTGAGAGTTTTTTCATCAAATTCATTATATTGCTAAATATGCCCGATATTTTGGCCACTGCCCGGTAAATTAGCAAGGTGCAGTCAAAACTCACAAAGTAGCAATGATAAAAAAGATACAATAATATCCAATAAAGGTATAAACAAGCTATAATGGATACAATGATATCCATAAATCAATATTACTTCCGATGAAACTGCTGCTACTCACCGACAGAGATATACAAAAAGCTTTTGCAGCGCATCTGCGAAAGCTAAGAGAACAAGCCAAACTCTCACGCGAAGATCTGGCTACACGCAGTACTGTACCCTCAGCGACGATTAAAAAATTTGAGCTGACGGGACAAATTTCATTTCGTCAGTTGCTGCTGCTTTGGCAAACATTAGATGATTTGAACCGGCTTTATGCTTTAACCCGGAAAGCACCGGAAAAACTCCTTACCCCGAAATCAATTGAAGAGGTACTAAAAGATGGATTTTAGACCGGTTCAAAAACTACAGGTATTTCGTACACTTCAGTCCGGAGCCAAAGTAGCTGCCGGAATACTGGCCCAAAACCGGCAAGGAGTGTTCTTTCAGTATGATCAGGATTACCTGCACAGCTTTAAAAACCTGTCGCCTTTTACCATCAATTTTGATGGTTCAGTTCAGCCAGCCCCTAAGTCTCCTCACGCAGGTTTACATGGTGTGTTCGCAGATGCACTGCCTGACGGTTGGGGATTATTACTCCAGGATCGTGTTTTCCGTCAGCACGGCATATTAGCTGCCAATATTACGGCTATGGATCGCCTGGCATTGGTTGGTGACTCAGCACCCGGGGCTTTATCGTTCAGCCCGGTTTCCGGATACACAGCTAAAGGCGAAGCAGAAATCAGCTTAGATAAGCTGGGATTACATGCTCAGGCAGTTTTTGACGGACAAACTGAAGATGTTCTGGCAGAACTGATTGCCGCAGGTAGTTCAGGAGGAGCCAGACCCAAAGCACAAATCTATTTTAACAACGGAAATACTCATTACTGCCGTACAAGACCCCTACCGGATGATGACGCCTGGTTAGTTAAATTTACGTCCGGCAAATTAGCATTAGGCCATGAAGAAGGCCAGTGCGAAGCGGCTTATTTAACATTAGCGGAGCTGGCCGGACTAAACCCTCCACAATGGACACTCCTGGACGCGCCACAGCGTTCAGGAGCAGAAAAATGGCTGGCACTTAAACGCTTTGATTATATTAAGAACCCAAACGGGACGCCTGGCAAACACCATTTACATAGTGCCTGCGGCTTGCTGGATGCTGATTTCCGAACCCCCGGTTTAGACTACGAAGACCTGATTAAAGCGAGCAGAATATTGTGTAAATCACCTGCTGCTGGTCAATTGCAATTCAGAAGAGCCATATTTAACCTTCTGGTTTGTAATCAGGACGACCACAGCAAAAACTGGGCTTTCCTGCAAAATGACGCAGGTGAATGGCAACCGGCTCCGTTTTATGATGTCACTTTCAGCCCGCACCCATTTGCCGAACACGCAACATCGTTTGCCGGCTTCGGCAAGCATCCGCCACAGCAAGCCTTACAAAAACTTGCTGACGCCGCTGGTTTTGCCCGGTGGTCAATTGCAGCGCAAATCATTAAAGAAACGATCGATGTGGTATCCGCTTTCAGCACTATCGCAAATAAGCTGGGTGTCAACCTTAAAACGGCAACGTTAATTTCCGGACAGCTACAAAAATCCTGTGAAAATGTCAGAAATATCATCGGTTAAACGGGCAGTATACATCGATGCACCTGCAATACCATACAGCTGCATCAGTCTGGCTACACCACCTCAGATACTTTCTAAATGGTATACCTAACAATACTGCCCGGCCACCCAGCCGGAAGCCCAGGCCCACTGGAAATTGTAGCCACCGAGCCAGCCGGTGACATCGACCACTTCGCCGATAAAATACAGCCCCGGCTGGTTTTTCGCTTCCATCGTTTTGGATGACAGCTCATTGGTATCAACGCCGCCGAGGGTCACTTCTGCGGTTCTGTAGCCTTCGGTGCCGTTGGGTTTAAAGATAAAATATTGCAGGTTGTCTGCCAGTCGCCGGATACTTTTCGGGTTAAGGGCTTTTAGTGGCTGGTTCTGAAAAACCTTTAATTCCTGCAGTTTTTCAACCAGTCGTTTGGGCAGCAAACGCGATAAGGCGGTTTTCAGTTCCTGCTCAGGATATTGCTGTTGTAATGTGCTGAGTGCTGCTGTCAGATCAGTTGCAGGCAATAAGTTGATGCTAAGCTCATCACCGGGTTGCCAGTAAGATGAAATTTGCAGAATCGCCGGGCCGCTCAGCCCTCGGTGGGTAAACAACATATCTTCGGCAAACTGCGTATTATTCGCCAGTGCCGTAACTGCCAGTGACACGCCGCTGATCTCTTCAAAAACCGCTTTATCAGCAGGTTGCCAGGTTAATGGCACCAGACCGGCTCTTACCGGTAACACATTAAGCCCGAACTGCTCAGCCAGTTTAAAACCGAAAGGTGTTGCGCCCAGATTAGGCAGGCTTAAACCACCACTGGCAATCACCAGACTGTGACAACGGCGCTGTTGCTCCGGGGTGTCGATGATATAATATCCGTCCTGATAACTTACCGCGGTAATCTGCTGTTGCAATGCCAGCTGTACACCGGCTTCTTTTGCTTCGCCAAGCAGCATATCGACAATATCTTTAGCACTGTTATCGCAAAATAGCTGACCCCGTGTTTTTTCGTGATACGGAATGCGGTGTTTTTGTACCAGTGCAATAAAATCCCACTGCGTATAACGGCTTAATGCCGATTTACAGAAGTGTTTATTGTTTGAAATAAAATTGGCCGGGCTGGCATGAATATTGGTGAAATTACAGCGCCCGCCACCCGACATCAGAATTTTGCGGCCAACCCGTTTGCCGTTATCCAGCACCAAAACATGGCGACCACGTTTAGCCGCTTCAATTGCACACATCAGCCCGGCAGCACCGGCACCGATAATAATAACATCCCGGTCAGACATCAGCGGTTATCCATCTGCTGCTGATAGCCTTGCAGCAATTGCTGCCAGTCAGCAGGCTGCCAGTAAAACTGCGGGTTCTTACTTTGTTCTTTTAACAACGAGCGCTGTAAACGTGCCAGATTCTGCTGTTGCCATTCTCCGTCAGCCCGGCGTTCGCATTTATCAAAGTCGATCAGCCAGATTTTACCCTGCGTATCCAGCAGGATGTTGTGGCAGTTCAAATCGGAGTGATACACCCCTTTGCTGTGCATAACCGCTATCGCTTTACCGGTTTGTTGCCATTCCTCAGCCGTTAATGCCCTGCTGCGGCTTAGTATCGTTGCCAGATCCTGACTGTCTGGTATACGCTCAATCAGCAAATCGGCCCGGTATACCAGACCAGAGCGCACATAACGGGCAGCGCAGGGTTTTGGCACCGGCAGCCCTTGTTCAGACATCCATTGCAGCAACCTGAATTCCTGCATTGCGCGGCTTTTAGCCACCGGCTGCAACCAGAACTGATCTTTCAGTAGCTTGCCAATCAAGCCGCCACGGTAATAATGACGCAGCACCATCTGCTGCTCATGATACTGAATAAACCAGGCGGTATTACGGCCAGACGAACTGCCGGTCACTGCCTGCTGTTGTTGCCAGTAAGCCGGACGGAAATAGTCAGCTTTCATATCACTGAAACAGGCCGGCTGCCACCAGAACACCTGATTATCCAGCTGCTGTTGCCGGTATGTCATATCCACTCCTGTCAGTTGCTGAATTGCCGCCAGGGTACGGCTAGTTGCCCCCTGCTGTTGCTGATAAAACTGCTGCGCCCGCAATCCCTGCTCCTGGCACTTAGCGGTATCAGTAAACAACATCAGGCAGTTAGCCACCAGTGATGCAATATCCGTCACCCAGTTTACTGCCTGGCGTTCTTCCAGCTGTTTATAGGCTTCGGTAAAATTAAACACCTGCGGGCCACTCTGTACCGGTTTACCAAAACAAATCGCTTCCAGCGGATTATGCCCGCCACGCGGGATCAGGCTGCCACCAATAAACACCACATCTGCCAGGCTGTACCAGGCCAGTAACTCGCCCATGCTATCGCCAAGTAATATCGCAGTTTGTGTATCAGGCAATTTACCGCTGCTGCGCGTGATATAAGGCAGATTAGCCTGTTGGATCAGTGCTTCCACCGCACCAAAACGCTCCGGATGCCGCGGCACCAGAATCAGTAACAGTTGTGGTAATTGCTGCCGCAGCTGCAAAAACGCCTGCAGCAATATTTCATCTTCACCGGCATGGGTACTGCCAGCCACCCATATCTGCCGCCCGCTCAGGTACGGGCTGATGCTTGCTGCCAGTTGCTGTACTTTAGCCGGTACTGCCATCTCGAATTTCAGGTTACCGGTCACCCGGCTTTCACCACTTAGTCCCAGCGCTTTAAAGCGGCGGGCGGTAGCCGGATTCTGAGCCAGTAACAGGCTGATATTCTCTAACAGCTGGCGGCTCAGCCAGTAAAAGTGCCGGTAGCCACGGGCAGAGCGGGCAGATAAACGGGCATTCACCACAACCGTTGGTATTTGCCGCTTACGACAGCTGTACAGCAGGTTCAGCCATAGCTCAGTTTCCAGCACAATCAGCAACCGTGGTTGCCATTTATCCAGCCAGCGGCTGACCATTCCCGGTGTATCAAAAGGCAGATAACAGTGAAACACCCGCTCACCGAAAGTCTGGCGGATACGGGCTGAACCGGTTGGGGTAGTACAGGTAACTACTACCGGTAAATGTGGATACTGTTCCAGAATACGGTTAATCAGTGGTGTGGCAGCAACGACCTCGCCAACAGAAACCGCATGGATCACCACTCCGCCGCGGGCTTGCTCCGGTACTGAACTTAAAGCAAAACGCTCTGAAAAGCGCCGGCGATAACCCGGATCTTTGCGTGAACGCCATAGCATATAGCCTGTTACCGGCAGTAACAGCAGAAACAGCAGCAGGGAATAAACAAGTCGTATCAAAACGCAATAGTCCGGGCAAAAGTGAAGCAGTCTGACGAATGCGGCAAATCATAACAGATAGCACTGATTGCCGTCTAACACGCCGGACAGACCACCTGCGGCAACTAACAAAAGCAGCGCTAATAACCCGGCCTGGGTCGTTACTTCAGAAAAACATAATAAAATAAAAGAATTATTTCTTTTTTATGGCTAAATTATTTCACTGCTGCCGCCGCTTCTCTCTATTAAGACTATTAACATAACTGGCAGAGCTTTCTGACTATAATGCATAACTATATTGGTTTTATTGCCGAAAGCTACTCTTTCGATATTTTACGGCCACTGCAGCAGGCGGCCCTGAACAGGGGTGACAGGTTTTTCTGGTTTATCTACGGTAATCAGATTAACCGTAAGCTGTTTCGCGACGACGAACAGGTTATCGAAAATATCAACCAATTAATTGCGCTGAACCCTGATGCCGTCTTTGTGCCGGGCAACGTAGTACCCTCATTTATTCCGGGGCTGAAAGTACAGGTTTTTCATGGTTTCGAATGGAAGAAAAAAGGCCATTGGCGTATTCGTGGCTGCTTCGATTTATATTGCACCCAGGGGCCATTTTTCACCCGGAAGTTTAATCAGTTGCAGCAGGAGCATGGGCACTTTCTGGTAGCGGAAACCGGCTGGCCCAAGCTGGACAATAAACCTGCACCAACAACGCCACAGCCTGATCAGCCAGCTACGATTCTTTATGCCCCAACCTTTTCGCCTTCACTGACCAGCGTTCCGGATCTGTTTGACCAGATTATCAGCCTCAGTCACCGGCACCCCTGGCGCTGGCTGGTGAAATTTCACCCTAAAATGGATGCGCAGTGGGTAGAAAAATTCAGGGCCGCCGCTCATGACAAGCTGCAGCTGGTAGCCGATACCAACCTGTACGATACCTTTGAGCAGGCCGATCTGATGCTGTCTGATACCTCGTCCATCATTACGGAGTTTGTACTGCATGGCAAACCGGTTATTACTTACCGGAATGCCCAGCCGGAGCCGGTATTAATTGATATTACAGCGCCGGATCAGCTGGAAAGCAGTATTAAACAGGCACTGGCAACAGAACGCTGTCAGCAGGAGCTGATCGCCGATTATTGCCGGCAGATGCACCCTTATACCGACGGGCAGTCGTCTGAGCGGATCCTGGATCAGGTAGCAGCAATATTGCAAAACGGTATTACTGCGGCCACACCTAAACCGCTTAATTTTTTCAGAGAGCTGAAAATGCGCAAGGCTCTGAGCTACTGGCGGTTCTTTAATAAAGCTCAACGCCAGCCGGAGCCGAAACCATGAGAATTATTACTTTTGGCACCTTCGATATGTTCCATATCGGCCATCTGAACATTCTGCAACGAGCCGCAGCGATGGGCAGTTCGCTGGTGGTAGGGGTGTCTTCTGATGCGCTGAACTATGCCAAAAAGAGCCGCTACCCGATATGCAATGAACGCGACAGGATGCGTATTATCAGCGCGTTGTGCTGCGTCAGCGAGGTCTTTCTGGAAGAATCGCTGGAGTTAAAAGCAGATTACATCAGACAATTTAATACTGACTTACTGGTGATGGGTGATGACTGGGCGGGCCGCTTTGATCACCTGAAACCTCTTTGCAAGGTGCATTACCTGCCCAGAACACCGGCAATTTCAACAACCCAGCTGATTGAAGTGGTAAAAAATATACCCAGTGTACTGACCGAAAACCACCACCAGCTAGCAACAGCCCCCAGAGTGTACTGACCTTAGTACCGGGATAATTCTGCATAATTAAAACAATAACAACAGGCAGCCATGAAGATATTTTTTGATGTACCCCACTTATATTATTTACCCCAGTACTTGCCGGTATATCAGGAGCTGCTGCAACATGGCATAACGGCAGAGTTTCTGTTTTACCGCGCCGGTAACCCGGTTGATGTTATGCAACAGGTCATTACTCAGGAACAATTAACCGCCCACTGGGTTACAGATGAAGCCGAATCCATCCGGTTTTATGCGGCCCGGCAACCTGACTGGCTGATTATCGGTAACCGGAAGAAACAGCTGGACACGCTGCCAGCCACAGTCAAAACAGCATTGATGCAACATGGTATCGGCCCAAAATCATGCTACTACGATGTTTCAGAGCATCCTACAACAGTCCGTTTTGTTGAAGGCCAGCACCGGCTGCAACGTCTGCACCAACGCTTTCCGCAGGCGCAGTTTGTTGACACCGGTTATGCCAAACTGGATCCGCTGCTAAAAGGACAACCGCTGGGTGTTACCTTATCTGCGCTTAAACTGGACCCGGCCAGGCCGACTTTATTGTATGCTCCGACCTTTTATCCATCGTCACTGGAATGTTTTTCCGAACACTTTCCCCGGCATTTTTCCGGTTATAACCTGATCATCAAACCACATTATTTTTCACTGACCAAAGCAGACTATAAAAAGCAGCGCGATTTGCTGCAATATTGGGCTGCGCAGCCTAATGTCTATCTGGCACCGGTTACTGACTATAACCTGCTGCCTTTTATGCAGCTGGCAGATATTATGCTGTCTGATGCCTCTTCCGCTATTTTTGAATTTGCAGCCCTGGGTAAACCGGTGATCTGGTGCAACTTTTATAAGCTGCGCTGGAGTTACCGCGGTATTCTGGGATTCCGGCTGAAAAAGCGCCTTGACCCCGATATTTTATATTTCAGGCAACTGAGCACCGAAATAACAGCTTACCGGCAGTTGGAGGATGCGGTAGAACAGGCCATACAGCTTCCTGCCGGTGCCATAGCAACCCGTAATAACGCGTTAATACGGGAACTGGCCGGGGAAACGGACGGCAAATGCAGCGAACGTATTGCGGCAACGTTACTGACTATGTGATTACACCTGGCAGGCAAAGGCTGTTCAGCGCTTTGCCCGTAAGGTTTTCCGCCAGCCGTAATGCCTGACATTATGTCGCAGGTTGTGCCACAAAAAGCCGATACGGTTTTTATAGAATAAGATGCGGTTGAGCTGTTCATTCCTTTTACCGGCAATTTCACTTGCAAACGAAAACTCGGCCCGGAACAAAAAGGGTTCAATTCCTTTTGCTTCAATTCCCAGTTGCCAGGTGTGCTGCAACATAACATCGACCGGTTTGCCAAAGGGCACCAGCTGTTGCAGTAACAACCGGGCTCCGGCCTGACTGACCGCCTGCGCCAGTGTGGCAATCGGGTTTTTGGTGTAAGTCACCAGTTCAAAAGCCTGTAGCGGTACACGTTGTAGGACCGGCTGCTTTTTATAAGGTGCCGCCAGTTTCAGGTAATACCAGGGGGGATTCAGTGCCGCAACCGCATCCAGCAAACTGCTGATATCGCCGTCCAGAATAAAGTCATCTTCCAGAATAATTGCGAAATCAAGCTGCTGCTCAATAATCTGCTGCCAGCACCGGATATGGCTGATAAAACAGCCTTTTTCGGCATTTTTCAGCATTTTGTAATAAATATGACGATTCAGATCTGCGGAGTAATACCGGCTTAGCTGCTGCTCTGTCATCTGACGGCCATCGGCGGCACTCACCCGCTCTACCGGTAAGTCAGGCCAGGCACTCAGTTGACTGAGCACATGCTGATAACGCTCAGTGGAACGATCCAGATTAATAATGAAAATTTTATACTTCATTGCCGCTACGGGTATTTAACGCCACAAATCTTCCACCCACTGCACCGGCAGTACCCGGCGATACCATTTGCCACTGCGCCCGGCAATAACGTCGTGCGGGTTAGGTTTACCATGAAAAATAACAATTTTTGCCCCTGGCGGAATTTCAGCCGGTTTAAACCAGCCCAGAATACCCTTGGGCATACAATGGCGTTTAAAACTGACACACCATTCCTGCGGCCAGTACTGTAGCTTCTGCTGCCTGGCCAGATAGCCGGTAACATATTCCTGTTCGTTACGTACCTGCTGCAGTATTTTTTCTTTATTGGTTTTAAGCTCGGCAATCAGGTCGCTGTGGGCACCGATGGTAAAACGATATACCGACGTATTGCCGGTATTGTCTTTATCCCATTCTTTTATCACCATAAAAGGCACTTCCGGCGAAATTTCAAAGAAGCTGTCGATGCTGCCTACAATCACCACATCCAGATCGATAAATAAAGTGGGGCCGGTTAAATCATATAAATTTTCAGCAAAGCTGGTTACTTTCAGCCAGCCATGCGCTTTACTCCAGGGCAGGCGTTGATCAAAATCAGCGAAGCCTACCTGCGGAATGTCTCTGGTTTCAACCTGTGGATCGATACCTGTAGCATCATCTGTCAGGCATACAAAACGAAATGGCCGGCTCAGATTACGGCTAACCATAGAATAGAGTTTATTCACATAGTCAGGCCCGTATTTGGCCCCCCATTTAATGCAAAGAACATTTACTGCTTGCATAACCGCTCCACCATCAATCCGAAATTTTTGCTAAGTTTGTGTAAAAAAACCTAAGCAATGCCTCAGGAACAAACCGGCATATTATCATAATGCCCACAATCAGCACGCTTAAAAACGGCTTTTATAGCTTGTTTTTCTGTGCTTTGTTAAACTTGCAGCTTCCAGCGCCGGAAACCTGAACGGCTATTCAAAGGATGTCTATGAAACCAGAAACCAGTTTTATTGCCGCACTTCATCGCCATCGTGACGCATTTGCAACAGCAGAACAATACACTAATGACGTGCTGAAACTGTCAGAAGTTGTATTAAGCAGCTTACAACAGGGCGGTAAAGTAGTATTTATGGGCAATGGCGGCAGTGCGGCTGACAGCCAGCACCTGGCAGCAGAGTTTATGGTACGTTATAAAGCCGAACGGGGACCACTGGCGTCCATCGCTTTAACAACAGATACTTCGATTCTGACCGCCCATGCCAACGACTATCATTTTGACAGCGTATTTGAACGTCAGGTGTATGGCATCGTCAAACCACAGGATGTGGTAATCGGCCTGACAACCTCAGGTAAAAGCCGTAATATTAATCTGGCCCTGGCTGCTGCCAATGAAATCGGTGCCTACACTGTTGCCCTGACCGGACGTGATGGCGGCGAAGTAAAGCATATTGCCCGGTTGCCGATTATTATCCGCAGTGATGAAACCGCCCGTATTCAGGAAGTACATATGTTTATCGGGCACTGGTTATGCGAAGCATTGGATCTTGCCCTGGCTGAAAAATCATTATGATCGAACTGAGTAAACTGCAAAATTTATCTGCCGCATCAGTGCTGGTGGTCGGTGATGTGATGCTGGATCGTTATTACAGCGGTGATTCAGAGCGGATTTCTCCCGAAGCACCGGTTCCGGTAGTCAGGATCAGCAATATTACGGATAAAGCCGGTGGAGCGGCCAACGTCGCCCGTAATATCGCGCATCTTGACGGTAAAGTCGCCCTGCTCGGTATTATTGGTAACGATGCCGCCGGTGACAGTCTGCAACAGTTACTGACAACAGAGCAGATAACCTCTCAGCTGTACCGCCAGCATACCCTTCCCACCATCGCTAAAATGCGGGTGATTTCGCGTCAGCAACAGGTCGTACGGCTGGACATGGAACAGACATTCGGCCCGGAAGATGCTAAAGCACTGGCATTACAGTTCAGGGCAGTTTTCAGCCAGTACGATATTATTGTTTTCAGTGACTATAACAAAGGCTCACTGACTCATATTCAGGAGATGATCCAACTGGCCAAAGCGGCCGGAAAAACCGTATTGGTTGACCCGAAAAAAGCAGATCTGCGCAGCTACGCCGGTGCAGACATTATAACACCGAACCTCAGTGAATTCCGGCTGGCCGGTGGCGACCCCCGCTCTGAGCAAAGTATGCTGGATTCAGCACGCCAGTTGATTGCCCATTCCGGTATCGGCAGCATTCTACTGACCCGCAGTGAGCAGGGGATGAGCCTGATTACGGCAACAGAACATCATCATTTCCCGGCACAGGTACAGGAAGTCAGCGATGTAACCGGTGCCGGCGATACCGTTATTGCCACACTGGCCGTCATGCTGGGCGCAGGTATGACAACCGAAGCCGCCACAGAAGTCGCCAATATGGCGGCGGGTATTGTGGTGACCAAAGCCGGAGCCGCAACAGTGTCGCCGGAAGAGCTGTCGGTACGGATTAATCAGTCACTGTACCGTAATGGCGAAATTTATCAGACACCTTTTGATAAGGTACTGCAACATATTCAGTTTGCCCGGCAAAATGGCGAAAAGATCGTGTTTACCAATGGCTGTTTTGATATTCTGCATGCTGGTCATGTACGGTATCTTGCCCAGGCAAGAGCCCTTGGTGACAGGTTAGTGGTAGGTCTGAATGCAGATGCCTCAGTCAGCCGCCTGAAAGGTGCGTCACGCCCGGTAAATACCCTGGCCGACAGAGCAACCATACTTTCTGCGCTTGCCAGCGTTGACTGGGTGGTTCCCTTTGGTGACACACCGGAAGAGCAGGATACCCCGCTACAGCTGATTGAACAGATAAAACCCGATATTCTGGTTAAAGGCGGAGATTATCAGCCTGACACTATTGTCGGTGCCGATGTGGTATTAAGAAATGGTGGTGAAGTCCGGGTGCTGGACTTTCTGGCAGGCCGCTCAACCAGTAGTGTGATTAATAAAATCCGGGGCTAAGTTTGACTGACAATATCCGTTCTGTCTGTATCTTACGGTTATCTGCAATTGGTGATGTCTGCAATGCAGCAGCTGCGGTTCAGGCTATTCAGCGTCAGTACCCGGCAGCCCGTATTACCTGGATTATCGGTAAAATAGAAGCCAGACTGCTGGAAGGTATGCCAGGGGTTCGCTTTGTGGTTTTTGATAAGCAAAATACCCTGGGGGCCTATCTTGATCTGAAACGGGCTTTAGAAGACGAAACCTTTGATTGCCTGCTGCATATGCAACTGGCATTCAGGGCAAATCTGGCATCATTGTTTATTAAAGCCCGCCGTAAAATTGGTTTTGATAAACAGTCAGCCAAAGAGCTGCATTCCCTGTTTATGAAAGAGCAGATAGTCCCGGCACAGCAACCCCACGTGCTGGACGGGTTCCGGCAGTTTGCCCGCGCTATCGGTGCTGAGATGACAACCCCACAGTGGCAGATGCCAATAAGCTCACAAGATGAAGACTGGGCGTTACAGCAGTTTGGCAGCCATCAAAAGCGTTTTGTGATCTGTGCTGCTGCGTCAAAAACCGAACGAAACTGGTTACCGGAACGCTACGCCGCCTTAGCGGATTACGCCGCCGCCCAGGGCTTTCAGGTATATCTGTGTGGTGGCCCGACGCCTTCTGAACAGCAACTGGCGGCGGATATTGAATCTTATTGCCAGACATCTGCGGTCAATCTTGTCGGCAAAACGTCTCTTAAACAACTACTGGCCCTGCTGAAACATGCCAGTCTGGTACTGGCACCGGACACCGGTCCTGCCCATATGGCGGTTACGGTAGGCACACCGGTTATCGGTTTGTATGGCCATAGTAATCCTGATCGCACCGGCCCTTATATCTACCGCCAGTATGTGGTTGAAGTCTATCATCAGGCATTGCTGGAACAGTACGGTAAAACGGCGGCCCAACTGAAATGGGGCACCAGGGTAAAAGGTGAACATATTATGCAGCTGATTACTGTTGATGCGGTAAAACAGATGTTTGACCGGGTAGTGCAGGAACAGCAGCTATGAATAAAGCGGTATTTCTGGATCGTGACGGTGTGATTAATGTCGATCATGCCTATGTCAGCAAAGCAGAAAACTTTGAATTTATCGACGGTGTATTTGACGCCTGCCGCTACTTCCAACAGCAGGGTTATTTACTGATTGTCGTCACCAATCAGTCTGGTATCGGCCGGGGCTATTATACCGAGCAGGATTTTCAGCAACTGACAGACTGGATGCTGGCACAATTCCGGGCGCAGGGTATCAGCATCAGCCGCGTGTATTTCTGCCCGCACCATCCGCAAAAAGCACTGCCGCCTTACAATATCGATTGTAACTGCCGCAAACCGGCACCCGGCATGTTATTGCAAGCCATCCGCGAACATCAGATCGATCCGGCTGCCAGTATAATGCTGGGCGACAAAGCAGCTGATATGCAGGCCGCCGCCGCCGCCGGTATTGGCAGGAAAATTCTGGTGTTATCCGGGCAGGCACTAACAGCAGAAGATAAAACACTGGCCGATGAAGTATGGCCTTCAATCCGATTACCACAACAACATAACACTAAATAGCATTCTGAAAAGAATCACCGCGCATCCTATCTGAATACTTTTATATGTAAAAAATAGCACCGTGCTCTGCCCTTCTATTCCAATTTACATTCTGAGATGGTATAATAATTTACAGAATTGTTTACAGAATGTTAAAATTAATAGGTGTTGCCGGAGCAGGTTTCTCTGGTGCTGTTATTGCAAACGAATTAGCGAAAGCCGGTTATCAAGTCTCAGTTTTTGACCCTCGCCCGCATATTGCAGGAAATTGCTTTTCCTACCGCGATCCCCAGACAAACATTATGCTGCATAAGTATGGTCCACATATTTTTCATACTGATAAGCAACATATTTGGAAATACGTTAATCAGTTGGCAGAATTCAAGCCCTATATCAACAGGGTAAAAGCTAATAGCCAGGGCAAGATATACTCTTTACCAATTAACCTGCATACCATTAACCAGTTCTGGGGATTGAGCCTCTCACCTAAGCAAGCCGTGGATTTTATCCATTCTCAGGCAGATCTGACTATTGATGAACCAGTGACGTTTGAACAACAAGCGATGAAATTTATTGGGCGGCCATTGTATAAAGCGTTTTTTGAAGGCTATACGCTGAAACAGTGGGGATTATCCCCTTCAGAATTACCTGCCAGTATTTTAAAACGACTGCCACTACGTTTTAACTACGATGATAATTATTTTAATCATCAATATCAGGGAATGCCGTCTGATGGCTATACCCCACTAATCGAAACGTTATTATCTCATCCAAATATTCAGCTCCATTTAGGGCAGAAAATCACCAGAGACATGTGCAACATGTTTACACACGTCTTTTATTCAGGACCATTGGATGCATACTTTGATTATGAGTTGGGCCGCTTACCTTATCGTACATTGGAGTTTGAAGAGATCCGTACAGAGGGTGACTATCAGGGTTGTGCAGTCATAAACTACTGCGATAAAGAAGTGCCTTACACCCGCATTTCAGAACACAAACATTTTGCCCCGTGGGAAACACATACTCATACAGTGTGTTTCAAGGAATATAGCCGGCAGGCAGGCGAGAAAGATGAACCTTATTACCCAATACGTTTGGTAGATGATAAAGCCTTGTTGTCCTCATATATGCAGCTGGCCTCTCAGCAACAAGGTGTTACCTTCGTAGGGCGTCTTGGCACATACCGTTATCTGGATATGGACACTACCATTGATGAAGCTTTGAAAACCGCCAAAATATTCCTGCAAGCTAAGCAACAGAATACTGCCATTCCAGTGTTTGTTATTTCTCCATTATAAGAGTAATTCAGTATGAAACCCTTTTTGATTATTGTCCGGATTGGTGATAAATCACTCCATCAAAACTGGTTGCAAGGCGCGACTCCGCTTTTTGATATTTTTCTAAGTTATTTTGGTGACACCCCTCAAAAATTCAGGGAAGACGCCACCTATTATGAACAGGCAAAAGGGGGTAAGTGGCCGGAAATAGCCCGGATTATCACCGACAATAAAGCATTAATCAGTCAGTATCAGGCAATCTGGCTTCCGGACGATGATTTGCTGATCAATGCTGCTGATATAAATAAAATGTTCAGCTTTATGCTGGCCTTTGATTTAGATTTGGCGCAACCCGCATTAAGTATGAATTCTTATTTTTCACACTCCAGCTTATTACAGAAAAAAGGGTCCGTATTGCGGCTAACAAATTTTGTCGAAGTCATGGCACCTGTATTTTCACAGCACGCATTAATGACTTTAGAACCAACCTTCTCACAAAGCCCATCAGGATGGGGGCTGGATAATCTGTGGCCTAATTTATTATCCCCAAAAAGTAAAATTGCAATTATTGACGATATCTGTGTTGTTCATACCCGGCCAGTAGGTGGAGAGTTGTATAAGAAAAATCCAGAATTATCACCAGAAAATGACGTAATAAGGCTAAAAGAACTTTACCCTCAACTGGATATCAGCAGACGTAGCTTTAAGAACAAATTTAAAGTTTATGCGAGGCTGAACCATTCAACATCCCTGACAGGATTTACTGCTTTTATTCAGGGTAAATATCAACGCGTAATAAATAAGCTGAAATCCCGAAAAATAAAAAAATACGGCGCATAAGCGATGCGCCGCCTCAACACCGGATATTTACAGTGCTGCCAGTATCACTTCTGCTTTACTGACTTCAAAGGTTTTTGGTGCTTCAACATTTAATAATGTCACTACGCCGTTTTCAACAATCATCGCATAACGCTGGGCACGGATACCGCCAAAATCGCCGGTTTCCATGGTTAAACCAATGGCTTTATGAAAAGCCGCACCGCCGTCAGCCAGAAAGGTGATTTCTTCTGCGTTCTGGCTTTTCGCCCAGGCACTCATCACAAAAGCATCATTTACTGCAGTACAGACAATAGCATCCACACCTTTGGCTTTTATCTGATCAGCCAGTGTAATATAACCCGGTAAATGCGCAGCAGAGCAAGTAGGTGTAAAAGCACCCGGTACGGCAAACAATACCACTTTCTTATTGGCAAAAATCTGACTGGTGGTCGGATTCATTACCCCTTCTTTAGTCAATTGCGAAAAACTGACTTCCGGTAGTTTATCACCTGTTTTAATCATAACTATGCTCCTATTGACGATTAAAATTATAAAATCTGCATCATTTCCCAATACCAGACCGTTTAAGCAGTGCCCTGAAATATCACATCATTGCTGCTTTGATATAAACATCAAAGCGGTTGTTCTTCCCTGTTACCGACATATCCGGTTTTACACCGGCCAGATAACCCGCATATCCGGGGCGTTTTACCACTACCCGCCGTTTTGCCAGCGCCAGTGCGGGTTGCAGTAATGCATCGGCATCCGGATCTTCCCCCACTACCTCATGAAAAGCGCGCATTTCTTTTTTAACCAGTGCTGATTTTTCCCGGGGTGGAAACATCGGGTCAAGATAAACTACGTCAATATCGTCCGGCTGCTGTAACACTGTACCGGCCGGACTGAACACCAGTTGCATGCGCTGAGGCAGCCAGCCGGCCAGGGCCGGATCAATAGCCGCCCGCCGCAGGCCATCATATAATAATGCCGCCACCGCCGGGTTACGCTCGGCCAGGGTCACCCTGGCTCCTAAACTGGCCAGTACAAAGGCATCACGCCCCAGCCCGGCCGTAGCATCCAGCACCCGGATATCAGAAACCTTATTTAAACCCGTTGCTTTGGCAATTCCCTCGCCTTTACCACCGCCATGCAGGCGACGATAACTGGCGGCACCACCGGCAAAGTCCACCAGAATATCACCCTGTTTTGGTAATGCCTGATTACGCAGCACCAGTGCATTATTACACCAGACCAGATGCCATGACTGTGGCTGATTTGTCAGTGCCAGATTAAAACGCTGGCATAACTCAGCACGATAATTTTCCGGTAGGCTGGCATCCTGCAGCAACGCAATGGTCATTGCTGCATACCTACGTAGTTATCTCCTGTACTGTAGGCAATAATCTGACTGATTTCCTGCAAACTGCGACCAGACTGCTGCTGCCAGGCGTTAAACTGCTGCTGAATTTGTTTCTGGCTGCGCTGACTGCTGATGCCACCATCGAAAATCTGGTAAGCCCGTAAGTAGGCTTCGACATCCTGACTCAGCACAAAGGTATCTTTACCGATTGCCCTGAGCGCATAAGGGCCGATATTGCCACCCAGGCGGCTGCCGTGTTTTTTCAGGTATCCCCACAAGCCGATAATGTCACTTTGCGGCCAGTCAGCAATAAAACGGGCAAAACTGCCATATTGCTGCTGAATATCGTAGATCATCAGTGCATTATCCCGGATGGTAAATACTTTACCGGCATTGCGGATAATACGGGGGTCCCGGGCTTTTTGCTCCAGCATTTCGTCGCTGAGCAGCAGCATTTTTTCAATTTCAAAATCGAAGAATATTTCCCTGAAACCGGGCCATTTCTGCTCAACCACCCGCCAGACAAAACCAGACTGGAAAATCTTTTTAGTCAGCTCGGCCAGCAACAGGTTATCAGGAATGCCGGCGATCTCGTCAGTACCGGACGGCTTTCCCAGTAAAGCTTCCAGAGCGTCTTCGCTGCCTTTTCGTTCACAGGCCCGCTGATAAATACGATTAAAAATTTCCGCGTTTGCCACTGCCATATCCTGCAAAAAAACAGGGCTACAGTGTACCTGTAGCCCTGTATTAAAAACCAGTAGTTTTATCAAAAACTGTTGGTTTTTGTGTCAACCAGTGTACAGCGGCCATTTTTCAGTGTTACTGCCGGTTCCGGCACTATCGCACAGTCAGACATCAGCCCCAGCCGGATATTCTCAGCCTGTGCTGCCGTGTTGTATTCACCAATACGGGCCATCACTTCCTGTTCACTGGCATGTTTTACCGAGAATGCAATATAACGGGCCGGTCCGCCACAGGGTTTATGTCCAAACCCGACCACCCGGCACTGTTCGGCATTATCAGCACGGGTATCAGCAATCAGTTTCATCACATCTGCACGCATCGCTTTTACATCAGGATAATGTTCCATTCTCTGCTCTCTGGCTCTCACCGCCGCCACCGGATTGGTTTGCGGATCGATAGGTTCAACCAAAGGCTCCGGTGGTAAACGATCAGTACCGCTGCTTCCCTGCCCCATGCAGCCACCCAGCAACAGGCCGCTGACGATTAATATGATAACACCTGCAGAATAACGCATTGTTTTTCCTCCATTGTCTGCATTGAGCTTGGCAGATGCAGATTAAATATGCAATGAATTAACCGGTAATTCCCATATGCCGCAGCAGTGCTTCGTTTGACGGCTCGCGGCCACGGAAGCCTTTAAACAGCTCCATCGGCTCGGCACTGCCACCACGTTCCAGGATCCAGCGCAGGAAGTCCTGCCCGGTGTCCGGGTTGAAGATGCCTTCTTCTTCAAAACGGCCAAAGGCATCGGCAGACAATACTTCTGCCCACAGGTAGCTGTAGTAGCCCGCAGCATAGCCGCCTGAGAAAATATGGCCGAAGCTGTTCTGGAAACGGTTAAAACGCGGCGGAACAATAACCGACACGGTATTACGCACCTCGTCCAGCAGCTGCTGCACATGGCTGCCACTGCCATTATCCGGGTTATATTCTGCATGCAACCGGAAATCAAACAAGGCAAACTCCAGTTGCCGCACTAGAAACATCGCCGACTGGAAGTTTTTCGCGGCCAGCATTTTATCCAGCATATCCTGCGGTAAAGATACTCCGGTCTGGTAGTGACCGGAAATCAGCTGCAGTGCTTCCGGCTGCCAGCACCAGTTTTCCATAAACTGACTTGGCAGCTCGACAGCATCCCAGGCCACTCCATTAATCCCGGCAACTGCGGTGGCATCAACCTGGGTCAGCATATGGTGGATGCCATGCCCGAACTCATGGAATAAGGTGACGACTTCATCATGGGTAAATAAGGCCGGTTTATCGCCAACCGGTTTATTAAAGTTACAGGTTAAATACGCCACCGGGCTCTGTAAACTGCCATCAGCTAACCAGGTCCGGCCCTGACAATCGTCCATCCAGGCACCACCACGCTTTTTGGCCCTGGCATACAGGTCAAGGTAAAAACTGCCCCGCAACTGCCCCTGCTTATCCGTAATATCAAAAAAGCGGACATCTTTGTGCCATACATCAACGCCAAGACGTTCTGTTACTTTAATACCGAATAAACGGTGTAATACCTCAAACAAACCATCCAGCACTTTATGCTCAGGAAAATAAGGACGTAATGTCTCATCTGAAATAGCATATTTAGACTGTTTCAGTTTTTCTGCGTAGTAAGTCACATCCCAGGCATGCAGATCATTCAACTGATGCTCACTGGCAGCAAACGCTTTTAATTCAGCCAGATCCCGCGCTGCCTGCGGCTTCGCCCGTTTTGCCAGATCAGACAGAAAATCCAGCACCTGCTGCGGTGATTCCGCCATTTTGGTCGCCAGCGATTCTTCCGCAGCATTATTAAAATCCAGCAGCTGTGCCAGTTCGTGCCGCAAAGCCAGTGTTTCTTCAATCACAGCGGTATTGTCGAACTGCCCGGAAGTTGGCCCCTGATCAGAAGCCCTGGTGCTGTATGCCCGGTAAAATTCTTCCCGTAAAGCCCTTTGATCCGCATAGGTCATCACGGCAATATAGCTGGGAAACTCCAGCGTAAACACCCAGCCATCCAGCTCACGGTTTTTGGCTTCTTCTGCCGCGGCCAGTCTGGCATCTTCAGGAATACCGGCCAGTTCGCTGTTGTCAGTAATATGTTTAAACCAAGACTGGGTAGCATCCAGCGTATTGTTGGAAAATGTCGACGCCAGTTCCGACAAACGGCTCTGAATTTCACCATAACGCTGTTTTTTCTGCTCGGTTAAGCCAATACCAGATAATTTAAAGTCCCGCAGGGCGTTCTGAATCACTTTTTGCTGGGCTGCAGTCAGTGTCGGATATTCCGCACTTTGTGCCAGTTGCTGATAAGCCCGGTACAGGCCTTCATGCTGCCCAAGCCAGGTACTGAATTCAGATAACAGCGGCAGGCAGCTTTCATAGGCAGCCCGCAGCTCCGGAGAATTAACCACTGCATTCATATGTGACACCGGTGACCACAGCTTACCCAACCGGGCACTACCCTGCTCAATACGCTCCACCAGATTACGCCAGCTGAAACCGTCCTGGCTGACAGCTTCTGCCACGACTTTACGGGCATCAGCAATTGCCTGCTCAACCGCCGGTTTTATCTGTTCCGGAGTAATAGCAGAAAAGGGAGGTAAATCCTGGAAACTCAGCAACACATTGGCAGTTTGAGACATAAAAGCTTCATCCAATCAAAAGAAAGTTATCATACTGCGATTTTGGGTCTGTCGGTGCAATTATCAAGGTTAAATGGCTTAATTACCGGAGGTTAAAACCTTGCAAAACCCCCGCTCTGCCCTTATAACCGCATAACAACCTGCAAACGGAAAACCTGTTATGACACGTCATTTTGATTATCTGGCCATCGGTGCCGGCAGTGGTGGTATTGCCAGCGCAAACCGGGCGGCTGTTCGCGGCGCTAAAGCAGCTGTAATTGAAGCAAAAGCCGTTGGCGGCACCTGTGTTAATGTCGGCTGTGTACCGAAAAAAGTGATGTGGAACAGTGCCCATATTGCCGAGGCGCTGAAATACAGCTCAGCCTATGGTTTTGATATTACCACCAACGACTTCCACTGGCAGACACTGGTAAAAAACCGTGAAGCCTATATAGAACGCATTCATGGCAGCTATCATCGTGGTTTTGCCAGCAATGGTGTTAGCTATATTGCAGGCTTTGCCCACTTTATTGATAAAAATACCGTAGAAGTTAATGGTGAACGGATTACCGCCGATCATATCACTATTGCTGTTGGTGGCCGCCCGTTGATACCGGCAATTCCCGGTGCGGAATATGGTATTGATTCCGATGGTTTCTTCGCGCTGACACAGCAACCGAAAAAAGCGGTTGTTGTCGGGGCCGGTTATATCGCAGTGGAAATTGCCGGTGTACTGCATGCCCTTGGTACAGACACCCATCTGCTGGTAAGAGGCGAGAGACCACTGCGCAGCTTTGACAGTGATATTACCGCTGCGTTGCTGGAACGGATTAAACAGGATGGCCCAACGCTGCATCCCCATACTCAGGTCAGCCATATTGAGAAAACCAGCAATGGCCTGCTGACCGTATATAGCGAAAATGGCGAAGCCTTCGCTGACGTTGACTGCCTGATCTGGGCGATTGGCCGCGAACCGGCTACTGATAAGCTGAATCTGCAGGCTGTTGGTGTAACTACTGACGAGCAGGGTTTTATCCGCACCGATGCTTTCCAGAATACCAATGTACCGGGTATCTATGCTGTTGGTGATATTACCGGCGAAGCCCAGTTAACACCGGTTGCAATCAAAGCCGGCCGCCTGCTGGCCGAGCGGCTGTTTAATAAAGCCATGCCTGAAGCAAAAATGGATTACAGCCTGATCCCGACTATCGTTTTCAGCCACCCGCCTATCGGCACCATCGGTCTGACAGAGAAAGAAGCCCGCGAACAACATGGTGACAACAATATCAAAGTTTACCGTTCATCTTTTGCGGCGATGTATAACGCCATTACCCCGCACCGTGCCCTCAGCACTTTTAAGCTGGTGTGCAGTGGCCCGGATGAAAAAGTAGTGGGATTACATGGTATCGGTGAAGGTATGGACGAAATACTGCAGGGCTTTGCCGTCGCGATAAAAATGGGCGCTACCAAAGCCGACTTTGACGCCACCGTCGCACTGCACCCGACCAGCGCAGAAGAGTTCGTTACGCTGCGCTGAAGTTATATAACTGAAAGAGGCCATTATGACACTGGATATTACACCGTTGCAAAAAGCCATCAGCAGGCTTGAAGAAGGCTGGCAACGTTATCAGCAGGATATTACCGATATCCAGATCCGTGATGGTCTGATCCAGCGCTTTGAGTTTACCTATGAACTCAGCCATAAAATATTAAAACGTTACCTTGAGCAAACTGCAGCTTCGCCTGAACAATTTGACAGTATGCCGTTTGCTGAACTAATCCGCACCGCCAATGAGCAAAAGCTGTTAGCCGGCGACTGGTCTGCATGGCGGACTTATCGTGAAATGCGCAGTAAAACCAGCCATACTTATAATGAAGATATAGCACTGCAGGTTGTTACCGGCATTCCGGCCTTTATTAAGGAAGCGGGGTTCCTGCGGGATTCCTTACAAAGCAGATTGCCATGAAAAAGCCCACCGGATTGCAACTGACAGAACAGGAATGGCATATCGTTTCTGCCATTATTCAGCAACTGCTGGCTGATTATGATGTCTGGGCCTTTGGTTCAAGGGTAAAAGGTACTGCCAAACCTTTTTCAGATCTGGATCTGGCGGTTATCACCAGCACCCCTCTGCCAATTTCCAGGCAGGCAGAAATTTCAGAAGCCTTTACAGAATCCGCTTTACCCTGGAAAGTCGATGTGGTGGATTGGGCAACAACACCTGAAGCATTCAGGAATATCATTATGCAGCATAGCATTGTGCTGCATAACACCGATAACCCACCCAAAAAACAGGCTTAATCTGAATTCAGGCGAAAGCGCGTCCCGTTAAATGCGGTTTTTCTGTAACAGTGACACGTTTTGGCATTGTAAATCCTACTTTAAAAGGATTATTTATCATCCAGATATCTATGCATACTTATATCCTGGCTAATTAGGATAATAGTTTGCTCAGCTATTTAAACCAATAAAATCCTATTATTCCAGGATTTACTCTGCGGGTATTGAAGCTATCAGCCTGATTCGTAGCAAATAACTACTGGCAGTAATATACAGATAACGCAGATCGGCACTTAACGCTACATTGGCCGCTGCAACTCCCGTTTGTATAGTACCAAGATGCTGAGAATCCGGTGTGAACACCCATACACCGCCAGGTCCGGTGGCCAGTAAGATGCCTGATGGCAGTACCTTTAAACCATCCGGTAAACCGCTGGCGGTTTTGGTTTGTGCCGTGGCATCAAAAAACAGCTCACCCCGGCCAAGGCTGCCATCCGGCTTTACCGGATAACGCCACCACTGAGCCGCCTCCGGATCGGAATTGGCGACATACAGCCATTTTTCATCCGGAGAAAACGCCAGCCCGTTGGGCCGGGTTAAACTATCTGCCAGCAGCGTAAGCTCTCCATCAGCAGCCAGCCGGTATATACCATTTACGGTTTGCTGTTTTTGGGCCGATTCGTCACCATCCTTTAACCCATAAGGCGGATCAGTAAAGTAATAGGCACCACTGCTATGCTGTACCACATCGTTAGGGCTGTTAAGCAGTTTATGCTGATAACGGTCGGCCAGTGTCTTATACTGTGGCTGCTCACCAGCAGCATCCAGCAGCAACGCCAGACGCCGGTCTCCATGCTGGGCCAGCACTAACTGGTTATCCGCATTAAAGATCAGGCCGTTAGCGCCTTCCTGCAGATTATGCTCCGGATAAAGCCCGGTATAACCGGAAGGATGCAGATAAACAGTTACCCCTTGCTGTGCATTCCAGCGATACACAGTGTTAGCCGGTACATCCGCAAACAGGATATCCCCGCTGCCAGGCTCAGCCACCGGCCCTTCAGCCCAGCGAAAACCACTGGCCAGCTCTTCCAGGCTGGCATCGACGGCAACCACCTGTTGCATTGCAGGTTTAACGCTTAATACCGGCCGGGATGGCCAGGGTGACGTTTCTGCCAGTACTGCAGCTGTCAATAAAGACAGTAGTAAAATAATAAACCTCATCTTTGCAACCACTGAAAATTAAAATTTATATATTTTCCACAGTAACAAAAAATTGAAAAAATAAAATCTACAATACTTAAACTAATAACTATTTAATCTGAAAAAGTTATTCCTGATAAATCTCCTGATAAATAC
>JARXRR010000008.1:0-84247 GCA_033792355.1 Chromatiaceae bacterium AAb-1
ATATTAATATTTTGTTTAATTTCTTTTGTGCTGGGCTGCCTGGCAGTGGTTGGGATTTACTTCTACGTCAAAGATGAACTACCTGATGTTACCACCCTGAAAGAAGTAAAGTTACAAACGCCGATGCAGGTATTCACTGCAGATGGTGAGCTGATTTCACAATTCGGTGAGAAACGGCGCATTCCGTTGAAACTGGAGGAAATGCCACCACAACTTATCCAGGCATTTCTGGCGGTGGAAGATACCCGCTTTTATGAACATCCGGGCATAGATATTATCGGTATTATGCGGGCAGCTGTCGTTGTGGCAACCACCGGTGATCCATCGCAGGGAGCCAGTACCATTACCCAACAGCTGGCACGAAACTTCTTTTTATCCCGCGAGAAAAAAATCATCCGTAAAATCAAGGAAATATTTCTTGCGATCCATATTGAGCAATTACTGAGCAAGGATGAAATTCTTGAGCTTTATCTGAATAAAATTGAATTAGGCCAGCGCTCTTTTGGCGTGGGTGCCGCCGCTCAGGTTTATTTTGGCAAAACCGTCCATGAATTAAACGTAGATGAAATTGCCATTATAGCGGGTTTACCTAAAGCACCTTCGCTACTGAACCCGGTGCGCTCACCATCCAATGCCAGAGCCCGTCGTAATGTGGTACTGGGTCGTATGCTGGTAACAGGTGTCATTGACAAAGCAACCTACGATACCGCGATAGCCGCGCCGGTTACCAGCAGACTGCACGGCCCGCAAATTACCGCTTCAGCACCTTATATTGCAGAAATTGTACGTCAGGAAATGATTAACCGTTATGGTGAAGAAACCGCATATTCCGCTGGCTTACAGGTATTTACTACCGTTAACAGTAAACAGCAGCATAAAGCGAAGCTGGCATTACAGCAAAACCTCTATAACTACGATGAACGTCATGGTTACCGGGGACCGGAAGCGGTGCTGTGGCAGGCAACATTTATTGAAAGTAATGAAACAGAAGCTATTTTCGAACAACAGGAACCTTATACTGAAGAACAGATTATTCAGTACCTGAATAAACAAAGCGGTATCGAAGATCTGGTACCTGCTGTTGTAGTCAGTGTGGCCCCACAATCAGCAGAAGTGCTTGTCAGCGGTGGTCAGCGTATTACGTTACCGTGGGATGGCCTGAAATGGGCCCGGGCGTTTCAGAGTGATGAACGTCAAGGAACAGCGCCTAAGACAGCCTATAATATCTTGTCGCCCGGTATGCATATTATGGTACGCCGTCAGAATGACAACTGGCAACTAAGCCAGCTCCCGCTGGCCAGCAGTGCGATTGTCGCTATCGACCCTCATGATGGTGCTATCCGTTCTCTGGTAGGTGGTTACAGCTTTGCCCAAAGCCAGTTTAACCGGGCAACTCAGGCCAAGCGTCAGGTTGGTTCCAATATCAAACCTTTTATTTATTCTGCCGCACTGGAAAATGGTTATACACTGGCATCAATTATGAACGATGCCCCCATCCATCAGTGGGATAATAATGCCGGTATTGCCTGGCGCCCCAGAAATTCTCCGGCAGTCTATGATGGCCCGATCCGGATCCGCGAAGCACTGGCAAAATCCAAAAACGTCGTCTCTATCCGTCTGCTGCGCGGTGTCGGTATTGATGACACTATCCGCCATTTACAGAAGTTCGGTTTTGCCGCCAGTGACTTACCCCGTAACGAAACTCTGGCGCTGGGCTCTGCTTCTTTAACACCACTGGAACTGGTAACCGGTTATGCCGTATTTGCCAACGGCGGCTATCTGGTAGAACCCTATCTGGTCGAAAAAGTGCTGGATGAAGAAAATAACCTGGTTTATCAGCACCAGTCTGTTTTTGTTTGCAAAGACTGCGATACCAGCCCGCAAGAAAACCATTCTGAGCAGGATCAGGAAGCTCTGATGGCCCAGCTGTTCAGCCAGTTAAACAGCCCGCAGGCTACTGAAGAAAATTTACCGCTGCAAACCGAACGCCATACGGCGGAACAGGTTATTTCAGAGCAAAATGCTTTCTTAATTGCCGATGCACTGAAAAGCAGTGTCTGGGGTGGAGGAGACTGGAACCGGGGCACCGGCTGGAATGGTACGGCATGGCGGCTGCAAAGCCTGAAACGGCGTGATGTTTCGGCTAAAACAGGCACCACCAATGATTCCAAAGATACCTGGTTCTCAGGCTTTACGCCTGATCTGGCATTAACCGTATGGGTCGGTTTTGATGATTCAAATCGCAGCCTTGGGCGTACCTCATGGAATGCCAATCTGGGGCAGACTCAAAGTTCCGGTGCCGAATCCGGTGCCAGAACGGCACTGCCCGCCTGGCTGGATTATATGACAGAAATTGCTGCTGATTTACCGGTCAATAATATTCCGACCCCGGTGGGTATATCTTCAGTCCGGATAGATCAACAAACAGGCTTACTAAGCCGGGCAACCGATCACACCAGCAGTTTTGAGTATTTCAAGATTGGTACAGAGCCAACCCAGTATGCAACATCTGGCGTACCACAAATTCAGTTTGACAGTAATAAGAAAAACCAGGAAGAACTGGAGCTGTTCTGATAATGGGCCCAATACCGTTCACTTCCTTCTCTGAGCTAACCATTGAAGCTGTTCAAATTCCAGGAACGAATTTGAACAGCTCTGCTGGCTGAAAGATGTATTTACAACGTATCAGCGTGAGCAAGCTGATGTATGCTGAAATTTCAGCTGATCATCAGGTCCATTTGCCGGCCTTTATTTTTCAGCAAGGTGTCAGCAGTGGTTTGCCGGCTAGGGCTGCCTGAATATTCTGCAAACACAGCATCCCCATTTCGGTACGGGTTTCCACTGTGGCACTGCCCATATGCGGTGTCAGGAACAGGTTAGGGAAAGCCTTAAGCTGCTGGTTGTACTCCGGTTCCTGTTCAAACACATCCAGCCCGGCAGCAAACAATTTGCCTGAAGTCAGCGCCTGCATTAATGCGGTTTCATCGACCAGACTGCCCCGCGCCACGTTAATCAGCATCGCGCCATCCGGTAATAACGACAGTGTCTTGTCATTGATAATATGACGGGTTTCAACTGTACCGGGGGCATGCAGCGACAACACATCACAATGCGGCAGCATAGCCTCAAAATTATCGTAATATACCGCGCCCTGTTCTTCTGCTGCCGGTAACGGTCTGCGATTATTATAAATAATCTGCATACCAAAGGCTCTGGCCCGTTCAGCAACCGCCTGACCAATCCGCCCCATTCCCAGAATACCCAGTGTTTTACCACGCAGGCTGTGCCCCAGCATTTCAGACTGTCCGAAACGCACACCCCAGCCATTATCCATTACAGCCTGATATTCACGGCCGCGGCGGCTGGCATTCAGCAATAGCAGCAATGCCATATCAGCGGTACATTCTGTCAGTACATCCGGCGTATTACTCAGCTGAATACCTCGGGCTTTGGCAGCAGCAATATCAATATGATCAGTGCCAACACTACAGGTGGCAATCATCCGGACAGAAGCTGGCAGGGCATTAATAAAAGCCGCATTCAGTTTATGGCTGAAGGTTACCAGCACAGCAGCAGGTTGCTTTTGCTGGATCAATGCCAGCAGCTGTCCGGTACTCACTTCATCAGGAACAATAACACTGTTAAACAATTGCTGAGCTTTATCAGCAATAGCCGGCAGACAGGGAAACGCGATCAGTACTAACGGGGAAGAATCAGACATTTATAAACCTGTAAGAATAAAAAAACGGCACAGTGACAACTGTACCGTTTTTTACTGCTGAATTAAACGCCTATTGACCTAATGGCGCTCGTTTAAGCAGGAGTCAGCTTACTCTAAGCTAACCGTTGGAGGCCATGGATGGCCGGAACCGAGCCCCATGGACGGTTTATGGCGTGTTAGCGTGAGTAAGGTGATGGATGCTTTCCACCTTAACTCAGCGGCTCATCTACCTCTTTTCCTGCAACGCGTAGCAGTCCTTATAACGCTTCATACCACTTACGGGTATTAATCAATGCCGTCATCACCTGAGCCGGAGATGTACCACCCAGCGCCGAGCGTTTATTTAGCCCCGCCTCAATCGTCAAAGCCGCGTAAACATCTTCGCCAATTAACGGGCTGACCTGCTGCAACTCAGCCAGGCTTAATGCTTCCAGCGCCACCTGTTTTGCCGATGCTTTTAATACCAGTTCACCGGATAATTCATGCGCATCACGAAATGGCACGCCTTTACCGACCAGATAATCGGCCAGATCGGTGGCATTGCTGTAACCCAGCTCCGCCGCCTGACGGCACTGCTGTTCATTCACCGACAGATGTGGCAGCACCGTAGCCAGTACCAGCAACGATTGCTGCCAGGTGCTGATCAGGTCAAAAAAGCCTTGCTTGTCTTCCTGCATATCTTTGTTGTAAGCCAGCGGCAAACCTTTCAGTACATGCAGAATTGCCACCAGATGACCCAGCACCCGGCCGGTTTTACCACGCAGCAGCTCGAACACATCCGGGTTTTTCTTCTGTGGCATTAATGACGAACCTGAGCTTATCGCATCACCCAGTTTGAAAAAGCCTGCTTCGCCGGAGCAGAAGAAAATCACATCTTCAGACAAGCGTGATAAATGCGTCATACAGATACTGGCAGCAGCTGACAGCTCAACCACGTAATCACGATCAGATACCGCATCCAGGCTGTTCAGGGCGGCGCTGCTAAAGCCTAAACGCTCAGCCAGTGCCGTACGGTCAATAGCAATACCGGTTCCGGCCAGTGCCCCACAACCCAGCGGACAGACATCCAGCCGCTGTAGCGCATCATCAATCCGGCTCAGGTCGCGTTTAAACATTTCGACATACGCCAGTGCCCAGTGCGCTACCAGTACCGGCTGCGCCCGCTGTAAATGGGTAAACCCCGGCATCACGGCATTACCGGCGCGCTGGGCAAACTGTAATAAAGCACCAATTGCGGCAATCAGCGTTTCACGCACCTGCCGGGCATTCAGTTTACTCCACAGCCGTAAATCGGTTGCCACCAGATCATTGCGGCTGCGACCGGTATGCAGCTTTTTCGCCACGCTGCCCAGTTTAGTCGTCAGCTGAGCTTCCACCCAGCTATGAATATCTTCTTCCTGAGTCTGCAATGGCAACTTAGGATCAGCGTCAATTGCTGCTGCTAAATCTGCCAGTGCACCGTCCAGTTGCTGTGCTTCGCCGGCAGTAATAATACCGGCCTGCTCCAGCCCCTGGGTCCAGGCTCTGGACGCCTGAATATCCTGCTGTGCCAGCAGGTAATCAAAACTCAGAGAATCATTAAAGTCGCGGAATTCCGCGAGGGTCGCTTCGGTGAAACGACCACCCCACATCGCCATGCTAGTATCCTTTTACTTCGAGTCCGGTTTATTTTGCGTGCAGTGCTCTGATCCGGCTGGCCAGACTGTATAAACGGATAAAACCGGCAGCATCTTTCTGGTTATACACTTCATCGCCTTCAAAGGTAGCGAAAGCTTCAGAATACAGCGTATTAGGTGAACGGCGTTTCGCTACCGTGACATTGCCTTTATACAGCTTAATCACCACATCACCGGTCAGGCTGTCGGCCAGAGAAGTTGCAGCAGCCAGCAGTGCATCTTTTAACGGGGTGAACCAGCGGCCATCATATACCAGCTGCGCAAATTCAAGGCCCACTTCTTCGCGGTATTTCAGCGATGTTCTGTCATAAACCAGTGATTCCAGACCACGCAATGCTGCCACCAGAATAGTACCGCCCGGCGTTTCATAGCACCCACGGGACTTCATCCCTACCAGACGGTTTTCGATAATATCAATCCGGCCAATACCATGCTCAGAACCAATGGCATTCAGTTGCTCAATGGCTGCAACACCGCCAACAGCTTTGCCATCAATTTTGGTCAGTTCACCTTTTTCAAAGCTCAGCTCAATATACTCTGCTTTATCCGGCGCCTGCTCTGGCGATTTGGTCCACATCCAGATTTGATCTGACGGCTCATGCCACGGGTTTTCAATTTCACCGCCTTCGTGCGAAATATGCCACAGGTTGGCATCACGGCTGTAAATTTTGGTGGCAGACGCTGTGGTCGGAATGTTTTTCTCAGCCAGGTAGTTCAGCAGTGACTGCCGGGAATTGAATTCCCATTCACGCCACGGCGCAATAACTTTTAATTGTGGTGCCAGCGCGGCAAACGCACCTTCGAAACGGACCTGATCATTACCTTTACCGGTACAGCCGTGGCACAGTGCATTAGCTCCCAGCTCCAGCGCCAGTTTTACCTGGGCACGGGCAATCACCGGCCGTGCCATAGAAGTACCCAGCAGATATTGGCCTTCATAAACGGCACCGGTTTTCAGTGTCGGGTAAATCACTTCTTTAACCAGCTCTTCGCGTAAATCAACGATATAACATGAGCTGGCACCGGAATTCAGCGCTTTCTGCTCGACGCCGGCCAGTTCTTCATCACCCTGCCCTACGTTGGCAACAAAGGCGATAACTTCGCAGTTATAGTTTTCTTTTAACCACGGCACGATGGCTGATGTATCTAAACCGCCAGAATATGCCAATACAACTTTACTGATACTCATATTGTCCTCACGAAAATAAACTGACTAACACGGCATTTTGCGCATGCATGCGGTTTTCCGCCTGCTGTAATACTAACGATGCTTCACTGTCCAGTACTTCGCTGGTCACTTCGTGGCCCCGGTGAGCAGGCAGACAGTGCATAAAATATTTCACACCCAACCGTTGCATCACGGCGGTACTGATTTGATAAGGTGCAAAAGTTTGTTTAATTATCTCCGGGTCGGCTTTATCGCCCATTGATAACCAGGTATCGGTATAAATGGCATCGGCACCTGCGGCAGCTGACAGATGATGGCTCAGCACAATTTCGGCACCGGTTTTGGCAGCAATATTCTGCGCCTGCACCAGTACATGACCACAGGGGCCAAAGCCCGGCGGGGTAATAACGGTAATTTTCATACCAGACAGTGCTGCGCCCAGCATCAGCGAATGACAAACATTATTGCCATCACCGGCAAATGCCAGATGCACTTTGGATAAATCGCCACACTTTTCTTTCAGCGTCAGCAGATCTGCCAATGCCTGACATGGGTGGTAGATATCGCTCAGCGCATTAATAACCGGTTTTTTGCTGCTGAGTGCCAGTTCTTCCAGTGTTTTCTGAGAGTAAACCCTTGCCACTATAGCGTCTGTCCAGCAGGCCAGATTACTGCCAAAATCAGCCACACTTTCGCGCTTACCCATAGCCCCATTTTGCTGGTCAAGATAAACGCTGTGCCCGCCCAGTTTATTGATCCCGACATCAAAACTGACACGGGTTCGCAGTGAGGGTTTTTCAAACAGCAACGCTATGCTTTTTCCGGCAAGTACCTGACTGTACTGCTGTGGGTTCTGCTTAATATGCAGTGCTGATGTCAGCAAATCGGCTAACTGTGTCTGGTTCAGCTCTGCCAGACTTAATAATTGTGACAACTTACTCATTATAACAACCGTGTTGCCGTATTTAACGGCATCCTTTTTTAAGGGATTAACAAACGATGCGGGTGCCTGTTGGTTTTTGCCGCATCAGATTTAATAAATTAAGGGGATCCTGCCAGCCGGCAACGGTAATACTTCGTCGCAGTGCCTGCGCCGTTTCCAGGGCGGCATCCAGCTTCACCTTCATGCCGCCTTTAATCACCCCCTGCTCTACCAGTGTTGCGGCATCCGCAGCGTTAAGCTCGGCAATCAGCTGGCCATTGCCATCTAAAATACCCGGCACATCGGTCAGTAATACCAGTTGTCCCTGTACCAGCTGACAAATAGCGGCAGCAGCCAGATCCGCATTCACATTCAGTAACTGGCCCTGCTCTTCCTGATCGACAGATGCCTGCCCAATAGAGCTGAACACCGGAGTAAAACCTTGGGCCAATAATGTATTTAATAACGTCGCATCAGCCGGCTTAGCAATACCGACGGCACCCAGCTTAGTATTAATATCAAACTGGCAGCTGCCGCCGGCAGCCAGTGTCAGGCCGACAGGTTTTAACTGCTGCAACGAAGCCCTGGCAACCAGATGTGCATTAACGGCACCCGCCAGTGCACCGGTGATCACCGGCATTTGCTCTGGTGGTGAAATACGCTGCCCGTCCAGTTTCTCAGTGGTAAAACCAAATGTTGCCAGCCACTGATCAACCTGATCACCACCACCATGCACCAGTACCAGCGGATAGTGTTTTTTCAGCTCGGCGCATACCTGTAGCAGTGCGTCCAGCGCTTTGTCATCCTGTAACAACCGGCCACCCATTTTCAGCACTAATGGCAGAACCTTATTCATCAGTAGCTCCTGCAAATAATCCGGCCGTTTCCGGCTTGCCAAAACGGATATTGGCCGCCTGCATAGCCTGTGCAGCCGCACCTTTAAGCAGATTATCAATCGCCGATACCACTACCAGTTGCTGGCCATCAAGCTGCCAGAAAATATCGCAATAAGGTGTACCGGCAACATCGGCTACATTTGGTGAATGCGATACCAGCCGCACCAACGGTTTATGCTGATACGCCTGTTTAAAGGCATCAGCAACCTGCTCTGCGCTGACACCGCTTTTCAGCGTAACGACGCTGGTTGCCAGAATACCGCGTTTAAAATTACCCAGATGTGGCGTAAATACGACTTTCCGTGCCAGGTTCTGTTCAATTTCCGGGCGGTGACGGTGTTTAAAAAAACCATAGGCATTTAGGCCCACTTCACAAAAAGATGTGGTCAGGCTGGCTTTACGCCCGGCGCCGGATACACCGCTGGTGGCATTAATCACCGGAATACAGTGGTCTTCAACCAGCCCGGCCCGCAGTACAGGCATCAGTGCCAGTGAACAGGCAGTAGGGTAACATCCCGGCACCGATACCAGTTCCCCCAATGGCTGGTCCAGCCATTCCATCAATGAATATACTGCGCTTTCCAGTAACGCCGGATGCTGATGTTCATAGCCGTAATACTGCGGATATAACGCCGGTTTTTTCAGGCGGAATGCCCCGGATAAATCGACCACGGTAATACCTTTTGCCAGAAACAGTGGTGTAACAGCTTCACTGGCTTCATGCGGTAATGCCAGAAAGGCAACATCGATCTGCCCCGCCAGTTGCTGATTAATCAGTTCATCATTCCACGGTTCAACCGCAATATCGATCTGCTGCTTATAACGCGGATACAAAGATGAGAAAGGCTCTGTTGTCCGGCCACCAGATGCGTAGGCATAACATAATTCAAAATGCGGATTACGGGATAATAAAACAACCAGCTCAGCTCCGCTGTAACCGGCAGCACCAAGCACTACGCTACGGATAGTCTGGTTTTGTTCTGATAATGACATCGTGTGAAATTCTCCACGGAGGAAAGATAACCTATAGGTATAGCACGAAACTGGTGACAGTGTAGTGACTAGCTCATGCAGTTTCAAGAATTTTTATTCTTTATTTCTGAATTTTTAATCATTCAGTGGGTAAGCATTACCTGATCGCGACCCGCCTGTTTGGCTTTATACAAGGCTTCATCTGCTTTTGACAGTAACTGCCGGGTATGCAATGTACCGGTATGTTCTGCCACACCAATACTTACCGTAACTTTAAGCTGACATGCCACTGCTGTGCAGTCAATAGCCGCTATCGCCTCGCGCAGGCGTTCCGACATTTCTGCCGCCTGTGCCAGCGAGGTTTCCGGTAACAGAATCGCAAACTCTTCTCCGCCCCAGCGGGCAACAGTATCGGTTTGGCGGCAGTGCAGTTTGATCTCTCTGGCAACGCATTTCAGTACTTCATCACCGATGGTATGTGACCAGTTATCATTTACCAGCTTGAAGTGATCAATATCCAGTAAAGCAAGACTCAGCGGTTGCTGTGAACGGCTGGCCCGCAGATATTCATGTTGCAATGCTTCATCAAAAGCGCGCCGGTTCGCCAGCCCGGTCAGGCCGTCAAGCCGGGCTTGTCGTTCAAATGCTTCCGACTGCACCCGTAACCGCTCTACCAGTTCTGACTTTTCCTGATTCGCGGCCCGCAGTTCATCGGCCTGTTGCTGTAATACTGCGGTTTTTGCCGCAACCTGCCGTTTCAGCCGTAATTCACTGTGCCGCAGATTAGCCAGCCGCCAGCGTACAGCCAGTACTGTCAGGCTGATAACAGCCAGCAGCAGTAACAACCAGAAACCGGAACGCTGCCACCAGAACGGGGTAATACTGAATTCCAGTACGGCTTCATCTTCACTCCAGGCGCCCTGCGGATAAGACGCTGATACCCGGAACTTATAATGTCCCGGCGACAGGTTGGTATATTCTGCAAAATTCAGCGTACCGCGTTCGACCCAATCACTATCGAAGCCTTCCAGCCGGGTACGATACTGAATACGCTGCGGCATAATAAAACCCAGGCCGGCAAATTTCAATTCAATCCGGCTGCTGCCAGCCGGCAGTTGCAATACGCCCTGCCAGTTATAAGACTGACTGTTGACCATCAATTCTTCAATAACCACTGGCGGTACTACTGCCGAAAAGCGTTTCAGATTATCCGGCTGTACAGTAGTGACACCGGCGGATGTTGCAATCCAGACGGAACCATCATGATGCATGGTTGCCGCCGGGCTGGAACCACCATTGGCCTGAGCGCTTTCCATACCATCACTTTCGCCAAACAGTTCAACCTTCAGCCCGGTTGCCAGCCCGAGAGCAACGGCCATCACCTGCTCGTACGTCAGCCGTAAAATGCCACGGTTGGTACTAATCCAGAAAAACTGCTGTTTATCAATCACCAGCTGAAACAGTTTATCAAACGGAATACCGGCATTACGGCCAATCAGTGCCATTTTCCCGCTGTCCAGCTGATAGCACAGCAAGCCCCGGTCTGTAGTCATCCATAATATATTGGCCACTTTATCTTCAGCAAAACCGAAGGCATACTCAGCATTATCCAGCCCTGAAAAATCCAGCGCCCGGATATTATCCTGCTGTATTATTGCCACACCCACCCCGGTGCCGATAAATAAACGCCCGTCGTGAGTCTGGTGCAACGCCATAATAAAACTGCCCGGCAAGCCATGTTCGGTGCCGTAAAAGCGTATTTGCTGCTGGTGAATATAATTGAGACCATTGGCCGTTCCGACCCAGAGCGAGCCATCATCCAGTGGCAGAATGGCCCTGACTTCATCAGCAGCCAGACCATTAACATGATTATAATGAGCTTTAATCTGGCCGTTATGCCATTGGATCAGGCCATCAGAATAAGTACCTATCCATACCGAACCGTCAGTTTTATCTTCGGCCAGGCTCAGTACCGATTGGCCACGGCTGGCCGGCCCCAGCTCAATAGTTTCCAGCTTGCGCCCAACCATCCGGTTTAAACCACGGCTGGTGCCAATCCATAAACTACCATCACTGTGGGAAAGTACTGACCGCACATAATTGTCTGCCAGCCCTTTTTCAGTGTTGTAACTGGTAAAAGGCGCATCCCGCAGCCGGAAAAGCCCCCCGTTAGTACCTACCCACAGACTTTGTTCACGATCCATAAACAGTGCCAGAATACGGTTATTTGGCAAACCGCGTTCAATATTCAGCTGCTCCAGCCCATGTTCACTAAGACGCAATAATCCACGGTCAACCGTACCAATCCAGATCACATCCTGCTCTACCAGCAATTCAGATACCGGTACATTTTCCAACTCAGGCAATAATAATCTGGCTTTATCGGCTTGCAGCAAAAACAGTCCCTGACCACTGCCAACCAGTAACTCTCCCTGATGATTACTGGCCAATACAAAAACCGGGGCTGACGACAGTGCTGTAAACGGGTGCAGCTTCAGTTCAGGGTCAATAAATACCAGGCCGTTAGCTGTGCCAACCCACAGCATATTATGTTGATCAATAAACAGGGTATAAACAATATTGCTGGGTAAACCGTTACCTTCCGTAAACTGCTGCCGGTGTCCGTCGGCAAATTGCAGAAACAGACCATGACCTTCCGTTGCCACCCATAACCGGCCGTTATTATCCGGCATCACATCATTTACCAGTGCCGGAAAAGCCGGCCAGCTGAACCAGCCGGAGTCACCGTTTTTTGCCAGTCCGCCGCGGGCGCCACCGACCAGCAGTTCACCATGATGATCTAATGTCAGGACCCTGGCGCCGGAATCGGGTAATCCGCTGATATTATCGCGGCCAAAAACCTTAAACTGGCGGCCATTATAACGCACTACCCCTTCCCAGGTGGCCAGCCACAAATAGCCATCAGCTGTCTGGCGAATACTATTGATAGTGTTATGAGGTAAGCCATCACGGGTAGTCCAGCTTTCTTTGAAATAATCTTCCAGCTTTGATACTGCGGCATAACCTGGGGCCGCCAATAAAAAATAAGTACCAAGTAATAATAAAAAGGCAGGAAACAGGGAAACGCAATGCGTACACCGGGCACGCAATGATGTCGGCAGAATGATCTGCAACCAATAAATGAGGCAAGACAACCTGCTCATATACATCCCTGTTTATTTAGCAAAGCTCCAAGCGTTGTCGCCGTGAAGATTACTCCAATTCCGGGCAGCCGCCAACTTAAAAATAAGTAAACAACAATATAATAAAGCGTTGCTTCAAATTTTTTGAATATTATACTCAATAACTTCCGCTTTTTATTATAAAACTGTTCATCTAAAGTTACTGCTATCAGCATGTTGTAATACAAAGAACGACTGACAAACAACCCCATATTCTTCAATATATAAAAGGTGACAAAAATGGCGAATCAAAAAATTGTTCAGGTTTTAACATCAAATGCAGGTATCGCAGCATTATTACTACGTGTTCCGGTCGGTATTATTTTTGTGGCTCATGGTGCCCAGAAATTATTTGGCTGGTTTGGCGGCTACGGCCTGGAAGGTACTGGTGGCTGGATGGCAAGTATCGGTTTAACTCCGGGTGTACTGATGGCATTTTTAGCCGGTAGTGCAGAATTTTTTGGTGGTATCGCCCTGATTTTAGGTTTTCTGACCAGACCGGCAGCACTGGCACTGTCACTCGCGATGCTGGTGGCGATCTTTACCGTACATATCGGCAACGGCCTGTTTATGAGCAATAACGGCTATGAGTTTGGTTTAGCCTTGTTAGCTGCCAGCGTATCGCTGTTGTTCAGCGGTGCCGGTAAAGCTTCTGTTGATAACCTGCTGGTTAAAAAACTGGGATAATACCGCAACGTAAATATTCTGAGTTATAGCAAAAGCCCTGCCGGAAACTGGCAGGGCTTTATTTATCAGGCTACAGCATGTTTTGGCCTTACCCCCAGTAAATGACAGATAGCGTAAGTCAGTTCACTGCGGTTCAGCGTATAAAAATGAAAATGATCTACCCCTTCACGGCTCAGTACTTTCACCATTTCCATTGCAATATTGGCCGCCACCAGATTGCGGGTTGTCGCATCGTTATCCAGCCCTTCATAAGCTTTGTGCATCCAGTGCGGAATAGCAACATTGGTTAAGCCGGCAAACTTCTGCAACTGCTGAAAATTAGTAACAGGTAAGATGCCAGGAATAATATCGACATCGATACCAATAGCAGCACAGCGATCACGAAAACGCAGAAACTTTTCAATATCAAAAAAGAACTGGGTTATTGACCGTGAAGCCCCGGCTTCTACTTTGCGCTTTAATGTCAGTAAATCAAACTGGGCATTAGGTGCTTCCGGATGCACTTCCGGGTAAGCTGCCACTGAAATATCAAAATCAGCGACCGAGCGCAGAATTTCCACCAGATCAGACGCATACAGTTCCGGCTTTTGTTTGCTGCCCGGTGGCAAATCGCCACGTAATGCCACAATATGGCGGATACCATTTGCCCAGTAATCTCTGGCAATGTTAATCAGATCATCTCTGCTGGTATCAACACAGGTCAGATGCGGTGCTGCAATCAGGCCGGTACGCTGTTTAATCGACTTGATAATATCATGCGTGCGATCCCGCTCACCGGAATTGGCACCATAGGTTACTGATACAAACGACGGTTGCAACGGAGCCAGCCGTTCAATCGAATGCCACAGAGTCTGCTCCATCTGCTCGGTTTTCGGCGGAAAAAACTCAAAGCTGACATTAACCTTACCCTGTATATCCTGCAGGTTACGGTTTATTGCATCTAAATACTGTGCATTTGCAAACGCCATAATATCTCTCTTTTAATAAGGTCCGTAGCCAGACTGAATAATACGCTGAGCCAGTACCGCCAGATCAGCATGAATACCACCGGCCGTCACCAGCCGCCCGGCTCCCGGCCCTTTTAAGACCAGTGGATTTTCCTGATACCAGCCTGATTCAATCACGAAGATATTGTCACAGGGCTGAATTGCCGCCAGCGGATCGGCCACAGATACCGCCACCAGTTCAACTTTTGCAGCAACAACGGCCTCTCTCACATCCAGCCTGGCGCTGTAACGCAGTACTTTGCCCTGTGCCGTTGCCGAAACATAAGCAGTATGTAAAGCCTGATCCAGTTGCTCCCTGGCTTGCCAGAATGTCTGCCAGTCACCTTTTTCCAGACCGGCAGGCAGTAATGGCTGCAAAGCAATTTGCTCCAGTTCAAGTGATAAACCAAGCTCACGCGCCAGTACCAGCAATTTACGCTGCACATCCTTACCACAAAGATCATCGCGCGGGTCCGGCTCGGTCAGCCCGTTCTGCTGCGCTTCCAGTACAAATTCCGAAAAGGGTTTGCTGCCATCATAGCGGCATAGCAACCAGCTTAACGTTCCGGAGAAAATACCGCTGATTTGCCGGATCTGATCGCCGGAATTCAGCAGTTCCTGTAATACCCGCTGTACCGGAATACCGGCCCCGGCAGTAGTATTGCTCAGCCATTGTTTGCGGTGTTTTGCCTGCGACTGTTTAATCTGCTGATATTGCGCTCCCGGCAAGGTAACGCCCTGCTTATTGGCACTGATAATATGGCAGCCGGCCGCAATAAACTCCGGATAATTCAGGGCAAACGCCTGACTGGGAGTAATATCTACCAGTACTTTAGGCTCAGGTAGCGCCTGTATATAAGCCAGTAATGTCTGATACTGATAGCCGGGTGCCTGACTAAGCAGCTGCTGCCACTGCACTGCCGGAATATCCGGTTGCAGGCAGGCCTGACGTGAATTAAATACAGCAGACAAATTCAGCTTAATCTGCCCTGCCATTTTTTGCTGCTGTGTGACCAGCAGGTTTAAAAACTCACCGCCAACATTGCCGCTACCGGCAACCAGTACATGCAACTGCGGCACCGCTGAAATACAATAAGAATGCAAAGCTGCAACCTGTTCAGCAGTAAGCTGCTGACGGAACAGCCACAGTGTTTGCTGCGCATTGTCAAATGCTGCCTCTGGCTCAAACTGCTGTAAATAACGCACAGCGGCTTCCGGTAACACTTTGCTCTGCAATGGTTTGATCCAGGCAACGGCATGATAATGCTGACGGTTACAACTGGCCGTAATGTGCCGGGCAGCCAGCAAAGCCAGCGCTTCCTCCGCCGCTTTTGCCTTTATCAGCCACTGTTGTTCCTGTCCGGCAGTTAAAGCAATAACCGGCTGTTGCAGCTGTAATGCCAGTTGTTCCGCACTGATGGTTGCAGTTGTTGGTACATGCAATATTACCGTTTCCGGCAGTTCAGTAATAAATTCAGCCTGCGTATCGCCCCGGGTGGCAACACAACAACCGGCTTTCTCAGGATAAAAGCTGCTGCGAACCTGTAATGTCGTATCGGTTTGCTCCAGGGGTGACAGGGTTCTGGCATGTAATACCGGGTTACCCAGTGATGCCAGCGCTGCGGCCTGTTGCCAGGATACCTGACGATACGGCAGAGCCTGCGGAACCCGGCGCGGATCACTGCTGTAAATTGCGTCAACATCGGTCCAGATAGTGACACTGTCAGCCTGCAACAGACGCCCCAGAATAGTGGCTGAATAGTCGCTGCCATTACGCCCCAGGGTAATGCTGTTACCTGCATCATCCCGTGCAATATAGCCCGTTACCACATGAATAAGATTACGGCTGTCAGAGGCAGATAACGCGGCTAACTTTGCCGATGACTCCTGCCATTGCACCTGATTTCCGGCCAGTACCAGAAAATCTCTGGCATCAACAGCAACAGAGCCCTGCCCGCCTGACTGTTCACTTAATACCGCGCTGAGCAATAATGCAGATAAACGCTCACCCGTTGCCAGTACATCGTTGTACTGCTGTAATGCCAGATAATCCGGTATTGCTGCCAGCCAGTGCTGCAAAGTGGCCAGTACTCTGCCGGCATTTTCTGCTGTCAGACTCTGGCTGACCAGTGAGGTTAAATTTTCAGACAGCACCTGCAGCGCTTTGTCGCGTAATGCCGGATACGCCGCATGTTCAATAATTTCCAACAGGTGATCTGTGGTATCTCCCGGTGCAGAAACCACTACCCATAACGCTTTGTCAGACTGGCGTCTGATAATCTCCGCCACCGCCTGAAAACGGCTGGCATCACCCAGACTACTGCCACCAAATTTATGTACTGTTGCCACACTGTTCTCTTTATACTGAAACGGCATCAAATGCCTGCTGTAAGTCACTGATTAAATCTTCAATCTCTTCTATCCCCACAGATAACCGCAGCAGTGTGGGGCCAATTCCTGCGGTTTTCTGGGCTTCTGCGCTCATAGAGGCATGCGTCATTGAACCGGGGTGACAAATCAGGCTTTCCACCCCACCAAGCGACTGAGCCAGCGTAAAATACTGTAGTGCATCAAAAAAGGCCGCCAGTTTTTCTGGGGCAACAGCCAGATCAAAACTGCACATCGCGCCAAAACCTGCCTGCTGCCGGGCGGCAATATCGTGCCCCGGGTGTGAACTCAGCCCCGGGTAATACACTTTGCTGACCAACGGCTGAGATACCAGATAATCCACAATTTTGGCGGTATTTTCCTGTTGCAGGCGAATACGCGGCTGCAAGGTTCTGAGGCCACGCAAAATCATATAGCTGTCAAACGGTGTACCGGTTAAACCAAGGCAATTGGCCCACCATTTCAGCTCATCACCGATTGCCGCATCTTTTACCACCACAGCACCACCGACAATATCGCTGTGGCCATTGATATATTTGGTGGTGGAATGCACCACAATATCAGCACCAAGCTCCAGCGGCAGCTGTAGTACCGGTGACAAAAAGGTATTGTCTACCACAGTCAAGGCATGCAGCGATTTTGCTACCGCGCAGACCGCGGCAATATCGGTAATCTGTAATAACGGATTGCTGGGGGTTTCCACCCAGATCATCCGTGCACCACTCGCCCGGATCTGTTGCTCCCAGCCAGCCTGCTGAAAATTAACAATCAACAGCTTAAAGCTGTTTTTGCGCTCAGCCAGGTTAGTAAACAACCGGTAACTGCCACCGTAGCAGTCATGCGGTATTACCAGGGTATCTTCCGGCTTTAGCAATTGCAGAACCAGTAAACACGCAGCCATCCCGGTGCCGGTAATAATCCCCTTGGCACCACCTTCCAGTTCGTTTAAGGCATCAGCCAGTAAATCGCGGGTGGGGTTATTCGTACGGGAATAGTCATAACGACCGGGTTGCCGGAAACCCGGCAACTCATAAGTAGAACTTAAATACACCGGTGGGGTTACAGCAGCAAAAGCGCTGTCCCGAGCAATACCTGCACGGGCAGCAATTGTTGCGGGATGACGCTTTGACATAGCAACCTCATTTAGATGTTTAGACGTCTAAAATTATACATTCCATAAATTAGATGTCAAACCATTTAGCCGTCTATAATGTTTATTTCTGGTGCGGTATTTGACTGTGTGTCATAACACGTTAAAATTTGCGCACTTGCGTAAGCAATCAACCAAACTAATAACTCAAGGTAACCATATGGCTAAGTGGAATGGTGAATATATTCACCCTTACGCGGAACACGGTAAAAAATCAGAACAAGTAAAAAAGATTACCGTTTCTATCCCGCTCAATGTATTAAAGGTACTCACAGACGAGCGGACCCGCCGTCAGGTCAATAACTTACGCCATGCCACTAACAGTGAATTGCTGTGTGAAGCGTTTTTACACGCCTTTACCGGCCAGCCATTGCCGGCTGACGAAGACTTACGCAAAGATAACCCTCAGCAAATTCCGGCTGAAGTGCGGCAGATCCTGACCAATATGGGGAAACCCATTCCGGTGATTGTTGAAGCAGAAACTGACGAAGATTAAACCAGAATAACAGCAGGCAGCAGTCCGGCTTATTACTCCCGTTTTTCTGCAGCGTTGTTAAAGAACTGAGTTAGGGTCTGTTAAACAGACGCCTAACGCGCTGTCATGCGGATCTTCAGATTAACGTAAGCCGCCAGTCCCTCAGCCCCATGCTCGACCCCCAGGCCAGACAACTTGTGTCCGCCAAAAGGGAAATCCACGCCATGGACATAGATCTCATTGATCCAGACTGTACCGGCTTCAAGCCGGTCGGCCAGCGTTTGGGCGAATGCCGTATCCCGGCCCCAGACAGATGCACCGAGGCCATACTCAGTATCGTTGGCGCGGCGCACCACATCATCAAAATCCCTGTAGCGCAACACCGGAAGAACAGGACCAAACGCTTCTTCCACCACCACACGGCTGTTATCCGGCGGGTTGTCGACCAGCGTGACCGGTACGAAGTAGCCCTTTTGATCAGGCAGGATCGTGCCGCCGTGCGCAAAGCGCAAGCCTTGCTGGGCGCAATCGTCCAGGATATCCAGCACCTTCGCATACTGCCTGGCGTTTTGCAGCGGCCCGAGCAGGTTGGCGGGGTCCATGCCATCACCCATCGGCACAGTACGCGCATAGGCGACCAGAGCATCGAGCAGTTGCGGATAAATGTCATCATGCACGTAGAGCCGCTTGATGCCTACACACCATTGTCCGGAATTGCCGAAGGCACCCCAGAACAGTTGGGGAACGCAGGTATCGAGATCAGCATCGGGCAATACGATGGCCGGGTCATTGCCGCCCAGTTCCAGCGTCACCCGTTTGAGACGGGCAGCAGCACCCGCCATCACTTTGCGCCCGGTGGCGGCTGAACCGGTAAAGCTGATCTTGGCGATCCCCGGATGCTCTACCAGCCACTGGCCCAGCGCGTCATCTCCGGTCAGCACGGTAAGCACGCCGGGTGGCAGGATGCCCTCGGCCAGTTCCGCCAACCGCAGGGCGGTCAGCGGGGTGTACGGAGATGGCTTGAGAATAACGGTATTGCCGGTAATCAGGGCGGGTGCCAGTTTCCAGACGGCCAGACACAGCGGAAAATTCCAGGGCACGATCAAGCCGACCACACCAAGCGGAGTGTAGGACTGCTCGACATGATGATGCGGCACATCTTCAAGAATCTTGTTATCCAGACGTTGTCTGGCAATCCCTCTGAGCCAGCCCACGGCGTAATCGACCTCATCGATCGCTGCCGGGTGTCGCGGTTTGCCCTGTTCCAGCGTCATCAGGTCGGCCAGTTCCTCCCGCGCCTGTACCATGCGATCGGCCAGGGCTTCTATCCGGGCCTGGCGTTCTGCCCAGGGCAATGTGCGCCAACTGCAAAAGGCATCCGAAGCCGCTGTGACAGCACTCTCCAGATGTTCCGGGGCGGCCCGCGGAACGCTGGCAAATATGGTGCCGTAGGCTGGATTAATCACCGGCTGTTGCTGTGCCGTGCGAATATACGCACTGCCGATACGCAGGATGGAAAAGCGGTCTTCCGGAAGAATTCTTTGGGTTTGCACGATACTCTTTCTTCTTGTTCTTCTTGTTCTTCTTGCTGTTCTTTCTGCGTTGAGGAAAAACTTATCCCTGAGTATATATAACGAATGCCCCTGTAGTGGTCAACTAATTCCATACACCAGGGCCTGTTTATCTTTGGTGTTATTTTGCATTGAACACCTCTGATAAAATGGTAACCTTACCACCTGAACAAGTATTTGGCCTGCTTAGAGGCTCAGTTGGGCTCAGTTGTTAATTCGCAGGGAAAGGAGCAAAACATGTCAGACAGCGGGACCCCGGAAATAATACCCGTATTATTGGTCGTCGTCCCGCCCGACAAAATAGCCGAGCGCACCCTGGAGATAGAGGCAGCAGGTTGCACGCCACTGTTCCTTAGTGTGGACGCTCTGTCGCAAATGCCGGAAACAGCAGCAAGTGCTGCCCTGATGGTAGAAGTTGCAACCTATGATACCCGCATCGTCACCACCGCACGCCAGACAGCGGCCCGCCTGAAATTACCGCTGATCTTCCTGGCATCGGCCGATTGCCGGCAAGCACTGGCGCAGGCAAGCATAGAGGATGAATTCTGGCTGGACGTTCCGGCTGCCACAGGCCAGCTTGCCGCGCTGCTGCGGCCCGTCGTCCGCGCTACGCGTGTTCGGATACAACGCGGGGAACAGTATCAGCGGCAACTGGATATACCGCGCTGGGAACTGGATGTGCTGCGCAGCGTGGCTGACCGGCATACCATTATCAGCATGACTGACCTTGCCGGTCGTATCACCTATGTCAATGACAAATTCTGTACGCTGAGCGGATTCAGTCGCGAAGAGCTGCTCGGAGCAACCCACAGCCTGATTAAATCCGGCAGGCATAGTGGCGAATTTTACGCTGACCTGTGGCGTACCATTACACACGGCGGAACCTGGCATGGTGAAGTCTGCAACCGCAAGAAGAATGGCGAGTTTTACTGGGTCAACGCGACTATCATGCCGGTCATCGATCACACCGGGAAGCCTCTACGCTACATATCGATACGCACCGATATTACCGATCTCAAGAAAATCAAACTAAAGTTGCAAGAAAGCGCGCAACGCTACAAATTCTTTATCGACAACGTTGCAGAAGGCATCGTGGTATGCGATCAGGGCATTATCATCGACGCCAGTGAGCGCTGGTTTGAATTATTCCGCTGCCAACGTGAGGATGCTGTCGGCCAGCCGGTAATGTCCTTCACCGCCGCCAGTGCCGTACCAATGGCACTGCAACTGATCGAGGCGAAATGGGCCGAGCCGTATGAGTCAGTTATGCAGCGTCATGACGGCACGACCTTTCCGGCCATTGTCCGGGGGCGCAATCTGATGGTTGGTGAGCGCGAACTGCGCCTGACAACCGTGCTCAACATCTCGCGCCAGAAAGAGAACGAGCTTGCGGTGCAGGCTTCAAAACTCGAGGCCGAGCGCGCCAACCGGGCGAAAACTGAATTCCTGTCGAGCATGAGCCACGAACTGCGTACGCCGATGAATGCCATTTTCGGTTTCGCCCAGCTCCTCGAATTCGACGATTCACTGAACAGGGACCAGCAGGACAATGTCCGGGAGATCCTTAAAGCGGCGCACCATCTGCTTGGACTGATCAATGAAGTGCTTGACCTGGCCAAGATCGAATCCGGCCACATGACCCTGTCCATTGAGAACGTTGCTTTGGCTTCAGTGATCAACGAATGCGGGCAACTGCTATGGCCACTGACAGCAGAGCGGCAGATCTCACTGCACATGCCGGCGGCTTCCACGGCAGCAGTGCGGGCCGACAGAGTACGGCTAAAGCAGGTTTTGCTTAATCTGCTGTCCAATGCCATCAAGTACAACCGGCCACAAGGTGAAGTCCGGCTGACGCTGGAAACGGATGGAACATGCTTTCGGATCATCGTCGCGGATACCGGAAATGGCATCGCCCCCAAGGATCTGGCCCGGTTATTCCAGCCCTTCAATCGCCTGGATGCCGAAAATAGCAAGATCGAAGGTAGCGGCATCGGCCTGGTGATCTCGCGCCGCCTGGTCGAGGCCATGAATGGCACGATCGGTGTCGACAGCACACCGGGACAAGGCAGCCGGTTCTGGATCAGGCTGCCACAAGCGGACCCGGACCTAACCTTGTTCCAGCTTCCGGAACTACCACCGGAAATCAAACGCGAAGAATATGGGCAGGAACACGTACTGTATATCGACGACAACCCTGCCAACCTGAAGCTGGTCACGCAGATGCTTGGCAAACTACGCAATATTCTGCTGGTAACGGCGCATATGCCTGAGTTGGGCATCGAACTGGCACAGTCCCGTAAACCTTGCCTGATCCTGCTGGATATCAATATGCCCGGGATGGATGGTTATCAGGTATTGCAGGTTCTCAAGGCCGATCTCCGGCTGCGGCATGTTCCCGTCATCGCGGTGTCAGCCAACGCTATGCCCAAAGACATCGAGCGCGGCATCGCGGCAGGGTTCGCCGACTATCTGACCAAACCGATCGATGTTGGCCGCTTTCTGGAAAGCATTGACCGTCACCGTCTTAAAGGGGGGCATTCATGAATACGCATGGCGATTCGCATATCCTGATCGTTGAGGTATTTTTGGCCAGTCCTGAAGATATCCTGCACATCAGGGCGCGCTACAGGGAACCCGGTTAAAGGCTGCCTAAGCCCGGTTGCACAACTTCACTTCAGCCGCCAGCAGATAGCCACCGCCCCGCACAGTAAGAATCAGGCGGTTAGGCTTGCCGGTGTCACGCAAGCGCTGGCGCAGACGATACACAGCGGTGTCAACGCCGCGTTCCAGCGGCAGCATATCGCGGCCGCGGGTGGCATTGCCGATGGCATCACGATCGAGCACCTGCTGCGGGTGATCGAGGAAAAGTTTTAGCAGGGCAAAGTCTGTGCCGGTGAGTATCACCTCTTCGCCATCCCGGTGAACCAGGCGGCGGCTCACCGTGTCCAGATGCCATTCGGCGAAGGCCAGCACCTGGGCAACAGCCAACTTGGGGCTGATGCGTGTACGCCGCAGCAGGGCATTGATCCGCGCCAGTAATTCGCGAAGGCTGAAAGGCTTGCATAAATAGTCATCAGCGCCGAGTTCCAGTCCGAGGACACGGTTCATCTCATCAACACGCCCTGTCAACATTATGATGGGTATCCTGAAGAAATCCGGGTGTTCGTGCATCCACTGGCAGAGCTTGAACCCGCTTTCACCAGGGAGAGTAACATCCAGAATCGCCAGGTCTGCCCCCGACTCTTCCAGTGCCCGACGAAAATCGCTGCCGTTGGCAACGGTCCGGACCCGGAAACCAACGTTGTTCAGGTAAGTCTGCAGCAATTTCCGGGCCTGCAGATCGTCATCAACGACCAATATGGACTTTCCTGCGTGCATAACATGCGATCCTTTATAGCCTTTGGAAAACAGATATCTCTTTGAGGTAGAGACAAAAAATTTATAGGTAATTTTCTTATTATGCAATAGATTGCAAAAATAAAGAAGTTTGCACGCTCTATGCAGAATATCTGGTGTGAGACATCAAAGGCATCAGGATTCAAGCCGTTCACTGTATTATCCAAAGGACCGGAGAAATGATAATGCCACTGGTTAAGCTTTGGCCGGTATTAAGGGAAGTGGGGTTGATTTGGAAATAAGGGACATCCTTGTCTCTCTTAAAACGGTTTAGCGCAGGGTCACCGCTTCGATAGCGGCATTCAATGCCAGCTGGTTGATCTGGTCAGCAATGGCGGTAACCACATCAGGTCCGGAAGCGGCTGATCAGCCCCTGCAACCCCTGGCCCAGGCGGGCGAGTTCGGCGGAGGCAGCGGCGGTTTCCTCGGCAGCGGCGGCCGACTGGTCGGCGATGTCGCGGACATTGAGCACGCTACGGTTGATCTCTTCGGCCACTACGCTCTGTTCTTCCGAGGCGGTGGCGATCTGCAGGTTCATGCTCTGGATGGTCGAGACAGTCCGGGTGATGGCTTGCAGTTCGTCGCTTGCCTCGCGGCTCAGTTCCAGAGTGCTGGCGGCCAGGGAACGGCTGCTGTCCATCAGTTTCACCGCGTTCTGCGCTCCCTGCTGCAGGTTGGTGATCAATTCTTCGATCTGTGCGGTCGACTGCTGGGTGCGCTGGGCGAGGCTGCGTACCTCGTCGGCGACCACAGCGAAGCCGCGCCCGGCCTCGCCAGCACGCGCCGCCTCAATGGCGGCGTTGAGCGCCAGCAGGTTGGTCTGCCCGGCGATGCCGTTGATAACGGTCAGCACAGTACCGATGCTGGCACTGTCACTGTCCAGGCGATTCATAGCCCCGGCGGTTTCGTTTACTTGCGCGGACAATCTGTCAACTTCGTCGAGCGCCCGCTGCAACACCTGGCTACCCTGTCTGGCCTGGCTGTCAGCCGCCTGGGCCGCACTGGCGGCTTCTTCGGCGTTGCGTGCGACTTCCTGGACGGTGGCGGCCATTTCGTTCATAGCAGTGGCCACCTGGTCGGTTTCCTGCTTCTGGCCGTTGACCCCGGCGCTGGTCTGTTCAGTGACGGCGGAGAGCTGCTCCGCCGCGCTGGCAATTTGGGTGGCACTGTTGCCGATGCCGCCGATCAGCTCGCGCAGGGCGTTGCCCATCTGGTTGAAGTGGTGTGCCAGATCGCCGATCTCGTCATTGCTGCGTACCTCCAGCCGGGCGCTGAGATTGCCGTCGCCCAGGGCCTGCGCCTGATACACCAGCTCACCCAGCGGGCGCAGCTTGTAGCGCAGCAGGCCGATGATCGCAGCCACTGCCGCCAGGAGGGTGAGAATCCCGCCGAGCGCCAGCTCCGAACCGACGGTCCAGGTCACTTCGCGGATTTCCGCCTTGGGCATGCCGGCGACCACCCGCCACGATTCGCCGCCGACTGCTGCGGCGACGGCGAAGAAATCCTGACGGCCGTCGTGCCAGAAGCGTCCCTGCCCGTCCAGTGCCCAGCCTTGCACGTTCTCGGCGAACGCCTCCGGTTGTTCCAGGCCGGCCGGCGGCACCAGCCAGTGCGCGTTTTCGTCGAGCAGAGCCAGAGAGCCGTTGGCGCCGATGCGCAGGGTCCGCAGGCTGTCGAACTGGGCACTCTGCTCCTCAGTGTAGTCGAAGCCCACGAACAGCACGGCGAAGACTTCGCCTGAGGCATCCCGCACCGGCGTGTACTGGGTCATGTAGAAGCGTCCGAACAGCACCGCGCGGCCAATGTAGTTTTCCCTGGCCAGCAGGCGGGCATAGGCGGGGTGCTGGCGGTCCAGCCGGGTGCCGATGGCCCGGCTGCCGTCCTGCTGGGTCAGGGAGGTAGCGATACGCACGAAGTCCTCGCCGTCGCGGACGAATACCGTGGCCACACCGTCGGTGAGCTGGCGGAACTCGTCGACCTGGGCAAAGTGGCCGTTGAGCAGTTGGTCAGCGATGTACAGGGCTGGCGGGTTCAGCTCGCCCACCGCGACCCGCTCGTCACGGCGCAGCTCCAGGCCCTGGGCGAAGCGCTGCTCGAACAGGTTGGCCAGGCGCTGTGTGCTCTGCCGCAGGCTGCCGAGGAAGGTCTCCATCTGCGCGGCCAGCAGGCGGGCTTCGCTGGCCAGATGGGCCTGCTGGGTCCTGAAGTTGGCGTTGTCCAGGGAACGCAGGGAAACCAGGGTGCTGGCGCTGATCAGCACGACGAACAGCAGAGCCAGGATACTCGCCAGTTGCCAGGCGATCCGGGACTTCGGTTGGGACATGGGGTGTTTCCTTATCTAATTCGCGGGGCGCATGTGGCGCCCCCTTGTCTGAGTGTTGCTCCAACCTTGGAATCTTTTTCCAGTCATGATTTCCTGCAGGGCTACCGGAGTGGCACCGTGCATACCGGAATCGATCATCTTGGTGTGCATGGCGGTCATACCCGGAAGCGGGCTACCAGCTACTGCAGGCTTTCGCGGGTATCCGCCAACCAGGATTAAAAAAGCAGCGCATTATACTGGCTGCACAGTTCCCTCTTGAAGGTACTGTGACACTATGTGACAATCCGGAAATATCAGAAAAATCTAAAGTTATAGAGGATACAGGCAACCCAATAACTGAAAACCGGCGGTATTATGCCTGCTGAAACAGCAATGACTGTACCAGTTCCCCTAATTCATCCGGGTGGAATTTAGCAATAAAGGTATCGGCGCCGACCCGTTTTATCATGCGTTCATTAAAGACGCCGGATAAAGACGAATGCAGCACGACATGGATATTTTTCAGCTGCGGGTGAGCTTTAACCTCGGCGGTCAGCGTGTAGCCATCCATTCTCGGCATTTCGATATCGGAAATCAGCAGCGGTATCCGTTGTTCCAGCGGTTGATCCGATTTACCGGCTTCTGCGGTAAGCCAGTCCAGTGCGGCTTTGCCATCTTCCACCAGCACCACTTTGAGGCCCATATCTTCCAGCACTTTTTTAATCTGGGTTCTGGCTACCCGTGAATCGTCCGCTGCCAGTACGGTGATCTCAGACAGATCCCGGCCGGTCAGCTTTTCCTTTAAACCGTCACTGATGGTGGTTTCCTGTTCTGATAATTCGGAAAAGACCTTTTCAACGTCGATAACCTGAATCAGGCCGTCGTTGGTTTTGGCTACAGCGGTCAGGTAATGACGTTTGCCGGCACCGGCCGGTGGCGGAATGATATCATCCCAGTGCAGGTTGATAATCCGGTCCACGCTGCGCACCAGAAAGCCCTGGATATGGCGGTTGTACTCGGTTACGATCACAAAGCCGTCGGCATCTGCCGGCAGCGGCACACCACCGATAGCGGCGCTTAAATCGATAACGGTGACGGTTTCGCCCCGCAAATGTACAATGCCTTTCACCTGCGGGGCGGTGCCCGGCATTTCGCTCAGTTCCGGGCAGTGAATGACTTCACGAACTTTAAAAACATTAATGCCGTAAGTCGGAGTACCATTTAATTTAAACAGCAGCATCTCCAGCCGGTTTTGTCCCGCCAGATTGGTTCTGGAATCGATGCTTTTCATTACTTCGCTCATGGTACAGCTCCTGATTGCATGGTTCGGATACCATGATGTTTACGATAATCAGTGAAGACAGGCACCCTTTGAGTGCCTTTTCTTGTGCAAAGTATGCATCATACGGGCCGCAGCTGTGGAGATGAAGATGCGGTGACACTATGTGACAAATCAGCGGTAATAATTCTCCGGCAACGCAATGCGTGCCACACCAGAGGCTATCGCCGCTTCTGCTACCGCTCTGGCAACCCGTGATAACAGCCGGGAGTCCATCGGTTTTGGGATAATATAGTTTTTACCAAATTCCAGCGCATCCACTTTCGACGCGGTCAGTACTTCCTGTGGCACCGGCTCTTTGGCTATCGCCCGGATGGCATTGACTGCGGCGATTTTCATTTCATCGTTAATCACCTTTGCCCGCACATCCAGTGCTCCCCGGAAAATAAACGGGAAACACAGTACGTTATTGACCTGATTTGGATAATCAGAACGTCCCGTAGCCATAATCAGATCTTTTCTGACAGCATGGGCCAGCTCAGGCTTAATTTCCGGATCCGGGTTTGAACAGGCAAAAATAACCGGCTTGTCAGCCATCAGTTGTAATAATTCCGGTGGTAATACGTCAGGACCTGATACCCCGACAAAGACGTCAGCCCCATCCAGTGCATCTGCTAATGTACGTTTATCGGTATTATTGGCAAACAGCGTTTTATACTGGTTTAAGTCTTCACGACGGGTATGAATGACCCCTTTGGTATCCAGCATATAAATATATTCACGCTTGGCACCGCATTTAATCAGCAGTTCCATACAGGCAATAGCTGCCGCACCGGCTCCCATACAGACAATAGTCGCCTTATTGATATCCTTACCCTGAATTTCCAGTGCATTTAATAAACCTGCCGCAGTGACAATAGCAGTACCGTGCTGGTCATCATGAAATACCGGAATATTGCAGCGTTTAATCAGCTCTTTTTCAATTTCAAAGCATTCAGGTGCTTTAATATCTTCCAGATTAATACCGCCAAAGGTATCGGCAATGCTGGCAACGGTATTGATAAACTCTTCGGTAGTACGGTGGGTCACTTCAATATCAATTGAATCCAGGTTGGCAAAGCGTTTAAATAATAACGCCTTACCTTCCATTACCGGCTTGGATGCCATCGGGCCGAGATTACCCAGTCCCAGAATAGCGGTACCGTTTGAAATCACCGCAACCAGATTGCCCTTGGCAGTGTATTTGTAAACATTGTCGATATCTGCGGCAATTTCACGAACGGGTTCAGCCACACCGGGGCTGTATGCCAGAGCCAGATCGGTTACCGTTTCCGCGGGTTTGCTGATTTCAATACTGATTTTACCGGGTACGGGTTCAGCATGATATTTTAATGCCTGTTCTCTAAAATCTGACATGGTGTTTTTCCTGAATATCGGGTTTGGGTAAGATGCTAAAGCAATTTTTATTATGTTACAGGCCGCAGCCTGAAGGGTTGCTTATTCTAATAAGCTGCTGATACGAATAGAACCGGATTCTTGCTGATCGTACCAGCGTAAAAAGAAGATTCCGGCAATACGACTTTAGTCGCAGCGCTGTCAGGGTATAAAAGATTTTCAGGAAATACCAGAGGTGGTTTGTTGTTCGTTCAGAACGACAGGATCAAAAAAGGCACCCGAAAGTGCAATACCAATCAATTAATATTTCGCAAGAATCGGCTTGTTCACACCAACACGCCGTAAACACGTCCCTGTAGGCTCGGTTCCGCCCATCCGGGGCTTCAACGGTTGGCTTAGAACAAGCCGATTCTTGTTTAACTGATCAGAATTAACTGAGGTGCCTTTTTTATCAATACAAGGAAGCTTAACGGTTGCCCAGTACTGAGAAACGTTTTTTGAAGCGATCTACACGACCACCAACGTCCAGCACTTTCTGCTTACCGGTATAGAACGGGTGGCAGGCTGAACAAACGTCAAGGTGGATATCTTTACACAGTGCAGAATGTGTTTTGAATGAATTACCGCAAGTACAGGTAGCAGTAATTTCTTTGTATTCCGGGTGAATTCCTGGTTTCATGGGTTACCTCGTTAGGCCGTATCGCCATCTGGTCAGTAATTGCCAGACACCATACGTAATTACAGTTAATTTAGGGCGCGTAGTTTAATTGATAGCTATATAAGATACAACAAAATACTACGCCACCAACTTACTTTTCTTTTGCTTGGCAATTACCGCCGCGCTTCTTACACTAAGCGCCTATATTGATTACAGGAAAAAACCGTGTCTGTTATCCGCGTTGCTTTGCCCATCCCTTTGCGACAGCACTTTGATTACCTGCTGCCACCGGGTATTGCAGTCAATATTGGCTGCCGGGTCAGAGTACCGTTTGGAAAACGGGAACTGATTGGCATTGTCTGGCAGCTGTCACCGGCAGACAGCTACGATGCCAGCACGCTGAAAACGGTTATTGATGTGCTGGACCAGCAACCGGTACTGACTGAGAAAATCCGTCAGTTGTTAACGTTTGCAGCGGATTACTATCATCATCCACTGGGAGAAGTGCTCACCAGCGCGCTTCCGGCATTGCTGCGTGAAGGGCGACCGCTGCCGGCATATCAGCAACTGCGTTATCAACTGAGCAGTGATGGACAACAGGCCAGCGATACCGATTTTAAACGCTCTGTGCGCCAGCAGGCATTATGGCAAACCCTGAAGCAAGGCCCGCTGACAGAAACTGAACTGTTGTCAGCCCATAACCGCACGACCTTACAGCAGCTACAGCACAAACAGCTGATTACCGAAATTGCCGAACCTTATCAGCCGTACTGTTATCGCCCGTCTGACAGCACACCACTGCAACTGACGCCGGATCAGGCGCTGGCCGTAACCGCCATTCATCAGGCAGACGGTCAGTTTCAGCGCTTTTTACTGGATGGCGTAACCGGCTCCGGCAAAACCGAAGTTTATCTGCAAAGTATTGCGCCACTGCTGAGTGCAGGTAAACAGGCACTGGTTATTGTGCCGGAAATCGGTTTAACGCCACAAACACTGGCGCGCTTTCAGAACCGTTTTAATGTTCCGGTGTTATGCTGGCACTCTAACCTGACCGACACCGAACGGCTGGAATGCTGGCAGCAGGCGGCTACCGGTGCTGCGGCTATTGTAATAGGTACACGCTCGGCGTTATTTCTGCCATTTCAGCAACTGGGACTGATTATTATTGATGAAGAGCATGATCAGTCACTCAAACAACAGGATGGTTTTCGCTATCATGCCCGTGATCTGGCAATAAAACGTGCTGCTATAGAATGTTGCCCCATCGTATTAGGCTCTGCTACGCCAAGCCTGGAAAGCCTGTATAACTGCCAGCAGGGGCGTTTTGTCCATTTAACCCTGACCTCCCGGGCCGCAGGACAAGCCCTGCCACATTACCAGTTGATTGACCTGAAACAGCAGGTATTGCATCTGGGGCTGGCGACAGAAACCCTCAGCCAGATTAAACAACAGCTTACCGCCGGTAATCAGGTTATGCTGTTTCTGAACCGCCGGGGTTATGCGCCGGCACTGAGCTGTCAGGAATGCGGCTGGCTGACCGAATGCCACCGGTGCAGCGCGTTTACGACCTACCATAAACAGAGCCGGCAACTGGTCTGCCACCATTGCGGTGCCATTAAAGCCCTGCCCAGACAATGCAGCCATTGTGGCAGCCCAAGGCTGGCGCCTGTCGGTCAGGGCACAGAACAGCTGGAAGAAAACCTGCAGCAATTGTTTCCTGACACCCCGGTTACCCGGCTGGATCGTGACAGTACGCGCCGTAAAGGTGCCCTGCATGGCGCCCTGACTGACATTTCCAGTAGCGGCCCCAGATTAATCCTCGGCACTCAGATGCTGGCCAAAGGCCATCATTTTCCCTATGTCAGCCTGGTGGTCATTGTCGATGTCGACGGGGCACTTTACAGCAGTGACTTCCGGGCACCGGAACAGCTGGCACAACTGTTAACCCAGGTGGCAGGCCGGGCCGGGCGCGGGGCTACCTCCGGTAAGGTACTGCTGCAAACCCTGTATCCGGATCATGCCCTGCTGCAGGATATTATCCAGAATGGTTATGCCTCTTTTGCCCGCAGTGCGCTGGCCGAACGCCAGTACACCCAGTTACCGCCTTATCAGTTTCTGGCACTGTTGCGGGCAGAAGCCCATGACCCGGCACTGTGCGAACAATGGCTTAATGAACTGGCGGCAGTGGCCGGCACTGTTCCGGCAATACAACTGCTGGGCCCTGTCCGCTCGCCGTTGGAAAGAAAAGCCGGAAAATATCGCTGGCAGCTGCAACTGTTCAGTACACAGCGCAGTACCTTGCATCAGTTGCTGCAACAGTTACTGCAAATTATTACCAAACACCCCCTCAGCCGGAAAATAAAATGGCAGCTGGATGTCGACCCGACTGATTTGTCTTAAGGTCCCGACGTTTGCTGATGTTGTTTCTTTTTCGCTTTAACAGGGTAGAATAGCCACTAATTATTGTTGTAACGCCAGACATACCCTGATTTATGCCACAAAAAGATTATGTAAAAACCAGCAGAGCCAAACCAGGAAGCAAGCCCAGAGCCAGGGCAAAGCCTGCATCCGGCAGTCGCGCACGCCGGGCACCTGCTCCGGCATCCCGCCGTCCGTGGTTATTACTGACAGCAACGGCGTTGCTGCTGAGCTGTTTTATTTACTTTTTGTGGTTTCTGAATAAACAACCGGCAGATACCGGCACACCCCCTGCTACTGCGCCGGTGGCAACCGCTAAAAAAGATGAACTGCCCCCCAGGCCGACAGAAGAACCTTACCAGTATATAAAAGAGCTGGAAAACAAAGAGATAAAGGTTGAGGTAACAGAGCCGCAGCAGAGAGGTCCATTCCAGATGCAGTGTGGCTCTTTCCGGCAGGAACAGCAGGCAGAAGCCATGAAAGCCCAGATCGCCTTTTCCGGCTTCAGTTCTGCTATCCGCCGTACAGAAAGCAATAACGGTATCTGGTATCGGGTAGTACTGGGACCTTATGAATCAAGACGTCAGGCTACCGCTGACCGTAATCGCCTGCGCCAGCAAGGCATCAATACCTGCCAGATCTGGAACTGGACTTGAAAACCTGCTAAACCAGCCTCACTTATGCCCTATGTATTCTCAAGCCATAGGGCACTTATCAAATGACAACCATAGTTTCTGTACGCCGTGATGGCCATGTCGCCATCGGTGGTGATGGTCAGGTTTCGCTCGGCAATACTGTAATGAAGGGTAATGCCCGTAAAGTACGCCGCCTGTACGGCGATAAGGTGATTGCCGGATTTGCCGGTGGTACTGCTGACGCCTTTACTCTGTTTGAACGTTTTGAAGCCAAACTGGAGATGCACCAGGGGCATTTAATGCGTGCCGCCGTCGAACTGGCAAAAGACTGGCGTACTGACCGCATGCTGCGCAAACTGGAAGCACTGCTGGCCGTGGCTGATGCCAATACCTCGTTAATTATCACCGGTAATGGTGACGTGATACAGCCAGAGCATGATCTGATCGCCATTGGCAGCGGTGGTCCTTATGCCCAGGCTGCCGCCACCGCCTTGCTTGAAAACAGCAGTCTCAGTGCCCGTGATATCGTGGAAAAGAGCCTGAAAATCGCCGGTGATATTTGCATTTATACCAATCACCACCAGACCATCGAAGAATTGTAAGCAGGTTTATTATGTCAGATATGACTCCCAGAGAAATTGTCCACGAACTGGACAGACATATTATTGGTCAGAACAAAGCTAAACGCGCCGTAGCTATTGCACTGCGTAACCGCTGGCGCCGTATGCAGCTGCCTGAAAGCCTGCGCCAGGAAGTTACCCCCAAGAATATCCTGATGATTGGCCCGACCGGGGTCGGTAAAACCGAAATCGCCCGCCGTCTGGCAAAACTGGCCAATGCCCCTTTTATCAAGGTTGAAGCCACCAAATTTACCGAAGTCGGCTATGTTGGTAAAGAAGTGGAAAGTATTATCCGCGATCTGGCCGACAGCGCGGTGAAAATGCTGCGCGAGCAGGAAATTGCCAAAAACCGTTTCCGTGCTGAAGAAGCCGCCGAAGAACGTATTCTGGATGCTTTACTGCCCAAGCCACGCGATGCCTGGGGCGAAAATGACAGCAGCACAACCACTGACAGCAACACCCGCCAGATCTTCCGTAAAAAACTACGTGAAGGCCAGCTTGACGATAAAGAAATCGAACTGGAACTGGCTCAAATCCCGGTTGGGGTGGAAATTATGGCACCGCCAGGCATGGAAGAAATGACTTCACAGCTGCAAAGCATGTTCCAGAACCTGGGCTCTGAGCGTAAGAAAAAGCGTAAACTGAAAATTAAAGATGCTTTCAAACAGCTGACGGAAGAAGAAGCATCGCGGCTGGTTAACCCGGAAGAACTGAAAGCCCAGGCACTGGAAGCGGTTGAACAGAACGGTATTGTCTTCCTGGACGAAATCGACAAAATCTGTAAGCGCGGCGAAACCAGCGGGCCGGATGTATCACGCGAAGGTGTACAGCGTGATTTACTGCCATTAATCGAAGGTTGTACCGTCAATACCAAACATGGCATGGTTAAAACCGACCATATCCTGTTTATCGCTTCCGGCGCCTTTCAGATGAGCAAGCCTTCAGATCTGGTTCCTGAACTGCAAGGCCGTTTACCGATCCGGGTCGAACTGGAAGCACTGAGTGCAGCTGATTTTGAGCGTATCCTGACAGAACCGAAAGCCTCATTAACGGAACAGGCTATTGCGATGCTGGCTACCGAGGGTGTAACCATCAGCTTTACTGAGGATGGTATTAAACGCATTGCCAATGCCGCATGGCAGGTAAACGAAAGTACCGAGAATATCGGTGCCCGCCGTTTATATACCGTTATGGAACGCCTGCTGGAAGAAATATCCTATGATGCCGCCGATCATGCCGGACAGCATATTGAGATTAACGCAGACTATGTTGAACAGCATCTGGGCGCACTGGTAAAAGACGACGATCTGAGTCGTTTTATTCTGTAACGCCATGCATATCATCAAACTGCATTATCATCAGCGCCGCCGTCTGCTGGAAGTTATCTTCAGCGACGGCAACACGGCAGAATTCAGCGCCGAATTTTTGCGGGTTTATTCTCCGTCGGCGGAAGTACGTGGTCATGGTAAGCCCAGGCTGGTGACGCATAAAAAAGATGTGGCAATCAGCAAACTGCTGCCGGTTGGCAATTATGCGGTAAAACTGGTGTTTGATGACGGCCACGACAGCGGTATTTACAGCTGGCTTTATCTGGCTGAACTTGCTGCGGATAAAGAAGCCTTATGGCAACAGTACCTGGACCGGCTTGCTGCGGCTAATGCCAACCGCGAAAGCCTGATCCCGGTAAAACTGCGTTAGGTTTTACATTGCTCAGGCAGACAGTCTGAGTAATGGCATCTATCCGCTACCGCTATAACTCAAAGAATCAGAGCAGTAACAAAAAGGCCGTAATGGTGCAGGATATTCCCAGTAAGGCGCCGGCAATAATATCCAGCGGAAAGTGTACGCCGAGCAAAATTCTCGATAACCCGACACAGCAGGCCCAGAACAGAATAAACGGTAAAAATACCGGATAGTACACTGCAATAGCAGTGGTAATAACAAAAGCAGCAGCAGTATGCCCTGATGGCAGGCTGAAACGATCAGACGGGGTAATTCTGGCATAGCCGACAGAGGTTAAAACGTCAGCGGGGCGACAACGTTTAATACTGTTTTTCAGGATCAGATAAAGCGGTAATTCCAGCGCAAAAGCCGTTAACAGCAATATGGTAAAGTCTGTGGCATATTCAACGCCAAATACCATCAACAATGCTACCAGCAGTACATATAATGGCCCGTCACCACTTTTTGATACCCAGTAACTCAGTTTAAATACGGCAGCAGAAGAGCTACGATTAAATAATCGGCTGAAAGAATAATGATCCCATTGTTCCAAGCGTTTTAACAGCATAACCGAACTCCGCCATCAATCTGACTTACCGCATATCCTAGCCGGCATTTATGACGAAAATATGACCACTGCTTTGCCCAACCCCCGTTATGATATCGATCAAAGCCTGATGTTATCGTACTAACTATAACTTGAGGTTCGGAACTACAGCGTTATACTGTGCAAAACCTTCATCATCAGCCCGGAGTCAGTCATGGAATACAATACTTCTGAACTATGTGATCTTTATGCCGATTCTGTCGATGTTGTCGAGCCGCTGTTTGCCAGCTATGGCGGCCGCCGTTCATTTGGCGGGCAAATACACACCGTAAAATGTTTTGAAGATAATGGCTTAATCCGTCAGCTGCTGGCCGACCCCGGTGCCGGTAAAATACTGCTGATTGATGGCGGCGGCTCAGCCCGCCGGGCACTGATTGATGCTGAACTGGCATCTGTTGCAGCAGCCAATGGCTGGGAAGGTATCGTCTGTTACGGCAGTGTCCGCGATCTGGATGCGCTGGAAGATTTTGATATTGGTATTCAGGCGGTTAACGCTATTCCGGCCGGGGCCGATGATAAAGGCTTTGGTGAAACCGATGTCCCGGTCAATTTTGCCGGAGTCACTTTTTTACCGGGCGATCATCTGTACGCAGACAGTACCGGTATTATCCTGTCACCGGATCCACTTGATATCGAATAGGCGCTCAGATGCTTATCCCGTTCACGTCACAACAGCTAACCGGTTATTGCCAGCCACGGGTTGGTGAAACCCGGGTTGGCGAAGCCATCGTACTGCCACAGCCAGAGCTGTCGCTGGCAGATAATCTGGCACAGGCTAAAAAACAGGGCTGCCGTTTTGTGCTGCTGGGTATCCCGGAAGATATCGGCCCACGGGCGAATCTGGGTTTAGGTGGTGCCGATGCCGGCTGGCAGGCATTTCTGGGGAAATTCCTTAATTTACAACATAACGCCTTTATGCCATCCGGGCAGATCCTGCTGCTGGGCGCCATTGACTGCACGGATTTACAATTGCAGTCTGCATCACTGAATGCCTGCCATGCGGCTGATCTGGTGCAGCTATGCCAGTTATGCGAAGAGCTGGATCAGCGGGTTTATGCCGTGCTGCGCGAAATTTTCGCTGCACAGCTGTTGCCGGTAGTCATTGGCGGTGGTCATAACAATGCATTTCCCCTGCTTAAAGCCCTGTCGGAATATAACCAGTCAGCAGTCAACTGTGCCAATCTCGATCCCCACTCCGATTTCCGCTCACTGGAGGGCCGCCACAGTGGTAATGGTTTCAGCTATGCTCATCAGCAGCAATATCTGGCGCGTTACTTTGTGCTGGGACTGCATGAACTGAAAAACAATGCTACCGCGCTGGAACAACTGCAACAGGCCGGTGCTGAATTCTGCAGCTATCAGCGGATGTTTGTACGGCAGGAACTCAGCTATCAGGATGCGCTGGATCAGTGTATCGACTTTATTACCCGCACCACCACCGACACCGGCATAGAAGTCGATACCGACAGCATCAGCCTGATGCCGGTCAGCGCCTTTACCAACTGCGGGCTGACGGTAAACCATGCTGAGCAGTTTGTGTACCAGTTGGCAAAACTCCCCCGCAGCCGTTATCTGCATCTGGCAGAAGCTGCTCCGGCACAACATCCGGCCGGGCTGAAAGCCGGATTAAACGAAGCCGGACAAATCCTCAGCACCCTGGTTTACGCCTTTATTATGGGTAAGCAGGAACCCAACCAGAGCATTTAGGCCAGCGCGTTACCGGCAGCTTCAGAGCAATGTCAGCGCGGTAAGCGGATCTCCCGGCCGGCAATAACCAGTTGCTGTAATGAATTAACGCCAAACTGATAACATAATTCAGCCGGGCGTGCGATCTGATAACAGCCAAAATCAGCCCGCTGCCCTGCCGCCAGGGTGCCGCGATCTGTCATTGCCAGTGCTTTAGCAGCATAACGGGTGACACCAAGTAATGCTTCTTCCGGTGTTAAGCGGAATAAGGTACAGGCCATATTCAGCATCAGCGGGAGTGAGCAAAATGGCGAAGTGCCGGGGTTAAGATCGGTAGCAATAGCTATCGGCACCTGATAACGGCGTAGCAGTTCGACCGGCGGTTGCTGTGTTTCACGCAGAAAATAAAATGCGCCAGGTAATAACACGGCTACTGTTGCAGCCTGAGCCATAGCCGCCACACCAGCTTCATCCAGATATTCGATATGATCAGCCGACAGCCCGCCAAATTCAGCCACCAGAGCCGCACCACCTAAGTTGGATAACTGCTCGGCATGGGCTTTTACCGGCAGCCCCAGCGCTTTAGCCGCAACAAACACCTTACGGCTTTGTGCAACAGAAAAACCAATACCTTCACAGAATACATCAACCGCATCCACCAGCCCTTTTGCTGCCAGTTGCGGCAACATCTGACACACCAGTTCAATATAGCCGTCAGCATCGTGCTGATATTCTGCCGGCAGCGCATGTGCCCCCAGAAAGGTTTTGCTGATATTAAGCGGATGATGCTGTGCCAGCTCTGCCGCCACTTCGAGAATTTTCTGCTCTGTTACCAGATCCAGCCCGTAGCCGGATTTTATCTCTACGGTAGTTACCCCCTGCTGTAGCAGTGTATTCAGCCGCTCTTTCGCTAAAACAAATAACTGCTCATGGCTGGCCTCGCGGGTGGCTTTTACGGTGGACTTAATACCGCCACCGGCGGCGGCAATCTGCTGATAACTGGCACCCTGCAGGCGCATTTCAAATTCATTGGCACGGCTGCCAGCGTAAATCAGATGCGTATGGCAATCTATCAGCCCCGGCAGGATCCACTGTCCCTGTACGTCATATACCGGTGTGGCCAGTGCATCGAATTGTGGCAGTTCATTACGGCTGCCAACCCAGGCAATCAATCCGTCTTTAACTGCCAGTACACCATCAGTAATAGTGCCATAAGGCTGGCCGTTATCCGTCATGGTGGCGATATTGGCGTTAATCCAGACCGCATCAAATTCAGTCATTGTTACTTCTCCCGACTTTTATGACTAAGTCTACTCCAAAAACTTGTATATACAACTTAAATCCGCTATTTTACTTCTACAACCTTACCATGAGTACAACAGACGATGGCTGTCGCCAAATTTGCTGAAATCAAAGAATATATGTTAAGTCAGATCGAAATCGGTGCCTGGCCGGAACATAGCCGGGTACCGTCTGAAAATGAACTGGCCAGCCAGTTTAGCGTAAGCAGGATGACAGCCCGCCGCGCATTACAGGAGCTGACCGAGCAGGGTATTCTGTACCGCACCCAGGGTGTTGGTTCTTTTGTCGCAGCGTTAAAGTCGCAGTCGTCGCTGCTGGAAATCCGTAATATTGCCGACGAAATCAACAGCCGGGGCCATGCCTACAATGCCCGCCTGATCCAGTTGACTGAATTGCCCTGCCCGACTGTTGTTGCCGGGGCGCTGGGATTAAAACGTAACGATCCGGTCTATTTCTCATTAATTGTCCATCTGGAAAACCAGCAGCCACTGCAACTGGAAGCCCGTTATGTCAGCCCGCTGCTGATCCCGCACTATATTGCGCAGGATTTTAACCTGCAAACGCCACATCAATACCTGAGTTTTGTCGCACCACTGACCGAAGCCGAACACACCGTAGAAGCAATCTGGCCGGATAACTTTACCTGCCAGCATCTGCAACTGAAAAAAGCCGAGCCCTGCCTGCGCCTGACCCGCCGTACTTTCAGCCGGGAAGGCGCTGTCAGCCTGGCATATTTAACCTCTGCGGGCAGCCGCTACCGTTTAGGCGGCCACCTGAATTTTTCGTTACCTGTAACACCAACCCATAAAGAGAATTTCTGATGACAGATCCACGCACAGATAATAACAGGGTAATCCGCGCCCCCCGCGGCAGCACTATCACTGCCAAAAGCTGGCTGACCGAAGCCGCCAAGCGGATGCTGATGAACAACCTTGACCCGGAAGTGGCGGAACATCCGCAATCGCTGGTGGTTTACGGCGGTATCGGCCGTGCTGCCCGTAACTGGCAATGCTTTGATAAAATTGTCGAAGTACTTGACCGGCTGGAAGACGACCAGACATTGCTAGTCCAGAGCGGTAAACCGGTCGGGGTATTTCCTACTCACCGTGATGCCCCGCGGGTGCTGATTGCCAATTCAAACCTTGTACCTGCCTGGGCCAACTGGCAGCACTTTAATGAGCTTGATCGTAAAGGGCTGATGATGTACGGCCAGATGACTGCCGGCTCCTGGATTTATATCGGCACCCAGGGCATCGTTCAGGGCACTTACGAAACCTTTGTTGCTATCGCCAAACAGCATTTTGACGGCAATGCCAGCGGTAAATGGATTTTAACCGGCGGGCTTGGTGGTATGGGTGGCGCCCAGCCACTGGCAGCAACGATGGCCGGTTTTAATATGGTAGCCTGCGAAGTAGATGAGACCCGTATCGATTTTCGCTTAAAAACCGGTTATGTCGATAAAAAAGCCTACTCGCTGGACGAAGCCCTGACCATGCTGCAACAGGCTGAGCAGTCCGGCAAACCGGTTTCTATCGGCTTGCTGGCAAATGCCGCCGATATTTTTGCCCAGCTGGTCAGCCGTAATATCACACCGGATGTGGTTACCGATCAGACATCTGCGCACGATCCGCTGAACGGCTATCTGCCACAGGGCTGGACATTACAAGAGGCCGCAGAGCGCCGTAAACAGGACGAACAGGCTGTGGTTCAGGCTGCCAAAGCATCAATGGCGGTGCAGGTAAAAGCCATTCTGACCATGCAGCAGCGTGGCGCAGTAGCTACCGACTATGGCAATAATATCCGCCAGATGGCGCAGGATATGGGAGTGGCTAACGCCTTTGATTATCCGGGATTTGTGCCGGCTTATATCCGCCCGCTGTTCTGTGAAGGCATCGGCCCGTTCCGCTGGGTGGCGCTGTCGGGTGATCCGCAGGACATCTATAAAACCGACCAGAAGGTCAAAGAGCTGATCCCGGATAATCCGCATCTGCACCACTGGCTGGATATGGCGCGTGAGAAAATTCACTTTCAGGGCTTACCAGCCCGTATCTGTTGGATAGGTTTAAAAGATCGCGCCCGCATCGCACTGGCATTTAACGAGATGGTGAAAAACGGTGAAGTATCCGCCCCCATCGTCATCGGTCGCGACCATCTGGACTCCGGCTCAGTCGCCAGCCCTAACCGTGAAACCGAAGCCATGCTCGATGGTTCAGATGCCGTATCAGACTGGCCATTGCTAAATGCACTGCTCAATACTGCCGGAGGAGCCACCTGGGTTTCACTGCATCATGGTGGCGGTGTCGGTATGGGATACAGCCAGCATGCCGGTGTGGTTATTGTTGCCGATGGCACCGAAGCTGCGGCTCAGCGTTTAGGCCGGGTACTGTGGAATGACCCTGCCACCGGCGTTATGCGCCATGCTGATGCCGGTTATCAGATAGCCAGAGACTGCGCCACAACACAGGGTTTAGACCTGCCAATGATTACTGAATAAAAGGTTTAACACCTGTTATTTTACGGAGTAAAGCATGACAACATTAAATATTGTTCCTGGTAAACTGACGCTTGCCCAGTTACGTCAGGTTCAGCAAGGCGCGGTAACACTCACACTGGATAGCAGTGCTATTGCAGCCATAAATAAATCAGCAGCAGTTGTTGCTGAGATCATCAAACAAAACCGCGTCGTTTACGGTATCAACACCGGTTTTGGCCTGCTGGCCAATACCCGTATCAAAACTGACGAGCTGGAGCTGCTGCAACGCTCTATTGTACTGTCGCATTCTGCCGGTTTCGGCAACCTGATGGACGACAGCACAGTGCGCCTGATGATGGTACTGAAAATCAATTCTCTGGCACGGGGCTTTTCCGGGATCAGGTTGTCTGTTATCGAAGCCCTGATCGCACTGGTCAATGCCGAAGTTTATCCGTGTATCCCGGAAAAAGGCTCAGTAGGTGCTTCCGGAGATCTGGCGCCGCTGGCCCATATGGTATTACCGTTAATCGGCGAAGGTGAAGTCAGCTATAAAGGCCAGATTTACGATGCACACGAAGGGCTGAAAATTGCCGGCATAGCCCCGGTCACACTGGCAGCCAAGGAAGGACTGGCCCTGTTAAACGGTACTCAGGCTTCTACCGCACTGGCACTGGAAGGTTTGTTTAAAGCTGAAGATCTGTTCGCCGCCGGCAGTGTTATCGGTGCCATGAGTGTCGAAGCGGCTCTGGGCAGCCGGGCACCATTTGATCCACGGATCCACCAGGCCCGCGGCCAGCAGGGGCAAATTGACGCCGCCTTTATTTATCGCGAACTGCTGACTGCCGATTCTGAAATCGGTCAGTCGCACCATAACTGCGAAAAAGTACAGGACCCGTACAGCCTGCGTTGTCAGCCCCAGGTAATGGGTGCCTGTTTAACCCAAATCCGCAACGCAGCTGCCGTACTTGAAACAGAGTCTAACGGCGTTACCGATAACCCGCTGGTATTTGCTGACGACAATGATATTTTGTCCGGTGGTAACTTCCATGCCGAACCGGTGGCAATGGCAGCTGATAATCTGGCACTGGCGATTGCCGAAATTGCGGCATTATCTGAACGCAGAATGGCATTACTCATAGATGCAACCCTAAGCAAACTGCCGCCATTTCTGGTTAATAATGGCGGAGTCAACAGCGGTTTTATGATCGCTCAGGTAACAGCAGCGGCACTGGCATCAGAAAACAAAACGCTGGCCCACCCGGCATCGGTAGACAGCCTGCCAACTTCTGCCAATCAGGAAGATCATGTATCTATGGCAACCTTTGCTGCCCGGCGGCTGCGGGATATGGCCGAGAACAGCACCGGAGTGCTGGCAGTAGAATATCTGGCAGCAACACAAGGGCTGGATTTCCGGGCACCGCTTAACACCAGCCCCAAACTGGAACAGGCCAGAGCTATCTTGCGGGAACAGGTCGCGTTTTATGATAAAGACCGCTACTTTGGTCCTGATATAGAAAAAAGTGCCGCAATTCTCAGAAACCGGCAGCTCAATACACTGCTTCCCACTAATATACTGTGTAGTTTCTGACCTTTCTTCACAGCAGTGCCGACAGGCACTGCTGCTTTTCGTCGCAAAAGCCTGCCAACTGGCTGGACCAGTCAGCCATTCTTTGTTAACTTCAGCCTTTATACTCTATATTCAGAACTTGTTAATATTTTAATTAACAATCCTGTGATACAACCAGTATCCGGCTAACTTATCAGAAGTGACATAACTATGACGTTAAAAGTTGCTCACAAAGTCATTCTTGGTTTTGGGTTTATGGCTGCGTTGTTGCTGTTTTCCAGCCTTTCAGCATTGCTTATCTTTTACACAGTAACCGATTCCGGCACCCGGGTAAACCAGCTGGCAGTACCGGCACAACAACAAAGTAATGCGGCCCAGATCCAGTTACTGAAACTGGCAAAACTTTCTGCCTTAGGTTATACCGCCGAATCTGCTGCTGATATCCGGAGTTACCAGCAAAATTTTAAAACAGACAGCCTGACGTTTAATCAGCAACTGGCAGATTTTTCCCGGCTCACGGCGAACGAACCGGCACTGCAACAGCCGCTGACGGAAGCTTCAGCCTACTATCAGCAATACGCCACTGCGGTTGAAAGCCTGTTTAATGCCAAACTGAATGCCCTGGACTTACAGCAGAAAACTCAGGACGAACTGACCTCACTGGAACAGGGCGTGGATGCAGCCGGTGCCACCTTACTTGATTTATCCTACATCGAATTACCTGATCAGGATCTGACCGAACTGATTGCCGGATATGCCAACCGCATTGACGGCCAGCTGCTGGCGCTTATCAATACGCTGCGGGAAACCGCGGCCTATCAGGAATTAAGCGTACTGCAGAATAATCAGGACAATATCCCCTTTGCACTTAGCGATATGCAGGCCAATATCGATTATATGGCATCGCTGATTTCTCACCAGGATGCGCAGGAACTCTGGCAACAGTTTACCCAACAGCTACAGCAGTTGACCACCCAATTACAGCAGCCTGACAGTTTACTGGAACTGAAACAACAGCAACTGCATCACCAGCAACAGGCACGTCAGCAGCTTAATACCTCTGAACAGCAGGCCGTACAGGCTATCGCTGCCCTGGACAAACTGCTGGCCGTTGCAGATAACCAGTTTATTACGCTGCAGCAGGAAGTTTCTGACGCACTTAACTCAGGCAGTAACCGGACCCTGGTGCTAATGCTGATCCTGATTCTGCTGGCGGCAGTTGCGGCCTATCTGACTATTAACGCCATGTTGCGCCCTCTGGCCGGTATCAACCGGGTACTGGGGTATATTGCCCAGGGTGATCTGAGCCGTAAACTGGCAGTAGAACAGCAGGATGAATTTGGCGCACTGGCAGGTAAAGTAAATGCACTGACCTCGTCACTCAGTACCTTAATCACCGGCATCCAGCAAAATGCCATTCAACTGAGCAATAATGCCACCCTGTCACAACAGGAAGTCAGTGAAATCAGCCATGCTTTACAGCTCCAGCAGCAACAAATTGATCGCATCAACAGCATTGTGCAGCAACTGGCCCAAAGTACCGCCATTATTGCCGCCAGAACTGCAGATACTGATCAGGCAATGCAACAGGCTTTCAGCCAGAGTGAGCAAATTGACATTATTGCCGGGCAGAACAATCAGCTGATTACCACCCTGGCTACCCGGCTGACATCGACCTCGCAGCTGATGGATGAAGTCAACAACGAAGCCACCAATATTGGCGGCATTCTGGCTATTATCAGTGGTATTGCCGGACAAACCAACCTGCTGGCACTGAATGCCGCTATTGAAGCGGCCAGAGCGGGAGAACAGGGCCGGGGGTTTGCAGTAGTCGCTGACGAAGTGCGTTCTCTTGCCGGCAGAACCCAACAGGCCACAGATGAAATCAGAACGCTGACAGAAAAATTACAGCAGCTTAGTCAGCAGGCGGTACATGCTGTGCAGAGCGGAAAAACTGACGCTGACAGCTGCGTTACCCAGACACTTGAACTGACATCTTCTTTACGCCAGGTAACCCAGGCTATCGCCGATACCCGCATCATCAGCAATCAGGTTTCTGAGGCAACCCATGAGCAACAAAAACTGGGAAAAGCCATTGAGCAGAATATGCAGGCCATGATTGATAGTGCCACTAACAGCAGTACCAAGGCTGAACGTACCATGCAGCATAGTGATGATGTTGCCAGCCTGGCAGAACAATTAAAGAATGCGACCAGCACATTCAGGATTTAATGGCTGGTCGTTATGATAATGAATTCAGAATATATAACTAACTTAAATTAAGCACTATATGATTGCAAAATCATGATCACGGTTATTTTTGTATTTTCTTTTAAGTGATTTTGCATCAATCAGTTCAATATTCGCTTCCTGTGCAAATATCCATGCCTGATTACTGAAACCACCATAGCTGACCACAATACCAGCGGTAAAATCGGCAGCCAGCATCTGTTGAAACAACGATCTAATCAGCGAAATATCAACCTGTCTGGTTTGTTGCTGAATATAAATCAGCTTATCCTGCTGCCCTTTCAGGTACAGATAATCACCTGATATGCGGTCCGATACCATTAATCGTCCCTGCCCTGCCAGATATTGCTGCGCTTCCAGTAAAAACAGCTGTTGTTTATCTAACACCGGCGACAATGAACGGGAAAAAGGCAGGTTAAAACCAAACAGGGTGTGCTGTTCGTCCAGCTCAAAAAAAGCCAGCACATTAAAGATCAGGGCAACAGCAAACATCACGACAAAGATCCACAGCATAAACGCTGACCAGAACGCAGATAATGTCCAGTTGCTATTGCTTAACAGCAAAGAATGCTCTGCAAAAAACAAATAGATACCACCAGCAATAATACCCAGCCCGGTACTGACAGAAGATACCAGCAACCATTTATTTTTCATTACAACCACCTCAACAACTATCCGCAGTTGAGATTGAGTATCTGCAGTTAAGGTATTTTTTACCTGATCAAGACCTTATAAAATCTTTATATGTTGCCTGATATGGCTACATCGGGCATGCGCTCAGGGCTTCTGCTGCAGAATCATAGCGGTAGCGAAACGGATAATCCCGGCAAATGCTGTTTGCAATAACCCGGCGGTTGGGCCCGGTAGCCGGACTGGCAAAAGTGACCGGGGTAACCCCGGCGTGCAGGCATGCCTGCAGATAGAACTGTTTTTTTGATAACCGTTGCGGGCAACTCAGATTATAGATACGGCTGATAAAAGGCTGCTGCAGCATACCCAATACCGCCTGGCAGATATCATCAGAGTGCACCATATTCACCGGATGATCCGGTGCCTGTAATGTCTTACCCCGGACAAAAACACCAGGATGCCTGCCCGGCCCCATCAGCCCGGCTAACCTTAAAGTGATGCAGGGCTGAAACTGCTGCAGAATATCTTCACCATCAGCCAGCAGTTTCACTCTGGCAAGTGCAGTATCGACAAGGCTGTCTTCCGTCACATCCCCAGCCAGCCCCTGATAAATACCGGTTGAACTGAAGTGAATACAACCCAGGCTGCCAGCATGCTGCATCAGCTCAAGCAACCGTGACAGTGACACCAGATAGTTACTCTCTGTTACTTTTCCGGGGGTAACCGAACAGATAACGATAGCATTTTTAAAAATATTATTAATATCATCAAGATATTGAGTGCTTTCTGATAAATCCAGCAGCAGAGGTATCACCCCATCAGGTAATAGTACGGCCCGCTGCGCACTACGACACGAACCATAAACTTCATGTCCGGCAGCCACTAACTCTGCGGCCAGTAATTTTCCCAGCCAGCCACAGCCGGCAATAATAATTTTCACGCCTTATCCTGCGGTCCGTTAACCTTTCGCGGTAATATCACATAGCGCCCGGTGAACTGGGCCGCAATTTCTCCGTCACTTAAAATATCGACCTGAATCGTCTGAATGGCTTTTTTGCCAGAGCGTAAGTTACTGAGTTCACCATCGATTCCGGTAAAACTGCTGCGTCCCTGAGGGTTTACCTGCACCGGTTTCAGATAACGTATTGCAGCATCAGCCAGTACCTGATCCCCCATCAATCCTTCTGAGCGCAACTGTAAATATTGCAGCCCCCAGCCGGTTAATGTCGCCAGGGTATAGATGCTGCCGGCAAACATGGTCTGATGCAGATTGATATTAGGTTCCAGCGGTGCCTGGCAGCACAGTTCATTACCATTGAAAGAAGTAATCCCAAGCTGCATAAACTGGCTGACCGGTATCGTGTTATGCCAGGTATTAACCAGCTCACTGCACCATAGCTGATGCTGCGCGGCTGTTCCGGCCATCCGCACTCTTTTCTGCATTTTGTAATGCTTAATACCAAATAGTTCAGGTGCGACTTCAAACTGCCGGTATCCGTGTTTCTGGTAAAATCCCAGAGCAGAGTCCCGGGCATTCAGAATCACTATTTCGTTACCAAGCTCGGTTGCTTTTTGCTCCAGTGCCTGAATCAGGCGGCTGCCAAGCCCCTGTCCCTGATACAGATCCGACACGGCCATATAACGGATTTGAGCATATACGCTGTCTATCTGGTGAAGACGCCCGACGGCACCAATCGCCCCGTCAGGTGCCACCAGCATCAGATGTTCGGATTGCAGCTCCAGTTCATCCCGCTCGGAACCAAATGGCTGCCCCCACGGCTGGCGTAGAATTTCCCAGCGTAACTGATAATAATCCTGCCATTCCTGCGGTGTTTGCGGAGTTCTGATCTGCCAGGTGATCTCTGCATGTTTCATAAAAAGTAACTCATAAATATCAGCTCTCCAGTAAAAAGGTGACAGGGCCGTCATTCGTAAGACTGACCTGCATATCTGCTGCAAACTGCCCGGTTTCAACCGTCAGCCCCAGTTTGCGGCAGCCATCGGCAAACTGCAGATATAAAGGCTCTGCTTCAGCTGGCAATGCCGCCGGAGTAAAACTTGGCCGCAATCCTGATGCAGTATCGGCAGCCAGTGTAAACTGTGATACCACCAGTACACTGCCGCCGGCCTGCTGCACATTCAGGTTCATTTTGCCGTTTTCATCTGCAAATACCCGATAGTGACATACTTTATGTACCAGCTTTGCCAGCTGCGCCTCACTATCACCACTTTCCACCCCAAGCAACACCAGTAAACCCTTACCGATCTGCCCGGTAACCTTACCATCAACTGTTACTCTGGCCTCAGCTACCCTCTGAATTAAGGCTTTCACGCAGTTTCATCCTCTTCCGGTGGTGTTTCGCGCTGCTCCTGTAAAAATGCGGTCAGCTCAGCCCCCAGCAGTACTACCAGCCAGCACATATAAATCCATAACAGTAAAATCGGCACCAGAGCCAGCGCGCCATATAATGTCTGGTAGGTTGGAAAATGAGTAATATATAACGCAAAACCCCGTTTTGATAATTCAAACAACACTGTTGCCAGTAATGCGCCCCAGAAGGCATCTTTAATCCGTACCTTAACGTTAGGCACTACGTTATACAGGATCCAGAAAGCAATTAATGACATCAGTGATGGTGTCAGACCAAGCAGAAAGGTTGATACACCCGGCGTATAGTCGTCGGCAAATTTGGTTAATGAAACCAGATAAGAACTGACAGCAATAGAAGATCCGAACAGAATCGGCCCCAGTGTCAGAATCATCCAGTAAATTGAAAATGAAATAAATAACCGCGGCCGTTTGGTAACACGCCAGATATGATTCAGCGTTTTATCGATACTATGGATCAGCAGCAATGCTACTCCTATTAACGCCAGCAAACCTATCGCCGTCATTTTGCCGGTATTACCAATAAACTGTGTGATATAAGTCTGAATTTCGTCGCCCCGGGACGGAATGACATTAGAGAAAATAAAGTTTTCGATATCACCCCGAAATTCAGCAAAGATTGGAAAAGCACTGACCATCGAAAACATTACTGCAATAAGAGGCACCAGCGATAACAATGAAATATATGCCAGATATCCTCCGACTACGGTAACCCGGTCATGCAGACACCGTTGCGCGTAGCGGTAACTAAAGCGGGCAATCTTCTGCCCCAGTTGCAACCAGTCGATTCGCTGCATCATTGTTTCCTTCTTTTTTGTATTTAACGAGCATACTAAAAAAGCCGTCCAGCAACCAGCAGCACAGTGATGGCAAATGATAAAGCGCAAAAAAAAGGCCCTGATAAGGGTTGCTTATCAGGGCCTGGGAACGACTGTTTAAAGCTTAGTCAGCTGAAGAGCGGTTAGCGCGCTTACGATCATTTTCCGTTAAGTGTTTCTTACGGATCCGGATAGACTTAGGCGTTACTTCCACCAGCTCGTCGTCATCAATAAACTCTAATGCCTGCTCCAGCGTATAGCGGATTGGCGGCACCAGATTAATCGCTTCGTCAGTACCGGAAGCACGTACGTTAGTCAGCTGCTTACCTTTTAAGCAGTTAACGGTTAAGTCGTTGCTGCGGCTGTGAATACCGATAACCTGACCTTCGTACACTTCTTCTGCATGACTGATAAACATACGGCCACGTTCCTGCAGGGAGAAAATAGCATAACCGGCAGCTTTACCCATCGCATTGGAAATCATGACACCGTTAGTGCGCTGGCCGATATTACCGCCTTTATGCTCACCATAATGGTCGAAACTATGGTACATCAGACCGGTACCTGAGGTAATAGTCATAAATTCGGTACGGAAACCGATTAAACCACGGCTGGGCATTAAAAAATCCATCCGGATACGGCCTTTGCCGTCTGGCTGCATATTGGTCACTTCGGCTTTACGTTCGCCCATACGTTCCATGATAGAGCCCTGATGCTGCTCTTCACAGTCAATAGTGACGTTTTCCATCGGCTCCATGCGAACACCGTCAACGGTTCTCATGATAACTTCAGGGCGTGATACTGCCAGCTCGAAACCTTCACGGCGCATATTTTCAATTAATACCCCAAGGTGCAGTTCACCACGGCCGGATACTTTGAACTTATCACCGTCTTCTGTTTCTTCAACCCGTAACGCTACGTTATGTTTCAGTTCGTTGGTTAAACGCTCCAGGATCTGGCGGGACGTTACAAACTTACCTTCTTTACCGGCGAACGGAGAAGTATTAACCTGGAACGTCATCGTTACGGTAGGTTCATCTACCTGTAACGCTGGTAAAGCTTCAACATTGGTGGTTGAACAGATGGTGTCAGAAATTTTCAGTTCACCTAAACCGGTGAATGCCACGATATCACCGGCAGTGGCTTCGGTCGTTTCAACACGCTCTAAACCTAAATAACCGAATACCTGACCAACTTTACCATTACGCTTGCTGCCATCGGCACCAACAATAGTTACCTGCTGGTTTGGTTTTAAGCTGCCGCGCTTAATACGTCCGATACCGATAATACCCAGGTAACTGGAGTAATCCAGCTGTGATACCTGTAACTGTGTTTCACCATTAAGTTCAACCGCCGGTGGAGCAACGTGCTTCACGATAGCTTCGAACAAATCGGTGATATCACTTTTCGGCTCGTTATAATCCAGCGTTGCCCAACCGTTTAATGCTGACGCATAAACAATCGGGAAATCCAGTTGCTCATCTGTTGCACCTAAATTGTCAAACAGGTCAAATACCTGATCGATAACCCAGTCAGGACGTGCACCCGGACGGTCAATTTTATTCACTACCACTATTGGTTTTAAACCATGAGCGAAAGCTTTCTGCGTAACAAAACGGGTTTGCGGCATTGGTCCGTCTACGGCGTCAACCAGCAGCAATACCGAATCAGCCATAGATAATACCCGCTCAACCTCACCACCGAAGTCAGCGTGGCCCGGGGTATCAAGAATATTGATATGGTAACCGTTCCAGCGTACTGATGTGTTTTTCGCCAGAATGGTAATACCCCGCTCAGACTCCTGGGCATTGGAGTCCATCACCCGCTCCTGCAGTTTGGCACGGGCATCAAAAGTGCCGGATTGCTGCAGCAACTTATCAACCAGGGTAGTTTTACCGTGGTCAACGTGAGCAATAATGGCTATATTACGAAGTTTATCTAAAGCAGAAGCGTTAACGCTCATTGACTATTTTCCTCTGTGGCACTAGATGACCGTAATGACCACCAGGCAAATTATTGTTAAAACTAAAGGGCGCATATTCTACTCTTTTTTTCAGCTGAAATAAAAATCCCGTGCCAATTTTCTGATAATTTTTTTCTTATCGGCAGGCTATCAGTTACACTGACTACAGAGGTTGAAACAGCAGCAACGCACCACAAAAATACAAATGAGCACAATAATGGTGCAAACCAAGATATCAACCAGCCTCACCAATAGAAATTATTGATATATATTATTACGTTAGTTAATTGGCATACATTTGGCATATTACAGGGCAAACGCCATCTTATTCAGTTCAAAACAGGTCAATTTGGAGGAATGCATGTCTGCATCATCTGTACTGAGTTTAATAAAAGAGAATGAAGTAAAATTTGTCGATCTGCGCTTCACCGATACCCGCGGAAAAGAGCAGCATGTTACTGTTCCTGCCAAACAAATAAATGAAGATTTCTTTGAAGACGGTAAGATGTTTGATGGTTCATCTATTACCGGCTGGAAAGGCATTAATGACTCAGACATGATTCTGATGCCAGATCCGGAAACAGCGGTACTTGACCCGTTTTCAGAAGAAAGTACGCTGAACCTGCGTTGTGACGTTATTGAACCAAGCACAATGCAGGGTTATGACCGTGACCCGCGTTCCATTGCCAAACGGGCAGAAGAATACCTGAAATCTACCGGCATTGCAGATACCGTATTATTCGGGCCGGAGCCTGAATTCTTTATGTTTGACGATATTCGTTATCATACAGATATGTCTGGTTCTTTCTTCAAAATCAATTCCACTGAAGCGGCCTGGAACTCCGGTACCAGCTACGAAGACGGTAACAAAGGTCACCGTCCGGGCGTAAAAGGCGGTTATTTCCCGGTACCACCGGTAGATTCAGGCCACGATATCCGTAGTGCCATGTGTATGGTACTGGAAGAAATGGGCCAGGAAGTAGAAGCTCACCACCACGAAGTGGCAACTGCTGGCCAGAATGAAATTGCTACCCGTTTCAACACCTTAACGAAAAAAGCAGACGAAGTTCAGATCCTGAAATACGTGATCCATAACGTAGCGCATCTGTACGGAAAAACAGCGACCTTTATGCCAAAACCACTGGTAGGCGATAACGGTTCAGGTATGCACTGTCACCAGTCACTGGCGAAAGATGGCGTAAACCTGTTTGCCGGCGACAAATACGCAGGTTTATCAGAATTAGCGCTGTATTATATCGGTGGTATTATCAAGCACGCGAAAGCGATTAATGCCTTCACTAACCCATCGACTAACTCTTACAAGCGTCTGGTGCCACATTTTGAAGCACCGGTCATGCTGGCCTACTCTGCCCGTAACCGTTCAGCGTCAATCCGTATCCCGCTGGTACCAAGTGCCAAGGCACGTCGTATTGAGTGCCGTTTCCCGGATCCGGCCGCTAACCCGTATCTGGCTTTCGTAGCTCAGTTGATGGCAGGTCTGGATGGTATCCAGAACAAGATCCACCCTGGCGATGCGATGGATAAAGATCTGTACGACTTACCGGCAGAAGAAGCGGCGAATATTCCACAGGTAGCAACCTCGCTGGAAGAAGCACTGAACGAGCTGGATAAAAACCGTGCCATATTTACCAAAGGTGGCGTAATGACTGATGCAACTATCGATGCTTACATCGAGATTAAACGTGCAGAAGCCCGCAAAATTTCTATTGCGGTTCACCCACTGGAATTTGAACTGTATTACAGCGTGTAATTGCTGTACAGGCTACGATTAAAGCCCACTCCGGTGGGCTTTTTTATGCGCCATAATCCGGAAAAACGGCAAGTTTATTGCAATATTTATCGAAACAGTACCGATCTCTTATCGAGATCACCAGATTGGTGCATAAGCCGTGCAATTTCATATTATGTGAATTAGACTGAACACTCAAAGCACCAAGTTGGTGCAAATGGTAATATTGTGATGCAACACACTGAACCAGATAAATCGTACGAGCTGCATATAGCAGAACAACTGACCACTGCTATCCTGTTACTGGACGACAGCCTGACTATCCGTTATTTCAATACTGCCTGCTGTGCAGTACTGGGGGTTGGAGAAAAACGTTTATCTGAACAATACTTTCCGGCGTTATTCCAGCATAACGATATTACCCAGTATCAGCTGCGGAATGCGCTGCAAAGCCATCAGGGGTTCAGTATCAGTGATGTGCAGGCCATCCTGTTTGATGGCAGGCACTTACTGATGGATATTTCAGTAACGGTGACAGAAATTCCGGAGAACGCCCTGCTGCTGGAAATTCGTCAGGTTGATCAGCAGCGAAAAATCAGTCTGGAGAGCCTGCAACAACATCAGCATCTGGCAGCCCGTGAGTTAATTCGCGGCCTGGCGCATGAAATTAAAAATCCGCTGGGTGGCCTCAGAGGTGCAGCGCAGTTACTGGAAGAGTCGCTCAGTGACGAACAGAAAGAATACACCCAGCTGATTATTGCCCAGGCCGACCGGTTACGTAACCTGGTAGATCGCCTGTTAGGGCCATACCATCCCCCGCAACGCAAGCTAAGTAACCTACACCAGATGATTGAACAGGTCAGGCAACTGGCGCTGATGGATAATCCGGCCCAAATTACCCTTAACCGCGATTATGATCCCAGCATTCCCGATTTTCATTTCGATCCGGAACTGCTCGAACAGGCACTGCTGAATATTGTACAGAATGCCCAGCAGGCATTAGCCTCTACCGACAGGCACGATGCAGAAATCTGCCTGCAAAGCCGGATCCTGCATCAACATACTTTACATGGCAAACGCTATAAGCTGGTGGCGCTGATTAAAGTTATTGATAACGGCCCCGGAATTCCTTCCGATATAAAAGACACCTTATTTTATCCGATGGTCAGCGGCAAAGCCGGAGGAACAGGTCTCGGGTTATCAATTGCCCAGACCCTGATTCACCAGCATAGCGGCTGGATAGATTGTGACAGCTGGCCGGGACATACAGAGTTTTCCCTTTATTTACCTATAAACGCCGACGCCGAGGATTGAGCTTATGAGTCATACTGTGTGGATTATTGATGACGACAATTCTATCCGCTGGGTTCTGGAAAAAGCCCTGTCGCGTGCCGACATTTCATGTGAAAGTTATGCTTCTGCTGATCTGATGCTGCAACGCCTGCAATATGATCAGCCAGCCGTTGTGGTATCAGATATCCGCATGCCCGGTACAGACGGCATGGCGCTGTTATCTAAATTACAGGAACTGGCTCCCGAATTACCCGTAATTATTATGACTGCGCACTCTGATCTCGACAGTGCGGTTAATGCCTTTAAACGGGGAGCTTTTGAATATCTTCCCAAGCCTTTCGATGTTAACGATGCGGTCGCCCTGATTAGCCGTGCCCTGGAGCACGCCAAAGCCAAACAACCTAAAACCAGGCCAAACACCGTCACCATAACACCGGAAATTATCGGTGAAGCACCGGCGATGCAGGAAGTATTCCGGGCAATTGGCCGCCTGGCCCGCTCCAGTATCAGCGTGCTGATTAATGGTCAGTCCGGCACCGGTAAAGAACTGGTGGCCAGAGCACTGCATAAACACAGTCCGCGACAGGACCAACCCTTTATTGCCCTCAATATGGCTGCTATTCCCAAAGATCTGATTGAATCTGAGCTGTTCGGCCATGAAAAAGGCGCCTTTACCGGCGCGAATAACCTGCGTAAAGGGCGGTTTGAACAAGCCGATGGCGGCACGCTGTTTCTGGATGAAATTGGTGATATGCCACTGGATGTGCAGACCCGCCTGCTGAGAGTGCTGGCTGACGGGCAGTTTTACCGGGTTGGCGGGCATCAGGCAATTGGTGTTGATGTGCGTATTATCGCCGCCACCCACCAGGACCTGGAACAGCTGGTCAGTGAAGGAAAGTTCCGGGAAGATCTGTTCCACCGCCTGAATGTGATAAGAGTGCATCTGCCCCCACTGCGGGAGCGCAAACAGGATATTGCCAAACTGGCCCAGCATTTCCTGCTGCAGGCTGCCAAAGAGCTGAATGTCGAAGCCAAAATACTGACCAGGGACGCCGAGCAGTTTCTGAGCGGGCTAGACTGGCCCGGTAACGTACGTCAGTTGGAGAACACCTGTCGCTGGCTGACAGTTATGGCCAGCGGCAAGCATATTGTGGTCGCCGATTTACCGGCGGAACTTACTGCTCCGGCCAGACCACAGTTACAGCATGCGACAGAACATGCTGCCAGTTGGCAGGAATTGCTGGCAGTCTGGATCAGCCAGAAACTGAACGCCGGAGAACACGATATCCTGTCAGAAGCCGGGCCTGCTTTTGAAAAAACGGTTTTGCAGCAGGCGCTGCAATTTACGCATGGTCATAAACAGGAAGCTGCCCGTCGTTTAGGCTGGGGACGCAATACCCTGACCCGTAAGTTGAAAGAGTTGGATATAGAATAACAACATGACTCCGGATTTGTTCAGCAGCCAGCAGCATAGCGGGCGCTACCCTCTGGCAGAGCAGACCATGATACTGCCGGGATTTGCGCTGCCTCTGGCTGAAACCCTGCTGGCAGAAACATCCCGGATCGCAGCACTATCACCACCGCGGCATATGGTAACCCCCGGCGGGCATATCATGTCGGTCGCGATAACCTGTTGCGGTACGGCCGGCTGGATTACCGATCATCACGGTTATCGCTACAGTAAAACCGATCCCCTTACGGCAAAACCCTGGCCTGATATGCCGGTATCTTTCCGGCAACTGGCAACCGATGCCGCATTGGCTGCCGGTTTTCCTGACTTTATCCCGGATGTCTGTTTAATTAACTATTACAAACCGGGAGCCCGAATGTCGTTGCATCAGGATAAAGATGAACAACATCTCACCGCTCCGATTGTTTCTGTGTCACTGGGAATGGCCGCCACTTTTTTGTTCGGAGGGCTGTTGCGGACAGACAAAGCGATTAAGGCCCAGCTATTGCACGGAGATGTTGTTGTATGGGGTGGTTGTGATCGTCTGAGATACCACGGTATTCTGCCACTGCAAAGTAATCCACACCCGGTACTGGGACCATTGCGGATAAATTTAACCTTCCGTCAGGCTTTCTGATACCTTCTGATAATAGCGGTTATAGCTGCCGTTCCGGCCAGTAATGATCATAACCATAATCCCGGCGGCCAAACAGCGCAGTCCCGATACGAACCTCGGTAGCACCTTCCTCAATTGCAATATCAAAATCACCGCTCATCCCCATTGATAAACGGTCCATGTCCACACCGGCAATATTTTGCTGCTGTACCTGATCTCTTAACTGCCGTAGCTGCCGGAAACATTGCCTTACCACTTCACGCTCAGGCGAATTAACCGCCAGGGTCATCAGTCCTTTAATCCGCAGTAACGGCATGTCTGCGGCAACCTGTCTGACAAAAGGCAGCAGCTCTTCCGCTGGCAACCCGTACTTACTGGGTTCAGATGAGGTTTTTACCTGAACCAGTACATCCAGCGTGCGGTTCTCAATTTCCAGACGTTTCTGTAAAGCTACCGCCAGCTCAAGCCGGTCCAGCGACTGAACTTCCGACGCCATCCGGGCAATTTCTTTTGCTTTATTGGTCTGTAAATGCCCGATCATTACCCAGTTAATCCGGCAATCAGCCAGTGGCTCAAACTTGGTTTTTATTTCCTGAACTTTATTTTCACCAAGACGGGTCAGGCCCAGACTGACCGCCTCGCGGATATCTTCTTCACCAAAAGTTTTACTGACCGGCAGTAAGGTAATTTCCTGCGGTGACCGCCCGGCCCGGTTTGCCGCCTCAGCAATCTGCTGCTTAATCAGACATAGTCTTGTTGCTAAAGAATCCTGTACAGGTGCCGTCATAACAATCACCTACCTCAACCTCTGGCCTGTTAATATGCGCCATTATAGAGCAAATCCGTTGAGGAGTATCGGCGTTTACCGCAAGTATTCAAACAACAAAACCCCGGCAATATTGCCGGGGTTTTGTTGATCTGCAAAAGTTTAATTGGTTACAGCAGGTTTGCGGTGTTCACGAAATTTCTGCTGACGTTCTGTTTTTTGCTGCGCCAGCTGTGTTTTTTGCTCAGGTGTCAGCACCTGATACAGCTGATGACGCACTTTCAGTTTAGCAACACGTTGCTCAAGCTGCTGGCTTTGTTCTGCTTCCAGAGCCTGGCGTACTGCCGTTTCATCAAAGTAGTCAGCGTTTACTAACGCTTGCAGGGCCTGATGCTTCCCAAACCGGTCCTTACGTGCTTCCCGTTCAGGTTTCTCAGCTTCCAGTATCTGCCTGACCTGCTGTTTCTGTGCATCAGTAAGCTCAATACCACGGAAGATATCGCCTCTTACCGGTCTTTCAGTCTTATACTTAACATGTACTTTTTGTTTGCGGTCTTGCTCTGCATTATCTGCCATTGCCAGTCCGCTTACACCCAAGGTCACGCCTAACGCCAGAATTAAATAAGTTGCTTTCATCGGATATACTCCCTTGTTGAGACAGCTTAATCATAAAATACTGAATGCAAAACAGCGCAAAGCCCGCGTAAAGATTGCGTAAAGGATATATCACTGCTGATGACATTGATTAAACTGGTAACGCATTAAAAAGGAGTGCCTATGTCTGCCATTCTGATGATTGATGATGATACCGAATTATGTGAGCTGGTCGCGGAATATCTGGCGATGGATGGTTTTGAATTTACCGCCGCCCATGACGGCCCTGCTGGTCTGGAACTGGCACGCAACGGACAATATCAGTTGATCCTGCTTGATATTATGCTACCCGGCATGGACGGACTATCAGTACTTAAAGCCCTGCGCAGCAGCCAGTATTGCCCGGTATTGATGTTAACTGCCAGAGGTGACGATGTTGACCGGATAGTCGGGCTGGAGCTGGGAGCCGATGATTATCTCGCCAAGCCATTTAATCCGCGTGAACTGGTCGCCCGTATTAAAGCGATACTGCGGCGGGTTGAGCTGACCGAGAATCGTCAGCAAGCCGGAGATAGTATCCTGTCGCTGAACCAGATTACCTTAAACCCGCATAACCGGCAGGTTACTTATCAGGAGCAGCCACTGAATCTGACAGCAACAGAATTTCAGTTACTCGAACAACTGATGCAACGGGCAGGTGAAGTCGTGACTAAAGACGAGCTAAGCCGTGCTGTGCTGGGTAAACGGTTACAGACTTATGATCGCAGCCTTGATATGCATGTCAGCAATATCCGCAAGAAAATAGCAGCACTGACCGCTGATGAAAAAATTCAGACCCTGCGCGGCACCGGTTACTTATTTTTGCAGGGTAATCCATGAACTGGCTGCACTGGTTTAACCCGTTTAATTACCTTGCCGGGCGTATTTTTGTCTGGTTCTGGCTGGTATTGCTGACCGCAGTATTTACCACTCTGTTGATTTCCCGCGGCCTGGAAGAACCCACAGAAATCCGTCGTCTGCCTCCCAATGTTATTCAGCAAATCCGTACTGTGGCAGAGCCCTTAAAAGAAGCACAAAACATCCCGGAACTGCTGAATACACTGAGGAATACAAAAGATAAGCGCTGGCTGCTGGTGAACAGCACCACCAATGAAGTACTGAACCCGGAACTGCTGCCTAAAGGTTTCGACCTGAACTGGCTGACAGAACTGTCGCAATTAAATCGCCCGCGGGCTTTGCGGCATAAAAATACCTTTCTGGCCGGACCGATAACCTTAACAATTGGCGACGAGCAGGTTGCCTTATATCAGCAGCGGCAACGGCCACCACAACCCTGGTGGCGACTGGGTGAATTGCCTGAACACTTTCTGCTGCTGTTTACGGTACTGATTTCCGCAGCGGCCAGCTTTATACTGGCAATCTCTATTTCCCGCCCGTTACGGGAGCTGCTGCATCAGAACCTGCAATTTGCCGACGGCAAACTCGACAGCCGCATCAGCAAACTGACCCGCAGACGTGATGAACTGGGACTGCTGGGTCATAGCTTTAATACGATGGCAGAACGGATCAGTGCCTTACTGACCAACCAGCAACGGCTACTCAGAGATATATCCCATGAGCTGCGTTCGCCTCTGGCACGGGCGCATCTGGCACTGGGGTTAACCGAGCGACAACAGAATCTGGAGCAGCTGCCACGCCTGAAACAGGAGCTGGAGCGGCTGGACGCCATGCTTGACGAACTGCTGACCTACAGCAAACTGGATGCCGGGCAATATACGCTGAACCTGCAAACGTTTGATTTGAGTGAGCTGCTCAGCGAAGTACTGGCAGTAAATCAGGTAGAAGCGGATGCCAAACAGCAGCAGTTAATACTGACAGCCCCGGATTACTGCCAGATCAGCGCTGACAGCCGCCTGCTGGCCAGAGCCATAGAAAACATCCTGCGAAATGCCATTAAATACGGACCACCAAACAGCACCATTCAATGTGATCTGACCGTTAACGGGCAGCAGGCCATACTGAAAATATGTGATCAGGGTCCGGGTATTCCTGCCGCTCAGTTGGATGCTATTTTTGAACCCTTTTACCGGATATCAGACAGCCGCAACAACAAAACCGGTGGGACAGGGCTGGGCTTGGCGATTGTGGCACAGGTGATACGTCAGCATCAGGGCACGGTACAGGCATCAAACGAAAAAGCCGGTGGTCTTTGTATAGAACTGCGGTTACCATTGCACTGAACCGACGTTTTACCGGAAGTGCAGCGGATTTGACTACCATTCTTGCCCAGGGCTCAGAACATCAGCTTAATCAGCGCTGGCAGCAGCAACTGCTGCCTTTCTGGCACCAGATGAACCACGGCACCATCGAAAGTCACGATGGGCGGTTACTGCACTACAGTTACCATCTGGCAAATGACCGCAGGCGGGCTGTTGTCATCAGTGCCGGACGCATTGAAATGGCAATAAAATACACCGAATTGCTCTATGATCTGAGCTCCGCAGGTTACAGCGTTTTTATCCTGGATCACCGGGGTCAGGGCGCATCGGCGCGCTTGCTGCCCAATCCGCATAAAGGCTATGTCAGTACTTTTGACGATTACAGCAGTGATTTACAACAGTTTATGCAGCAGGTTGTGATACCGCAGCAACATCAGCAGCATCTTGCAGTCTGCCATTCAATGGGCAGCGCTATTGTCTGCCACTATCAGCATCAGCAGCCTGCTTATCCTTTTGATGCCGTAATACTGAGCTCTCCAATGCTGGGTATCTATACCGGGGCGATACCTCAGGTGCTGGCAGAAAAACTGGTTTTTATGCTGCAAGGCTTAAACCATCTGTATGATAAAAGCGATAGCTGGTATTTTCCCGGCCAGCATAATTACCAGCCAAAAGAATTTGCAAAGAATAACCTTACCGGCAGTGAAGCCCGCTTTAACTGGCTACAGGCTTTATATCAGCAATACCCGGAGCTTTGCCTTGGCGGTGTTACTGTCGGCTGGCTGAATGCCGCTATAGCTGCCATGCGGCAGCTGCAGCAACAGGCCGGTCAGTGGCAGACACCGGTTTTACTATTACAGGCAGCCGACGATACTGTGGTCAGTAACAAGCAGCAAAATAACTGGTGGCAACGGCTGCCAGCGTCCCTCTATAAAAAGCGCGTTACGCTGGCGCACGCCCGGCATGAGTTATTTATGGAAACAGATAGTATCCGTAATCAGGTATTGCAGCATATCAGCCAGTTTCTGGAACAATTACCGGCCTGATCCCCACGAATAAACGGCATGGAATTAGCTTTTACCTGACCAAACAACTATTCAGCCCCGGAAAACCCCTGTTGCCGCCAGGCTTCGTAGCTGATAATGGCCACTGAGTTTGACAAATTCAGGCTGCGGGAATCTGCCATCATCGGAATACGGATCCGCTGTTCAGGCACAATAGCATTACGGATCTCATCCGGTAACCCGGACGTCTCTGAGCCAAATAACAAAATGTCACCCGGCTGATAACTTACCTGATCATGGGGTCTGCTGCCTTTGGTGGTACAGGCAAATACCCGCCCGCTACCAATAGCCTGCATACATGCCTGATAATTTTTATGGCGCTGCACCCGCGCCAGGTCATGATAATCCAGCCCTGCCCGCCTTAATTTCTTTTCTTCAAAATCAAAGCCCAGCGGTTCTATTAAATGCAGGAAACACCCATTATTGGCCACCAGACGAATAATATTGCCGGTATTAGGCGCAATACGCGGCTCAAAAAGCACAATATGAAACATCTTTTCAACAGTCAGCAGAATAAGGCTGTGCAGTATAGCATCAGCCATCACAAAGCATAATGACCTTTCAGGTTGCAATATTTCACTCTGCCCATCTATAGTTAAATGCCATATGGAACAATTACAGGGATGTCAGAACTATGCCACTCAGCTGTTGGCGGCTTGCTGCTGCGTTATTCTTCAGTTTCCCGGTTTATGCCAGTAGTTCTGAGCAAAACAGCGGGCAGAACAGTTTGTTGTGGTTTTTCTATCTGGCCGCTACCTTACTCTTGTTAACACTGTTAAGTCTGTTGCTCTATAACCGCAAACTCGCCCGCAACAACCGGAAGTTGGCTGAACAGCAGTTAATGTTCAGCACTTTTTTACAAAATCACCAGAATATTGCCTGCATTCTTAACCAGCAGTTCGATGTTGAATATGCCAGCCATTCTCTGTTGCAACTGCTTGAAACCACAGAGCAGCAGCGCCCGGATATCAGGCTTTATCAGGACGAACAATGCCGGCACCCTGCCAGCCCGCAATTATTGCAGCAGCATTTCTGGCAAGGCCAGCTGTGGTTAAAAATAGCAAATCACCCGGCTCAACCAATACAGCTGACCATTACCGCATTGTTTCCATCAGAAACCGCCGGCAAACGCTATCTGGCCGTAGCCCAGAGCCAGCCAGAGCAACAACATAACAATACCCTGCTTAACGAAACGTTATCCTGCCTGCATCAGGTAATCCAAAGCTGCAATGAAGATTACCCGGTTTGTGCGCTGTTGCTTATCAGTTTTATGCCGAAAAGCGATACCGTGCCAAAGACAACAGACGCCGATGAATACCAACACCAGCTTGCTGAACAATTGCACTCTTTATTGCCCGCAGGTGCCTTGCTCACCCCTTACGACAAAGCGCATTTTGCCGTTATTCTGCCCCCTCATCTTTGTAGCGGTCAGCTGGAAATCAATCTTAACCGGCTGGCACTGCGTATTGAAACCGATACCGGATTATCATCAGCCGGGCTGCCGCCATTAGTAGTGCATACCGCTATCTGCCAGTTTCCTGACGATGGTAAAACCGCCGGTATGCTGCTGAAAAATGCGGTGGCCACACTGAATATTGACAGCCAGTACGGCCACAGTACGATCCGTTTTGCCTCATCTAAAATGCAGATACGGGCGCCGGAGTATCAGGCGCTGGAAAACGAACTGTTCAAAGGTTTTTCCGGAAACGAATTTGACGTGTATTTTCAGCCCAGAATGAGTATTGCCAGCAACAGGATCGTCGGCTATGAAGCACTGCTGCGCTGGCACAGCCCCAAACGGGGTATCCTGTTACCGCAGAGCTTTATACAAATGGCCGACGAAACCGGCTTGCTGGGCAAACTGGATCGCCTGGCATTCAGAAAATGCTGTGAACAGCTGCAATACTGGCGGCATACCGGGCTGGCGCGCGGCAGAATATCGCTGAATGTTTCTGCACAAAGCCTGCAACAAGCGGATTTTCCTGATTTTCTGTATAGCCAGTTGCAGCAAAATGAACTGACCGCAGACGGTTTCGAACTGGAGTTATCAGAAAATATCCTGCTGCACGCTTCGCCATCAATACGACAGCGTTTAGCTCAGCTGAGCAAACAGGGTTTTCATCTGACCATTGATAATTTCGGCCAGGGTGCGCTGTCTCTGACATTATTACAGCAATTACCACTGAACAGCATCAAAATTGCGCAGCAACTGATCAGAGATATCGAACATAATGAACGCCAGCGTAATATTACCGCCAGCCTGATACGCATAGCGACCTACCTGCAACTGGATGTGATCGCTACCGGTATTGAAAATGAAATGCAGGCTTATTTATTACATGTAATGGGATGTGATGTACTGCAGGGACACTTATTCAGTAAAGCATTGCCAGCCAGCGAAATTCCCGCTGTGCTGGCAAGAGAAAATAATCTGCTGCGTAAAGAAGTCAGCTGACCTCGTCGCGTTTTTCGCGGCCGAGTAAATCCAGCGCTGCCTGTTTAGGGTCTTTATGCTGATACAGAACTTTGTATATCTGCTCAGTTATCGGCATTTCCACCCCAACCCGCTGGGCCAGATTAAACACTTCTTTGGCATTACGGTAGCCTTCAACAACCTGTCCGATACTTTTCATCGCCTCGTCCACGGCTTTGCCCTGCCCTAACAGCAGACCGAACCGGCGGTTACGTGACTGATTATCGGTACAGGTCAGCACCAAATCGCCCAACCCCGCCATCCCCATAAAGGTTTCTTTCTGGGCACCAAGCGCAGCACCAAGCCGGCTCATTTCAGCCAGCCCACGGGTAATCAGGGCAGTTCGGGCATTAGCACCAAAACCTATGCCATCAGCCATACCGGCACCAATTGCAATCACGTTTTTTACCGCGCCACCCAGTTGCACACCAATAAAATCAGCGTTGGTATACACCCGGAAGCTTTTGGCACAGTGCAGCAAATCCGATAATTCACGAATAAAGTCGGGGTCGGTGGAAGACAACGAAATGGCTGTCGGCAAACCAGAGGCCATTTCACGGGCAAAGGTTGGCCCGGAGAATACTGCCAGCGAGACCTTGTCGCCCAGAATTTCACGGGCAACATCCTGTAACAGGCGGCCGGTTTCAGGCTCCAGCCCTTTGGTTGCCCAGGCCACTCGGGCATCTTCAGCCAGGTAAGGCTTTATCTGATGCAGCGTATCGGCAAAAGCATGACTTGGTACTACCAGCAATATATCACGACAGGCAGAAACCGCAGCGGCCAGATCAGCAGTTACCTGCAAGGTATCCGGCAAGCGTATTTCCGGCAGATAGCGGCTGTTAACCCGCTGCTGCGCCATTTGCGTCATATCGTCTTCACTGCGACCCCACAGCGTAATTACATTGCCGTTGCGGGCCAGACAGATAGCAAGGGCAGTACCGTAAGACCCTGCCCCTAACACAGTAATTGCCGGTTTTTTCATAGTACGAATCAGGCGTTCAGCGCTGGAGTCTGGTTTTCGTTCTGACGCTGTTGCAGATATTGCGCAAACAATGCATCAAAATTTACCGGCGCCAGATTAAGCTGCGGGAAAGTACCACGGTTAACCAGGTTAGATACCGCTTCACGCGCATAAGGGAACAGGATATTCGGGCAAAACGATGCCAGCATATGCGCCATTTGTGCATCTTCCAACTGACCGATAGAGAAAATACCTGCCTGCTGCACTTCGCATAAAAATGCGGTTTCATCACCTACCGTAGTCGTTACCGTCAGTGATAACACGACCAGATACACATCATCTTCCAGCTTCTCGCTACGGGTATCCAAATCCAGCTTAACATCTGGTTTCCACTCTTTGCGGAAAATAGCAGGGGCATTCGGCACTTCAAATGAAACATCTTTAACAAAGATACGCTGAATAGCAAATTGTAAGCCCTGCGCCTGCTGATCTGCAGCGCCGTTCGTTTGTTGTTCGGCCATGATAATTCCTGTATTTATTAGTTTAATAAAGGATCCAGCGATCCTGAGGCTTCCAGAGCTAATATATCGTCACATCCGCCGATATGCCGGTCGCCAATAAAAATTTGTGGTACTGTGGTACGCCCCTGAGCTTTTTCAATCATCTCAGGCCGTAACTCAGGCTGCTCATCAATTCTGATTTCCTGATAAGCCACGCCTTTGCTGTCCAGTAATGCTTTTGCGCGAACACAATAAGGGCAATACGCCTTAGTGTAAATAGTCACTTTCGACATGATTATCTCTTCGCTTTAACAACAGGCAAATTTGCCCCGGTCCAGCTTCCCATACCGCCCTGCAGTACAAAAACACGTGAGAAGCCTTGTTTAATCAGTACTGCTGCCGATTTTCCGGCAGTAACACCAGCCTGACATACTACGATAATGGGCTCATCTTTCTGTTTTTCAAGCCCGTCCAGTTGCAGCTTCTGAATATCGGCTGCCGGCAAATATTTTGCGCCGGTAATATGTCCTTTACGAAATTCATCTTCAGTACGGGTATCAACTACTGTGGCATTTTCCCGATTCACCAGCAATGTCAGCTGCGAAGGAGAAACCTGTTTAACACCGGAAAAGCGCCCTTTAATCCAGCTGCTGACAAGCAACAGAAACAAGGCAACCCAGACTAAACTCAGTATCGGGTGATTCCCGGCAAATTCTATAAACTGCTCCATAATGGCTCTGCTTTATTCCTAATACAAAGAGCGCAGAGTATACCCAGTTTGTTATCAGAAAGCAGCCCCACAGCATTGTGACTAACAATCAGGGCTGGAGAATTACGCAAAAAACGGTAAGATACAGCCTATAGCACTATCTACTGACTGGATATAAAACGGAGTAAACATGACGCATCCCAAAAAGCCTTTGGTACTCTTAATTCTGGACGGCTGGGGATACCGGGAAGACCCTGAAAATAACGCCATTGTGCAAGCCAATACCCCGGTAATGGATAAACTGTGGCGCGATTACCCGCACAGCCTGATTTCAGGTTCCGGGCTGGATGTCGGTTTACCGGATGGCCAGATGGGAAACTCAGAAGTAGGTCACGTCAATCTGGGCTCAGGCCGTATCGTCTATCAGGACTTTACCCGTATTACCAAAGCGATTAAAGAGGGTGACTTTTTCCATAATCCTCAGTTAGTTGATGCCGTGCAACAAGCGGTCAGCAGACAGAAAGCCGTGCATATCATGGGATTATTATCTCCCGGTGGCGTACACAGCCACGAAGATCACCTGCTGGCAATGGTGGAACTGGCAGAGCGTCAGGGGGCGACCAGGGTTTATCTGCATGCGTTTCTTGATGGCCGTGATACCCCTCCCCGCAGTGCAGAAGCCTCGCTGGCAAAAGTGCAGGCCCATTTCGCCAGCACCGGCAGCGGCCAGATTGCTTCTGTTGTCGGGCGTTACTTTGCCATGGACCGTGACAAACGCTGGGATCGGGTAAAAACCGCCTACGACCTGATTACCCGGGGCATTGCCGAATTTAACGCCACAGATGCAGTACAGGCGCTTCACGCAGCCTATGAACGTGGCGAAAACGATGAGTTTGTGAAAGCAACCGCAATTACCAGAGCCGATGGCAGCAAAATTGGTATTGAAGACGGCGATTCCCTGATTTTTATGAACTTCCGTGCCGACCGTGCCCGCCAGTTTACCCGTGCTTTTGTTGACCCGGCATTCAACGGTTTCGAACGGGCAGTAACCCCTGCTCTCAGCCGTTTTGTGATGCTGACCGAATACGCAGCAGATATTAACGCGCCTTGTGCTTATCCACCGGAAAGCCTCAATAATGTACTGGGTGAATGGCTGGCAAAACACCATAAAACCCAGTTACGGATTTCCGAAACGGAAAAATATGCACACGTTACCTTTTTCTTCAGCGGTGGCCGCGAAGAGCTGTTTGAAGGCGAACAGCGTATTCTGATCCAGTCTCCCAATGTCGCCACCTATGACCTGCAACCGGAAATGAGTTCCACCGAACTGACCGACAAACTGGTCGCAGCTATTCACAGTGGCGAATTTGATGTGGTTATCTGTAATTATCCTAACGGCGATATGGTCGGTCACTCAGGCGTACTGTCAGCCGCCATCAAAGCAGTTGAAGCAGTTGATCATTGTATTGGCCGGGTGGTGGATGCGCTGCAACAGGTCGGTGGCGAATGCCTGATCACTGCCGATCATGGTAATGCTGAGCAAATGCAGGATCCGGAAACCGGTCAGGCACATACTGCCCATACCAGTGGCCCGGTTCCCTTCATCTATGTTGGCCGCCCGGCAACCCCGGTTGACGGTGGCATACTAAGTGATGTAGCTCCGACTATGCTGCATTTACTGGGCATGCCAACGCCACCGGAAATGACCGGCAAAGTTCTGATGCAACTGAAGTAAATGAAAAAACGCAGGCATTCTGGTTTTTTGCAGCAGCCATACTGGCTGCTGTTATTGCTTATTTGCCTGCCACTTACTGCCCAGCAATCTGAAGAAAAAGAACTGGCAGAGCTGCAACAGCAAATCAAAGCAACCGAACAGCAGCTGAAACAACAGCAGCGTCAGTTACAGGATGCAGAAAAAAAGCTCCGGCAATCAGATTTGCAGCTGGCCAGTGCATCTGCCAGCGTCAATAAAACCGGGCAGGAACTGCAGGCTCTGCAACAACGCGAAAAATCACTGCTGCAACAACAGCAGCAACTGACCCGGCAGTTCAGCCAGCAACAGACGTTGTTAGCCGGACAGCTGAAAAGCGCTTACAGCCTCGGCCAGCATGATTATACCCGGTTATTACTGAACCAGCAGGACGCCGGAAAGCTGGAGCGGGTACTCAGTTACTATCAGTATTTTAACCGTGCCCGCATGGCGCAACTGGCAGAAATCGAACAAACCGCCAGCCAGCTTGAACAGATAGTGACAGAGCTGAGCGAAAAACAACAACAGCTATCGGCAACATTGCAGGAGCTGCAAAAACAGCAACGTCAGTTACTGGCAGCTAAAAATACCCAGCAGCAGTCAGTATCCTCATTACAGGAATTACTGAAAAAACAGGGTTCGCAGCTGGACTACCTGCGCCAGAATGAGCAAAGCCTGCAAAATACCATTGATGAACTGCGAAAACTGGCCGTTCAGGCCAGAGAACTAAGTGGCCTGGCATCCCAGCAAGGTAAGTTAACCTGGCCCCTGTATGGCCGGTTATTACAACGGTTTGGTGAAAACCGGCAGGGCGGGATGCCATCCAGGGGTATTCTGATCCAGGGCAGCGAAGGCAGTGTGGTAAAAGCCGTTGCTGATGGCAGAGTGATTTACGCTGACTGGCTGAAAGGTTATGGCTGGGTCATCGTACTTGATCACGGCGATGGCTTTATGAGCCTGTATGGCCATAACCAGAACCTGCTGAAACAACCTGGTCAGCATATTATGGCCGGAGAAACCATAGCGCTGGTTGGCATGAGCGGCGGTCAGTCTGCTGCCGGCCTGTATTTTGAGATCCGTAATAAAGGTGAAGCAATAAATCCGCTGCCGTGGCTCAACCGCAGCTGAAATCAGGTCGCCTTTTAATTAAATACCGGCTGTGTAAACCTGTTTATAGCGGTAACGGATTAACCCAAACGTATTGGCACAGCGACAACTGCTGATACAGGCTAACTGCCCGGCATCATAGACCGGCCTGAAGAGAGTAAGAAACTGGTGCGATTTTTACAGATACTGTTGTCCTGTTTTGCATTACTGAACCTGCAGCTTGCTGCAGAAACTGAAGAAACCACAGCGCATGAAATTGCTGAAACACAGCCAGCGGCTGGCCGGATAGTCATTATTATTGATGATATCGGCTATCACAAAAGCGATGCCAGACTGGTTGAACTGCCTTATCCACTGACTTTTGCAGTACTGCCTCATACCCCTTACGGCCAGCGTTATGCAAAGCTGGCGTATCAGCAACAAAAAGATGTCATGCTGCATATGCCTATGGAATCGAGTAACGGCAAGGCACTTGGCCCCGGCGGGTTAACTCAGGAAATGTCCCGTGAACAGGTTCATGCGACACTGGAAGCCGCACTGGCAGATATTCCATATGCTATAGGTGTCAATAACCATATGGGCAGCCTTTATACCGAACTGGAACAGCCCATGAGCTGGACTATGGAATACCTGCAACAACGCAGGATGTTCTTTGTAGACAGCGTCACCACCCCCCGTAGTAAAGCCAGAGAGCAGGCCGCCCGGCATCAGGTTGTTACCCTGAGCCGGCAGGTTTTTCTGGATAACGAACTGGATAACGACGCCATCCAGAAACAATTTGATCAGTTACTGCGTATTGCCCGTAAGTATAAAACAGCCATTGGCATCGCCCACCCTCACCAGGAAACCTATCAGTTCCTGAAAGAGGTTCTGCCTCAACTGGCAGATCAGCATATAGAACTGGTAGGCATCTCTGCCCTGTTACCGGATAATCACCACACAGTCAGCGCCGGTTTCACAGCACCGGCACAGATAAATGCTGAGGATAAGTAATGACCAACTGGCTGGCGCTTAATTATAACCGGCTGCCAGCTCCGTGTTCTTTCAGGCGCAGTGGTGGTTCCACCAGTCAGCATCCATATTATAAAAGCCTGTTTGCCAGAGCCAGCCAGATATCGCCGTCGGGCTCAAAGCCCACAAGCGGTTCCGAATGTGCTGTAAACTCTTTTCTGAGTCGCATTTTCCACTGTCAGCTCAACATGCCGGTCATCCGACTCGCCATACTCTGATTGATTAAACTGCTTTGCAATGATCAATGTTGCAGACAGTTCTTCCAGGGCGTAATCAGTACGTACCCCGCTTATCTGTCGTTGTGGCAATTGATAGATTTTTCCCTGTAGTTTTATAAAAAGCAGCTCATCAATCTCCACCGCAACCGGCTGGGTATTACCTGCAACATAATACTGCTCATCAGCCGGAAGCAATGTACAGCGGTAGTTTTCAACCCCGCCATTATCCCGGTAGATTTTTACTGCCTGTTCATAGCTGACAGGCTCAAGCTCAAAAGCTGCGCTATTGGCTACATAGCAGAAAGCCGATATAACACTGAGTATTATCGCCCTGCCACGCCAGTTTAATGGAAGCACTTTTCTGATCATGTCGCTCAATATAATTAACTGCATCTGGAATAATAAAATAACAGGGTTATCAGACTTTTTATACAACAGCAGCCTGCTTTATCTGCATCGGATAACAGTAACACCTTAAATGAAAAATGCCGGCTAAAAGCCGGCATTTTTAAATACTATTCTGCAATATAATGTCAGGCGCTCATGGCGCTCTGTAACTTTTTCATCGCATTTTTTTCCAGCTGGCGTACCCGCTCGGCGGATACCTGGTAGCGATCAGCCAGTTCCTGCAATGTCAGCTTGTTATGATCTAACCAGCGGGCGCGGATAATATCCTGGCTGCGATCATCCAGGGTACGCATTGCTGCCTGTAAACGATCAACCGCAGCGTTGTCCCATTGATCTTCTTCTACCTGATGCGCTAAATCTGAGGCTTTATCTTCCAGATAATAAACCGGCGCAGTGTAAGCAGAATCGTCGTCTTCATCCGGCGCATCAAACGGCATATCGTAGTTGCTCATACGTGCTTCCATTTCACGTACTTCGTGTTCAGCAACACCCAGTGATTCCGCTACATTTTTGACTTCTTCCTGACTGAACCAGCCTAAATGCTTTTTCGCTTTACGCAGATTAAAGAACAGCTTGCGTTGTGCTTTGGTGGTAGCAACTTTTACAATGCGCCAGTTTTTCAGCACATATTCGTGAATTTCCGCTTTGATCCAGTGCACAGCAAACGATACCAGACGAACCCCTACTGACGGGTCAAAACGTTTTACTGCTTTCATCAGGCCAATATTGCCTTCCTGAATCAGATCACTTACCGGTAAACCATAACCTGAGTAGCTGCGGGCAATATGCACTACAAAACGCAGGTGAGACATAATCAGCTGCCGGGCTGCTTCCAGATCACCATTCTGGTGTAAGCGCTCAGCCAGACTGCGTTCTTCTTCTGCAGTCAGCATCGGAATAGCACTGACGGCATGGGTATAGGCTTCCAGACTACTGCTGGAAGCAACCGGTAACGACATAATTTCTGAAGCATCTGCCATAAAATGAGTATCCTGTGTCCTTAACGACGTGAAACCATCTTAGCACTCTTTGAGTGAGAGTGCTAATTTAAGTTTCCTCACTTTCTAGATCTGCTTATTCTAAAAAATTTCGTTTAATAAAAAATAGCTATTAAGAAATAAACCTGAAAACCGGCACTAGGGCCCTGTTGGTTCTATTCCCTGGATATGACGGCGTACCGACAAATAAGACCCGGTTAAACCAAGCAGTACGGCGATTAGTATTAATCCTGTAAACTCCGTAAAACTGAGCGCCATCAGCCGGAAATGACTTTCATACAATGACGTTACATCAACAATCGCGCCTTGCAGCCACAACAGCATGGCTTCCACAATCAGAAAAGCCAGCAGACCACCAAACACCCCAAACCAGACACCGGTATATAAAAAAGGCCGCTGGATAAAGGCATCTGTGGCACCAACCAGTTTCATTACTTCTATCTCGTCTTTTTTATTCATAATCGACAACCGGATGGTATTGCCGATAATCAGTAAAACGGCGCCAAGTAATAATACCGCAATCACAATGACTGCCTGCTGTAACAGGCTGACGACAGCATCAAGCCGGGTTAACCAGTCAATATCCAGTTTACCGAATTCAATTATCCGCTCCCGGCTCAGTCGTTGCTGCAATGCCTGGGCGGCGGCGGCTGAGGTATTTTTCGGCAGCACCAGTAAGACATCGGGTAACGGGTTATCTGCCAGGTAATTCAGCGCGGCACCAAAACCGGATACCTGCCGGAATTCCTCCATAGCCTGTTGTTTACTGATATGACGCACTTGGGCAATCTCAGGATCGGCCTGCAAAATTGTCTGCAAGCTGTTAATCTGGGTGGTGGAAGTACCCTCTTTGATAAACAGGCTGATTTCAGCCGCCTGGGTAAAACTGTCACTGATTTGATCTACATTTTTAACCAGCAGATGCAGCGTAGCCGGTAATGTCAGGCTGACACCCAGCACTCCTATCGTCAGCATAGAGGCCGATGGGGTACGCCATAATTCTCCCAGGCTGGAAATTGCCTGGCGGACATGATTAACCCAGAACATCAGAAAACGGCGCACCATGCTGATCCGGTGCATTTTTGCTCCGCTGGCCCGCCCGGAAAACAGAATACTCATAATGGCTCCTCGTACTGCAGCAAACCATCATTGATCATTTTTCCCTGCTTCAGGGTAAGTGTCCGGTATTTCATTCTGGCAACCAGCCCCAGATCATGGGTTGCAACCAGCACCGATACACCAACCTGATTAAAGGCTTCAAATACCCGCATAATATCTTTTGATAAATCCGGATCGAGGTTTCCTGTCGGTTCATCTGCCAGCAGTAATGGTGGTTTATTAACAACGGCCCTGGCGATGCCTACCCGCTGCTGCTCACCACCGGACAAGGTTTCCGGTAAACAGCGCACTTTGCTCAGCAGGCCCACTTTATCCAGTGCCGCATGCACCCTTTTTACCATTTCCTTACCGGTAAAACCTTCAATCACCAATGGCAGGGCTACATTATCAAACACGGTATGGTTCATCAGCAGGCGGTGGTTCTGGAAAATAATACCAATATCCCGCCGGACATAAGGAATCTGCCGCCGCCGGATCCGGCTTAAATCCACATCATTAATCATCACACGGCCGGTACTGGGGCGTTCAATCAGGCTGATCAGTTTAAGCAGCGTACTTTTGCCGGCGCCGGAATGGCCGGTCAGAAAAGCCATTTCACCTTTTGCCAGATGAAAGCTCACCCGCTCCAGTGCCACAAAGCCACCCGGATAACTTTTACTGACCTGATCAAACTGCAGCATAGTTAACTACCCTTATTAAACAGTGCTTGTATAAAATCCTGACTGTTGAAAACTCTTAAATCATCTATGCCTTCGCCAACACCGATATAACGGATAGGCAGGCTGAACTTATCGGCGATGGCAAAAATAACGCCACCTTTGGCTGTTCCATCAAGTTTGGTCAGGCTGATACCTGTCAGCTGTACCGCCTCATTAAATACTTTGGCCTGGCTTAGCGCATTCTGACCAGTACCGGCATCCAGCGTCAGCATCACTTCATGCGGTGCGCTTGGTTCTATCTTCTGCAACACCCGGACAATTTTTTTCAGCTCTTCCATCAAATGCGCTTTGTTTTGCAACCGCCCGGCGGTATCGGCAATCAGCACATCCACTTTGCGGGCTTTGGCCGCCTGATACGCATCAAAAATAACCGAAGCGCTGTCTGCGCCGGTATGCTGGGCAATCACCGGAATCTGATTGCGCTCTCCCCATACCTGTAATTGTTCTACCGCTGCTGCCCGGAATGTATCTCCCGCGGCCAGCATCACCGATTTACCCTGCTGCCTGAATTGCTGCGCCATTTTTCCGATAGTTGTGGTTTTACCCACACCGTTTACGCCCACCATCAGAATAACAAAAGGCCCCTCAGCACGCTGTGGCTGTAACGGTTGCTCTACCTGTTGTAACAACACCGCCATGTCCTGCTGTAATTTTTCAAACAGCAGTGCCGGATCCTTCAGTGCTTTACGATCAGCATGCTGGGTCAGTTGTTCTATCAGCTTACGGGTAGTGTCTACTCCCACATCAGCCAGCAGCAACTGTGTTTCCAGCTCTTCGTACAACTCGTCATCAATTTTACGACCGGTAAAAAGCCCGGCCAGCCCATCCCCCAGATTCTGACTGGTTTTAGATAAGCCCTGCTTTAACCGGGTAAAAAAGCCGGTTTTTTTGGTACTGTTTTCAGGCTCCGGAATTTGCGGTTCCGGTACAGCCTGCGCTGCTGCCTCTTCTGTTACCGGCACTGACGGCTCCACGGGCTGTTCTGTGTCGGTACTGACAGCAGGTGCAGTATCAGCTGGCTTTTTGCCAAGCCCCAGCCAGGAAAAGAGTTTATTTTGTTTTGTCATAAGGTTTTATGTCAGAAGATAAAAACTAAGGTAAACTTGCCGCTTATACTAACACCTTTGTGACACAGGCAAAACGGAATAGATGAAACAACGTAAAACCGCTGCTGTAACAGCCGGGCTACCCGGTAATGTCAGAATAATCAGTGGCAAATGGCGCGGTCGTAAGTTGCAGGTAATGAATGCCGAAGGCCTGCGCCCAACCACCGACCGGGTAAAAGAAACGCTGTTTAACTGGTTAATGCAGGATGTTACCGACAGCACAGTGCTGGATTGTTTCGCTGGCAGTGGCGCCCTTGGCTTCGAGGCATTATCACGTTATGCCAGCCATGCAACACTGATAGAGCGCGACACCACGTTAAGCCGCCTGCTCAGCCAGAACCTGCAACAACTGAAATGCGATAACGCCACTGTGGTTAACCAGGATTGCCTGCGATACCTGCAACAACCTGCCAGCCGCCAATACAATTTAGTTTTTATTGATCCGCCATTCCGCCAGGGGCTGGCACAACCATGCTGCCAGGCGCTGGAGCAATATGGCTGGCTGGCTGAACCGGCGCTTATTTATCTGGAAACCGAAAAAGAACTGCCGTTAACGGCGATACCAGCCAACTGGCAGTTACTGAAAGAGAAGATCGCCGGTCAGCTGGCATACCGCTTATGGCTGCGCCCGGCTTAGTCAGTCTCTAATTCCATCCCCAGATTAGTCAGCCCCTGCTCTTTTACCCAGCCTTTAAGCAGCAGCATCTGCTCCCGCTCAAATTGGGTCAGTGGCCTGACTAATTCAATTAGCTCAGCGAAACAATCCATTTCGTACTGCATCAGCGGGTGCTCGCGCACCACCTTTTTCAGTTCGGCTTCAGTGGTAACATCCTGCTCATCGGTTTCATATTCGATCAGCCGTGCCACCGTTGCCTGTGAAATCTTCGCAACATTAATAAACTCTGTACTGTCATGCTGCACAATACCATTGAGCATACTGTCCAGCGCGATAGCACAATCCACCGCCGGATAAACACCAAACATATCATAATCCCGGACTTCCGGTGTTATCAGTTCCAGCTCATCAGCCAGCCGTTCAAAGTTTATCTTTGCCTTTTTAACCGTCAGCCATTCCCAGACCAGATTAAGAATATTACGGGGTAAGGTTGCATCGCCAAATCCGCTGACTTCAGAGAATAACTGATAATTCGGTATCATCCTTTCCAGCAACGTAGCAGCAATGGCTGCCTGCTGGTAAAATCCCAGTTCACGCATTAATTGAAAGTTATTGGCTTTCTGTTTCATTTTGCTCCCGACCACAGGCCCAGCATATGTCAAAGCTGAGATAATTCGCTTCTCCACAATGGCAATACCACAAGCCCGGTTCCTGTTTTAATTGTTTAATATACTGCTCAATGCATTGTTCCGCTGCGGCATATTGTACCGCAGGAACCAGCAATCTGACGCCGGTATCCGTTAGTGGCAGTTCTCCTGCGGCACCGGCCAGATACAGCCCGGAAAACCGTACCAGTATCGCCTGCTGTTGCAGCAGTCCCTGCACCAGCCCCGCTTCCATACTGTGCCGGGCCTGATATACCTGCTGCCACTGCTCAACTTCATGTTCCTGTAATATTCGCAATATCGCCTGCTCCTACCCGGATAAAAATGCCGTTAAACTGCCATTGAGCTGGCAGACAAGACCAGATATTGTAATCAGCATAAGTGTAATATGAGTGCCAGCCGATAGCTAACGCTATTGTGCGGCATCACAAAACGGGAAAACGACCTATGATGAACCTGACAACCCCGGCGCTGCTTTTTCCGGCTATTTCATTACTGTTTCTGGCATATACCAACCGCTTTCTGGTACTGGCCCAGCTGATCCGCCAGTTGAACAGCAGAGAAGGTAACCAGGTAAGAGAAATGGCCCGCCGCCAGATAGCAAATTTACGCAAACGTATCGTATTAATCCGGGCCATGCAGAAATACGGCGTGCTCAGCTTTGTGCTGTGTACCGTTTCTATGTTTTTTCTGTTTATGGAATGGGCTCTCGCCGGGCAAATCAGCTTTGTTGCCAGTTTACTCAGCCTGCTGGTCAGCCTGTTATACTCTTTATATGAAATCCAGATTTCCTGCGACGCCATAAATATCGAACTGGAATCTCTGGAAACCCGTTAAGCAGGATGGAAACGTATCTGCACAATTTATTACAGGAACTGATTAGCCTGGATGCTGGTCGAAAGATTAATATGTGTTCAGGCTGTTATACTGAGTAAGTAATTCAACACAGGAAGAAGTTTATGTCACACAGATATGTAAAGCGTGCAGCCCTGCTATTTTGCGCCGCAGCAGCTTTAGTGCTCGCCAGTTGCAGCAGCGGGCCAAAAGTTCGTACTGACAGTGCTGCCAATGTTAATTTCAGCAATTATAAAACCTTTGCTTTTATGCCTGAGCTGGCTACCGATAAAGCAGGCTATACCACTTTGCTGACCCAACACCTGAAAAACTCAATTAGCCGTGAACTCACCAACCGTGGTTACCGCTACAGCGAAACCAACCCTGACTTACTGGTAAACTTCAATTCTAATGTGGAAAACCGCTCTGAAACGCGCACCATGCCAGCAGCAACCATGCATTATGGCTACTATGGTTACCGCAGAGGAATTTACACAAGTTTCCCGATATATACGACTGAAGTGGACACCATTCACTATAAATACGGCACCGTAAATATCGACCTGGTCGATGCGGCCAAAAAACAGCTGGTGTGGGAAGGTATTTCAGAAGGCACCCTGAAAAAGCAGGATCTGGCCCAGCCACAAACGGCTATCGAAAACGTAGTAGGCCTGATTTTCCAGCAATTCCCGGTTAAAGCGGCTAATTAATCACTATTCTATTCCCCCAGGCTTACGGCTAAAAGCAGTAAGCCTGTTGTTTTTTACCCGACAGCTAAAAATTTTGTTTTATTTCCTGCCTGTAACCAACTATTTTTCTGAACAACCCGACTTACTCTGCAAATACTCTCTGAGAATAACAATAACGTGTTCAAACGCAGTGATGAAACTTTAATAAGCCGCGCCCTGAATGGTGAGCAGCGAGCCTGGCAACAGTTGATCAGCCGCTATGAAAGCTCACTGTACTATTTTGGCGTGCGCCTGCTCGGCTCACCGGAAGAGGCCAAAGATCTGCTACAGGATGTTCTGATGGTGCTATGCCGTAATCTGGGACAATTTCGCGGCGACAGCAGCTTTAAAAGCTGGTTATTCAGCATAGCCAATTACCGGGCAATGGATATGCTGCGCCGGCGGAAAATAACCGAACCGGCAGATATTCTGGATCAATTGCCAGACAACCAGCCCGCACATGAACAGCTGTTATCAGCAAAACAGCAACAATTACAGGTGCAGCAACAACTGCGCAAATTACCACCCGAACAGCGGCTGGTACTGGAACTGAAATTCTATCAGCAGTTCACTTTCGATGAGATTGCTGAGCAGCTTGCCGTATCAAGTAATACGGTTAAGTCACGTTTTTATGCAGCGCTGGACAAAATGCGTCTGCAACTGGAGGTTACTGATGTTGAACAATCAGCAAATTTTTGAAGACTGGCTGGCCGGAAAAATCAGCCGCCGGCAATGTGCCACACAGCTGCAAAATGATCCGCTCTGGTACAGCAGAATGCAGCAGGCTGAACAGCTGCAACATGATGCAGCCCTGCCACAGCATGATGAAGTACCGCATACGGACAGCAGCGCCCTGTTCAGCCGGTACTGGTCCCGCCCGGCTGACACCCGGCGTCAGTGGTGGCCAAAACTGAGCCTGGCACTGTCATGTTGTGCGGTGCTGATCAGTCTGTCACCGCTGCAACTACAACTGAATAACGGCTCTCTGGCCCTGAGCTGGCAACAAAATAGCCCGGCAGATACACAGGAAGCGGTAAATACCCTGCTGGCACAGCAGCAGCAAATGCAACAGCGCTGGTTTGAGCAGCAAATGCAGCTACAGCAACAACAGAATGCGGCACAGTTAGTCATGCTGAAAGACTACCTCCAGGACGAATTTCAACGCTCACAACGCAGCGATTTGCTGGAAGTAGTCGAGTACCTTAACCAGCAACGCGAAGCCGACTGGCACTATCTGCAAACACATTACCAGCCGGTACAGGCCAGATATCAGCCTGTTTCAGACTATTCCCGTAACGTATCTGACAATGGAGTCGTAAAACCATGAAAACCTTAACCTGTACAGCTTTTGCAGCCTTGCTGCTGGCGGCCAGCCCCATAACAACAGGACACGCTGCTGAGGCAATCAATCCTGCCCTTAATAAAAATGCTGAAATCCTGCGCACCATTTTACAGACAGCATTAAAAGACGATCAGACCATTGGTTTATCCCAGTTAAATTACAGTTATCTGGCAGGGCAAGGCATACTGTTTCAGGCCACATTGTCTGGCTTTCGTAGCAGAATCATCACAAACCAGTACCGCTTACCTGCTGCTATGCCGGCACCAGAACCCATTAATACGGAAGTGGGCAGCTTCTCTTTTTCATTCAATACCGGCGATATTGAAGCCTTAGCAGAACAGGCCGCTGAATTTGCTGAGCAACAACAGGAAAAATATGCTGAATTACGGAAAATGCAGCAGCAAAGACGCGACCTGGAACGGGACCTGCGCGATCTGGAGCGCGATAAACGGAATATAGAATTTAACCGCAAGCTGACAGATCTAAGCAAAGAACAGCAACAGGAATTACAACAGCTGACACAGAAAACCCAGCAACTGACACAGCAACTGGAAAACCTTACCAAAGCAGCCGATACAGCCAAAGCAGCATTTGAGAAAAAACAAGCCGCTGAAGCCGCTGAAACCGCCAGGCAAACCGCCGCACAAATCAGCAAAACCGGAGAACAGTTTGCGGTGCTGTTGTGCGACTACGGCGCCAGCTTACGCGAGCTGCCTGATAACGAATATGTCAGCCTGCAACTGAGTACTTCATCCCGCTCCGCAGAAAAATACTACTGGGTAGTTAAGAAGTCAGATATTAATCAGTGTATTACCGGCAAAATAAACGCCAAAGCGCTGCAGGCTAAAACCCGTCATTACCAGTTCTGAGTTATTTTATCCGGTTACTGACAAGGCTCAGTGCAAACTGTGCCTTGTCAGTAACATTAAACAATAATGCTTATCCTCAGGAACAAACACTTTTGTTAGACAGCAAACTCATCAGCACGTAAAAAAGCCTCCTGTCTTTCAGCAACTCATTTTATGGTGCTTATTGCATGCCAGCCTCACAGCAGTCAGTCTCTTTTCCCGAAACGCTTTTTGAGCAGTTTTATGTTGCTGGCTGGGTATGGGTGGAGAATTTTCTGCCGCCAGAGCTAAATCAGGCGCTGCTGCACGAAGCCCGCACGGATATCCGGCTTACCCCGGCGGGCGTAGGCCGCGAAACCCAGCATCAGCTAAACAGTGCTATCCGGCGGGACCAGACTTACTGGTTTAATCATGAAAGCACCGTGCAGCAGGCCTATCTCGCTCTGATGGCACAACTGCAACAACAGTTTAACCGGCGTTTTTTTCTCGGCCTGTTTGATTTTGAATGTCACTACGCCCGCTACCAACAGGGTGATTTTTACAAAAAACATCTGGATGCGTTTAAAGGCCGCACTAACCGCGTCCTGACCACGGTCAGCTACTTAAACACGGTAAAGGCTGGCGGTGAGCTGGCACTTTACAACGAACAGAACCAGTTAATCGGCCAGTTCAGCCCTGCTGCGGGCAGTATCCTGATTTTTGAAAGCGAGCGCTTCCCGCATGAAGTGCTACCGGCGCAGGATACCCGTTACAGTATTGCCGGCTGGTTCCGGCACAATAACAGTATCGGCGGCCATATTGATCCACCAGTGTAATTTGTGCTTTAACAAAAGTGCTATCAGGTCTATCATAAACAGCATGAAACGCAGTCTCTGTTATCTGTTACTTATCCTGATGGCACTACCAGCCTGGTCGGTGCATTTTTCAGTGCCTGCATTTCCGGTAGCAGAAGCAACACACCACCAGCACCAGCTACCGGCAGAACCGGAACATCCCTGCCACAGCCAGTCAGCAGCAACAGAAAGCCCGGCCGTTGATAACACCGGACATGACTGCTGCAACGGCGATCAGAATCATCACTGCGATAATAACTGCACCACTCAGCATTGTTCAGCGGGTGCCGCATTATTAATGGCAACAGCCACAAACCATAACGCCTTTCTGCGCGACATGCTGCAATACAGCCAGAATCTGCCTAAATGGCTGTTCTTTGATGAGCCACCACCTCCTGTAAACGCCTGATAGTTCTTTATTCAGCACCCGGCTTTTGCCGCATTCAGGCTTTATCAGGTATTTTTTATGAAACATATTGTTATTATCAGCGCAGTTATTGCGTCTGTCGCCGTTTATGGCGTAACAGCGCAGACACAGCATCACGAACATCATCATGCTGCAGAATCAAAGCAACAGCAGCACACCGGGCATAGTCAGTCTCAGCACCACGACCACCATCATGCGGCAGAGCCTGAACCACAGGAGCATAACCATGATACCGGCCATCAGCATCATGCTGTGGAAGCGGCACATCAGCATCAGGAAGAACATCTGCATCACGGACATGACCCACAGGCAGAACCGGGCGTTATCAGCTCACTGACCTCACCGGACAGCACACCGGTTTATGTCTGCCCGATGCACCCGCAGATTAAACAGCATCAGCCGGGCAGTTGCCCAATCTGCGGTATGGATTTAGTGCTACAGAAACCCGCAGCGGCCAGCTATAACAGTACAAACCATAGTGTCACGGTAAGCGGTAATATGCAGCAGGCACTGGGGATCCGTACCGCAACGGTCAGCCACCGCACCCTGCAAACGAATATAGATACCCTGGCACAGGTGCAATATCCGGAAGATGCCATTCATCACAGCCATATCAGAGCGCAGGGCTGGATAGAACAACTGTATGTCCGTACCAGCGGCGCACAGGTTAAAGCAGGCGATAAACTGTTCAGCTACTATGCACCGGAACTGGTTGTGGCCCAGGACGACTACCTGCAAGCCTGGTCAATACGTCATAGCCCCAACGGCAAAAACCTGCTGCAACGTTCCGAAACCCGGCTGCGGCTGCTGGGATTAACCACAGCAGATATCAGCTACCTGCAACAACATCAGCAAAGCCAGCACCGCATCACCGCTTACGCCCAACACAGCGGTATTGTGACCGCTCTTAATGTTCGTGACGGTATGTATATTCAGCCCGGTGATACGCTGCTGGAAATTACCAATCTGAGCAAAGTATGGCTGATTGCTGAAGTAACAGAAGCACAAAAAGATCAGGTATACAAAGGTATGAAGGCTCAGGTAACACTGGCACCTTCACAGCAGAGTATCAGCACTGCTGTAGATTACCTGTACCCGGAACTGGATAAGCAAAGCCGCACCCTGAAAGCCCGTCTGTTACTGGATAACCCGCAGCAGGCCCTGCATCCGAACAGCCTGGTGCCGGTACAACTGCTGATGGCACCAAAACCACACGCACTGGCAATACCGCGCGATGCGGTGTTACTGTCACATAAAGGCAGCCGGGTTATTGTTCGCCACGACGAGCATTTCTCTGTACGCCAGATTGAAACCGGCATCCAGGCCGACGGTTATACCGAAGTCCTGTCCGGGCTGGACGCAGGAGAAGAAGTGGTAATATCCGGCCAGTTCCTGCTGGATGCTGAAGCCAGTTTAAGCCAGCTTCCGGCCAGCAGTGCTGCTGCCCAACAGCACCAGCACTAGGAGCAGCATTATGATTCAGGCAATTATCCGCTGGTCACTGAAAAATCCGTTGCTGGTGCTGCTGACTACAGCAGCCCTGGCGCTGTTCGGCTGGCAGGCCAGCCAGCGTATTAAACTTGATGCACTGCCGGATCTTTCCGATGTGCAGGTAATCGTAAAAACCAGCTTTCCCGGCCAGACGCCGGAGCTGATTGAACAGCAAATCAGTTATCCGCTGTCCACCGCTTTGCTGGCTGTACCTAAAGCGAAAAACGTCCGTAGTTTTTCGATGAATGGTGACAGCTATATTTACGTTATTTTTGAAGATGGTACCGATTTATACTGGGCCCGCTCACGGGTACTGGAATATCTGCAAACCGTCACGCTGCCCGCAGGCGCTACCGCCAGCCTGGGGCCGGATGCCAGTGGTGTCGGCTGGATCTTTCAGTACGCCTTAACTGACCGCAGCGGGCAGCATTCGCTGGAGCAACTGACCAGCCTGCAGCAATTCTTTCTGCGACCGGAACTGCAAAGCGTACAGGGTGTATCAGAAGTCGCCACCGTCGGCGGCATGGAAAAAACCTACCAGCTGGAACTTAACCCCAGACTGATGCGGGCTTACGGTATCACCCTTGATATGGTGATTGACGCCATCGTCAATAATAACCAGCAAACCGGTGGCAGTATTATTGAAATAGCCGAAACTGAATTACTGGTACAGGCTACCGGTTATCTGCAATCAGCGCATGATCTGGAGCAGGTGCCGCTGGGTATGCGTAATCAGGCTGACTACCCGCTGCTGCTGGCGGATATTGGCCGGGTAATTACCGTACCTGCTGCCCGTCAGGGTATTGCCGAACTGAACGGCGAAGGTGAAGTGGTTGGCGGTATTATCGTGATGCGCCACGGCGAAAATGCCCTGACCACCATTCAGGCTGTAAAACAGAAACTGGCAGAACTACAGGCAGGATTACCGCAGGGAGTAGAGCTGGTGACGGTTTATGATCGTTCCGGGCTGATTGAAAATGCCGTCGCCACCCTGACCGACAAACTGCTGGAAGAAATGCTGGTGGTCGCTGCGGTATGCCTTATCTTTCTGCTGCATGTACGCTCTACGCTGATTGCCGTGATCAGCCTGCCGCTGGCGCTGCTGATTAGTGTGTTATTAATGCAGCTGCTGGATATTAACGCCAATATTATGAGCCTTGGAGGTATTGCCATCGCCATCGGTGCACTGGTAGATGCCGCCGTGGTAATGACAGAACATGGCCACAAAAAACTGGAATATGCCAGACAAAAACAGCAGAAACTGTCAGCGGCAGACTTCCGGCAAATTATCACCGAAAGCTGTACCGATGTCGGTCCGGCGCTGTTTTTCTCACTACTGGTGATTACCGTCAGCTTTATTCCGGTTTTTATGCTCGAAGCACAGGAAGGCAGGTTGTTCTCGCCACTGGCCTATACCAAAACCTTTGCGATGGCCGCCGCATCGTTGCTGGCCATTACCCTAATTCCGGTATTGATGCTGTATTTACTCAAAGGACGCATTCCGGCAGAGCACCGCAATCCGTTAAACCGCCTGCTGACAGCGCTATACCGCCCGGTATTAACGCTGTGTCTGCGTTTTCCCAAAGTACTGGTACTGCTGGCCTGCGCCGGCCTGGTTGTCAGCTGGTATCCGTGGCATAAGCTGTCCAGCGAATTTATGCCGGCCTTTGCCGAAGGCGATTTACTGTATATGCCCACCACCCTGCCCGGCATCAGCCCGGCAACCGCGTCCAGACTGCTGCAACAAACTGACCGGCTGATTAAAACCGTACCAGAAGTAGATACCGTCTTTGGCAAAACCGGACGGGCACAAACCGCCACCGATCCGGCTCCGCTGACGATGCTGGAAACCAGTATCAGACTAAAACCACAGCAACAGTGGCGTGAAGGTATTACCCTGAACGACATTATTGCCGAACTTGACAGTACCGTGCAGGTGCCGGGGTTAACCAATGCCTGGCTGCCGCCCATTAAAACCCGGATTGATATGCTGTCTACCGGCATCAGAACCCCGGTTGGTGTACGTATCACCGGGCCGGATCTGCACACCATTTCGCGGGTTGCCGAAACGCTGGAAGCACAAATTAAAAACCTGCCCGGCCAGCGTTCGGTATTTGCTGAGCGCACCGAATCTGGCCTTTATCTGCAAATCAAACCTAATATGCCGCAGCTGGCCCGCTATGGCATGACGGTTGCCCAATTGCAGCAATATGTGGCCTATGCGATTGGCGGCCAGGCCATCAGCCAGAGCATACAGGGCCGGGAAAATTACGCTATCAGTCTGCGCTATCCGAAAGAGCTGCGCTCACACAGCAACGATATCAGCCAGTTACCGCTACAGACTGCTGATGGCGCTTATATCCTGCTGGAACAGGTAGCCACCGTCAGTATAGAACCGGGACCGGTGATGATCCGCTCAGAAAATGCCCGCCTGACCGGTTGGATTTATATCGACCTGACCGGCGAGCTGCAACTAGGCGATTACCTGCCACAACTGCAACAGTTACTACAGCAACAACAATTTCCGCCACAGGTAAACGTCAGCATTGGTGGTCAGTATGAATATATGGAGCGGGCAGAACAGCGCCTGTATCAACTGGTGCCGCTCACACTGCTGTTAATTGTCATATTGCTGTATTTCACCTTTCACAATATGACAGATGTACTGCTGGTGCTGTTCAGCCTGCCGTTTGCGCTCAGTGGCAGCCTGTGGCTGTTATGGTCGCTGGACTACCACCTGTCGGTTGCCGCCGCCGTAGGTATGATAGCGTTAGCCGGGGTGGCGGCGGAATTTGCCGTGGTGATGTTGTTATACCTCAAACGTGCGATTGCCGAGCAGCAGCCACAGAATCAGCAACAGTTATGGCAGGCCATTATGTACGGCGCAGTACAGCGGGTTCGCCCCAAAGCCATGACGGTACTGACCATCATCGTCAGCCTGCTGCCGATTATGCTGGGCAGTGGCACCGGTAACGAAGTAATGCAACGTATTGCCGCCCCGATGCTCGGTGGCATGATCGCCGCTCCGCTGGTGTCAATGCTGCTGATGCCGGTACTGTATTTCCTGATACACCGCCGTCAGTTAAAACCAGCCCAACCATAATGAACAACGCCATAGCGGTACATTACCGCTATGGCTTACTTATCTTGTTTTGTAATATTTCCAATGCCAAGGGCAGACATTTAACGGCAGCTGCCGGATCTTTCCCGACATAGGCAGTAACAATAGCACCTTCTTTTAACAGACAAACCATATCCAGCACAGCGGGATCATCACACAACAACTTTTGTTGTATCAGCTCTCTTACCCGTTGTTTATGCAAAGCGCAGTAAACCGCCAGTTCAGTTTTATTATCTCCACACTCAGCAGCGGTATTAATAAAAAAACATCCCCTGAAAGGCGCAAGTTGTGGCACTTCATTATTAAACCATAGTGTTAATGATTCAAATAATGCCGTTATCAGCTCCTGGTCATTCTTTTTATCAGCCAGTTGGCTCTCCAGCCAACGGATAAATATCTTATCCCTGTATTGAAGCGCAGCCAGCACCAGCTCTTCTTTACTCCTGAAATGATGATATAAGGTTTTTTTAGCAATCCCGGCAGTCGCCAGCACTTCATTTATTCCTACAGAATTAATGCCATAGCGATAAAACAGCTGCAACGCAACCTGTACCAGTAATTGTTTTTTCTCATTCATAAAAACCTCTTTTCTTATTATATTGACAAT
>JARXRR010000094.1:0-9542 GCA_033792355.1 Chromatiaceae bacterium AAb-1
ATTATAGAGAGATTAATTTTATATTCAAATGCCAAATGACTTTTGATGCAAGGTCAATGCCCTAAAAAGTCAGTAATAACAAATTTTGACTATATTGAGCATGGCAGTAAAATAGGTAGATACAGGTCTTACCAGATGGATTGCAAATGAAATGGCTGTTTAAACCCTGGATGATGCGCAAATTACTGAATTTCTGGCCGCCGTTTTTCTTTTCCGGGATCCGGGTGGCGGTACTACGGGATGATTATCGCTATGCCCGGGTGGAGCTGAAATCACGTTTATGGACGCGTAACATTAATAATGCACAGTTTGGTGGCTCGTTGTTTGCGATGACCGATCCGGTATATCCGTTGCTGCTGATGGGGGCACTGGGGCAGGAATATATGGTATGGGATAAACAGGCCGATATCGATTTTATCAAGCCGGGCATTGGTAAACTGACCGCGGAGTTCTGGCTGTCAGATGACATGATTAAAGATATAAAACACCATACGGCACAGGGGGAGAAGTACTTTCCTGAGTTTGTGGTGCACGTAAAAGACAGTCGGGGCGAAGTAGTGTGCGAGCTTAACCGGACAGTGTATATCAGGAAAAAACCAAAATATCGCTGAGCAGACTGGCAGTGTTATGCCGCGGCTCAGCTAATCGGTTACGCTACAGGCAGGGTTTCCAGTTCTGGCAAAGCCTGCAGTACTTCTGCTCTGGTCGGCGGCTGGCACCCTTGACGGCGGATATTCAGGCTGGCAGCCAGCATTGCCTGTTGCATCAGTTGTTTCAATGCCGGGGTGGAAATTTGCGCGGCGTCCGGCAGGTTGTGACGCAGCAGGCCGCCAAGCATATTGGCCCAGAAAGTATCTCCTGCGCCTACCGTATCAATAAAAGGTGTCGCCGGAACGACCGGCAGACTGAACTGATGCTGCTGCCAGTACAGGCTGGCTCCTTTTTCGCCTTCGGTCATGGTGATCAGTGCTTCAGGAGCCAGGGTACGGATTGCCGTCAGTGCCTGCTCTGCGGTTAATTGCGGATAAAGCAGTGCCAGATCTTCATCACTGGCTTTAATCAACTGGCTGTGGGCTATCACTTCCTGTAAAAACTGCCGGTAGGTGTGGGCATTGCTGACCGCGTTAAGCCGGACATTAATATCCAGACTCAGCAGAATATGGCGTTCGGCAGCAGCCTGTATTACGGCGCGGAGCCGTGGGGCATCTTCAGGTTCCAGCGCCAGTGAACCCAGATGCAGAATACGGAGCGGGTCTGATAGTGCGGCTATCTGTTGTTCTGCCGTTATTGTGCGGTCGGCAATTCCCTGACGATACAGGCTGTAGCTGGGCTGTTTGTGTTCATCCAGACTGACCAGTGCCAGTGAGCTGGGAGCGTCGGAGAAAAACGGCAGACCATACTGACCACCAGCTTCATACAGATAATGATTAAATGCCTGGCCAAAACGATCAGAAGATAATGGAGACAGGTAACTGACAGCAATGCCCTGACGGGCAATACCTATTGCCAGATTAAAAGGCGAACCTCCGAGGCAGGGCAGGAAGGCGCCATGACTGTCCGGTAACAGGTCTACTACGTTCTCTCCGATAACACCAATCATTATTATTATTTCCACTGTGATTCTGGCGTCTATATTAAATAGCCCGCTGGAATTTAATCAAGCAAATACGACAGATAAATGGTTGATCTTAACTGGTGGGTAAATTATCAGTTCTGAAGGTATAAATAAAAAATCCCGGAGCAGTTTCCGGGATTTTGTGACTAAATAAAGATTACAGCCCTTCGAATTCTTTCAGGCTCATTTCTTCATAAATCTGTTTACACCATTGCTTAACACGCTGTTCTGTCAGTTCGGGCTGGCGGTCTTCGTCAATACCTAAACCGACAAAATGGTTATCGTCAACCAGGGCTTTTGATGCTACGAAGTTATAGCCGGCGGTTGGCCAGTGACCAACAATAATAGCGCCTTTAGGTTCGATGATATCACGCAGCGTTCCCATCGCATCCAGAAAATACTCGGCGTAGTCCTCCTGATCGCCACAACCAAAAATAGCTACCAGCTTATTGCTGAAATCGATATTGTCCAGCTCCGGGAAAAAATCATCCCAGTCACATTGTGCTTCACCGTAATACCAGGTCGGGATGCCAAACAGTAATAAATCAAATGCAGCGATATCTTCTTTACTGCTTTTCGCAATGTCCCTGATTTCGAACAAATGTTTGCCCAGTTCTTTCTGGATGTTTTTTGCAATATGCTCTGTATTACCGGTATCACTACCGAAAAATATTCCTACTGTTGCCATTTCTGCAGCCTTCTTACCTAGCTAACGCTTGTTCTAAAATATGCTCTATATAGGCACTTCGGGTCATTTGTACCCGTTCTGCCTGTTGATTCAGTTGCTCATATAAGCTGCCTGATACTTTGAATTCAATACGTTTTAACCCATTACTACGATCACGTTTGATTTGGTTGCGCTTGTTCAGCTTCAGCTGTTCATCACGGGGCAGAGGGTTCGTTTTCGGACGCCCTGGCCGTTTTTCATGCGCAAATAAATCAATGGTCGTACGATCAGTGGCGATTTTTGCCATTAATCTCAACCCTTATTCCCAAAAAAACTGCATAACGCTTTTGATAATAAAAACGAGAGGTGATAAAAAAAGCACCAGCCAGACAAAAAACTGACCTATTTTTGGGGCGTTGCTTTTTTTCAACACATCACGTATTGCCAGTACGATAAAAATGTACAGAACTGCCAGACCAATCCATAGTCCCAGTGATTCAAACTGCTCAATATACTGATTCATATTATTTTGCCGTACCGAAATTTGCGCGCTACTATAGCACAAATGCGCAGCTTTTCAGTGCGCTAGCTCAATAAAAAATCCTGTACTATTTTTGTAAAAGCCGCGGGCTTTTCCGCATGCAGCCAATGTCCTGTACCGTTAATCACTTTTGCCTGGGCTGCGGGAAAACGTTGCATGATGACACTTTTATGCTCTGGCAGAATATAGTCTGACTCGCTGCCTTTAATAAATAATGCAGGCCCGGTAAACGGGGTTTCTGCAGCAGGGGCCAAAACCAGCTGAGGGTAGTTTTTTATCAGTGCCGGAAGGTTAAAGCGCCATTGGAAAGTATCATTTTTTTTGATCAGGCTTTTTAACAGAAACTGCCTGACACCGGCCTCTGGTATATGTGCTGCCAGCTGTTTATCTGCATCTGCTCTGTTAGCCAGTTCGTTCAGTTTCACGCTGCTTAAACCATCAAAGATTTTATTATGCCGGGAGTGGTAACTGACCGGGGCAATATCCGCCAGAATAATTTTTTCAACCGTATCCGGATATTGTTGTGCATACTGCATCGTGATTTTGCCACCCATGGAGTGCCCCAGAATGGCGTAGGGCATGACATTCAGATGATGCAGGGTTTCAGCCAGATCATCCGCCATCAGCGGATAATCCATGTTATCACTGTGACCGGAACGGCCATGATTTCTGATATCCAGGTTAATAACCTGATAGTTGTCTGACAGTGATCTGGCAATCATGCCGAGATTTTCATAACTTCCGAATAAACCATGCAGCAATACTACCGGCTGCCCCTGTCCTGTGATATGTGTATGCAGTAACATCAGAATAACCGTAAAGAAATATTGCGGTTATTCTACCAAATCATGTCGCTGGCGTCAGTGAGAAAGCCTTTATATAATGTTGCTACTTAAGGCTGACGGAATAAATACATGAAAATTATTGAAATTGATGACGATCTTTACCATTACATAGCCAGCCAGACACAGCAGATAGGGGAAAGCGCATCAGATATTTTGCGGCGTTTACTGCTGGGAACCGATAAATCCGCCGTTACCGTAACAGAGTTGCCGGTAGCAACAAAAGTACCGCAGGCCGGGGAAAAGACTACCGGTTATGGTTCGGTATTTGATCTGGTAACACGTCAGGACTTACAGGCAGAGTCCAGTGTCGTGGGGCGTTTTCTGTATATTTTATCGGCCCTGGCCAGAGTGCATAAAAACCAGTTTGCCAAAGTTCTGGACATAAAAGGGCGTAATCGTCTGTATTTTGGTGTCTCGGAAGCAGAGCTGTCGGAAGCAGGCAGCAGCACTAACCCGAAACAAATACCGAATACCGAATTCTGGGTAATAACAAACTCCAATACTACCCGTAAAAAAATGATGCTGACCGAAACAGCAATAAAACTCGGCTATAGTGAACAGGACGCAGAACGCATTCGCGAACTATTATAAGGACTTATTATGTCATTACACCCGTTGGCCGGTCAGCCGGTCCCTAACGAGCTTATTCCTAATATCAGCCGGTTAGTTACTGCGTATTATGTTCTTGAACCTGATATTCATATGTATCCTGGGCATAAAGTCAGCTTTGGAACATCAGGGCACCGGGGAAGTGCCTTTGATCAGACTTTTAATGAGCCGCATATTCTGGCGGTATGTCAGGCGATAGCGGATTACCGTAAAAAGAATGGCATTACCGGTCCGTTATTTTTAGGGAAAGATACCCATGCTTTATCTGAAGCGGCTTTTGCTTCAGCACTTGAAGTACTGATCGCCAATAACATTCAGGTTTGTATTCAGAAAGGGCTTGGCTATACCCCGACTCCGGTTATTTCTCACGCTATCCTTACCCAGAATAAAGGGGCCGTTACTAATCTGGCTGATGGTATTGTTATTACGCCGTCACATAATCCGCCGGAAGATGGTGGTATTAAATATAACCCGCCTCATGGCGGGCCAGCTGATACCGATGTTACAAACTGGATTGAGAAACGGGCCAACGAACTGCTTGCCAGAGAGCTGGAAGGCGTAAAAATGATGCCATACCAGTTGGCCATTCAATCTGGTTATTGTCAGCATATTGATTATATTCAGCACTATGTCGATGATTTAGAAAATGTCATTGATATGGCGGCAATAGCCAAATCGGGGATCAGGATTGGTGTTGATCCGTTAGGTGGTTCAGGTATCGATTACTGGCCGCGAATTGCAGAACGCTACGGGTTAAATATTACAGTGGTTAACCAGCGGGTAGATCCGGCGTTTGCATTTATGCCACTGGATAAGGATGGCAAAATCCGTATGGATTGTTCTTCAGCCTGCGCTATGGCAAACCTTATTCAGTTAAAAGATCAGTTTGATATTGCTATCGGCAATGATCCGGACTTTGACCGGCATGGTATTGTCACCCGTAGCGGCGGACTGATGAACCCCAACCATTATCTGGCCGTGGCGATTAATTATCTGCTATCTAACCGGCCGGGCTGGGGATCTGAGCTGGCAATTGGTAAAACACTGGTTTCCAGTGCACTGGTTGACAGAGTGGTGGCCGCCAGAGGAAGAAAATTGCTGGAAGTGCCGGTAGGTTTTAAATGGTTTGTCGATGGGCTGCATAACGGAACCATTGCCTTTGGCGGGGAAGAAAGTGCAGGGGCCAGTTTTTTACGTCTGGATGGCACTGCCTGGTCTACAGATAAAGATGGTTTTATTCTGGGTTTGCTGGCAGCTGAGATGCTGGCGAAAACGGGAGTTGATCCTTATCAGCAGTATCAGGGGTTAACCAAAGAGCTTGGTTCGCCGTTGTACCGGAGGCTGGATGCTCCCGCCAGCAGTGAGCAGAAAGCTGCGTTGAAAAATCTTGATGTTTCCAGTGTGCAACAAACTACTCTGGCTGGCGATGCTATTCTGGCAGTTTTAACAAAAGCCCCGGGAAATCAGGCTGATATTGGCGGAGTAAAGGTAGTAACGCAGAATGGCTGGTTTGCTGCCAGACCCTCTGGTACCGAAAATACCTATAAAATCTATCTGGAAAGCTTTATTGATCAGGCTCATCTGCTACAGTTAGAGCTGGATGCCAAAGCTTTTGTTGAATACGTATTCAGAAAAATATAACTATATGAAAAGGCAGGAAATGTCCTTGTAATTAAATTACAGTTGCTGCCTTTTATTTTGCCAGAAAGCTGTAGTTAAGGTATTGTTTTTGTAAGTTTTCTACATTTAGCAATAAACAGTACTGCTGCGGCAGTACCCGAATTTCAGGATTGGCAATGAAAAAGCAGGATATAGTTGCAACGGAGCAATTAAAAGAACGGATTATCAGGCACTTACATTCAACGCTGGGTACTGACATTAATAAAGCCAGCCCTCAGGCCTGGTGGCGGGCAACATGTTCAGCCGTAAACGAACAGATTTTTGATGGATTACGTAATACACAACGGACCCATTTTCAGCAAAATACCCGCGCTATTCATTATTTCAGCCTTGAGTATCTGATGGGGCGCCTGTTCACCAATAATCTGTACAATCTGGGATTGTATGAACCTGCAAAGCAGGCTCTGTCCGAGTTAGGATTTGATATTGCTGATCTGGAAGATCAGGAAGAAGATATGGCATTGGGAAATGGTGGTCTTGGCCGCCTTGCTGCCTGTTTTATCGATTCTCTGTCAACACTGAATTATCCGGCCATAGGTTATGGCATTCATTACGAAAATGGCTTGTTCCGGCAAAGCTTTCAGGATGGCCGGCAGATTGAACGTCCGGATAGCTGGCGTGAATATGGAAATCCATGGGAAATTTGCCGGCCGGAATCTATTCAGGAAATATCAGTTTACGGTTATGTCGAAACTGTGTACGACTTGCAGGGCAGAATGAAAAAAGTCTGGCACCCGGGACGAATTATTAAGGGCGTTCCCTGGGATATTCCTATTGTCGGCTATAATGGCAGCTCAGTTAACGTACTGCGTTTGTGGGAAAGCCGGGCCAGTGACTTTTTTAACTGGGATGTGTTTAACTCTGGCGGTTATATCGACGCTGCCCGTGAAAATATTGAAGCAGAAACTATTTCGAAAGTACTGTATCCAAATGATGAGACCGATGCAGGAAAAGAATTACGGCTTATTCAGCAGTATTTTTTCTGCTCCTGTTCTCTCAAAGACATCATCCGCCGTTACAAACGCGCCCACGGTGATGACTGGAGTGCTTTTCCGGCACAGGTTGTTATTCAGCTTAATGACACCCATCCGGCAGTCGCTATTCCGGAACTGATGCGCATTCTGGTTGACCGGGCCGAAATGCAATGGGAGCAAGCCTGGACTATCTGCCAGCAGGTATTTGCTTATACAAACCATACTTTGTTACCAGAAGCTCTTGAGAAATGGCCGGTGCGTTTATTTGAAAAAGTATTGCCCCGCCACCTTGAAATTATCTACGAAATTAACCGTCGTTTTCTGGTTGAACAGGTCGATGTACTGTGGCCTGGCGATAATGATAAAAAGCGCAAACTCTCTGTTATTGAAGAGGGGCACGAACCTATGGTCCGGATGGGACATCTTTCGGTTATTGGTTCTTTTAAAGTTAATGGCGTGGCTGAAATTCACTCGGAACTGGTCAAATCCGATTTATTTCCTGAAATGGTTGCGTTGTGGCCTGAAAAGTTCACCAATATCACCAATGGGGTTACCCCACGGCGCTGGTTAAAATCATGCAATCCACGGTTATCTAAGCTGCTTGACGAGAAAATAGGAGATAAGTGGCCTGTAGACTTAAAGCAATTATCACGCTTTGCTGCCTTTGCTGATGATCCTGGGGTACAGGATGCTTTTATGGCAATCAAGCAGCAGAATAAAGCTGATCTTGCTTTTACCGTCAAAAAACTTACCGGTACTGATATTGATCCTGCTGCTATTTTTGATATTCAGATTAAGCGTTTACATGAATATAAACGGCAGCATCTGAATTTGCTGCATATTCTGGCGCTTTATCGCCGGATCCTGCAAAACCCTGACTACGATATGGTGCCAAGAGTCTTTTTATTCGGAGCTAAAGCGGCTCCGGGTTATAAACTGGCCAAAGAAATTATTTATGCGATTAACCGGGTGGCAGAAAAAATTAATAACGACAAACGGGTTAAAAACCGGATCAAAGTTATTTTTATGCCAAACTACCGGGTGACATTAGCTGAGAAAATGATTCCGGCCGCAGATGTTTCCGAACAAATTTCTACCGCCGGCAAAGAAGCCTCCGGTACAGGTAATATGAAACTTGCACTGAACGGCGCTATTACTGTTGGTACACTGGATGGTGCCAATATTGAAATTGCCGAAGAAGTGGGGCCGGAAAATATTGCCATATTCGGGCTGACAGTAGAGGAAGTGAAAGCGTTACATGCCCAGGGTTACAACAGCACAGATTACTACTATCAGAACCCGGAATTAAAAGCGATTCTGGACTGGCTGGAAACGGATTATTTTACCCCGGGCAAACCTGGAGAGCTGGCAGCAATAAAGCAGAGTTTGCTGGATAATGGCGATCCTTATCTGGTTATGGCTGACTTCGAATCTTATGTACAGGCCCAGCAGCAGATTGACAGCTGGTATCGTGATAAAACCGGCTGGGCGAAAAAAGCCATTATGAATACGGCATCTGTTGGAAAGTTTACCTCTGACCGTGCTATTGAAGACTATGTCAGTAAAGTGTGGCAACTTGAAAAGTGCCAGATAAAACCAGCCTGACACGGGTTACCTTTCTGAAATTAAAAAACCATCTTAGGATGGTTTTTTATTATCTGCATAATCCATGTATCTTATTGGTAAAATAAGTTTAAAAAAAGCATTGATCAGAGACATTTCCTTGCCCTATAGTGAAGATAATGCAGTAACAGGGTAGTAATCGTGAATCAAGGCAGTTTAGTGTGTGTTGGAACCGGGATGACTTTAGGTTCGCATATCAGCCCTCGGGCCCGCAGCTATATCGAACAGGCGGATGTAGTCTTTATCCTGGTAGCGGATGGCATCACGGAGAAGTGGATAGAGCAGATGAATAATGATGTCCGCAGCTTACAGCCTTACTATCAGGAAGGTAAGTCACGGATGATTACTTATCGGGAAATGATCGCTGCAATGCTGGCAGAGGTACAGGCAGGTAAAAAGGTAGCAGGTGCTTTTTACGGCCATCCCGGTGTGTTTGCTTTAGTTCCGCATGCTGCGATAAAACAGGCCCGGCAGGCCGGATATTATGCCCATATGGAACCTGGTATTTCTGCAGAAGATTGCCTGATAGCTGATTTAGGCATTGATCCTGGTTCATATGGTTGTCAGCATTATGAAGCCAGCCAGTTTATGTTCTACAAAAGAACCATAGACACCGCTGCTTACCTTATTTTATGGCAAATCGGAGTAGCTGGTGACACCTCACTTGGTACATCGGTTACCGGAGAAGCATACAGACAGATCCTGGTTGATTTGCTGGTGCAGCATTATCCGGAAACGCATCAGGTTATTTTATATGAAGCCGCAACCCTGCCAATTCAGAAACCCCGGATTGAGCATCTTGCCATTGCAGATTTACCGGCTGCCAGTTTAGAACTCAAAACAACGCTGGTTATTCCGCCAGCCAGAGAAATGGAAGAAAACACTGAATTACTGCAAAAACTGAAGTTACTTGCAGCCGGATAAGATAATGAATTATAACTATCCACTTGATTTCAGTGAGCTTAACTCTGATACCTTTATATATAAG
>JARXRR010000090.1:0-10253 GCA_033792355.1 Chromatiaceae bacterium AAb-1
TCTTAAATATAGTGTCGCAAAAAGCATACACATTAAGTCATTGAAAAATAACAAATTCATCTCAGGGTCATTTAAGCTGTTGCTAAACAGAGACAGCTTAATGCCTGCTGTTTTCTCCTGTTGTACACAACCTATTTTAACTCATTGATTTATATGCCAAATATAAGTTGGCACGCCTCTTGATATATCTTAGGAAAGTAGTGCTGCAGGAGAATGTCGTAAAAGTTGCACCGGTTGCATTTACGACATTCTCTTAAAGGTAAGCAGCATAGTCAGGCATCAGTGAGCTGATGCGGTATCAGGAGGTATGCGATGGACCTGTTTTTAACAATGACCGTATTATTTATGGTAGCCAATATGGCTGTGGTAGTAACCATGTTACGCCGGGTTAATCTGGATAACGAAAGTGTTATTGCCTGGGAGCAGGCTGCTGCTGAGCAGGCGACTCCCAACGCGGCGACCAGTGTTGCTTATCAGGTTGTAAATGTAACCTCCTGATTTGTTGTAACGATCCCATGAGTTCAGCGTTTTGCTGAAATCTTGCAGGCCAGTACCCCACTGGCCTTTTTTTTGAATAAAATACACTGTGCTACAATGCCGATTCAGTTAACCCCTGTATGCTGTAACTATGCTAACCTTTCTCTTTTTAAGTATTGAATAACATTATGCGCTTCTCTATTCAGACAGCCTCATTACGTCAGTTGGTATTACTGAGCTTTTTTCTGGCACTGATCCCGGTTGCGGTACTGATGTGGCAGAGCCACCGTTCGTTAAGCGGGCTTAGCCAGTATGCTATTTCTGAAGCAGAGCGTTCAGTATCCAGTGTCCGCCGGGCTGAGAATATGCAGAATCTGGTCGTGGATATTGAACGGGCAGTAAGGCAATATGCAGTAGTAAAAACAGAAGCACTGGGGCGGGTAGCCCGTACACATATCAGCAACTATCAGCAGCTGTTACTGCAGGTTTGCTATAACCTGACCGATACACAGTTGTGCCGTCAGCAGCAACAGGATTTATTGCTGTTGCTTGATGGTTTTGAGCAGATGAAAAGTGATGAGCTGGAGCCTTTGGTACAACAGGTAAGGTTACAGCAGCAACAGCTGACGCAGGAAGTATGGCTGCGGCTGGAACAAAATTTACAACAGCAGCAAAGCTATGTAGTGTCTGCCCAGCAGCAACTGGCATGGCAGACTGTTGGGCTGGTATTTCTGACGTTATTTATGGTGCTGTGGGCATCCGGCCGTATTACAGCACCGGTACAGAAACTGGATAAAATGATCCGGGCTATCGGCCAGCAGCACCAGTTTCCTGATGATCAGGTGCAGGGACCCAGAGAGCTGACAGAGCTGGGCGAGCAACTGCGCTGGCTCAGTTCCCGTTTACAGCAGTTGGAAGCGTTGCGGCTTATTTTATTACGACATGCCTCACACGAATTAAAAACGCCTTTGTCCAGTATCCGGGAAGGCTGTGCTTTGCTGAGTGAGCAACTGGTGGGGCCATTGAACGATCAGCAGCTTGAAGTGGTCAGTTTACTTAACGGTAGTGCGGATCGTCTCAGTCAGTTAACCGAGCAGCTACTGGATTACAACCGTTTATTGCAACAGGCAAAGCCGGAACTGGCGTGGCATGTGCCACAACAGCTGTTGCAGGAATGCTTTAACGATCATGCACTGTCATTACAGCAGCGGCAGCAGAAAGTAGAGCTGAATTGTCAGGTAAGCGCCATTTTTACTGATGCCACATTGTTCAGGCGTATTTTAGATAATTTAATTAATAATGCCCAGGCTTATGGTGCTCAGGGCAGCCCGGTGTGGGTGAACCTGTACCTGCGGGAACATTTGCTGATTCTTGATGTCGCTAATAATGGTACGCCGATCCCGACGGCATTACGTGATAAACTGTTTGAACCGTTTCAGCGGGGGACGACACCCCGCTTTGATGCTGTACAGGGTTCAGGACTGGGATTGTCTATTGTTGCCGACTGCGCGCGCCTTTTGGGCGGGCATGCTGAAATTACCGATGTGGTTTATGCCGATGTATGTATCAGGATCCGGCTGCCGTTATTAGAGGAAAAAGGGGTATGAGAAGCTTATTATCTGCACTGGTCGTGGTGGCGTTAGCAGGTTGCCAGATGATGCAGCCTGTTCAGCCGGAACCAGAACCGGTAGTGATAGCGGAGCCAGAGCCGGAAGAAGTGCAACTTGTTCCAGAGCCGGCCGAAGTACCGCTGGCTATTGCCGATGATGCTGCAACGTTGCAGGCCTGGATCGACTACCGGGTGGCGTTGCTGAATAATCTGAACCAGGAGCGGGAGTTGTTGAATGGCCAGCCCGCTGCTGATGAAGTAATGGCTTTGAAAAGGGTATTACTGAACCTTCATCCTGATACCCCTTACCTTACCCGGTTGCGCGTTCAGATGCAGTTGTCAGATCAACTGGCGACACTTCCTCCCGGCCTGGCAGCGTTATTCAGCTGGGATATTCTGTTTAACCAGAAGCTGCTGGAAGCTGAATCGGCCGTCAGTGCATTAACCCGTCTTAACGCCCAACAGCATGATAATCTTGAACGGTTGCAGCAAACTAACCGTGAACTGCAGAAAAAGATAGATGCGCTGACCCAGATAGAAGCGCAGCTTAACCAGCCGGTAAAAGAGGATAATAACAGCAATGGCCAGCCCTAATCCCCGTTTATTGCTTGTAGATGATGATCCCAGCCTGCTGCGTTTACTGACTCTGCGACTGGAAGGCGAAGGTTATCAGGTACTGAATGCCGATTCTGCCGAGTCAGCACTGACCTTGCTTGGTAAGCAGAGTGTTGATGTGGTACTCAGCGATTTGCGGATGCCGGGGCTGGATGGTATGAGCCTGTTTGATGAAATTGCCAAGCGTTATCAGGGGTTACCGGTGGTGCTGATGACGGCACATGGCTCTATCCCGGAAGCGGTTGCGGCTACCCAGCGCGGAGTATTTGGTTTTTTAACCAAACCGCTGAACAATGCAGAACTGCGCGATATTCTGCAACGGGCAGTGCATCAGTCTGTACCTGAACAGGAAGAATGGCGGGCCGATATTATCAGCCGCAGCAAAGTGATGGAGCAGGTGCTGGAGCAGGCTTACCGGGTGGCGCAGCGGGATGTCAGCGTACTGATTACCGGAGCCAGCGGAACAGGTAAAGAAATGCTGGCGAAAGCGATTCATAAAGCCAGCCCGCGGACAGAAAAGCCTTTTGTCGCCATTAACTGTGGTGCCCTGCCAGAGCATTTGCTGGAGTCTGAACTGTTCGGCCATACCAAAGGTGCTTTTACCGGTGCGGTATCTGAACATGGCGGTCTGTTCCGTGAAGCTGATGGCGGTACCCTGTTTCTGGATGAAATTGGTGATATGCCGGTGTCGTTACAGGTTAAATTGCTGCGGGCGTTACAGGAACGGCAAATCCGGCCGGTTGGCAGCAGCAAAACGATTCCGGTCAATGTGCGGGTATTATCGGCCACCCATCGTGATTTACAGCTGGCGATGGCTGAAGGCAGTTTCCGTGAAGATTTATACTACCGGCTGAATGTCGTTAATTTGCAACTGCCCAGTTTGCAGGAGCGGCCGGAAGACATTCCGTTGCTGGCCCGGCATATTTTACAACTGAGCGCCGAACGGCATGGCGTAAAAGTAACCCGCTTTTCTGATGATGCCCTGCAACTGCTGACTACGGCAAAATGGCCGGGCAATGTGCGGCAACTGGTGAACGTGGTGGAACAATGCGTGGCATTAACCCACAGCCCGGTAATCGGGGCGCCACTGGTAGAGCAGGCTCTGTCGCAGAACAGCAGTTACTGGCCAACACTGACTGAAGCGCGGGATCAGTTTGAGCGTCAGTATCTGATCCGGGTGCTGAAAATGACCGAAGGCAATGTTACCCGTGCCGCAGAACTGGCCGGACGCAACCGTACCGATTTTTATAAATTGCTGAAAAAGCATGAACTCAGCGCTGCCCAGGTAGCAGAGCAGGGTGATGAGCTGGAATAACATTTTTAATCAGGAAATACCGTCAGCCTATGACAGCAGTAACACCACCGGAAGTTGAAACGCCGGAATTAATTAAAGCAAAAATTATCACTGAAACAGCCAGGATTAACTGGCTGGAGTTGCAGAAGTTTTATGCTGCCGGAGCCGTTATTATGGTTGATCCCAGACTGGATTTAGTCGAGGTTGCTTTTGCATTCAGCCAGGATCAGAAAACACCGGTCAGCCAGTGGCTGGCTGAAGGACTGGTCGCGCGGGTAACAGATGAACAGGCACAGCAATGGCATAGTGCCGGGGCCGAGCTGTGGGCGGTAGTTATTTCCCCTTGGGTGCTGGTGCAGGATAAACCACTGCCACAAAATCTTAATTAACCTTTACCTGAGCTGGCTGCTTATTTACACTGGGTTTAATACCCATTCTGATAGTGTGTCAATATGCATAAAACCTATAAAAGCGTTGCCAGTTCGCAGGTTATCCTGTCGCAGCTGATGCTGCCTTCTCATTCCAATTTCAGCGGTAAAATTCATGGTGGTTATCTGTTATCACTGATGGATCAGATTGCCTTTGCCTGCGGTTCAAAGTTCAGTGGCCGTTATTGTGTTACTGCTTCAGTGGATCGGGTGGATTTTCTGAACCCGATAGAGGTGGGGGAACTGGTAACGCTGAAAGCATCGGTAAACTATGTGGGTAACAGTTCTATGGTGGTCGGGATACGGGTAGAGGCACAGAATATCCAGACCAGTCATATCAAGCATTGTAATTCGTCGTACTTTACTATGATTGCCAAAGATGAAGCGGGTAATAATGTTCCTGTACCACGGCTGATTCTGTCAACCGAAGAAGAAATTATCCGCTTTCTGAAAAGTATTGATCGCATCAAACTACGTCAAAGCCGGAATCAACAGGCTGAAAGCTACGACGGTAATATTGAACACGCTGTACAGCTGATTACCGGAAACTATGATGTCAGAATTGACGCCCAGACCGGCTGGCAGGCCGGGCGCTGAGATGGCAGCGGGTTAAAACCCGGCTGCCTGTCCGTCTTTACGGGATTCTGATGCGCCGATATACACGCCGTTTTCATGGTCGCGCATAATCGCCTGATAACCACCATAGCCGCCTAAACCATAACGTACCTGATGCCCTTTCTTGATCAGCTCCCGTACTGTTTCGTAAGGCACGCCACGTTCAACCTCGATATAACCGCCATTGGTCAGGTAGGTATCCTGGCCGTCAGTGGGCTCGGTGTTGCCCAGATGCTGCCAGCGGGGGGCATCGCCGGCTTCCTGCAGGTTCATGCCAAAATCAATCATATTAACCAGGATTTGTACATGACCCTGCGGTTGCATCGCACCACCCATTACACCGAAACTGATAAGAGGTTTGCCTTCTTTGGTAACAAATGCCGGAATAATGGTATTAAACGGGCGTTTTCCCGGTTCGTAGGCGTTGGCGTGTTTCGGGTCCATTGAAAACATCTGACCCCGATCCTGAAACACAAAGCCTAGTCCCGGCACCACTACACCAGAGCCCATACCACGGTAGTTACTCTGGATTAGGGAGACCATGTTGCCGTGCTGGTCGGCTGTTGTCATATAAATGGTGTCTCCTTCATAAATATGCGGATTGCCGGCATCTACCCGCTGGGCGGCACGCTCACCAATCAGCTTGGCCCGCTCAGCGCCGTAGGCTTCTGAAATCAGTCCCTGTACAGGTGTTTTGTTAAAGTCCATGTCAGCGTAGAACTTGGCCCGGTCTTCAAAAGCCAGTTTTTTAGCTTCTACCAGTGTGTGCAGGCTTTGTGGGGTGTTGTAACCCATAGCAGGTAAGTCAAAGTTTTTCAGGATCTGCAGCATCTGCTGGGCCGCAATGCCTTGTCCGTTTGGTGGTAATTCCCACAGCTGATAGCCTTTATAGTCTACGGCTACCGGTTCTACCCAGGTAGAACGATGGTTGGCAAAGTCAGCATAACGCAGATAACCACCATTGGCCCGCATAAAGCGATCAATCTGGGCGGTAATCTCTCCGCGATAGAACGCATCGCGACCACTGGTTGCCAGGGCTTTATAGGTATTGGCCAGCGCCGGGTTTTTAAAAATCTGTCCTTTCGCCGGCGCTTTGCCGTTAATGGTAAAAGTACCTGCGAAGTCGCCTGGTTGCTGGCTTAGCACCGGTACGCTGCGATCCCAGTAGTAAGCAATCAGTTCGCTGACCGGAAAGCCATTTTCAGCATAGCCAATGGCGGGTTGCAGTAGTTTTTCCATCGGCATGGAGCCAAATTTGCTGTGCAGCTCAAACCAGCCATCGACAGCGCCCGGTACGCTGATAGGCAGCATGCCGTGTGGTGGCAGGTCGGTGCGGCCAAGTTTATGCAGTTCATTTGCCAGCATTTCATAGCTCAGGCTCAGTGGCGAACGGCCAGATGCATTCAGGCCGTAAAGTTGCTGGGTTTTTGCATCCCAGATAATGGCGTATAAATCTCCGCCGATACCACACCCGGTGGGTTCCATCAGCCCCAGTGCGGCATTGGCTGCAATAGCCGCATCAATAGCATTGCCGCCTTGCTTCATAACATCCAGGGCAATCTGGGTAGCCAGTGGCTGACTGGTTGCAGCCATAGCGTTGGGCGCGATGACTTCAGAACGGCTGGCAAAATCAGCACCGGTAATCCGGTCGTATGCGAAAGTGCCGTAACTATGCAGGGCTGCAACAGAGAGCACCGCCGCTCTGAACAATAATGATGCCATAACATAACTCCTGAAACTGAATTATGGCAAAACTACCGGTAACAGCAGGTGATTGCCAGTTGGTTACGATTATTCGTCCATAATGAACGGTAAGGAGCTGCAGGCTTGTGATTTATCAGGAAATCTGTAATAAAGAGCAATAGTCAGCAGCCCCTGAAGCTTACAGGTATCTGTTGTGGAAATGAATAACAAAGGACTGATCATGAATGATTTTATTGAAATCTATGATAATGCGCTGAGCGGGGAATTTTGCCAGCAGCTGATAGAAATATTCGATAACAGCCCTTATACCACCGCCGGGCGGACAGGCGGCGGGGTTGATACCAGCAAAAAGCACAGTACCGATTTATATCTGTATCAGCACCCGGAATATCAGCCGCAGTTGCAGGTTATCTGGGAAGCAACCACCCGTTATGCGGCGGAATATTTTAAGAAGTATCATTTTGCCCTGATTGCGCCGGTCGCCATGACTGTGGCGCATCCGCAAACCGGCCAGCCTGTTGCACTGACACATCAGAATTACCCCGAGGTTGGTGAGCCTAAAGCATTTGATCTGATGCGAACACTATACCGGCTGGGGCCGGTGCAGGCACAGAAATATCAGGCCGGACAGGGAAACTATAATTACTGGCATTGCGAAGTATATCCGCAGGTTCCGGATAACGAAGCATTACACCGTACCTTGTTGTTTATGTTTTATTTAAATGATGTGGCAGAGGGTGGACAAACGGAGTTTTACTATCAGAATAAAAGTATTCAGCCCAAAACCGGGCGCATGGTCATTGCTCCTGCTTATTTTACCCATACGCACCGGGGTTGCATTCCGGTATCCAACGATAAATATATTTTAACCAGCTGGATTTTATTTAACCGGGCAGAGCAGCTTTACGGTAATACGGCAAGCCGCTGATTCAGGCTTTGCTGTGAGCCTGGAGTAATGCTTTTTGCGCTTCGGTCAGTGGTGTTGATTTTTTATGCTGATAGTCAAAGTGTACGGCAACTGTGGTACCGGAAACACATTTAGCATCGTTCTGCCATGCTTCCTGATAAATTTCAAATGAACTGTTACCAATCCGGCTGACCCAGGTTCTCACTTCAACCTGCTGGCCGTAATGGGTTTCTCCGTGGTAATCAATGCTTACTCTGGCAATAATCAGCTTCCATTGCTGTACGTTAAGATCAGGAGTAAAGATTCTGAACAGCGGTGTTCTGGCCGCTTCAAACCAGACCGGAAAAACCGTGTTATTGATATGTCCTAATGCATCTGTTTCTGAAAAACGGGGCTGAACTATTTCCTGTAACATATCTGTTCCTGCAAATACCTGAATCTGAATAAATTATCTGGCTGTGCATCATGCGTGATGTAACAGATTTTTTCCAGTCTCTGGCTTTTTTTCTGTTAAACCCCTGTTATTTTCATGGTTTTGAAAGTTTTACTTAATTAATAAATTAATATATCTTAATTATAAGAATGATTTTTATTATCTTTACTGCTCACGGTTGAGCTGTGAGCGGATTTTCCACTTACCAGAAAAAGGAGTCTGATATGTTTAACCGTACTATGCTTGCCTGTGCCGTGGCTGCTGCATTTTGTGCCTCCCCGGTTAGCGCTGAGGAAGCCGATGAGCTGGCAATTATTGAGCGCATTACTATTATCGGTAACCATGAAGACACGACCAAAGCGACGGGCTCAGCTTATGTAATTTCTGAGCAGGAATTACAAAAATTCGAATATACCAACGTACACAGCATTCTGCGCTCTGTTCCCGGTGTATATCTGCGGGAAGAGGATGGTAACGGCTTTTATCCCCGTATTGGTATCCGGGCCTCTTCTTCCGGTCGCAGTGATCGTATTTCTATTATGGAAGATGGTGTGCCGGCCGCTATGGCACCGTATGCCAATACGTCAGCCTATTTTTTCCCGAATGTGGGCAGAATGCGTGCAGTTGAAGTACTGAAAGGCCCTGAAACCCTGCTGTATGGGCCACAAACCACATCTGGTACCATTAATCTGCTGTCCACTGCCATTCCGGAGACACCGCGAGGTTTTCTGAATGCCGAGATTGGCGATTTCAGCAGCCGTAAAATTCATGCTAATTATGGCGCTACTCACGGGCAATGGGGATACCTGCTGGAAACTTATCAGCGTGTAACCGATGGCCATCAGGAAATTGACCGCAGTAACATAGATGCCGGTATTGATACTGAAGAATATCTTGGCAAACTGCGCTGGAAAAGCGATGAAAATGCCCGGTTCCGGCAACAACTGGATATCAAGTATCAGTACGCGCAGGAATACGCTAATGTCAGCTACCTGGGGCTAACTGATGCTGATTTTAAGGCGAACCCTAACCGCCGCTATGGTCTGAGTGAACTGGAGCGGATGGATCGTGGCCGTAAAGGCTTCAGTGTTCAGCACCAGATTGCTTTTACCGCAGATACCCTGTTGACGACTACTTATTATGATTATGAAACCAAACGGATTTATAACCGCTTAAACCAGATTAATGGTATTAATATTGATGCTAATGGCATCACCAGACAAATCAATAACAATGCTGCCAACGTTGCACTGCTACAGGGTATTCTGGACGGAACGGCTGATACTACCCATGCTAATGGTGTGCGTTATGGTCATAACCATCAGGCATTTGACAGCCGTGGTCTGCAACTGGAGTTACTGCATCATTTTACCACCGGCTCTGTTGCGCATGAGCTGACAGTGGCAGCCCGCCGCCATGAAGATACCACTCATAATGCCGTAAATGGTATTGGTAACAGTATTTATGATCAGATCAACGGCAGCCTGGTTTACCGGTCAACCTCTGATGCTACACCACAACGTGGTAGCGCAGATGCTACAGCGATATGGATTGCGGATCGCATCAGCATCGGTGACTGGACACTGATTCCTGTTGTGCGGTTTGAAGATATTGACAGCAAAGCGAACCTGGTGATTGATGCTGATGCGGATCAGGCTGCTGCCCGCAATACTAACAGTATTAATAAAACTACTGCCGGTTTGGGTGTTAACTATACCATTAATGATAACTGGACAGCCCTGGCAGGTATTCATCAGGGCTTTGCCCCGCCGGGAAATGCGGCAAGATCGGGTGAAAAGGGTGAAGAAAGTACTAACTATGAAGCCGGTGTCCGTTTTCGCAGCGGTAATCTGGGTATTGATGCCATAGCATTCTTTACCGACTACGATAACGCATTGCGTAACTGCCTGGTTGCTAATCCCTGTGCCGGTAATGTAGTGGAAGGGACCGAGCAGGCCGGGCAAAAAGAAGTATATGGCCTGGAACTGGGGTTGTTTACTGAACTGTATCAGGCTGACGGCTTTAAAGTGCCTTTACGTTTTGCCTACACCTGGACTGACGGTGAATACACCAAAAATTCAGATACTGCAAACGGTATACAAAAAGGCGATGTACTGGATTATACGCCTAAGCATATTGCGTCATTACAACTGGGATTAGAAGGCAGTGAA
>JARXRR010000050.1:0-26206 GCA_033792355.1 Chromatiaceae bacterium AAb-1
ATTATATATTATTCAGTGTCTTAAATTGTTTTAAAAAGTTGGCAAGGAAACTGAATAAATCAGGCTGTACTAATACAGTCATCAAGAGGTAAATATTATGGGTATTTTTTCACGTTTCTCAGACATAGTGAACTCCAATATCAACGCTTTACTGGATAAAGCTGAAGATCCGGAAAAAATGGTACGTCTGATTATTCAGGAAATGGAAGATACACTGGTAGAAGTGCGTTCTTCTTCAGCAAAAACCATTGCTGAGAAAAAAGAGCTGCAACGTGTGGTCAGCAGACTGCGGGATGAAATTATTGACTGGCAGGCAAAAGCTGAGCTGGCATTAAGTAAGAGCAGGGAAGATCTGGCCCGTGCGGCATTAATTGAGAAACAGAAAGCGACTGAACAGGCTGACGCCGTAAGTCAGGATATTGCTCATCTGGATGAACATATCAGTAAATTACAGGATGAGGTTTCCCAGTTACAGGAAAAGCTGGCTGACGCCAAAGCCCGTCAGAAATCAATGCTGATGCGTCAGAAGACCGTTGCATCCCGGCTGGAAGTAAAGAAAACCCTGGACAGCAACCGCCTTAACGATGCGATGTATAAATTTGAACGCTACGAGCAAAAAATCGATTCGCTGGAAGCTCAGGTAGAGTCTTATGATCTGGGTAAGAAAACCCTGAAAGATGAATTTGCCGAACTGGCAGCACAGGATAAGATTGATCAGGAACTGGCTGCGTTAAAAGACAAGGTAACTCAACAGAATAATAAAGACGCCTGATAGGCAGGCGTTCAGGAGTTGTTTATGGATATTGCAGAAATTATTGGTGTGCCCATTATCCTGTTCACGATTTTTGTGGCGCCTATCTGGGTGATAATGCACTACCGCAGTAAGAGTAAAATGGGTCAGGGACTGACCAGCGCAGAGCTTGAACAGTTAAATGAACTGGCACTACGGGCAGAAAAAATGGCTGATCGCATTAAAACGCTGGAAGCCATTCTTGATGCTGAAAGCCCAAAATGGAGGAGCCAGCATGACTAAACTGAAACGTGAACTGTTACGCGATGATGTTAACGGCAAAATTGCCGGAGTCTGTGCCGGTATTGCCGATTACTTCGGCTGGGAACTGTGGCTGGTCAGAATTATCACGGTTTCAGCTTTCTTTCTGGGGGCAGGTGGTCTGGTATTTGTGCTGTATATTGCTGCCTGGGTGGTACTGGAAAAAAAGTCGAAAGCCGGCTCCGGCTCTGATGCTTACCCGTCAGACAGTTCGCTGGCACAGAGTAAGCTGGTTGAAGTTAAAACCCGGGTCTGGCAACGGGGCGAACCACCAAAAGAAGCATTGCAGCATCTGAGTCATCAGTTTAACAGTCTGGAGTTGCGCTTACGCGATATGGAACGGCATGTCACCTCTGCCAGATTTCAGCTGAACCGTGAATTTAATAATCTGTAACCATTATAAGGCGATATCAGCATTATGACATGGCTGGACAGCATTCAGCATCAGGGAAGGGAACTGGGAAACCGGGCTCTGGATCGACATATCCGGCTCGGTATTACCGGGCTGAGCGGAGCCGGGAAAACAGCATTTATTACCTCATTGGTTCATCAGTTAACCCAGGGTGACAGTGTTACCCATTTACCGTTTCTGGATGTGATTCGCGAAAAGCGTTATCTGGGTGGGCAGGTAGCAAAAGAACAGGCACTGGCTTTACCGCGTTTTCCCTACGAGCAGAATTTACAATATCTGCTGCAACAACCTCCTGCCTGGCCGCCATCGACTACAGGCTGGAGCCAGTTAACAATGAAACTGCGTTACAAAGCTTCAGGCGGATTACGATCACGGTTGCAGTCTCACAGCGAACTGACGCTGGATATTATTGACTATCCGGGAGAATGGCTACTCGATTTACCCATGTTACAACAGAGCTATCTGCAATGGTGTGAATTCTGCTGGGCACTGTTTTCCCAGCCACACCGGGTAACACAGGCTGCAGCGTATAAGCAGTTACTGCTTGCAGCTGATCTGAACGATGTCACCGAGCTGAACTTACAGCGACTGACTGATGCATATAAAGCGTTACTGACAGAGTATAGCAATACTGCCGGCGCTTACCTTAACCAGCCCGGGCGTTTACTGGTGCCGGGAGAGCTGGCCGGAGCACCGATGCTGCAGTTGTTTCCGCTATTACCGGAGCAGGCGGCACAACAGGTTGCTTTGTCACAACAGCTGCAGAAGCATTACCACAGTTACCGCCGTTATGTGATTCAGCCTTTTTATAAACAGTATTTTGCCCGTCTGGACCGGCAGGTCGTCCTGGTTGACTGCTTATCAGCGCTGAACACCGGCTATGCCGCAGTACAGGAGTTGTTACAGGCATTACAGTTGATTCTGCAAAGTTTTCAGTATGGTCCGTCGAGCCTGTTAAACCGTTTATTCAAACCGTCGATCAGTAAGGTGCTGTTCGCCGCCAGTAAAGCCGACCATGTAACGCCGGAACAGCATAAATCGCTGACACTGCTGCTACAGCAGTTATTACAGCAACCGCTGAAAAACAGCCAATATCAGGCGGCAAAAACCGAGGCTATGTCACTGGCGGCAATTCAGGCCAGCGAAGCCGGGTATATTACGCTGGATGGGCAAAAACAGCCCTGTATCAGTGGTGTTGATAGCCAGAGCCAGCAGAAAATAACGCTGTTTCCGGGGGATGTACCGTCACAGATCCCAGATAAGCCGCTGTTTGAGCGACATCAGTTTAGCTTTCCCCGGTTACAGCCTTTACCGCTGATGGTCCAGCAACCGCTACCGCATGTCAGAATGGACCATGCCTTACAATTTTTACTGGGGGATAAACTGCGATGAATACATTAAAGCCAGCCCGCCAGTTTGATAATGAAGTACAGCAGGAACAAAAGACATCCGCTGCACCTTTACTGGCTGCCCGTGAGTTTAGTGCTGATGCATTTTTTGAAGCCGTTTCCCCTGAAACTGGCTCTGCACTGTCACAACAGAAACCGCGTACTTTATACCGCATACTATGGATGGCGGTGGTACTACTGCTGGCGTACGGTTGCTGGCAGTGGGTGGATGCTGTTACGGTCAGTTGGCAGGAACACTGGCTGAAAGGTATTTTGTTCAGCAGTGCATCGGCACTTTGCCTGCTGCTGATTGCCTGGCAGCTGTTGCGGGAATGGCGTCTGTGGCGCAGGCTACAGCGTAACCGCGACTGGCAGCAAAGTGCTGAACGTATCAGAAACAGCGTTCAATTCGGTGAAGCACAGGCATTATGTCAGGCTGTTGCTGCCAGTCTGCCGCAGGACAACCAGACACAGGCCAGAGTAACGGCATGGCAGCAGGCTATTACCGCCCAGCACAGCGATCAGGAGCAATTACAGCTGTTTGATTATCTGGTGCTGACTGAAACAGATAATCAGGCCCGCCAACTGGTGAAACGGGCAGCGGCAGATACCAGTCTGGCCGTGGCCATCAGTCCGTTTGCACTGGCTGATATGCTGCTGGTGCTATGGCGCAGCAGCCGGCTGGTACGGGAACTTGCATTACTGTATGGCGGCTCTGTCGGGCAATTACGCAGCCTGTTGATGCTGAAACGGTTGCTTACTGCATTGTTATGGGCCGGTGGCAGTGAAATGGCACTTGATATGGCATCAGATGTGATGAGTAGTGAGCTGACCGCAAAACTGTCTGCCAGAGCCGGTCAGGGCGTTATTGCCGGATTACTGGTTGCCCGGATAGGGAATCTGGCGCAGCAGCAATTACGGCCTTTACCGGTAGTGCAGAATAGCCGGGTAAATGTCAGTTCACTGTTGCAGGGGTTGGTACAGCGGCTTATCGGACAGCGCTCTGACAACGATGGCGGCAAAAGTGCCGGTTAACATTATCCCGGTCAATCAGGGTTTTTGCATAAACTGGTTTGTCTGAGTTATCGGCGTTAATTAAAATAATGCCGGTTGTGTTTGCTGTTCTCCCGGCCACAGTTCGCAGCAGCTATGCTGAATACCTAAATCATGCACAAACTGGCGGCATAATTCTGGTGCCAGTATGTTATCCGGAGTGTGAAAAAAACAGTATGGGGTTTTTCCTGCATCAAGCCACTGGCGTATTTTGCCAAGCCAGGGCTGGTAAAACTGACGGTTTATGTTCATATCATCAAGCCCGATAAAACGTAACATCGGGCGGGATGTAAAGCTGATGGCATGTACCGGCAGTCGGGGCTTTTTAGACTGGGCGTGAGCAATAGCGGCGTCAGTGGCAGCCACCGAAAACAGGGCTCTGCTATCGAATACCACCCGTTCTGCGTTGTATTGCTGTAACAGGCGATGTAACGCGATTTCATGCTCACCTTTATCAAAAAACGCCGGATGGCGTACTTCCACTGCACAGTGATAACCGGCAGTAATTTCTGCCAGCCAGGTTGCCAACAGCGGTAGCTGCTGTGGACCAAAACTGGCCGGGAGCTGCAGGTGCACAATAGCCAGTTTTTCCCGTAAATGAGCTACCAGCGTCAGCCATTGCTGCAGTAATGCCAAATGCTCCGGGCTATTGTGGTGAGTAACGGTTTGCGGCACTTTCAGGGTAAAACGGAAATCTGCCGCTGAAATTTCTGCCCAGCGTTTAATGGTTTCGACAGAAGGGCTGGCATAAAAGGTGGTGTTACCTTCCACACTGTTAAAATAACGGCTGTAATGTGCCAGAAAATCTGCCTGAGCAGCTGATGACGGATACAGATTTTTCTTCCACTTCGCATTGGCCCACATCGGGCAACCCAGATAAAGCATAACGGATAACCAGTAAAACAGACTGACAGCATCATAACACAGGATGACAGCGGGTTTTATGCAGATGCCTGCTGACAAGACAGTGACATTAAGCTGCATTTCTATATAATTAGCGGTCATTTATAGCAGCAAATCAGCTTGGTAGAAGGAAGGGTTAATGCGTAGCCATTACTGCGGGTTATTAACCGCACAGCATGTTGGGCAACAGGTATCTTTATGTGGCTGGGTGAACCGGCGCCGGGATTTGGGCGGACTGATTTTTCTTGATGTACGGGATCGGGAAGGCATTGTTCAGGTTGTCTGCGATCCGGACTTACAGGCGTTGTTTGACGTAGCATCAACCCTGCGTAATGAGTTCTGTATTCAGCTGACCGGTGAAGTTCGTGCCCGCCCTGAGTCTCAGATTAACAGTGACATGGCTACCGGCGCAGTTGAGGTTTATGCCTCTGCATTAACTATTCTGAATAAAGCTGCGCCGCTGCCACTGGATTTTAACCAGAACAACAGCGAAGAGCAGCGGTTGAAATACCGTTATCTGGATTTACGCCGTCCGGTAATGACGGATCGCCTGAAGTTTCGTGCCAGGGTAACCAGCTTTGTACGTAATTTTATGGATAAGCATGGCTTTATGGATGTCGAAACGCCAATTCTGACTAAAGCCACACCAGAAGGCGCACGCGATTATCTGGTACCGAGCCGTACCCATAAAGGTCAGTTTTTTGCATTACCACAGTCACCGCAGTTATTTAAACAGCTGCTGATGATGTCAGGGCTGGATCGCTACTACCAGATTGTAAAATGTTTCCGCGATGAAGATTTACGGGCCGACCGTCAGCCTGAATTTACCCAGATTGATATCGAAACGTCGTTTATGACATCTGCCCAGGTCATGGCTGTTACCGAAGAAATGGTGCATGAACTGTTTAAAAGCCTGCTGCAGGTTGATCTGGGCAGCTTTCCGCAGATGACTTACCACGAAGCGATGCGCTTATATGGTTCAGACAAGCCGGATTTGCGTAACCCGATGCAGTTTGTTGATGTTGCAGACTTGCTGAAAGACGTGGAGTTTAAGGTTTTTTCCGGCCCGGCGAATGATCCGAAAGGACGGGTCGTGGCGCTGAAAGTACCAGGTGCGGCAGAAAAAATATCACGTAAAGACATTGATAACTATACCGCTTTCGTCGGGATTTACGGTGCCAAAGGGCTGGCATGGATGAAGGTAAATGATGTTACAGCAGGTATCGAAGGGGTGCAGTCTCCGGTGGCTAAATTCCTGAACAGCGATATTGTGGCTGCCATGCTGGAACGTACTACCGCTCAGAACGGCGATTTAATTTTCTTCGGCGCTGATCGCTATAAAGTCGTGTGTGAGGCAATGGGGGCATTACGCCTGAAACTGGGCGATGATCTTGCTCTGACACAACCGGGCTGGAAACCGTTGTGGGTAGTGGATTTCCCGATGTTTGAGGAAAATGATGACGGCAGTTATTCTGCGGTACACCATCCTTTTACCTCTCCGCTGGATACTGCCGCCTTTCTGAATACACCTGCAGCGCAGCTTGATCATGCTGCTTTATTGTCTGATGCCTATGATATGGTGCTGAACGGTACTGAGTTAGGTGGTGGTTCTGTGCGTATTCATACCGCTGATGTTCAGGCCAAAGTGTTCCAGTTGCTGGGGATCAGTGATGAAGAAGCGCAGGAGAAATTTGGCTTCTTACTGGAAGCACTGAAATATGGCGCTCCACCGCATGCCGGTCTGGCATTCGGACTGGATCGGCTGGTGATGCTGATGACCGGAGCAACGTCTATCCGCGATGTAATGGCATTCCCGAAAACAACCACTGCTGCCTGCCCGCTGACAGATGCACCTGGCAGCGCAAACCCTGCGCAGCTGGCAGAGTTGGGTATTCAGGTTGTTGCCAAGGCATAACTGATTGTTATATCACGGCAGCTCAGGCTGCCGTATTTCTGGAGGTTTACCATGGCAGGCCATAGTAAATGGGCAAATATGAAGCACCGCAAAGCCCGTCAGGATGCCAAAAAAGTAAAAATTTTTACGAAAATCATCCGCGAACTGACGGTCTCTGCAAGAATTAACCCTGATGTCACTGCCAACCCCCGGTTGCGTCTGGCAGTAGATAAAGCACTGTCTGAAAATATGAGCCGGGATACTATCGATCGCGCTATCAAGCGTGGGGCGGGTGCCACCGAAGGCGAAAATTACGAAGAGCTGGTGTACGAAGGCTATGGCCCTGATGGCGTTGCGGTTATTGTTGAAACGATGACTGATAACCACAAGCGTACGGTAGCTGATGTGCGTAACGCTTTTTCCAAAAATGGTGGTAATCTCGGTACATCGGGTTCAGTCTCTTATATGTTCAGCCGTAAAGGGGTGCTGGTATTCGCCGCAGATGTAAATGAAGATGCGCTGATGGAAGCCGCTCTGGAAGCAGGAGCAGAAGATATCATTTCTGATAACGACGGCAGTGTGGAAGTATTTACTACGCCGGAAAGCTTCAACGATGTTAAAGATGCCTTAGCAGGTGCCGGTTTTATACCTGAGTCTGCTGATGTTTCAATGGTGCCTTCAACCCGGGCTCAGATTACTGCAGCACATATTCAGGCATTCTTTAAGCTGATTGATACGCTGGAAGACTCTGATGATGTGCAGAATGTTTACCACAATGCCGAGATCAGTGATGAACTGATGGCAACGCTGGAATAATGAGTATTATTCTGGGAATTGACCCGGGCAGCCGTTTAACCGGCTATGGGGTAATACGGCAGCAGGGGTCTTCATTTCATTATCTGGCCAGTGGTTGTATCCGGTTAGGTACCACCGACGAACTGCCGGAGCGCCTGTTGCAAATCTTTAATGGTGTCAGCGAGATAATCCGCCAGAATACCCCCACGGTATTTGCCATAGAGCAGGTATTTCTGGCGCGTAATGCTGATTCGGCTTTAAAGCTCGGGCAGGCCAGAGGTGCGGCTATTGTGGCGGCAAAATATGCCGGACTGGATGTTTATGAGTATTCTGCCAGACAGGTAAAACAAGCGGTTGTCGGAACCGGCGCTGCTGATAAAGCCCAGGTGCAGCATATGGTGAAAACCCTGCTGAAATTACCCGCCAGCCCACAGGCCGATGCTGCTGATGCGCTTGCAGTTGCATTGTGTCATGGGCATACTCAGCAAAGTCTGGTCAGCCTTGCCGGACAGGCGCGAAAAACCGTGCGTGGCCGGTTACGTTAATTATCAACAATATAAAGAAAACCGAATGATTGGACGTTTACGCGGAATTATCCTGGAAAAGCAGGCTCCTGAATTATTAATTGAAGTTGCCGGAGTGGGCTATGAAGTGTCAATGCCTCTGACCAGCTTCTATCAGTTGCCTGAAACCGGGCAGGAAGCAACAATTTATACCCATTTTGTGGTTCGTGAAGATGCCCAGTTATTATATGGGTTTATTAATCAGACTGAGCGCAGCCTGTTTCGTCAGCTGATAAAAGCCAACGGAGTAGGGCCAAAACTGGCGCTGACCATTCTGTCGGGCATGACGGCCCAGCAATTTGTGCGTTGTGTGCAGCTGGATGATCTGACTACCCTGATAAAATTACCGGGAGTGGGCAAGAAAACTGCTGAGCGGCTGGTAGTTGAAATGCGTGATCGCCTGAAAGACTGGGGGTTATCAGTCGCCACACCGGTTACTGATGCCATGGTAATGCAGGAGGGTGAAGCTGTTTTCAGCCTGCCGGAAAGTGCAGAACAGGATGCGGTAAGTGCGCTGGTTTCTTTAGGTTATAGCCAGTTACAAGCCAGTAAGGCGGTACAGAAAATAAAGCGGCCTGATATGAACAGTGAACAACTGATCAAGGATGCGCTCAGGAGCATGATATAACTTATGATTGAAGCTGATCGCCTGATTCAGACCAGTGCCACCCGGGAAGATGACGTGATTGATCGGGCTATTCGCCCCAAAACACTGGCAGACTATACCGGGCAAAGCCATGTCTGTGAGCAAATGGCCATTTTTATCGAAGCCGCCAGAGGCAGGGGAGATCCGCTGGATCATCTGCTGATATTCGGCCCGCCGGGGCTGGGTAAAACGACGCTGGCGATGATTGTGGCCAACGAAATGGGGGTCAATATTAAAACCACATCGGGCCCGGTACTGGAAAAAGCCGGCGATCTGGCAGCGTTACTGACAAATCTTGAACCCAATGATGTTTTATTTGTGGATGAAATACACCGGCTGAGTCCGGTAGTGGAAGAAATTCTGTATCCGGCAATGGAAGATTACCAGCTTGATATTATGATTGGCGAAGGCCCGGCAGCCCGTTCTATTAAACTGGACCTGCCGCCTTTTACATTGATTGGCGCAACCACCAGAGCCGGGGCGCTGACATCTCCGCTGCGGGATCGGTTCGGTATTGTGCAACGGCTGGAATTTTATAAAACAGAAGAACTGAGCCAGATAGTACAACGCTCTGCCCATTATCTGAATTTAGTGCTGGATGAAACAGGTGCAACAGAAATTGCCCGGCGCTCCCGCGGTACTCCCCGTATTGCTAACCGCCTGTTACGCCGGGTTCGTGACTATGCCCAGGTAAAAGCAGACGGACAGGTGACTCTTGAAGTTGCTTCGCAGGCGTTACACATGGTTGATGTTGATGCCCAGGGTTTCGACTATATGGATCGTAAACTGCTGCTGGCCATTATTGAGAAATTTATGGGTGGCCCGGTTGGGCTGGATAACCTTGCAGCGGCGATTGGTGAAGAGAAAGATACAATAGAAGATGTAATAGAACCTTTTCTGATCCAGCAGGGATTTGTGCAGCGTACACCGCGTGGCCGTATTGCTACACCCAGGGCCTATACCCATTTTGGGTTTGATCTGCCCGAATCTTAATTTCCGGCAGCAATTCCGGAATAAAAAAAAGCCCGCTTTAAAGGCGGGCAATGCAACAAGTTGAAGTAAATCTTCAAAAAAATCCAGGGAACATGTTGGAGAAGCAATAAAACCTGAAGTAAACCGCAAGTCTCATTACCATGTGATCTTTACTGAATCAGATAGAACCTACCCGACCTTTGCGCTAGTTCAGAACACGAGCGTATGATAGATATTTTCAGCTATGACTTCAAACGAGAAAATTTGCCTTCTGGCATTAAAAAATCTAATGAGTTGATTTTTCTTAATCAGTAAATACTGAAACAGGTTTTTTCAGATTTTTAGTAATTACGCATTATTCATCAATGGTTCAGCTAAAATATGGATTATTGAACACATTACTTTTTATCTGAAGTTATGCTTATCAGACTTTGACAGGACAGAGGGCAGCCGGTAAATAAAACCGCTGGTGAAAAGGAACCTTTAAATACGAATCTGGTCACTATCAGCAACTTAAAAATTTCAAGTCTTTATATAAGAAAAATATATTTTATATAAGTCTTGCCGGGTAATTGAGTTAGTGTGGCCGCTTACTTATCATATACAACAATAAAAGCGATTATTCATGTCTGAGACTGTCTTTAATTTTCCTGTCCGTGTTTATTATGAAGATACCGATGCGGGTGGAATAGTTTACTATGCAAATTATCTGAAGTTTTTTGAACGTGCCCGTACCGAATGGTTAAGGGCATTAGGGATAGAGCAGGATTTTTTATTGTCAAGAAATATTGCCTTTGTTGTTACTCAGGTGTTGATGGACAATAAAAAGGCAGCAAAATTTAATGAGTTATTGACGGTGTCCAGTCAAATCAGTACCTTAAAGCAAGCGAGTGTAGTTTTTGTGCAACAGATACATAATGCTTCAGGGGAAAAGATTTGTACTGCACAAATAAAAGTAGCCTGTGTTTCAATACAGGAATTAAAGGCCAGACCTATTCCGGCTGAAGTATCAGAGGTGTTAATTCGTGCAAGGTGAAATTTCAATTCTTAGTCTGCTACTGGAAGCCAGTATCGTTGTGCAACTGGTAATGCTGATTTTAGTGGGCATGTCTGTTATGTCATGGACAATGATTTTTAACCGCAGAAAAGCACTTACCACTGCCCTGACGGAAGCAAAGAAATTTGAAGATCGTTTCTGGTCAGGTATTGATCTGTCAAAACTTTATAATGAAATCAGTGCCCGGGGTACGGTTACCGGTCTGGAAGCCTTGTTTAAATCAGGTTTTAAAGAGTTTGCCCGTCTGCACCGCAATGGCAGCCGCCAGCCCGCAGCGGTAATGGATGGCACGCAACGCGCTATGCGGGTTGGATTGTCACGTGAAGTCGAGCGTCTGGAAACTCACCTGCCTTTTCTGGCTACCGTTGGTTCAATCAGCCCTTATATCGGGTTATTTGGCACCGTATGGGGTATTATGAATTCCTTTATTGCGCTGGGTGCTGTTGAGCAGGCAACACTTAGTATGGTTGCGCCCGGGATTGCCGAGGCCCTTATTGCCACGGCTATTGGTCTGTTTGCCGCCATTCCGGCCGTCATTGCCTACAATAAGTTCTCACATCAGGTTGAAATGCTGGAAAGCAGTTACGTAAACTTTGTTGAAGAGTTTTCTAATGTTCTGCACCGCCAGGCGGTGGCCAGTAACGGAGAAAATGCGTAATGTATATGCGCAAAAAGCGTCGCCTTAAGGCTGAAATCAATGTTGTGCCTTATATTGATGTGATGTTGGTACTACTGGTTATCTTTATGGTCACCACACCTTTAATTACGCAGGGTGTGAAAGTTGAGTTGCCTAAATCAGCTGCTGAGCCGATTAAACAGATGACCGACGGTAAAACACCGCTGGTAGCGACTGTTGATCAGGATGGTCTGTATTATTTTGAAAAGGATGGTAAGCAACAGGGGCCTTTTACTACCGCAGAGCTGACAGTTGAAGTTGCCAGTTGGCTTAGTATTGAGCCAGGTACCCAGGTTATCGTGAAAGGTGATCGTAAAGTTAGCTACGATGCTGTGATCCGGCTGATTAATGTACTGAAAAATGCAGGGGCCCCATCGGTTGGACTGATGACAGATAATATTGAGGCTAACTGAAATGGCATTTCCGGTTGATGCATCCTTGGCTAAATCAGTGGCGATACATCTGGCGTGTGTAGTGTTACTGGTTTGGGGAGCCGATTTTGCGATTAAGTCTAAACCAGCCGAAATCAGTGTCGGCAATGATAATTCAGCACCAATAGAAGCCGTTGCTATTGATCAGCAACAACTGAATGACAGAGTGAAACAGTTACAGCAGGAACGGGAACAAACTAAAGCGGCGGAAGACAGACGTATCCGCGAACTGGAACGCCGGGCTCAGCAGGCTGAAAAAGCCAGAACCGATGAAGAAAGTCGTATCCAGCGGTTGGCAGAAGAGAAAAAACGTGCCGATGAAGCAGCTAAAAAAGCTCAGCAGGCTGCTGCCGAAGCCAGAAGGCAACAGGAACAGGAAGCGGCAAAAGCCAGAGAGGCTGAGCAGGCCAGGATTGTAAAAGAGCAGGAACGTAAAAAAGCTGAAGAAGCTGCCAGGATCGCTGAGCAGAAACGTAAAGCCGAGCAGGAAGCACTGGCTAAAGCTCAGGCTGACAGAGAAAGAAAGCAGCGTGAAGAGCAGTTACGTGCTGAACAGGAAAAAGCAATGCAGGAGCAGATGGCTCAGGAAGCTGCGGCCCGCAGAGCGGCCAGAACACAGCAGGCAGCAACGGAAGTTCAGCGTTATACTGCGCTTATCCGTGGCGCCATTCAGCAAAATCTGCTGGTAGATGAAAGTATGCGGGGTCGTTCCTGTGTGGTAAATATTCGCTTGGCGAGTAATGGTTTTGTGACCAATGTCAGTGTAGTTAATGGTGACAGAACAGTATGTGAGGCCTCTGTAAGGGCTGTAAACCGTGCTGGCACATTACCGGTATCTGCTGATCCGGAAGTGTATAACCAGTTGAAAGATATTAACCTGACTGTGATTCCAGAATTTTGATTATGTTTAGATTACTTTGCAAAACCTTGTTGGTATATGTGGCCTGTTGCAGTTTTCAGGCAAAAGCATCGTTAGAAATTATTATTACCGAAGGGATAGATTCAGCCCGGCCAATTGCCATTTTACCTTTTACGTTTAAAGGGGCTACAGAGCCTTCTGAAAAGCTGTCAGAGATTATTGCGGCTGACTTAATGCGCAGTGGCAAGTTCAGCCCGCTGGCGGCGGTTAAGATGCCGCAGCAACCCCGTTCCGCAGAGCAGGTAGATTATGGTGCCTGGGCAAAGGAAGGGGTAGAGGCCCTGGTAATTGGCAGCATTACTGAAACAGGTATAGATCGTTATACCGTCAGTTTTGAACTGGTCGATATTATTAAAGGCAGTCAGAGCTCAGGTGGACAGGTGCTTAATGGTGGCCGTCTGATTTCCAGTCAGGAACATATTCTGGATAGCCGCGAAACCACCATCACCGGTAGTCAGTTCCGTCAGTATGCCCACCGTATCAGCGATATTGTTTATGAAAAGCTGACCGGCGAGCGGGGCGCATTTCTGACGAAGATTGCTTATGTTCTGGTACGTGAAAACCATGAATTCCCTTATCAGTTGGTTGTGGCTGACTATGATGGCGCTAATGAGCAGATTTTACTGCGCTCAAAAGAACCGTTAATGTCACCCAACTGGTCTCCGGATGGGACAAAACTGGCGTATGTCACCTTTGAGAAACGACAATCTCAAATTTATATTCAGGATATCTACACTGGAAGTCGCTCTATTTTAAGTAGCTACCCTGGAATCAATGGTGCACCAGTCTGGTCCCCGGATGGTAAAAAGATAGCGATGGTATTATCTAAAGATGGTAATGCAGAAATTTATGTTACAGATGTTGCAACAAAAGCCTTGAACCGGATTACAAATCATCGGGCGATAGACACGGAACCAGCCTGGTCGCCTGATGGTAAGGAAATTCTGTTTAGTTCTGAACGAGGTGGCAATCCGCAACTTTATAGCGTAAATTTAGCAACAGGCACAACCAGACGTTTAACTTTTGAAGGTGAAATGAATCTGGCTGGATCTTATGCTCCTGATGGTTCTACCATCGTTATGGTGAATCGCACCAGAGGGCAATACCATATTGCTAAAATGGATCGACAGACCCGTTTTATGCAGGTATTAACCAGAACAAATCTGGACGAATCACCAAGCATTGCACCAAACGGTTCAATGGTTATTTACAGTACCTTGCACGGTTCAACCAAGGTGCTGGCACTGGTTTCTATGGATGGTCGTTTTAAAGCACGGCTGCCAGCGTCAGAAGGACAAGTAAAATCTCCGGCCTGGTCGCCATTTTTATAAAATCAATACAATGTAGTAGTTAAAATACTAAGGACAACAATATGAACTTAAATAAAGTATTAAAAGGTTTGTTAGTTGCAGTACCTATGCTGGCGTTAGCAGCATGTAGCTCAACTTCATCCACCGGTGCCAGCGAACCAGAAGCAACAACAACTTCAGGACAGCAAACAGAAGTGGTACAGGTTGAAGCAGCTGAGCCGGTATTAACACCAGCAGAGCAATTACGCGAGAAGCTTGACGCATTACGTCAGGAAAACACTGTTTACTTCGATTTCGATAAAGCGACAATTCGTCCTGAGTTCGTTGAAGTACTGGAAGCTCATGGTGCTTTCCTGCGCGCTAACCCAAGTGTACGTGTGACTGTTGAAGGCCATACTGACGAGCGTGGTACTCCGGAGTACAACATTGCACTGGGCGAGCGTCGTGCGCAGTCAGTTGTTCAGTACCTGCAAAACTTAGGCGTATCAGCTGGCCAGATCTCAAATGTCAGCTACGGTGAAGAGAAACCGGTTGATCGTGGTAACAGTGAAGCCGCTTTTGCTAAAAACCGTCGCGCGGTACTGGTATACTAATTTTACGTGAGTGATACGAGAAAGCATGGCAGTGAAAAATATTCTGATTAGTTCCCTTACTCTGGTGAGTCTCAGTGTGCTGGCAAACCCGGCACCGGTTACTGAGATTTCACGTAGCAGGACTGTTGCTGCAGCACAATCCGGTTCTGTTGTTGCCACCGGTACAGTTGAGCAAAGAATTGCTACACTTGAGCGTGTGGTAGAGGCGAGAGCCGAAGCACAGATCAGAATGCAGCAGCAATTACAGCTTCTGCTTGATGAGGTTAGTGAGCTAAGAGGAGTCACTGAAACACACTCGTATCAGCTGGAGGAGATCCTGCAGCGGCAACGTGATTTATATCAGGAGATAGATCGTCGCGTTTCTGCTGTTCAGGGCGCTTCAGCAAACGCTCCGGCGTCTGCAGCACCAGAAAAAAGCATACCTGTCATATCGTATTCTTCTGATGTTTCAGAAAATGATGCCTATGATAAAGCTGTTAATATGGTGCTTAAGGAACGGCGCTATGATGCCGCCATTCCGGAGTTTGAAAGCTTTATTAAGCAATATCCTGATTCTGCCTATACGCCTAATGCGCATTACTGGTTGGGTCAGCTGTTGTTTAATAATGGCGATCATGCCAAAGCCAAAACTCATTTTGAGCGGGTTGTAACAAACTTTCCTGATTCAAATAAAGTGTCAGATGCTCTGCTGAAACTGGGACAGATAGCGGAACGGGAAAACAGCAAAGATGCTGCTATACGTTTTTATCGTCGCGTAGTTTCTGAGCATCCGAATGCTACTTCGGCTAAATTGGCGCAGGAGCGTCTTGATTCTCTGAAATAACGAAACCCGGCTTCAGCCGGGTTTTCTTCATATAAAATATTCTGCGTAACCGCTGGCATTTTGAGCAGTCAGACGGCATCAGGGCCATTTTACATAATTTTTGGTTGCACAAATGCCGTAAATCAGTAAGATATGCGTCCGCGGCAGGGGTCATTAGCTCAGTTGGTAGAGCAGCGGACTTTTAATCCGTTGGTCGATGGTTCGAATCCATCATGACCCACCATCCGCGCAAACATACCGATACAGAAATGGGTCATTAGCTCAGCTGGTAGAGCAGCGGACTTTTAATCCGTTGGTCGATGGTTCGAATCCATCATGACCCACCATTTCCGTTTCGCCTGTTTGGGTCATTAGCTCAGTTGGTAGAGCAGCGGACTTTTAATCCGTTGGTCGATGGTTCGAATCCATCATGACCCACCACTTCCGTTTTTCCTGTTTGGGTCATTAGCTCAGCTGGTAGAGCAGCGGACTTTTAATCCGTTGGTCGATGGTTCGAATCCATCATGACCCACCAAGCAGCCATTTTTCCGCTATAACTGTATTTAGCCTGACTGCGTGTGTATAATACGCCGCCTTTATCAGCTACAGAGTGGCATTATGGAACAGACGCTGTATTTCCAAGAAGATGACTTTGCATTTCCGAGAAAACCTGTGCCGTTGTCAAACGATGAAAAACAGGCTTATAAGGAAAGAATTAAAATCCTGTTGCAACAGCGCGATGCCGTATTAGTCGCTCACTACTATACCGATCCTGAAATTCAGGCACTGGCAGAAGAAACCGGTGGCTGCGTTTCAGATTCTCTGGAAATGGCGCGTTTTGGTAATCAGCACCCGGCGAAAACCCTGATTGTGGCCGGGGTTAAATTTATGGGCGAAACAGCCAAGATCCTGACGCCGGAAAAAACCGTACTGATGCCAACACTGGATGCTACCTGCTCATTGGATTTAGGCTGCCCGGCAGAGCCTTTCTCGGCGTTTTGTGACCAGCACCCTGACCGGGTTGTCGTGGTATATGCCAACACCTCTGCAGCGGTTAAAGCCCGTGCTGACTGGGTGGTTACTTCTTCTATCGCACTGGATGTGGTTGACTATCTTGACAGCCAGGGCAAGAAAATCATCTGGGGGCCGGACAAGCACTTAGGCGCTTATGTACAGAAGCAAACCGGCGCAGATATGCTGCTGTGGAATGCGGCCTGCATTGTACACGATGAATTCAAAGCCAATGCCCTGAGAGAGCTTAAAAAGCAATACCCTGAGGCTGCCGTGCTGGTCCATCCTGAATCGCCTGATGCTGTGGTACAACTGGCCGATGCGGTGGGTTCTACCAGTCAACTGATTAAAGCCAGCCAGACGTTACCGAACGATATGTTTATCGTAGCAACCGATCGTGGCATTTTTTATAAAATGCAGCAGCAGATGCCGGATAAAACCTTTATTGAGGCTCCAACCGGCGGTAACGGCGCAACCTGTCGCAGCTGTGCTCATTGCCCGTGGATGGCAATGAACGGCTTAAAAGCGATTGAGCAGGCACTGACGGATGGTGATGGCCATGAAATCTTTGTTGATGCCAGCCTGCGTGAACGGGCGCTTATTCCGCTAAACCGGATGCTGAATTTTGCGAAAGAGCAAAAAGTCACTGTAAAAGGCAATGCGTAACTGACTAATATGGCCGGATTTGTTTAAAATTCGGCCATAAACATAGCTGTGCGCTATTTATCTGTTGCGCCCGGCTGTATTTTTCCCTAGTATAGCCGCGCTTGTCCCGCAAGCTCCGGAGAGATGGCTGAGTGGCTGAAGGCGCACGCCTGGAAAGTGTGTTTAGGTTAACCCCTAACGAGGGTTCGAATCCCTCTCTCTCCGCCATATTTCAAGTTACTGAAGTCCAGTAGCGTCTACAGACCCAGCATTTATGCTGGGTTTCTTATTTGCTTCGTATTCTGGTCTACTTGAGACAGCTAAACATGCCAGGCAAACAGCCAGATATTCAGATTTTGCTTTGTGGTTTTGCCGCCCCGCTGAATTGCGTGATAATTACCTTTTAAACCAGTTAGTGATTTCCACATAACTCTATTTATTTACCTCTATCTGCTCCCTGCATTTTTGTCCGATTATCAAATACCTGACGTGCGGCCAAAATAGCTTCCCGATGCTGCTCGGACCAATTTATTAGTGTAAGCATTGGGGAAATCAATGTATGCCCAAGGTCCGATAATGAGTAATCAACTCGCGGCGGAACTGTCGGGGTAACGGTGCGCGTGATTAGCCCATCCCGCTCCAGGTTACGTAAAGTGAGAGTGAGTATGCGTTGAGAAATATTGTCAATGGAATGGTGTAGCTCATTGTATCGCTTAGGGCCGGTCTGCAGAATCATAACAAGCAGCATGCTCCACTTGTCGCCAACCCGATCCAGAACCTCGCGAATCGTGCAGTCTTCGATGCAAATTTTCTTGCTCATGCCGGGGACTTCTCCTGTATTTAAATATGCCTGCATGGTGTGCTTAATTCTACGTAGGAACAAAAATGTGCCTTCTTGTTCGGGAATCCTTGTTTGTCCTATGATACTCGTGCAGGTATTAGTAGGAACAGTTAATGAAGACAATTCACCATTCAGCCAGGTTCAACGATCCAAACATCTCATATCGGACGATTGAGCGTGTAGAGAAGCTACCAGTTTTACGCCCGGGATTTGCGGGGCCAAAGCACCTTAGTGCAGAGATAATCCGCATCGGTGATTTCGTTAGAACAGATCCGTTTTTTCTTATGATGGATGACCGTGCAATTGGCGGTGGCCCACTTGGCGGGGCGCATCCACATGCAGGTCTTGAAACGGTATCTTTTGTGTTGTCTGGAAGCCTGTCTGGTGACGGTTTTACACTCAACGCCGGTGACGTAGAATGGATGACAGCAGGAAGCGGGATAGTGCATGGCGATGGTTTTGATACACCTGCAGGATTTAGATTGTTGCAGTTATGGATAGCACTTCCTCCGCAACATGGAAAAATCTCACCATATTTGCAACTCTTACGTCAAACAGAAATGCCTGTTCTGCATGAGTCCGGAGTAACAGTCCGGCTTTACAGCGGAACGTCAGGAGGGATGGTTTCATCTACACGTAATATTGTTCCTGTTACACTTGCGGATATCCATCTGGAGCCTGGTGCCACTTTCAAACAACAGTTACCTGTATCGTATAACGGTTTTCTGATCATACTGGAAGGGGATATTCTGGCCGGGAACACCGGCAGCAGCATAGGAATGGAGCAGATTGGATGGCTGGACCGGCCAAAAGGGAGCGGTAATAGTGTACTGGAGCTTAGCTCAACGGTTGGGGCAAGGGTTATTCTTTTTTCAGGTGAACCCCTGCATCAGTCTTTGGCATCATACGGCCCATTCATTGGCGGCTCTCAAGCCGATATTTTAAGGTATTCTTTTGCCTATCAACGAGGTGAATTTCCATACGCAAAAACGGTGTTGGATAATTTAGGGCTTAGCGGAGACTAAGCATTATTGCGATTGATGGATGATTCCTGTTAATGTATTTAAATCTCTCGTTTATTATCGGGTTTGCAGTAGGTCTTTTGTTTTCAGATTCAGCTGCTGCTCAGCTTCGTTCTTCTATACTTAGTCTGTAATCGCAGTAAGAGTGCTGTAAGCAAGTGCTAACTGCGTTAAATTTACTAAGATGGGAGACAGTTATGAGCGCAGTAAAGAAAACCCGTGAAACAGAAAGACAGTTTTATTATCAGCAGAAAACCGTGGATTTATCGGTTCAGGAGCGTCAGGCACTGAGTCTGGTATGGTTAGACACCAGTGATGCAGAAGAAAAGGCTCAGATGTCAGATGCTGAAACACCAGCTGAAACATCACATTGTGCAGTGCTGGGATATAACTGAAGCTCAGTCATATAACGCTGTATTGAGAAAAGGTATCATGGCCAGTATCAGCGCCTGATGATATACCGCACTGCGGGTAAGCTTTCCTGCTGTCAGTAGCCCGATAGCACCACCTTGTTGTTTGATATTTTGCTGTTTGAACAGGGTATCCATAATATCGCCCAGTTCCTGGCCTGCGGTTATTGCTTTTAACACTTCAGGTGGCAGCATAAAACTGGCTGAGCGGCTTCTACTGAGTTTCTGCTGATGTTTTATCACTATCCAGGCAAAGGTGAAAGGACCATCCAGCCCGGCTTCTATTCCCACATAATAATCAGCTCCGGGGTTACTGCGACTGGCATCTGCAACCCTGTTGATCGCACCCTGTAAGGTTTCATCGCTGCTCATTGGCTGAGCGGCTACCCCTGAATTTGCGGTTATCCCTGACACGGTAATATGCTGCTGCGGGAACATCTGTTCAAATGCTGCGCTGACCGCTGCTATTTTGGCCGGATTGGCAGAGGCAACAATAATATCTGTCATGAAATTCCTTTGTTATACCAATACCCTGCTTGCCGGGGTGTCAGGCGCAGATTAAAATCAGCTTTATTTTTTAGGGTCTGCTCAGAGCAGGATTATAGATGAATAAGAGTTTACTGACTAATGGCATTGCCGCCATTGTGGTGGTGGTGGCATGGCTGGCTGAGTTGCCGGTATTACTGAGTGTCGGGTTGTTTGCCTTGTCTGGTGCTTTTACTAACTGGCTGGCGCTGCATATGCTGTTTGAAAAAGTACCGTTCTTTTATGGTTCGGGCGTTATTCCGGCCCGTTTTGAAGATTTCAAACAGGCGATCAGTAATCTGATGATGGAGCAGTTTTTCAGTCCGCAGAATATTGAGCGTTTTATCGGACAGAGTGCAGCACCTGTTGCTGCCGTAGATTTGACACCGGTGATTGAGAAAACCGATCTGTCTCCGGCCTTTGATTCATTATTATCTGTGGTTGAGCGTTCGTCTTTTGGCAGTATGCTGGCTATGCTGGGTGGTTCTGCGGTACTGATGCCGCTGAAAGAGCCTTTTATTGCCCAGCTGAAACAGGCTCTGGCAGAAATGGCAGCAACCGATAACTTTCATCAGTTACTGCAGGAACAGCTGCAACAAACGGGGTCTTCAGAACAGATCCGCGAGCATATCGGCCTTATTATTCAGCAGCGTCTGGATGAACTGACACCGGTGATGGTGAAGGAAATGGTGCAGCAGATTATCCGTAAACATCTGGGCTGGCTGGTCGTATGGGGCGGAGTGCTTGGTGGTCTGATTGGCTTGCTGGCGGCTTTGATCCAGCGCTGATAATAACAAGCCGGAATGCCAGTTAGTTAAGGTTTGGGCATGCATCACCTTACTCACGCTAACACGCCGTAGATACCTCCCTGTAGGCTCGGTTCAGGCATCCATGCCTTCAACGGTTAGCTTAGAGTAAGCTGATTCCTGCTGAGCGCGGCGTAATGTTATGCCATTATCAGGCCTGTTGCTGTGCTCTGGCGTAGTCTTCGGCCTGCTGCCATACCCGCAGCAGATTGCCGGACAGGATTTTCTTAATGTCCTGCTCACTGTAGCCGCGTTTTAACAGACCCTCAACCAGATTAGGGTAGCTGGATACGTCTTTCAGGCCTTCCGGCAGAGAGTCGCCGACACCGTCATAGTCTGAACCGATGCCTACATGGTCAATACCCACCAGCTTTACCACATGATCTATATGATCAAGCACTGTTTCTATGGTAGCGAAAGGGTAAGGGTTCTGTGCTGCATATTGCTGGCGGAAATCAGCTGCCTGGCTGCCGGCCGCTTCGCGGGCTGCTTGCAGGCGTTCTCCCCACTGGTTAGCCAGCGGATTGACAAAAGCGGAACCAAAATTGATCTGAATAACACCACCGTTGGCGGCCAGCGCTTTTACCATTTTGTCATCCATATTCCGTTCAAAGCCGGGAACATAAGAGCGTAATGATGAATGCGAGGCAATAACCGGCACTTTGCTGATTTCGACTACCTGATAGAATGCCTGATCTGAAATATGGGATACATCAATCATAATGCCGATGTTATTCATGGCCACTACCAGCTCTTTGCCAAACGGGCTTAACCCCTGCCATTGACGGCGGATATCGTAGCTGGAGTCTGCGATATGGTTACTTTCTGAATGTGACAGGGTGATATAACGGATACCGCGCTGGTAAAAGTGTTCCAGATTTTCCAGTTTGCCTTCAATCGGGGCGCCGTTTTCCATACCCAGCGCCAGCGATACTTTTCCGCTACCGAACTGGTTAATTACATCCTGAGCGCTGTATGCCATGGCAAATTTATCCGGGGCCCGGCCAACCAGTGCTTCCATATTATCAATCAGAGTATTTGCCAACTGGTAGCTGCCACCATTTCTTTCATAGGAAGACGGAATATAAATAGACATAAAAGGCGCATTGAGGCCACCTTGTATCGCTCTCGGATAGTCAAATTCGCCACTGGCGGTGGCCTGTGACACATCTTCCCATTTTTTATGCAGGCGGTAGGGGACATCAATATGAGTATCAATAATAATGGTGTCGCGGGCTAAACGCTGGGCATGTTGCTGTGTTGTCTCTGCCGGTGTCTGGCTGCATGCTGCAAGCAGGCAGGCGGTGCCAAGGGCAATAAGTTTTTTAGGCATTGCTTTAATCCATTGTTGTTTTTGGTTTGTCCTATTTTTGGCATTTTTTGCTGCAAAGTGCAATCGGCAGGAGATTAATTGCGATAAATCTGAGAGAGTTAGAGTATACTGCAATGCCGGTTTTATAAACGGATACCCCTGATATTATGAAAAAGATTGTTTTTGCTGTGCTGCTTTTCTGGAATTTTCCACTGTCAGCTTCTTCAGTACCGGATCTGGAAGCGGTAATGAAAAATATGGGCTTTCAGTTTAAACAGGCTGCAGATGCAACCACTGCCAACGAAGTTCTGCCTTATTTATATGAGCTTACACAGTTAACACAGCAGGCGACTCAGGCGCATTTTCCGGAAGAAAAAGCCGTTATATACCGTGAAGGGCTGGATCTGGTATTAGCTGAGTTACAGGCGGCGGAACAAGCGGCTGCAACTGATGATATGGCACAGGTGAAAATCCATTTACGGCAAATAGATGATTTACGCAAAAAATATCATAAAGAACGGCGAAGCAGTATCTGGAAGTTATTATTCGGCTGATACTGCTTCACAGGCAGGATTAGTCAGCTAATCCTGCATAAACGTACTGTACATCGTCATCGGCGTCGATGGCTTCCAGAAAGGCTTCTACTTCAGCTCTTGCAGCATCATCCACCGATACCGGGTTATTAGCACGATAAACCAGACGGGCTGAATGTACGGTAAAGCCAAACTGTGGCAGAGCTTTGCTTACTGCATCCAGATCTGTGGCTTCTGTCAGGAAAATCACTTCGTTATCTTCACCAGCTTCAAAGTCCTGGGCTCCGGCTTCAATAGCCGCCAGTTCAGCGTCAGCGTCCGGATTTAATGGTGTCGCTTCAATCTGGCCCAGGTGTTTGAAATCCCATGATACTGCACCGCTGGTTGCCAGCTGGCCTTTACGGAACAGCATACGGATACTTTGGGCACTGCGGTTTTTGTTATCGGTCAGGCATTCAACAATTACCGGTACCTGGTGCGGGGCAAAACCTTCGTACAATGTGGATTCGTAGTTTACCGGGCCATCCAGTAAACCTGCGCCTTTTTTAATTGCCCGTTCCAGCGTGTCTTTGGGCATTGAGGCTTTTTTCGCCGCTTCGATGGCGGAACGAAGTTTTGAATTCATATCAGGATCAGCACCATTACGTGCCGCAACCATCACTTCTTTTGCCAGTTTGGTAAAAATACGGCCTTTGGCGGCAGCCGCATCCAGTTTATGTTTTGCTTTCCATTGTGCGCCCATTGTGCGCTCCCATAATCGATCAGGATTTATCTGAGCGCGTAGTCTAGCGAATTGCAGGGATTTATAGCAATATTTTAGCGGAATTTCTTACTTTATGTTTGTACTGCTGCCAGGTGCTTCCAGATTGAGCTGTAAGATATGTTGTTGTAATTCAGGAAAGAAGCACAGAAAAACCTGTTCCAACTGGCTGTAATGAAATGCGATTTCGTCTCCGATACCATAAAAATGGTGCTCGAACCGGATTGTGGAGGCGATACGATCCAATACTTTGGATACATTGCTGAGTTGTTGGTAGCTTTGCAGCCAATCGTGCCGGAGCAGCGAACTGATCGTTTTAGCCATATCTGCGGGCATCAGTGTTAATGCCAGGTCCAGATGCCGGTACAAATTTGCTTTGTATTCGCTGAACGGGATATCGCTGTAGCGGTGCCAGTGCTGAATCAGATAATGATCAAACAGGACATCCAGCGCCACACCGGCAAATCGTTTACGCCCGGCAGAAAATAGCTGCCTGGCTTCTTTTACCATTGGATGATGATCTGTAAACCGATCCGTGGCGCGATGGTTATGCAATCCGGCCTGAATAGCCGGATGAAGCTGCCCGATAATAATGCCTTTACAAAAGTCGCCCAGCAAATTGCCGGTAAGCGAGTAAATATTAGGCTGAGCCAGAAATGCGTGTGCCAGATAATTCATGTTTTATCAAATATCATATTTTTGTCAGCTAAGTAACAGGTTTTTGGCTGGCTCTGTATAAAAATTGTTTCTAGTATACCGCAGGTGCTTATTTATTAATCCCTAAACAAATGAGGTCTGCCAATGTCGGTTAACCATATTAATAACAGTGTGGCTCAGTTTCAGGTACTCTCACAACATAAAACCACTCAGCCGGTAGCAGCTGTACCACCGGTACAGGCTTCTGATAGCGGGGCTCAGGCTTATGCTGATGTCGTAACCATCAGCCCGGAAGCCCGCAGGTTACAGCTACAGGCTGATATTACAGGTAATGGTGAAGGCATAGAACCACCCAAAAATATACTCGGTAATGGTGAGGGTATCGAGCCACCGAAAGTTCAGGGTAACGGCGAAGGTATAGAACCGCCAAAAAATATACTCGGTAATGGTGAAGGTATCGAGCCACCTATAAACTTCTGAATGCAGATAAACCGGAGCTGAAATGAGCTGGAGCAGTATTGAATCGGTATTATTTGACATTGGTAAACTGGTATTTCTGGTTTACTTTATGTTGTTTCTTATTGCCGTTTTCTCTGAAAAAAAGGTGTCGTCTGCAGTCATAGGGCTGATGGTTCTTGCTGTCGCTAATGGCATGATGACGGCGCTTACCCCTGTGCTGTATGAATTGTCGAGCAGATCAGGTATTGGCTATAAATTTGTCTGGTATGGCAGTTTTACCCTGATAGATTGTATAGCGGTATTTTTGTTGTATAAATTTCATGCTTTGTTGCGGCAGAGTGTTGGTCGTATTGCCAGCCTGATTGGACAGGTATTTCTGTTGCTGGCATCGTTACAGAGTATCCGGTTTATTGACCGCTTTGTGATTGGCTATGATGTGTTGCAGCCATTCTATCAGTACCTGGTGCCGCTGATTAATGTGTTATTGATTCCGGCTATTATCATGTTGTGGCTGGCTGATATCAGAATCAGGCGTGCAGTTGCACAGGAGGGAGCATGACAGAAATATTTTATGCGGTACTTATCGTGCTGATAAATCTGGTTGCGTGGTGGGGTTACCGTAAACTGTGTATATTGCAGTCGCCGGTGCAGATCCAGGCTGAGGTTGAAGCTGAAATGCAGCGAAGGGCACATGAGTTACTGGTGCGGCGCGATAAAATCGAAGCGGGTGCGGTAAAAGAAAATACTGCAGTAGCTGATGAGCAATGGAAAGATGATCTGGCTATGTACATGGAAGAGTTTGAAGTAAAAAGCCGTTTACGGGCCAGGAAACATTTCAGCGTTATAGAGTAATATCAGATTTAGTATTGCAGTTTAAACAGCAGCTCAGTCAGGTCTGGCTGCCATATCGCCTGTGCCGGAACCCGGTGGTTTATTACCGGCACTCCTTCTTCCAGTAATAGTGTCCGTTGTTTTTCTGCGGCGGCAGAACCCGCCGGGAAGGCAATTTTTCTGTCGCTGCGCAGTACTCTGTACCAGGGAAGCTGCATCGTCTCCGGTGCATATCCCAGGGCTTTACCTACCAGCCTTGCCCGGCCGGGAAGGCCGGCTAAATCAGCAATCTGGCCATAAGTTGCAACTTTGCCAGCAGGAATTTGCAGTACGGTCTGCCAGATCCGCGGGTATTTCTCAGTAGCAATCTGGCCAGAATGATGCTGAAACATAGATTAAAGTGCCCGTTTTGATACAACTGTTTTTCCGATTGGTGCCAGCGTAAGCATAGCCAGTTTTAAATGCTGAATGCCAAACGGAATGCCGATAATACTGATAAAGCTGGCAACGGCATAACACAGGTGACCTATCGCCAGCCAGATCCCGGCCAGCAAAAACCAGATAATATTACCTAAAGTCCCGAAGGCGCCAGTGCCGATATCATCTTGCCTGTTAATGTATCGCCGGTTTACTGCATCCTGCCCGAAAGGCCAGAAAGCCAGTTCTCCGATAACAAAACAGGACCGCCCGAAAGGTATACCGACAATACTGATAAAACACAGCAGGCCAACCAGCCACCACGCCAGCCCCATCATCAGGCCGCCAAAGATAAACCATAATATATTCATCAGCAGTCTTATTACACTCATTTATAACCTCGCTTATGGAATGAATTACTGCTGAGTGCAGCATCAGCTATGCCAGTTATTTTTATATATATAAATCATATACTTGAATTTATGCTGTGCTGGCAGCTTGGGGTTTTATAC
>JARXRR010000054.1:0-24788 GCA_033792355.1 Chromatiaceae bacterium AAb-1
AGATATAAAAATACCAGGCTGTTTTTTAACCAAAATAGAAACTAAATGCTCTAGAAAAGAACATTTCGCTCTAAAACAGTGCAACGCGGGCGGTAAAGGAATGAAAGAAATGGCAGATCCGGTCAGGCAATAACGTGAAATTTGCCTCGTGGTAAGACCAGTGATAAGCTCAGTTAATATAATTATCAGGAGCACCATCATGGCTGTGTCATTACGTAAAGCAAACTGGGGGCTTAAACTCTTTGCATGGCGTTACATCCCGCTGATCGGGTTCTGCTCACCACGCATTATCCGCATGGACAGCAAAACGCTGGAAGTAACCATGCCGCATACCTGGCGGACAAAAAATCACCTTGGCAGCATCTATTTCGGGGCCCTTGCCATTGGCGCAGATCTGGCAGGGGCATTTCTGGTGTTTTCAAAGGCCAAAGCCCGGGGAGTAAATGCTAACTTCGCCTTTAAGGATGTGCAGGGCAATTTTCTGAAACGCCCGGAAGCACAGGTGCATTTTATCAGCCACGACGGCGATGTTATCGACCAGATGATCGATGATTCGCTGGCCAGCGGCGAACGTATTAATAAGCCAGTCTCCGTGGTGGTAACCTGCCCGTCATTACACGGAGACGAACCTATGGCAACTTTTACCCTGACCCTATCTGTTAAAGCCAAACGAAAATAACCAGCAATATATCGCCGGTTATTTCAGCTTAAACTGCTGCAGTAATCTATCCAGTTCCGATGCCAGCGCTTTCAGCTCCGCTGCCTGGCGTGAGCCTTCCACAGACGATGCAAGGAAATCAACCGCCACACCCCGTATTGCGTCAGTATTACGGCCAATTTCATCGGTAACCGTCGTTTGTTCTTCAGCTGCTGTCGCAATATAGGCTGCCATATCACTGATCCCTTTGATCACGACGGCTATTTCATCAAAGCTCTGGCTGGCATTTGCCGCATCGCTGACACTGGTCTGAGCCAGTTTATGGCAGTTTTCCATCGTGGAAACAGCATCAGTGGTCATACTCTGGAAACGGCTGATCATTTCAGAGATTTCCTGAGTAGAAGTATGGGTGCGTTGTGACAACACCCGGACCTCATCCGCTACCACAGCAAAACCTCGCCCCTGTTCACCTGCTCTGGCTGCTTCAATTGCAGCATTCAGTGCCAGCAGGTTGGTCTGCTCTGCGATGCCGCTGATCGTCGCAACTATAGTGTTAATCTGCTGGCTTTGCTGCGCCAGATGACCGATCACTTCCGTAGCTTGTGTCACCTCACCTGCCAGTTGATGAATTGACTTTTCACAGGTGTCAGACAAACGCCGTCCCTGCTCGCTCAGTTTCACTGATTCTGTAGAAGTATCTGACGCCTGTTCGGCATTACGGGCAATTTCCAGCGTGGCAGAGGTCATTTCGGTTACAGCAGTTGCCACCAGGGTAATTTCATCCTGCTGTGCTTTCGCCTGTTGCGATTGCTGCTCAGATGCTGTTGCCGCGCCACCGGCCTGTGCTGTCAGTTGCTGGCTGACCAGTTCCACTTTCAGCAGAATACTTTTCAGATGCTCAACAAAACCATTAAAGTTCGTTGCCAGTGTTGCTACTTCGTCCTGACCGGATACCTCTATTCTGCGGGTCAGATCGCCGCCGCCCTGCGATATCTCTTTTAATGAATTTGAAACCACTCCCAGATTAGTCAGCAGGAACCTGATCGCCGGGGTCATAAACAAAACAGCCAGAATAATAATGACCACTGCAACCACCAGCATAAATACCAGTAATTCATTTACCGGTTGCAGCAAAATATCTTTATTACCTGCCGTTACCAGATAGAAACCGGTATCCGGCACCCGGGTTACCGCCACCAGATATTCCTCACCGTTAAACCGCCTGGTTATCAGGGAATCCCGGCTGCTCTGCCGGATATCTGCCAGCACGATATCAGTGGTCAGCGATGTCAGCGGCTGGTTACGCAGTTGTTCTTCCGGATGCGATATTACAGTTCCGGTTTCTGAGACCAGAAAGGCAAATCCGTTACCGGGAACCCTTATGGTAGTAATTTCCTGATTAATACGTTCCAGCCCTAAACCAGCTCCTACCACGCCCAGCAACCGGCCATCCACTTCCACCGGTTGTGCCACGGTAATATTCAGCAGCCCGGTACCGCTTGAGATAAAAGGTTCACTCAGAATCACATCCCTGTCCTGTACCGCCTGCTGATACCAGTCACGCACTCTGGGATCAAAACCGGCAACAGTGTTATAACCGTTATGGCGGTACATATTACCGTCTTCCAGCCCAAAGTATGTGGTCACAAAATCGGCACCCTCCCTGGCCTGGTTTAAATGACTGAGGATATTATCGTGTTGAGGGTTATTACCAATTGCTCTGACAAGAGCTGTCACCGCCAGTTTTTTAGAGCGGAACCATTCTCCCATCGATACTGCATAAAATTCATTTGTCGTCAGAGTAGACTCAGTCAATGATGTCCAGGTTTGAGCATTGAGTTTTTGAAATGAAACTGTTGTCAGAGCAATAGCGATTAACAACAAAATACCGATAGTAACAAACAGGATCTTACGACTTAACAACATATCGCACCTAAATTTAAGAGGGTCTGCACCTGATATTTAAGTGCAGGTATGTTAATAAAGCAATCATATACTGCAATTATTTACATAGTTGATTTGCTCCTGCAAACAGCAATGATTACAATCTGCTCTCAGTTATAAATCATGGCTACAACATGCAAAATTCCAGCGGCAATCTGTTTATCATTTCAGCGCCAAGTGGCGCAGGCAAATCCAGCCTGATCAACGCCCTTCTGAAAAAACATCAGGATATGCAGGTCAGTATATCCCACACGACCAGGGCTCCACGTCCCGGTGAGCACCACGGTGAGCATTATCACTTTACTGACGCCGGCACTTTCAAAGCCCTGACAGAGCAGAATGACTTTCTGGAATGGGCAGAGGTCTTCGGCAATTACTACGGCACATCACGCCAGATGTTGCGCGATACCCTGGCCAGGGGAATTGATGTGTTTCTGGATATTGACTGGCAGGGAGCACGGCAAATCAAGGAGCAGCAAGGTGCAGCCATCAGTATTTTTATTCTGCCTCCCAGCCTCGCCGAACTGGAAAACCGCTTACACCGGCGCGGACAGGACAGCCAGGACGTTATTCAGAAACGGATGACCAAGGCCCAGAGTGAAATGAGCCATGTTGCAGAATATGACTATCTGATTATTAACGAAAATTTTGAACAGGCCCTGCAGGAACTGGAACATATTGTGCTGAGCCAGCGCAACCGCTTCCAGTCGCAGCATTGCAGGCATAAGGATCTGTTGGATCAGTTATTGGCGACAGCGGCAAAATAGAGTAAACTGTGCGGTCTTTGTAATATTTAACTATCTGAATGCTGGAGTGCTGAATGGCTCGCGTAACTGTTGAAGATGCAGTAGAAAAAATTGGAAACCGCTTTGATCTGATTCTGGTTGCAGCTCGCCGGGCTCGTCAGTTATCTGTAGAAGGTAAAGAAGCACTGGTCGGAATTGAAAACGACAAGCCAACCGTTGTTGCCCTGCGCGAAATTGAAAAAGGCCTGATCACCAATTCAATTCTGGACGAACAGGAGCGTCGCGATCAACTGCAACAGGAAGCTTCTGAAATTGCAGCTGTTGCGGCCATTATCGGTTCAGAACACTAAGCAACATTTTCTCTTCATTCGCGGTTACCGGCAGTATGTAAACTGTCGGTAATTTAGCCGTTGGCAAGTGCAGTAAATCGACGTATATTCATAGCTCATCCACAGCGTTTAACTTAGCGATTTATTTGGCTGTTGTCTGGAGCACTGGTGTATTTATTTGAAGGTCTGAAAAATCAGATAAGTGCCTACCTGCCATCTGAGCAGGTGGCATTAGTTCAGCAGGCTTATGTTATAGCCCGCGATGCTCACGCACCCCAAACCCGCTCCAGCGGTGAACCTTATATTACCCATCCTGTCGCCGTTACCAGTATTCTGGCTGAAATGCGCATGGATCACGAAACCCTGATGGCTGCACTGCTGCACGATGTTATTGAAGACACCGAATACAGCCGTGACGATCTGGCGCGGTTGTTTGGCGATACCGTAGCAGAGCTGGTGCAGGGCGTCAGTAAGTTAGACAAGGTAAAATTCAAAGACTATCAGGAATTTGAAGTTACCAATCTGCAAAAAATGTTTATGGCAATGACCCAGGATATCCGGGTTATCCTGATTAAACTGGCCGATCGTACCCATAATATGCGCACACTCGGCGCCCTGCGCCCGGAAAAACGCCGGCGTATCGCCAAAGAAACGCTGGAACTGTACGCCCCTATCGCCAACCGGCTCGGTATCCATAATATTAAAAACGAACTGGAAGATCTCGGTTTTCAGGCACTGTATCCTATGCGCTACCGGGCGCTGGCATCAGCAGTCAGGCTGGCTCGCGGCAACCGCCGGGAACTGCTTGAAAAAGTACAGACTGAAATTCTCGGCCGGATTGAGCAGGCCGGTATTGCGGCAGAAGTATCAGGACGCGAAAAACACCTGTACAGCATTTACCGCAAAATGAAAAATAAAGAGCTGATGTTCAATGATGTGATGGACATTTATGCTTTCAGGGTTGTGGTTGAAAGTATCGATAACTGTTACCGGACGCTGGGTGTGGTGCACAACCTGTATAAACCGATCGAAATCCGTTTTAAAGACTACATCGCTATTCCAAAACAAAACGGCTATCAGTCGCTGCATACTTCTCTGGTTGGGCCGCATGGTATTCCGGTCGAGATTCAGATGCGTACCCGCGAAATGGATGAAATGGCCGACAAAGGTATTGCCGCTCACTGGATGTATAAAGATAACGGCGAACACCGCGATACCACCGCACAAATCAGGGCACAACGCTGGATGCAAAGCCTGCTGGAATTACAGCAAAGTGCCGGCACCAGCTACGAATTTGTGGAAAATGTAAAATCCGAGCTTTACCCGGACGAACTCTACGTTTTTACCCCTAAAGGTAAAATTGTCGAGTTGCCGATTGGTGCTACTGCCGTCGACTTTGCTTACGCAGTCCATACCGATATAGGTAACAAATGCGTCGGCGCCAGGGTTGATCGCCGCCCCTATCCGCTTAACCGCCCGCTGGAAACCGGCCAGACCGTTGAAGTGGTTACCAGCCCCGGCGGTAAGCCCAATGCAAACTGGCTGAACTATGTCGTAACCAGCAGAGCCATTCTCGGCATCCGTAACTACCTCAAAAAACAGCAGCAGAACGAAGCCGTAACGCTGGGACAACGTCTGCTGACATCCGCCCTTGGCGATGTGACTATCGACCAGATCGCTCCCGACCGTATTGAACAGGTATTGCAGAATACCCGGCAAAAATCCCTGGACGAGTTATACAGCGAAATTGGGCTTGGCAATCAGTTGGCCCTGGCTATTGCCCGCCGCCTGCTCGGCGACTTTGAATCCAGTGACAATACCGAGAAAGAGTCTCACGCCCATCAACTGGCCAAAAGCAAAGCCTTTATTGTTGGTTCTGAAGGCATGCTGCTGACCTTTGGCAAGTGCTGCCGCCCGATACCCGGCGACGAAATCGTCGCCAATGCCACACCAGGTAAAGGGCTGAATGTTCACCGTATTGACTGCCGGAATATCAAAGGCTGGGAACGCGATCCCGGTAAGTTTTTCCCGGTACGCTGGGATAAAACCGGCGACAAACAATTCCTGTGTGATATCCGGGTATTTATTATCAACCGGCAAGGGGTACTGGCGAAACTGACCACATTGATCGCCTCGCAGGATTCCAATATTCAGGATCTGATTACCGAAGACCGGGATACCGGTGAATACGTAATCAAAATTACCCTGTCAGTCCGGGACAGAATACATCTGGCTAATGTCATGCGGAAAATCCGCGTCATGCCGGATGTCGTTAAAGTTTACAGAAGGAAATAAGTATTATGTCAAAAGTCATCATCCGTACCGGTAATGCCCCTGCTGCTATAGGCACTTACAGCCAGGCAGTAAAAATAGGCACTACCGTTTATCTGTCCGGCCAGATCCCGCTGCTGCCTTCTACGATGCAACTGGTATCGGAAGACTTTGCCGAACAAACCCATCAGGTTTTTAAAAACCTGACTGCCGTTTGTGAAGCCGCGGGTGGCAGCCTGAACGACATGGTAAAGGTAAATATCTTCCTGACTGATCTCAGCCGTTTTGCCACCGTAAATGAAATTATGAGCCAGTATTTTGTAGAACCTTACCCGGCCAGAGCTGCGGTGCAGGTCAGTGCCTTACCCCGCGCCGCTCAAATTGAAATTGACGGTGTGATGGAAGTTCCGTCAACCCACTGACGATGAGCAGGCTATGATTATCAGGGCAGTTTTGTCGATTAGTTTATGGCTGGCTTTTGTGTCATCTACACAGGCAACTGCCCCACAACAAAAACCCGTACTTACCTGGTGTCTGGATCACTTTCCGCACTTTCACCATTACGCTGATACCAGCACCCCCACCGGGCCGTCGGTTGACTTAATGCAACAGCTGGCCGACAGAGCAGGTTTTATCCTGAATTATACCGCCAGAACGCCAGGGGCCCGCTGTCTCAGAATGATGGAAACCGGCGAAGTTGATCTGATGTCCAACCTTAAATTCAGCCCGGAGCGGGCAGAGTTTATGTATCTGCTGCCATATTACAATACGGTGCCGGAAAGCCTGTTTGTACTGAATGATATGGCACGACCGGCAACAACGATTGCCCAGTTACAGCAATTACGTTTAATCAGCATCCGTAATTACCTTTACACCCCGGATATTAAAACATTGCTGGACAATACTCCCCTCCATGCCTTACAGGTCGAAACCGTGGAAGCGGGGCTGGAAATGTTACTGCGCCAGCGGGTTGATGGCCTGCTGGCTCCCACCATCAGTACACTGGATGTTATTGACCATAACAGCAGCTATCAGCAACGCTTCAAAATTATGCCTCTGAATACCATCCATTTTTCACCCGGTTATATCCATATCGGGCTGTCAAAACACAGCAGCCATGCCGGTATGGCGCAGTCATTACAACAGGCATTGCAAAGCCTGATCGCCGACGGAACTGTGGATCGCCTTTACCAGCAGGCGCTTCGTCAGGATGGCCAGACATTGCACAAAACTGAACTGGAATGAAGCACTTTGCACCAATCCCGTTAACTGGTTACACTACTCCCAGTAACCCGTTTCTCAGTCTGGATAGCGTTTGACCGGAACCCGCCTTGACACCATTGCCGTAACTTCGCTGAAAGGCGTTGGCGGTAAGGTTACCGAACGTCTGGCAAAGCTGAATATTTTCAGCGTACAGGATTTGCTGTTCCATCTGCCACTGCGTTATGAAGACAGAACCCGGATTTACCCCATCGCCAGCCTGATGCCTCTGCTGCATGCCACAGTACTGGGTGAGGTTATCAGCAGCGAGGTACAGTTTGGCAAACGCCGTTCCTGGCTGGTAAAAATTAAGGACCAGAGTGGTTTTCTGACGCTGCGTTTTTTTCACTTTACTGCCGCCCAGAAAAATGCGGTTACGCCGGGCGTACAGCTACGCTGTTTTGGTGAAGTAAAACGTGGCCCGCGCGGGCTGGAAATGCTGCATCCGGAATACCGGCTGCAACAGGACGAACACCTGCCGGAAGTTGCAGAAACCCTGACTCCGGTCTATCCCACCACCGAAGGTATGAAACAGGCAAGCTGGCGCAGCCTGACTGATGCCGCCCTGCAATACTTGCAACGCTTTCAGCCTGATGAATGGCTGCCTGCTGCGATGTTGCGTCAGCCGTGGTCACTGACCGATGCCCTGCTTTATATACACCGGCCACCGCCAGATGCCAGCCTCAGTCTGCTGGAGCAAGGCAAACATCCGGCCCAGCAACGGCTGATTATTGAAGAGCTCACCGCCCAGCAGCTGAGTATGTACAAACTGCGCAGCCAGAGCCAGCAGCAACAGGCCATAGCATTAATTCCGGAACTCAGCCTGCAGCAGCGGTTTCTGGCCCAGTTGCCTTTTCAGCCTACCGCAGCCCAGCAACGGGTGGTAACAGAAATACAGCAGGATCTGGCCAAATCGCTGCCGATGCTGCGGCTGGTGCAGGGCGATGTCGGTTCAGGTAAGACACTGGTTGCTGCCCTGGCATCATTAACCGCAATCGGGCAGGGTTATCAGGTTGCATTGATGGCCCCTACCGAATTACTGGCCGAGCAGCATGCCACCAGCTTCAGCCGCTGGTTTGAACCGCTGGGTATTCAGGTAAAGTGGCTGGGTGGTAAAAGCAAAGGTAAAGCCAGACAACTGGTGCTTGACGATATCGCAAACGGTCAGGCGCAGATGATTGTCGGCACCCATGCATTATTCCAGCAACAGGTGATATTTAAACAGCTGGCATTGATTATTATTGATGAACAACACCGCTTTGGCGTACACCAACGGCTGGCCCTGCGTGAAAAAAGCGGGATGGCTGATCGCTATCCGCATCAGTTAGTGATGACAGCCACCCCCATTCCCAGAACGCTGGCCATGACGGCTTATGCCGATCTCGATACCTCAGTTATTGACGAACTGCCGCCAGGCCGTACACCAGTGACCACAGTAGCCATTCCTGACAGTCGTCGCGATGACATTATCAACCGGGTCAGGCAGGCGGTATTACAGGAACAGCGTCAGGCATACTGGGTATGCACCCTGATAGAAGAATCAGAGGTCTTACAATGCCAGGCCGCAGAAGATACCGCCCTGACCTTACAACAGGCGCTGCCGGAATTAAGTATCGGGCTGGTACATGGTCGTTTAAAAGCAGCAGAAAAACAGCAGGTTATGCAGCGTTTCAGCAGTGGCGAGCTGCACCTGCTGGTTGCCACCACGGTAATTGAAGTTGGGGTTGATGTGCCTAACGCCAGCCTGATGATTATTGAAAACCCGGAACGTCTCGGCCTGGCTCAGCTGCATCAGTTACGCGGCAGAGTCGGACGCGGCAGCACCGCATCGCACTGTGTACTGCTGTACCATGCCCCCCTGTCGCGTACTGCCCAGTCCCGTCTGGCGGTACTGCGCGACAGTAACGATGGCTTTGTTATCGCTCAGCGCGATCTGGAAATCCGCGGCCCCGGCGAACTGCTCGGCACCCGCCAGACCGGGCTGATGCAGTTTCGTATTGCCGATATCAGCCGCGACAGCGAACTACTGCCACAGGCGCAGCAACTGGCGAAACAACTATGGCAGCAAGATCGCCCCGCCAGTTTACAGTTAATCCGCCGCTGGCTGGCGAATAAAGAAGTGTACAGTAACGCATGAATTATTTATTCATACATATCTGCAAAACTTTGTAATTAAATTTTCTTTATACCGCCTAGACTTCCTGCCATCTATGTCGCAATATAGGCCGCATCTGACCTGATATTAACATTTAAAGGTTTTGGTATGCAGCATCTCAGCCCTCTGGAACTTCGTCGCTTAATCCGCAGCGGCCGGTATAAAACCCATACTTCCGGCCTGGCGCCGGGCTTTGTGCAGGCCAATATGGCAATCCTGCCAGCGGCTTACGCTGCCGACTTTCTGCAATTCTGCCACTTTAATCCAAAACCCTGCCCATTGCTGGGTATGGCGGCGGCACCGGGCGCTACAGATATGCCTCTGCTGGCTCAGGAGCTGGATATCCGTACCGACTTACCGGCGTACCGTATTTTCAGAAAGGGTGAACTGGTTGACGAAGTACACGATGTTACTGCGCTGTGGCGTGATGATCTGGTCACCTTCCTGATTGGTTGTTCATTCTCGTTTGAAGAGCCTTTACTGGCCGACGGGCTGGAAATCCGTAACATTACCGAAAAAGTCAATGTACCAATGTACCGTACCGGCATTGCCTGTCAGCCGGCTGGCCCTTTTCAGGGTGGCATGGTAGTCAGTATGCGCCCGATGAAACCGGCAGATGCTATCCGGGCCATTCAGATTTGCAGCCGTTTTCCGCAGGTCCATGGCGCGCCGGTACACTTTGGCGACCCTGCTGCTATCGGCATCAAAGACATTAATAAACCCGATTTTGGTGATGCGGTGACCATTCATGAAGGTGAAGTACCGGTATTCTGGGCCTGCGGTGTTACACCTCAGGTCGCCATTATGAATGCCAGACCGGATTTTTGTATTACCCACAGCCCCGGCCATATGCTGGTAACCGATCTGCGCAACAGCAGCCTGTCAATTTTATAAGGAACAGATACACATTATGAAGCTGAACTGCGATTTGGGAGAAAGTTTTGGTAGCTGGAATATGGGAATGGACGCCGAAGCCATGCCCTATATCGATATGGCAAATATTGCCTGCGGCTTTCATGCTGGTGACCCGGACGTGATGCAACGTACGCTGACTCTGGCAAAAAAGCACAATGTTATCATTGGAGCTCACCCGGCTTACCCGGATCTGAACGGTTTTGGCCGCCGCAGCATGCGGTGTTCTGCTTCTGAAATTATCAACCTGCTTCATTACCAGATTGCCGCGCTTGATGGCATGGCCCAGAGTCAGGGGCTGACCCTGCGCTATGTAAAACCCCATGGTGCACTGTACAACGATATGATGGCTGATCCCATGATACTGACAGCCGTTATACAGGCCGTGGCCGCTTATTACAAACCGCTGAAACTGATGGTACTTGCTACCGCCGACTGGCAGCAGTTACAGCAGCAAGCTCAGAGTGCGGGCATCGAACTGTTGTTTGAAGCCTTTGCTGACCGCCGTTATACCGACGAAGGTAAACTACAACCCCGCAGCCAGCAGGGTGCGGTATTGCACGAGCAGCAAATGCTGCAACAGGTTGCCCAACTGGTCAGAACCGGAACCGTTACAACCGTATCCGGTAAAACCCTGGCACTAAAAGCCGACACCCTGTGTGTACATGGCGATAATCCCACCGCTATTGCGCAAATCCGGCAAATCAGGGAGCTACTGCAAACATGACAGCAGCATACCGGCTGGAAATTGCCAGTGAGAATGCCTTTATTCTGTATTTCGGCCAGAAAATTGACCCGGATATTTCCCGCCAGGTCAGGCAGGCACAACAACAGTTGCAGCAGGCAATGGCTGCTGAACTTATTGACCTGATCCCGTCCTATGCGTCTTTACTGATTATTTTTAACCCGTTAAGCGATGACCACAGCAGCATAGAGCAGAAAATCTGCCTGGCTTTACAATCTCCTGCCGCTAGCACCCAACAAAGTAGCCGCTGTATTGAACTGCCGGTCTATTACAGTGAAGAAAGCGGCCCCGATCTGCCGCTGATTGCCCGCAGTAAAGAACTCAGTGTTGAAGAAGTTATCCGGCTGCATCAGGCGGTAACATATCAGGTTTATGCCATTGGTTTTGCCCCCGGTTTTGCTTATCTGGGCGAAGTGGATGCGCGGCTGGAAATGCCACGGTTAGCCAGCCCCAGAGCAAAGGTTCCGGCTGGTTCTGTTGCCATTGCCGACCGGCAGACCGCGGTTTATCCGGCAGTATCACCCGGCGGCTGGAACCTGATTGGTCTGTGTCCGGTTAATATGTTTTCTGCTGCTGCCACCCCGCCGATGCCGGTTGCAACCGGTGATCAGGTAAAATTTGTGGCCATCAGCAAAGCGGAATTCCTGAAACTGGGAGGCATACTATGACCGGTTTTACGGTGTTGTCTCCCGGTATTCTCAGTCTGCTGCAGGATAGTGGCCGCTATGGTTACAGTAATATCGGCCTGACCACAGGCGGGCCACTGGATGCCTGGAGCTTTAACTGGGCAAACCGGCTGTTGCAGAACGCTGCCGATGCCACCGCCATTGAAATCAGTATTGGCGGCTTACAGCTGCAGGCAGGCATCGATACTTTTTTTTGTGTCTGCGGAGCAGAAATACCGCTGCAGGTAAATGGTGAACCCAAAGCACTGTGGACAGTACATAAAATACATCGCGGTGACAAAATTGCACTGGGTATGGCCGGAAAAGGTCTGCGGGCCTATCTGGCAGTGGCAGGGGGCTTTCAGGTGACACCGCAGTTTGGCAGCACTGCCACAGTACTGCGTGAAGGTGTCGGCGGCCTGAACGGGCAGAAATTACAGGCGGCAGATATCATTGCCGCCAATCCGGGTAAGGCCAGTGCCGGATTAAGCCTGCCTGCTGAATTTCAGCCCCGTTTCTCTCAGATAGTGCCATTACGGCTGGTTGAGGGATATCAGATTAACGCGTTTTCATTAGCCGAGCGCCAGCGTTTCTACCGCTCTGAATATCAGATCACACCACAGGCCGATCGCATGGGCTACAAACTGAGTGGTACAGCGATTGAGTGTCAGCAGCGTACCTTGCTGTCTGAAGGCATCTGCTATGGCGCAGTGCAAATTCCGCCAGACGGGCAACCGATTGTATTGCTGAATGATCGCCAGACACTGGGCGGCTATCCTAAAATGGGTACTGTACTGTCGCAGGATCTGTGGCAGCTGGCACAGGCCGGCCCCGGTGCCAGGGTTTATTTCAGGCCGATAAGCGCACAGGAAGCGCATTACGCGATGAAACTGGCGCGGATACGTTTTAATGCCATAGCCCAACAACTGGTGAATGTATAAATGCAGCCGATTGCTGATTATCTGACACTCAGCCAGCAAATCGAACAGCTGCTGGTACGCAAAAACCTGCGGGGAATGCAGCAACTGCTGCCCCATCTCAGACCGGGATATATTCTGCGGGCCGCCAGAATCATCAACCAGTGCCGGGGTACGGTACTGATTGGCACCGGCTTTCCGGTACTTGATACCTTTGAAACAGACGGCCCGGTAGGCGCTATTGTGCTGTACCGGTTATGTCAGCAACTGGGCGCAAACCCGGTTATCGTCTGCGGTGACCCGCTGTACAGCGTCTTGTCAGCAGATTATCAATGCTATCAGTTACCGGTAAACCAGTACCATGAGCTGGCAGAATTTGCCCGGCAGGCCCTGCAACAGCTGGAACCACAACTGGTCATGTCGATAGAACGCCCTGGCTTTAATGCGGCACAACGCTACGCCAATATGCGCGGAGAAGATATTTCAGCCCGCTGTGCCAGCTTCGATTATTTTCTGACCCTGGCCAGTTGCCCGACGATAGCCATCGGTGACGGTGGTAATGAAATTGGCATGGGCAACCTGCGCCAGGCCGTCAGCCAGCTGAATATTATTCCGGCTGAAACCCAGTGTGACGAACTGCTGATTGCCGATGTTTCGAACTGGGCACCTTATGGCCTGATTGCCATGATTTCAGTATTCCGGCAGCAGGATATGCTGCAACAACAGGATCCGCTGGCAATATTGCAGTATTTATCAGAGCGGGGCAGCGTAGATGGCGTTACCCGGCAGAATACCCTGACAGAAGACGGCCTGAGCCATCAGGAAGGTCTTCAGTTAATCAGTGATTTACGTAACCTTTGTCGGTTCAGTTAAGAGAGCAGCTATGAGCACAGTATATTTGAATGGTGAATTTTTACCGGCAGATCAGGCGAAGATTTCGCCGATGGACCGGGGATTCCTGTTTGGCGATGGTATTTATGAAGTGATTCCGTCTTACGATGGTAAATTCATCGGCTTCGGCCCGCATATTAAGCGTATGCACGAAGGGCTGGGCTTGCTGTCGATTAACGATGGTCTGAGCGAACAGCAATGGCTGAACGTTGCCCAGGAACTGCTGACCCGTAACCCACAGCTTGGCAGTAATGTTGCGGTGTATTTTCAGGTAAGCCGTGGTGCCGATACTATCCGTAACCATGCCTATCCGCCCCATATCAAACCCACTATCTTCGGTTTTGCTTTCACTATCGCTGAAGCTCCGGTGGCAGATAAAGCCAAAGCCAGAACCTACCATGTCGTTACCGGCAACGATCTGCGCTGGCAGCGCTGTAATATTAAATCCACCTCGCTGCTGGGTAACGTGATGCACTATCAGCAGGGGCATGAAGCCGGGGTACAGGAAATTCTGCTGTTTGATCGTGAAGGCAACCTGACCGAAGGCTCTTCAGTAAACGCTTTTATCGTTAAAAACGGCGTAATTGCCACACCGCCGCTCAGTACTAAAATTCTGCCCGGTATTACCCGTTATGTATTGCTGAGCATTCTGGCCAGATACAGCGATCTGCAAGTGGAAGAACGCGAAATCAGCAAAGAAGAAGTGCTGCATGCCGATGAAGTCTGGCTGACCAGTTCCAGTAAGGAAATAGCACCGGTACTGACAGTTGACGGCAAAGCGGTTGGTAATGGCCAGGTAGGTGATATCTGGCTGAAAACACAAACATTGTTTTCAGCCCATAAGTTTGAATTCTGACACCGATAGCACACCCGGAAATAACACCAAACGGAGCATTAACCGATGCTCCGTTTTCTTTTGTACAACAGATACCCCATTGACAGCCCGATACAACCGGAGCACAGCGAAGCCAGCAGCACTCCGGTTTTGGCAGCAGCCAGCATTTCAGGCTGGCTGAATGACAACATGGCAATAAAAATCGACATAGTAAAACCGATACCCGCCAGCAAACCGATTAACAGCAGGCTTTTTAAGGAGAGATCTGCCGGCAGTTTACATAATCCGCTTTTCATTGCCAGCCAGCAGCTCAGGGTAATACCCACCGGTTTACCCAGCAGTAACCCCGCAAACACCCCCAGCATAATATGCTGAGACACTACACTGCCCCCTCCAAAACCGTCCAGACTGACACCGGCATTTGCCAGGGCAAACAGGGGCATAACGGTGTACATCACCCACGGATGCAGTATCAGTTGGATGCGGATCACCGGAGGCAGTAATTCCCGTTGCGCATAATGCAGCTGTTTTAAAGGTGCCAGATCGTCGGTGGTCGTAGTTTTAAACTTATGCACCGCCTCTGTTGCTATTAAAAGCGCATCATCTCTGCGGTAAAATGCGATAACCGGTGTCATAAATCCCAGTATTACCCCGGCCAGGGTAGGATGAATCCCCATATAAAGCAGCCCACACCACAGAATAGCCCCCGGCACGATATAAGCCCAGCCGGAACCCAGACCCAGCCGCTGAAAAAGCAATACCAGCGCCATACCGGCCCCAACCGGAATGATGCCGGCATAATTCAATCCGTCAGAATAAAAGATCGCAATCACTGCAATAGCAATAATGTCGTCAATAATTGCCAGCGATAATAAAAAGACCCTCACCGCCGGAGGAACTGATTTCCCCAGTAATGCCAGTACGCCGATAGCAAAGGCGATATCCGTTGCCATCGGGATGGCCCAGCCTCTTTGGGCCACTTCATCACTATTCAGGGCGATAAAAATCAACGCCGGTGTCACCACCCCGCCAATAGCGGCAATAACCGGCAAGGCAGCGGCACGCAAGTCAGATAAAGCACCATCATATATTTCGCGGCGGATCTCCATCCCGACAACCAGAAAAAACACCGTCATCAGCACATCGTTGATAATAAAATGCAGTGATGGCGTAACCTGATACGCGCCAATCCCAAGAGTCAGCTGGGTGTGCCATATCTGTTCATAGCTTTCAGCAAAACCAGAGTTAGCCCAGCATAAGGCAATAATGGCAAAACATAGCAGCACAACTCCGCCGACGGCTTCGATATGCAGCAGACGCTCAAGTGATGAAAAGAATTTTGCGCCAAGAAAGCGCGGATAAACAAACTGCAGATTTTCTGGCCTTTCAGACATACGATCACTCCAGCGCTGGCGGCCCGACCAACGTTGAAACCTGCCCTGAAAACACGTTATTTTCAGAGCACCCTCAGTGATTTAACCAAAATCCGCGTCAGATGACAACCCTAGTCTTTACCACTGAATGCGGCAAACACTTCCGGCCCGGTCATCATTCTGGTTTTATTGGCAAAATCATAAAAAGCCGGCTTTTCATCAGTAAAAATCTGTTCATCCAGTTTAAAGTCCGGATTGCGGAATAACCCGGCAGGAACCACATAGTTTTCAGTACCTTTTAAATGATAAAAAAGATGTGTACCGCAGTGGCGGCAAAAACCTCTTTCTGCCCATTCAGAAGAGTTATAAACACTGATATTGTCCTGCTCAGTAAACTGCACATGCTGGCAATGCTCCAGTGTCATTAACGGACCGCCACCCCAGTTGCGGCACATTGAGCAATGACATACCCCAACGGCATTACCTTGCTGGGTGGCCGTAACCTCAACTTTGCCACATAAACACTTTCCGGTACGCTGAATTAATTCTGTCATACTTGTTTTCTTCCTTATAGCACTGTATAAAAACACAGTTTAGAATATACTGGCAAAAATACCAGATAAGCAACATAAATCGATACAAATAATTTCTTGTGTTAGCCGGCAGACTCCGGTAGAACAGCGCCAGCTCAGTTTTTCACTACAGATTATTCAGGAACCGGTAAATGACAGCTCAGTTATCACCCTCTTCCCCTGCAGTACGCAGTGCTTCACTGACCGAATGGCTGGGTCTGGCCGTACTGGTGTTGCCGACTTTTCTGCTGTCGCTGGATATGACGGTACTGCATCTGGCCGTACCGCATCTGAGTGCAGATCTGCGTCCGACCAGTGCCCAGCTGCTATGGATACTGGATATTTACGGTTTTATGATTGCCGGTTTTCTGATCACTATGGGAACACTGGGTGATCGCATCGGCCGCCGTCGCTTATTGCTTTGTGGTGCCATAGCGTTCGCTGTTGCATCCGCCCTGGCTGCTTTTTCTACCAGTGCTGAAATGCTGATTGCCACCCGCGCATTACTTGGTATAGCAGGTGCTACGCTGATGCCGTCTACCCTGTCGTTAATCCGCAATATGTTTGAAGTTCCCGCACAACGGACTATTGCCATCACCGTCTGGATGACCGGTTTTATTGTCGGCAGTGCACTTGGCCCGCTGATTGGTGGTGCTTTGCTGGAATATTTCTGGTGGGGTTCGGTATTTCTGCTGGGAATTCCGGTAATGGTGCTGCTGCTGATTGCCGGACCACTGCTGTTACCGGAGTATAAAGACAAAAATGCCGGGGCACTGGATTTTGGCAGTGCCCTGCTGTCAATTACCATGATGCTGGCAGTTATTTACGGCCTAAAAGATATCGCCCGTAATGGGGTGAATATTATTGCTGTTATCAGCATGATCGCCGGTATCGGGATTGGCAGCCTGTTTATCAGGCGGCAGCGGGCTTTGGCAGATCCCATGTTCGATCTGAAGTTATTTCTGAACCGGGCGTTCAGTACCTCAGTTGCCGCTCTGTTGCTGAGCATACTGGCACTTTCCGGTGCCTGGTTTCTGGTCTTTCAGTATTTACAGGGAGTGCTGGGGCTGTCACCCCTGAAAGCCGGTTTACTGATGGTGCCGGCAACACTGGCACAAATCGGTGGTTCTTTTATGATCCCGTGGCTGTCACAAAAAGTCCGGCCCGGTATTCTGGTCAGCAGTGGCCTGCTGCTTGCCACAACAGGCTTTCTGTTAATGACGCAGGTAGACGGCAGCGATACTACCGGCTTTTTAATTGCAGCAACCATCATTATGGGACTGGGCGTTATGCCGATGACGATACTGGGGACTGATCTGGTTATCGGATCAGCACCGGCCAGCAAAGCCGGTGTCGCCTCTGCCACCTCAGAAACCGCCGCAGAACTGGGTATGGCTTTAGGTATCGCAATTATAGGCAGCGTTGGTACTGCTGTTTACCGCCAGTATATGCTGGCTGCGATGCCTGCCGGGGTTGCACCGGAACAGGCAAATGTCGCAGCAGATACATTAGGAGGAGCACTAAGCGTAGCCGCACAGCTGGCCTCAGAACAAAGTATCCAGCTGTTACAGGCTACCCGCGAAGCATTTACACTGGCACTGCATACTAATGCCGTGATCGGTGCTGTCATTGTAGCCGCAACTGCAATCTTTACCGCGCTGTACCTGCGCCATCTGCCTGCGTCTGGCGGAGCCGGTCATTAAACGGCCATAAGCTGTCAGTACAGCTTATGGCATTCTATCAGCACAGCCATTAACAGCCTGCATCATTTGCCATACGGTTGCAGGTTGTTCCGTTTGCTGTAAATATAGCTCACTTCCTGTATCTACTGCTGCCGCAAGACAGCAAACGCATTCTGCAATGCTTTAAAACCCACCTTTGGATAGTATTCCATTGCGGATGGCGCACTCAGCAGCAATTGCATCACCTGGGGTCCGGTAAGCTGCTGTACTTTCTCCAGTAGCGCCTTGCCGATACCCTGCTTCTGCCAGGCGTTATCCACTAATAAATCACAGATATAAACCACATAGGCTTTATCTGTCAGGCAACGCGCTAACCCGACAAGCTGGCCATTATGTCTTGCAGTTACCAGCAAGTTAGCACTGCCCAGCATCACGGCCATCCGGCTACGATCTGCCAGCGGGCGGTTAAGGCCGGACGCCTGATAAACCCGTAATATTTCATCCAGATCAAAACTGCTTTCCTGCTGGTAACTCAACTGCATCTGTCATACTCCGCTTGTGTTTTAGCCAGCTTACTGACTAAACTGGCTCTATAAAAAGTGCCAGTTTCAACAAAGAAGGAGTACCAGTTGCGTTTGGTTACCGATGGGCTGAGACTAAGTGGTAACGGCAATCTGCAACAGCAGCTGTATCAGCTGTTACGGCAACAGATGCTGCAAGGCTTATGGCCCAGCGGTGCCCTGCTGCCGTCAAGCAGGCAACTGGCCGATGATTTGCAACTAAGCCGGAATACGGTTATGCAGGTACTGCAGCAACTGATTGCGGAAGGTTATCTTGAAGGGCAGCCCGGCCGGGGCTACCAGATAGTGCCATTGCCGGAGCACTACTTTCAGCCGGAACAGACAACCACCCCTGATTTGCCACCGCTCACCACCCAGCACTATGCGCTACCGTCACAGCAGGATACCGATACCGCTAATGGTAAGTTACAGCCCGGCGTACCGGATTTAACCGCCTTTCCTTATGCTATCTGGCAACGCCTGCTGCAACGCCATAGTTCGCGCCAACAGCTGAGTGGTTTTGCTGAGCCGCTGGGATACTTGCCACTACGACAGGCATTGACTCTCTATCTGCGTCAGTCCCGGCAGGTGATGTGTGATGAACAGAGTATTCTGATCACTGCCGGGGCGCAGCAAGCTTTATTTATTGCGGCCAGGCTGGTTGCCAAAGCCGGTCAGCAGGTATTAATGGAATCTCCCGGTTATCCGCGGTTAAAGCAAGCTTTACAACTGTGTGAACTGGACATCCGGCACCTTGATGCCAGTAGTGAGCATGGGCTGGATATCAGCCAGTTACCTTCGCCCTGCCAGGCTAAAGCGCTGTTTCTGACACCAGGGCACCAGTACCCGCTGGGCGGTATTATGCCTTTACCACAGCGGCTGGCTTTGCTGGAATGGGCACAGCAACAGGGCTGCTGGCTGGTAGAGGATGATTACGACAGTGAATTCCAGTATCAGCACCGTCCTTTACCCAGTTTACAGGGGCTGGCTGCAGGCAAAGGGGTTATTTTTGCCGGTTCGTTCAGTAAAACATTGTTTCCGGCATTACGGCTGGGCTATCTGGTCGCGCCAACAGCGATTATAAAACAGGCTGCCGCCATCTTACAGGCATTGCATGGTGATATACCTTTATTGCCACAGGCAGCCCTGGCCGATTTTATCAGCGAAGGCCACTTTAACCGCCATCTGCGGAAAATGCGTAAAAACTACCAGTATAAAAAGCAGCTGGCCGCCCGCTTACTGCAACAGTATCTACCCGAATGCCGTTTATCTGCTCTGGCAGCCGGGTTACATCTGGTACTGGAATTCCCGAAGAACACCGACGAAACGGCATTATTACAGCACTTACATGCGCAGGGCTTCAGGGCTCAGCCGCTAAGCCGTTATCTGTTTAATGGTGAAAACCGCTCCGGCCTGGTGTTAGGAATTGCAAATCATTCCGGGGAACAGTTGCAGCAGGCAATTATCCGGTTAGCAACCTGCTGCTCGCAACAGCAGGGGCTCTGTTAATGACACAGAGTATTAAAGATTAGGTTGGGTGCATCAATAGCATGTAACACCTCAGGGAGTCGGCAAATCGTCACCACGATCAATAAAGCGGCCATTTTTCAGCACATAAGCGATGCTGCGGCTGTTACGGATATCAGCAAAAGGATCATCATTTAGCACCAGCAAGTTAGCTTTCTTACCAACCGATACAGAACCGGTACTGTCTGCAATTCCAATTGCCAGTGCGCTGTTCAGCGTAGCTGCTTGTACAGCCTCTGCCGGGGTCAGCCCGCCCTGTTTAACTAACAGCTGCAGCTCATGGTGTAATAGTGGCAAAACGGAGTTGTCATCCACAGAGTCGGTGCCGGCACTGATTCTGATACCATGCTGGTGAGCAAGCCTGGTCAGGAACACGCCGTGCTGAAACATCACTTCCCGGTTAGTTCCGGTGTGACGGTATTTCTCAAATACTGTCAGGGTTGCATCAAGGATCGTGCCTTGCTGCTGCATACTCTGTAACAGCTGGCTGTATCGCTCCGGCTGGAATGATGCTTGCTGTTCAGTCTCTGATATTGTTGCGTTTCTGCGCCGCCAGGCAACATAGTTATCGATTACCTGCGCCGACAGATCCGGTACATGTGAAATGACCTCCACCCCGGCATCAACAACCGTCTGTGGTGTATCAGGTCCGATAAAAGCATGAGACCAGACCTTAAGCCCGGCTTCCTTTGCTGCTTCTGCCAGCTTACCGACAATAACCGATGGCACACTGGCATAAATCTTAATGCCACTGGCACCGGTTCCTACAGTGCGCTGCATCAGAGCAGCAAAGTCCGTATTGTTGTCTACCGCGCGCATCCAGTCAGTATCACCGGGTTTCTCACCCAACGCCGATGCTACTGTTCTGGGATCATTGAAAAATAACCGGCCACCGAGTATCACCGAATAATAAATATCAGGCGCAGGTATCAGATCCAGCTGAGCACTGCGTTTGAGGCCGGACAGTACCCGTACATCTCCTCCCATATCCCGCACCGTTGTTACCCCTCCGTGCAACAGCCGCTGCAGGCGCTGGCGGGTAATATCCGGATTATCAGAGCCCTCCGGCACTGTGGCATGATGTACATGAGCATCAATCAGGCCAGGCAACAGATACTTTCCGCTTAAATCAACTGCGGCATATCCTGACGGGATCGGTTTATCAGCAGGCACTATGGCAACGATAAGACCATCTTTTATCAGCACTGTCTGTTCCGGCCTGATCTGCAGTTTTTCCACATCAACCAGATTGACATGTGTCAGGGCAATATCAGCAGCAGGTACTGTCATACTGGCTACCAGTGGTAATACAGTGAGCAGGGAGAACAATATACGCATCTTATTTTTCCGGATTCTGTGATCTGTCGTTCACTATATCGCCACTTTACCGGGTTGAATAGTATAACCAGGCTGGGAAAACAACCGGTTAGCCAATATCCGGTATCAATCAGAAGTCTTTGTATGAAGTAAGAGATAAAGCAGAGGTTAAGCACTGCGCCAATGGCGCAGTGTTCGGCAGGGAGCGTTATACCTTAAAGATATAGCCTTTTTTGTAGCACCAGTGCATCAGCACATAGGATATCAGCAGGAAGCACAACGCAAACGCCAGTGAACCATTCAGATTACCGAATGCGGGCTGGAATACCGAATTATACAACCAGCTGTGCAACGAACCCTCTGCTACCGGAATCATCATTAATATCCGGGCGGCCACCCCGGCAAACATAAAAAACAGAATGGCGTTGGCACCGAATACCACAAAAGGTGCACTCCATAGCCGGTAGCCTTTTACATCACACAGCCAGATACAGGCAGCCAGTGCAATACAGGCATAACCACTGCTGAGTAACACAAAGCTGGGCGTCCACAGGCTCTTATTAATGGGTAATACTCCGTGCCAGAATTCTGCTGCCAGCACAGCGATCAGGCCGCACAGTAATAACATGCGGATTTTCTGTACCTGTGTCTGTTCCGATTGCAGATACTGCGCAACCAGTACCCCGGACAAACAGCTGGCAATAGCAGGCAATGTGGTAAACAAACCTTCCGGGTCAAACGCAAATGGTGTTGCCTTGCGGTAATACACATGCTGTGCTCCCAGCACAGCCTGATCCAGCCAGGCGGAGAAATGATTGCCAAACTCCAGTAATCCGGCAAACTGATTACCAAAACTGTCGCGGTAAGGCATATACCACATTCCCAGCAGATACACAGCACAGACTGCCACCAGCCAGAATATCCGCCCCCGTGTGCCGCAGTACAATACAATCAGTACCGAGCATAAATACACGATACCAATACGTTGCAGTACGCCCAGCCAGCGTATATTGCCCAGCCGTTGCTCCAGCCAGCTGAAAGCCGGATCACGGAAGTTATAGTAAAACAACGCCAGAAACAGCCCCAGGGCAAACAGTTTCAGTGCTCTTACAGCCGCGGCACGCATTACCTGGCGACGGGGCAAAAACTGTTGGCGCTGCATACTAAGCTGCAATGACATTCCAACAATAAAAATAAAGAACGGAAAAATCAGATCCGTCACTGTCCAGCCATGCCATTCTGCATGCAATAAAGGGCCATAAACATGCTGCCAGCTACCGGGGTTATTGACCAGAATCATAGCGGTAATGGTAATACCGCGCAGCACATCCAAAGCCAGCATCCGCTGTGGTGAAATACCTGCCAGAATACTCTGGCAATGTTTTTTAACTGCAGTAAACATCAGGGCTGTTCCTTCTCAACCGTTACCGGCAACTGTCCTTCTGGCTGTAATTTACCCACTAAGGCTTCAGCCAGCGCCTGATACACCGGGCCTGATACCTGCCCTGTCAGTGGATCTGTATCTACGTTATAGGCATAGCTGGCCATTACCGTATCAGCATAAGGCGCATATCCGGTAATTTCATAAGGTGCCCGCAGGCTGATAAATACATGGGGAACATGGCGCTTATCAATAAACTGCAGCAATTGCCCGAATTGCTGACGCTGTTGCTGGTAAGCCTGCGCCAGATTATTCACCGCGCCCAGATCATCCATACCGCCAATTTCAGCCAGGGTCTGCATTGGTGAAATAAAACCGCTGATGACAATATCTGCCGTTGCCAGTTGTTGCTCAGCAGCAGATAACGTTAACTGTTGCAGACTGACAGTACGGATATTCAGCGCATGGCCGGCCACCTGTTGCAGTGAATGACTTAATGCCTCTGCCTTACTGCTATCCGGCATTACCAGCACTACTTTGGTTTTAGCTGTCAGTTTAAGCGGCCATTGGCTGGCTTGCTGTTTCACCAGTGTAATCGCTGCCCGGGCCAGCTCCAGCTCGGTTTTACGATGTGCCGGCTGACCGACAATCTGTTGTGCCTTTTTAATCTGCTCAGCTAAAGAAGTAGCCGGAGCTGACAATTTGAACTGCTTTTTCAGCTGAATAATACGCTGATAAGATGCCGCAATTTCCTGCTCTGCCAGCTGTTCTTGCTGCACCGCCCGGGCGATGGCACTAATCATTTGCGGTAACTGTTCTAATTCTGCCGGGGTTTGTATTTTCAGTGGCATCAGGGCAATATCAACCCCTGCGGCAAAGGTATTGATCACGGCTTCCACCGGGGTAAAAAAATGGCTTATTCCGGCCATATCCAGCGCATCGGTAATAATAACGCCCTGATATTCCAGTTGCCCGCGCAGTACCCCCTGCATAATGGCTTTTGACATCGTTGCCGGTTTAATCATGGTATCACCGTTTTTTGCAACGAAGGTCGAGCTGTCAAGCTGCGGATACTGAATATGCGCGGTCATAATCATACCGGGCATTTGCTGCTTAATAATTTCAGCAAAAGGATATAAGTCAACCCGGTTAATATCTTCAACGGAATGATCAACCCTTGGCAAGCCTAAATGGCTGTCGATATGGGTATCGCCATGACCGGGAAAATGTTTCAGCGCTGCAATCATGCCCTGTTGCTGCATGGCGTGCAGCTGAGCACCACCCAGTTCGGCAACACGTTGCGGATCTTCCCCGAATGACCGGACATTAATAACCGGGTTTTGGGCATTAACATTTACATCCACTGTCGGTGCAAAATTCAGGTTAATACCCACCGCCAGCAGTTCTTTTGCCAGAATTTCTCCACTGGCTGCCGCAAAACGGGTACCGTGCGTAGCATAGGTTGCTCCTATTGCCATATTACCGCTGAAAGATGTTGCCAGGTGCCGGGGCAGGCGGGCAACCCGTCCACCTTCCTGATCAATACCGATAAATAACGGTTGTTTAAGTGCCGATTGTGCAGCAGCCTGCTGCAACTGGTGATTCAGGGTGACCGTTTGCGGAATATCCTGCAGGTTTTCAGCAAACAGAATCACACCGCCAATATCATATTTACTGATCAGCTCTGCCAGTTCTGGCGGTAACACAGTAAGAGGCGTACGGCAGGTCCCGGCAGCTACAGGCTCAGCACAATAATAGCGGATATCCAGCATCAGTTTCTGGGCAATCATCTGCTCCAGTGCCGGTATTTCTGTTGCTGCTGAAAGTTTGCTCATACTCAGTATTCCCAGGGTCAAAATGCTGCATTTACGCCACAGACTGTATGTTACCGTTTTTTTCAGTTCAGACACCCGCTGTTCCTTTTCTTAAAATAGAATAATTTATTTGACTTCATTTCAGTATAATACGTATAGTTTATTCAATAAAGCTGTGTTTATCAGGGTTCTGTAATGCCTTAATATACATTGTAGGGGCGGTTAACACAGCAC
>JARXRR010000093.1:0-9576 GCA_033792355.1 Chromatiaceae bacterium AAb-1
GCTGATACTTCACCCGAAGTGGAAATTGACCTGTCCCTTATCACTTCTGATTGTATGCCGCTGTCAATACCCGCAGGGACTACTCAGCCGGCACGTAATACTGATGAGGTTACGATACAGTCATGTGGCGGTGGCGGCGGAGGTGGTGTACCAACGCCGACACCGCCTGCAGTACCGGCAACACCGACGGGCACAATCAGCAGCAATAGTATTACCGTGCGCTGGAATGCCGTCAGTGGCGCAACCTCGTACCGGGTGCAGCAAAGAGTCAACTCCGGCTCCTGGCAAACTGAAATCAATACCGGTACAGCGGTCAGCCGGGCTTTTTCATCGCTGGCGGCGGGTAATTATCAATATCGGGTAAGGGCCTGTAATAATTCAGCCTGTTCAGCTTATTCTGCTATCAGTTCTGGTTTAAGTATTTTAGCCGTCCCTGCTGCTCCGCGTGTTCCGACAGCGACGCTGACATCAACAACAAGCATTAATGTCAGTTGGGGAGCTGTTGCTCCGCCGATAGACCCCTGCCATATGACCGGCACCTGTCACTGTAATGAATACGCTCCCTGTATGCCGCTGAGCGAACCGGCCCCGGTAACGATGCAGCTGAAAGAGGATACAGGCCTGGTCACCACGCAAAGCAGTGTCAGCAATTATTATGTGCAGCAGCGGCTGGGCAGTGGCAACTGGCAGACGGCCGTAAACCGCGGCACAGCCACCAGCCATAGCTATACCGGGCTGGCAGCGGGCAGTTATACTTACCGGGTACAGTCCTGTAATAGCAGTGGCTGTTCGTCATGGACAGCAGCAAGTGCAGCAATAACCATCGTTGCTATACCGGCAGTGCCTGCCAAACCAGCGGTCAGTTTAAGCGGCAATACCGTCACCACCAGTTGGGGGGCGGTCAGTGGTGTTTCTTATTACCAGGTCCGGCAGCGGCTGGGCAGTGGCAACTGGCAGACAGCCATCAGCACCGGTACTGCAACCAGCAGGGCTTTCAGTGGGCTGGCAGCCGGCACCTATCAGTACCAGGTACGGGCCTGTAATGTTAATGGCTATTGTTCAGACTGGTCAGCAATCAGTAATGGTATTACTGTACTGGCGACACCTTCGGCTCCTTTTACACCACAGGCAACCGTCAATGGCAATAATAACGAAATTACCGTTGACTGGACAATTGACCGGACGCCGCCGCCACCTCCGATAGAGCCCTGCTATATCACCGGGACGTGTCACTGTAATGAATTTGAGTACTGTATACCGCTGGGCGGACCGGCTCCGGAAACGATGCGGTTGGAAGAGCCGTCGGCACTGAACGCTATTGTGGATACCGCCGCAATGGTGAGCGTTCAGAGTACCGGTACGGTAACGTACCGGGTACAGCAAAGGGTAAACAATGGTAGCTGGCAGGCCGAAGTCGATACCGGCACGGCCAAAAGCAAGATATTTCCTCCCCAGGTGACCGGCAGTTATCAATACCGTGTCAGAGCCTGTAATGTTAATAATCAGTGCTCAGCTTACAGTAATGTCAGCAATACAGCCGTGATACTGGCAGTGCCTGCCGTGCCAAGAACACCGGAAGCACTGGTTGCTTCGGTTAACAGCATCAGCGTCCGGTGGGGGGATATTACGCCACCAATCGACCCATGCGAGATGTATGGCGCCTGTTGTGAGCCGGGCAGGGAATGTACCATACCGCTAACCGTAGGCGAAGGTACGGTACTGGCTGCGGCCCCGATGAGTAGCGGCAGTTTCAGTTACCGGGTACGCCAGCGGGTTAATGGCGGAGCCTGGCAGACAGATATCAGTACGGGTACGGCAATAAGCCGGACATTCAGCGCTCTGGCCACAGGGAGTTATCAGTACCAGGTCAGGGCCTGTAATGCCAATAACCAGTGTTCGGCCTATAGTGCGGTCAGTAATAGTGTGACGATAGCGGCTGTGCCGGCTATCCCGGCCAGGCCAGCGGTCAGTCTCAATGGTAATACGGTTACTGCCAGTTGGAATGCTGTCAGCGGTGCAACGTCTTACCGTATTCAACAACGGTTCAATAACGGCAGCTGGCAGACGCTGATTAATACCGGTACCGCAACCAGCCGGGCCTTTAGCGGGCTAAGTGCCGGTAATTATCAGTATCAGGTGCGGGCCTGTAATGTTAACGGATATTGCTCTGATTGGTCAGCAGTGAGTAGTACGGTCAGTGTGTTACCGGCTCCTGCGTCACCGAGAGTGCCAACGGCCTATACATCAGGGGTTGGAAATATTGTTGTAAGCTGGGCTCCCAATATTCCTATAGACCCATGTGAAGCTTATGGTGATTGCTGTGATCGAATGGGTCATTGCAACGAAATTAAATCAATAGGAGAAAAAGAAGACGTAACATCGGCAGAGATACAAAGTACAGGCAGTGTTACATATCAGGTACAACAGCGGCTGGGCAGTGGTAACTGGCAAACTGCAGTGAGTACGGGAACCGCGATGAGCTGGACCTATCGTGATTTAGCGGCTGGCAGCTACAGTTACCGGGCCCGGGCCTGTAACAGCCACGGGTTTTGTTCGGCGTATACCGGGGTCAGTAACAGTATTACCATTACAAAGGTTGCGGTACCCGTTGCCAGCCCGGCTGGCGGCAGCCATAGCGGTAAGGCCACGGTTCAGCTCAGCACTGCGACAGCAGATGCCGTTATCCGCTATACCTTAAATAACAGTGCCGTAACGGCCGGTTCAGCTGTTTACAATGGAGCACTGGAGTTTATCACTGATACTACCCTGCGGGCTCGTGCTTATAAAAACGGCATGCTGGACAGCGATGAACTGGTGTTGCAGTATTCGATTATACCTTTTGCTCCGGCTGCACCAGCGGTAACTTTGTCTGGGACGAATATTCATGTGACCTGGAATGAGGTCACCAATGCGGTGTCGTATCAGATACAACAAAAAACCGGTACCAGTAACTGGGGAACTGCACAGCAGAGTAATAACGGTGCTGCCCACCTTTTTGAATCCGTCGCTCTTGGCGAATATCAGTTCCGGGTCAGGGCCTGTAACAGTGCCGGTAGTTGCTCGGCCTGGTCTGCTGCATCCGGTATGTCTTTCACTGGTCAGTTACCGGCAGCTTCTGTGGATGCTGTACCGGCTGCTTATGTACAAGCTGCAGTGACTGACAGTACCGTAGTCAGTGACAGCAGTGGCTCTTTCAGGGTCGATGAAAGTGGTTCGGCGGTATACAGTTTGCCTCTTAAATTGCCTGCGGGTATTGCTGGTAATACTCCAGGGATTTCAATTAACTATAACTCTCAGGCCGGCAATGGCCCCTTGGGTAAAGGCTGGTCAATTGGCGGTTTATCTGGTATTGAACGTTGCCGGCAGACACCATTACAGGATGGCAGCTTTAAAGCTGTTACCCTGACAGCTGAAGACCGTTTTTGTCTGGATGGTCAGCGGCTGGTGGTTATCAATGGCAGCTATGGCTTTCCTGGTTCGGTATATGCCACAGAGATTGACAGCCAGTTGCGAGTAACGGCTTTGGGGAATATTGCCGATGGGCCGGAATATTTTGAAGTACGTCGTGCTGATGGTTCTGTCAGTTACTATGGCAAAAACACCGACAGCCGTATGACAACAGCCGCAGGAGCCGTTATCAGCTGGAATCTCAGCGAGATAACAGATCGGCTGGGCAATAGTGCAAACCGTATTGTGTATCGTTATACGTCTGTCGGTAACGAAGTCTTGCTCAGCTCTGTCAGTTACAGTGGTAATCAGGTCAGCTTTTCTTATCTGCAAAGCCTGCGTGAAGACAGAGCCATAGCCTATGTATTTGATAAAGTTATCACGCCTTCGGCATTACTGCAGAATGTTGATGTGCGTAACCATCAGAATGCTCTGGTGTACAGTGCTGTGCTGGATTATAGCAATGCGCCGTTATCCGGTGTAAAACGGCTGGTCAGTATTACAGAGTGTGGCACCGGCAACAGTTGCCTGAAACCGATACGCTTTGACTGGCATAATGCCAGAGAAGATGCTCCTGGTATCCAGACCGCCACCACTGCCACAACTTCTCTGGTAAAGAATGATCAGATTATGTTCAGCCAGGCAGCAGATATTAATGGTAATGGCCTTCCAGACTTAATTTATGCCAGTCGAAAAGGCGACAATTTTTATATCAAGGTATTGCCAAATACCGGTTCAGGTTTCTCTGCTCCGGTTGATTTATACAGTTATGTACTGACAAAGCAGAATGGCAGCTACCCGTTTGAGCTGAAACTGGCAGATCTGAACGGTGACGGCATCACAGACCTGCTGGTGTATACCGGGGCAACCACGAAACAGTGGCAGGCTGTTGAACTAAGAGAAAATCTGACCAGAAACCGGATATACACCCTTTCGTCTCAGCGGGCGATGGCGTTACATGATTTCAGTGGTAACGGCCTGATGGATATCCTGTCCAGTGGTATGCAGCTCCATGAAAACCAGCAGGGCAGTTTCACGGCGCCCAAAACGGTACAGTTCAGTGGCATTGACCTGAATTGCCTGCAGGTTGGCTGCGAGTTTAATCAGGCAGATCTTTCCAGTGCCCAGGCTTATGATATTAACGGCGATGGCCTGAACGACCTGCTGATTAAAATGACCGAGTCTTACCTTGGTGATTGTGATGATTATATGATGCCGTTAAGCATGCCGCAGGCATCAGCTTTATCCGGGGAGACAGTATCTGAGGGCTCAGCAGTATCCAGAGCAGGTTGCCAAAGTAACTACAATCGCTACTGGGGGATATTCGAAACCCAGCGTACCGACAATGGTAATGTCAGGCTGATTTATAAAACAGCCCTTGGCGGGCGTTATTCCACCACGAATCATGTTACGGCTTTACAGGTAACCGACCTTAACGGCGATGGCCTGGCAGATTTTCTGTATTACGACACCAACATGAAACGCTGGGTGATTAATTATAACAGCCATAATCGCTTACTGGCGGCATCATCGACCTTACACAGCAGTATTCCTGCCGGCCCTGATGTGCATTTTATGCAGGTGGTGGATATAACAGGTAATGGCATCAACGATATTGTCTATTACCACAATGGCTGGAAGTATATCAGTTATCCTTACCTGGGGGCGCCAAAAGTGCTGCCAGGGCCATCAGTTAACACCAAGAATGAAAGTGCCCAGTTTGCCGATATGCGGGGCCAGGGGCTGCCGGAGTTGCTGGTAACCAATTATTCGGATGGTAAGGTCAGGTGGTATGGCTTTGGAAAAACGACCACCCTGCCTTGCGAACCCTATTGCGAACCACCACCTTGTATAGAGCCCGGCCATTGTATGATACCATTTTCGGTTACTACGGCATCTGCCGCAGGCAATACTGCCGGTAGCCAGCATGTTACCCGTGTGGCAGCTCATCAGGATCGTCTCTGGAAAGTCAGCAGTGGTCATGGGCTGACTACGTCAATCCGCTATAACTTCCTGATTAATGGCAACAGCCTCTATGAACGGGGACAACTTCCTGCCTCAAACAGTGATTATCCCATTTTCAGAATAAGTGGTGCTATTCCGGTTGTCGCTGAAGTGGTATCAGATACCGGTCAGGGGCAGGTTGGCGTTGGCTACCGCTATGAAGGCGCCAGAATTCAGGCTGGTGGCCGTGGTTTTCTGGGGTTTTCTTCATTGACTACAGAAGACTCCCAGACGGGTATTACTACGACTACCCGTTATTTACAGTCTTATCCTTATATTGGTATGCCTGCGGTGACAGAGCAATACTATAACGGCCAGTTGTTAAGCCGGGCTCAGAACAGTTATGCCAGTATTGCGCTGAATAACGGCTTGACAGTGTACCCTTACCTGCGGCAGGCAGACGAAGAGCAATACCGTGCCGGCTATAGCAGTAATGGCTATTCTGCTCCGGTAAAAGTCAGCAGCAACCGTATCATACATACCTATGAAGATACTGAAGGTTCAGGCCGTTATGTCAATCTGACAAAGCTGGAAGTCAGGACCCGTGATGAATTGCAGGGTGTTATGCGGCGGGTGCTGACAGAGAATCGCTATGATGCTGATAATGCAGCGCAGTGGTCTTTGGCCAGACTGACCTACAGTAAAGTGACTCATCAACAAGGAACAGGCTCTGTCTCCGGTACTTTCACACCGGATAACCAGCTTACCCGGATTCGCTCTGCGGCATTCAGTTATTACCCTAACGGCTTACTGAAAGAAGAAATTACCGAGCCGGACGGTGATGCCATGCATTATCTGAGCACCCAATATACCTATGATGCGTTGGGTAATACCACTACAGCTACAGTAAAAAGCCGCCAGGATACTCAGGGGTTGTTCAGCATTAATCGCAGCAGCGAAACGCTGTACGACAGTGCCGGACGTTATATTACCGGCAGACGCCAGAATGGCAAAACCATTGCCAGCTACAGCAGTTTTACTGCGCTGGGACAGCCGCAAACCGTTACAGAAAATGGTATTACCACCCAGCTCAGGTATAACGCTTTTGGTCAGGAAGTATTCCGGCGTGAAGGAAGCTCAACCGTCAGCGGTAAATACGCCATTATTACCCGTGGTTATACTGCAGCAGCAGTGGCTTTACCGGGTGTAGGGGTAAATGGTTACAGTTATCAGCGGGTACAACAGGGAGGGCTGCCAACAGTATGGACGGTTGCTGATGTTGCCGGCCGTGAACTGGCAACCATTACTGAGGCATTTGAACCCGGCCAGTATGTTATCCGTATGACAGAATATGATCTGATGGGCCGGGCAGTGCGGGTGTCTAAACCTGGCTTTGCAGCAGCAGCGTTGCGCTGGAGTGAAAGCCATTATGATATTTTTGACCGCCCTTACCTGTTAACCGCAGCTGATGGTACACAGACCAAAATCAGTTATCAGGGGCTGACAACAACCAGTACCATCAGCAATTACTGGTCAGGTGCTGCAGCACAAACCCGAACCGAGCAACAGGATGCTTTCGGGCAGCTATCTAAAGTAACAGATGCTTCAGGCAGCATAAGTTATCGTTACGATGCTACGGGTAACCTGTTGCAGGTTACCGGACCGGATGGCTTAGCTATCAGTATGACGTATGCTGCTTCAGGGCGTAAAACCGGTATGAACGACCCCAATATGGGCATCTGGAGCTATCAGTATAATGCCCTGGGGGAACTGGTAAGCCAGACCAATTCACGGCAGCATACAACAGAAACCTGGTATGACCATTTCGGGCGTAAAGTTCAGGAAAGTATCCGTGACAGCAATGGCCCGTTACGGGATACCCAGTGGGGATACAGCGACCAGATTGGCCATCCGGTACATAACCTGCTGACATCAGAGGTCGTCAGTGATGGTGCTGCCCGTTATTTCGACTATGACAGCTTTGGCCGGCTAACCCGCAGCGAACTGCAGGTGGACGATCAAATCCTTATAGAGCGGCTAACCTATGATGAGTATAGCCGCCTGTTCCAGCAGTTTGATGCCAGCGGTAATCAGTTTGGTGTGCAGTATCAGTACCGCAATGGTTATCAGAGTGCGTTATGGGAAGCACGTTATGGCACAGGTAATGCGAACAGTGTCCGTTACCAGCAACTGATATCGATGGATGCTTATGGCAATGTAACAGAAAGCAAAGCAGGCAATAACCGCACCAGTTGGCGCAGCTATGATGCAGTAACCGGCATGCTGAGCAGTATAACAACCCAGGGCGGGTTACAAGCCTGGGATTATAAGTTTGATAGCTTAGGCAATCTGCGCAGCCGCAGTTCGTTAAACCAGAAGATATTAAACCATTCAGGCCAGGCAGAGTCCTTAAATGAACGGTTTGAATACGACCGCCTGAACCGGCTGGAGGAGGTGCGTAATAATGGCGCCATTACCCAGCAGCTGAGCTATTTTGCCAATGGCAATATAAAAACCAAGTCAGATGTAGAGGGTGGTAGCCAGTATTACTATGGCGAGCAGCCTTCGCAGTGTGCGCGGGCATCAGGGCCGATGGCGGTGAGCCGGGTAGGCCAGCAGCAATACTGTTATGACAGTATGGGCAATCAGACGCATCAGTACAGTAATGGCGCACTGAGCCGGCAGATAGACTATAACGCATTGGGTAAACCGTCACGGATAAGAAGCTATGGCAGTGATGCGTTAAGCGGTCGCAGTGAAGGGGAAAGCCGTTTTGAGTATGACGGAAACCGTCAGGTGGTCAGGCGGTATAGTGTGGAGCAGGGCAGCACGAAGACGATTTACCACGCGGGCAATGTCGAGCTGATAAAAGAAGGTGAGGTTGTTACGATACGGCGCAGTGTGGGCAATGCGCTGGTAGAGCTGAGTGGTCAGAGCAGCAAGACACAGTATGTATACACCGACCATCTGGGTAGTGTGGATGTGATAACGGACGTGGCTGGCCGGGTAGAGCAACGGTTAGGGTTTGATGCCTTTGGTAAACGGCGGTTGGTAATGGGGCCGGAGCATCAGGTATCGTCGCTAAACCTGTCAGCAATACTGGCACTGACACATCGTGGCTTTACTGGCCACCAGCAGGTAGACCATGCGAATATTATTCATATGGGCGGGCGGATATACGATGCGCATATCGGCCGGTTCTTGCAGGCCGACCCGTTTGTACAGGCACCGGGTAACAGTCAGAGCCTGAACCGTTATAGCTATGTGCTGAATAACCCTCTGAGTTATACCGACCCAAGCGGGTATTTCTTCAGTAAGCTGTGGAAAGCCGTAAAACCAATAATCGGTGTTGTCGTGGTGGCGGTGGTGTCTATTTATTGCCAGGCGTGCGGAACTTATTTTGCGGGCTCCTGGTACGGTGCGGCAACGGCGGGGGCGATGGCCGGCGGGATAAATGCGGCAGCGAATGGCGGAAATATCCTTAAGGGTGCATTGACCGGTGCGTTTAGTGCAGCGGCATTTTATGGTGTGGGTTCGTATTTTAATGATGTCAGCTTTGGCAGTGCAGCCTATTATGGAAAGGTCGCGGCGCATGGCTTGGTGGGCGGTGTGATGAGTGTGCTGCAGGGTGGGAAGTTTGGTCATGGCTTTGCGGCGGCAGGTGTAACGCAGGCGTTTGCGGGAAAGATAGATGGTATTAATGAGGGCGACAGATTTAGTGCCGGGCGTATTACTGCGGCGGCAGTAGTGGGCGGGACAGCGTCGAAGCTCAGTGGTGGCAAGTTTGCCAATGGGGCAGTGACAGGTGCGTTTTCGAGGATGTTTAATGATGAAATGCATCGAGAGAAAGAGTTAGGGGTTGGTTATCCTTTTGGAAAAGAGTCTTCTGAGACATTAGAAAGTTTGTACCCTGATTTTTTATCTGAACTAGAGAACGAACTGAATCGTATTCAAATCAATTACATTAGAGGTAAAACTGCAGAATCACTTGCTGCTGATTTTTATAGATCTGAATATGGGGCATTTGTTCTTGAAGGTGGTATTACATTATCTGTTGATGGAAGCCTAAGATATCCAGATCTTACAATTCAGTACCCTGATGGTAGATGGGAGTTTGTTGAAGTGAAATCTGGCAATGCACGGTTAATTAAACAGCAAATTAGATTAGATAGAATTATTCAGAGC
>JARXRR010000070.1:0-16355 GCA_033792355.1 Chromatiaceae bacterium AAb-1
TTTGTAAATAAAATACCTATAACGGGTATTGGTTCAGCCTTTATTCAACATCGTTCGTTGCACTATTTATCTATAGTGTTACAACATGCTGATATATAAAAATTGCAGTTATTGATGATCAGAATTATCTATACATTGGTGCCGGTGCAGGGGGCTTTGCCATTCCAGTGGTTAACAAAAGACGAACAATTGTATTGCCAGCAACTGGCTGCTAAGCGATTAAGGCAGTTTTGTTATGGCCGGGCATTACTGCGTAAGCATCTATGTGCAGCACTAACGCTGGCGGTGGACGATATCCGCATCAGCCTGCCATCTGAGCAGGCACCGGCGCTGACGGTAAACGGCCGGCCATATCAGCTGTCGATTTCTCATTCTGACGCGCTGATTGCTGTTGCTTATAGCGCAGAGCACCCTGTCGGCCTTGATGTTGAAATGCTTAAACCCCGCAAGGACTGGCAGAGCCTGGCAGCCGAATTTCCGGCGCTGGCCGGTACTGCGGATGATATCAGGGCCTTTTACCAGCGCTGGACACAGTGCGAAGCTTACAGCAAGTTCAGCGGTGAGCCGCTTTTTCCGGTACTGAACAAGCCGTTACCGTCATTTCCTGCGTTTTTCTGCTTGCCATTAGGCCAGTATATGCTTTGCTTATGTTATCAGCATGCTGATACAACTATTTCAATAACAGAGGAATGTTTATGAACTTTATTTTATTTTTAATCATCGGGGCTCTGGCAGGATGGCTGGCCGGTAATTTTATGAAAGGCAGCGGCTTCGGGCTGCTGGGTAATATCGTCGTGGGTATTGTCGGTTCGGTACTGGGCGGTTTTCTGTTCGGTCTGCTGGGCTTGCAGGGCTTTGGCCTGATTGGCTCTCTGGTGACAGCAACTGTGGGGGCGGTAGTGCTGTTGTATATTATCAGTCTGGTGAAAAAGGCGTAGGTCAGCAGCCCCTAAAAATCCAGTGACAGGCTGGAGGAAATATCACCGGCCTGTTGTTCTTTGTGCTGTTTCGCATTAAGCCTGGTGCGGCGCTGAGTCAGCAATTTCAGAATTCTGGCGCGTTCTTCCACCGGTTTGTTGTGCCAGTTAAAGCGTTCTTCGCGTGAACGCAGGCAGCCGGTACAGTAACCCCGGTTGTTCGCCTGGCAAATACCCAGACAGGGATTGGGTAAGTCGAATAGTTCTAACTGATCCATACCGTTTCTGGCGATTGCTGGCTGATATTGATAACCATAAGTGTACCTGCGACAGCAGAAACTGCGCAAATTTTCGCTTTTCCGGTCTAAATTGCATTATCCACAAAAAACTTGTTGACTTCAGACTGATAGACGGCTATTTCTATAGGCATGTTGATTTGTGTACAAATCACAGCCGAATTTAACTGATAAAATTTTAATAAGTAGAATTATAAATGCGTTTAGCTTCAATTCTGAACATTATTGTCCTCGTGGTCGTGGTGATTATTAGTCGCTGCGGGGGCTTGCGTGCGGAATTGTAAAGCAAAATAAAAACGATTCCACAAAACCCCCGCGCTGCAAGGCCCGGGGGTTTTGTCGTTTCTGGGCAACGAAAAAGTAAAAGTATTCAGAGGATTTAGCATGAAAGGCGCGGAACTGGTAATCCGTTTTCTGGAAGAGCAAGGGGTTGAAACCATTTTTGGTTATCCCGGTGGCGCTATTATGCCTATTTATGATGCGTTGTATCAAAGCAAGGTAAAGCATTACCTGTGCCGGCACGAACAGGGCGGTGCTTTTTCGGCTATCGGCTATGCCCGTGCCTCCGGCCGGGTTGGGGTGTGCATGGCAACGTCCGGGCCGGGTGCCACCAATATCATTACTTCGCTGGCCGATGCTCTGCTGGATTCAGTGCCGGTGGTGGCGATTACCGGACAGGTATCGCAGGCAGTGATGGGGTCAGATGCCTTTCAGGAAATTGATGTACTGGGGCTGAGCCTGCCCGTTACCAAGCACAGCTTTATGGTGCGTGATGTTAACGAGCTGGCAGATATTTTACAGCAGGCTTTTGATATTGCGGTATCTGGCCGCCCCGGTCCGGTACTGGTGGATATTCCCAAAGATGTGCAACTGGCTGAAATAAATTGTCAGGCGGTTAGCCGGGTAGCAAAGTCAGCCGCTACCGAAAACACTACCCTGCCGTTTGCGGTGGCGAAACAATTACTGGCACAGGCGAAGAAGCCGTTGGCATATATTGGTGGCGGTGTGCATATGGCAGAAGCCTTACCGCAGTTACAGCAGTTTCTGGCGGCCAGCGCTATGCCAACCGTCACCACGTTAAAAGGTATTGGCTCGGTTGATAAGGGCTGGCCATATCATTTAGGTATGCTGGGAATGCATGGCACTCAGGCAGCGAATTTTGCCGTGCAGCAATGTGATTTACTGCTGTGTTTGGGCGCCCGTTTTGATGATCGGGTAACCGGCAATTTACAGAAGTTTGCGCCCCATGCCAGAGTAATTCATGTCGATATTGATCCGGCTGAGATTAACAAAGTGCGTTTTGCTGACTGTGCCCTGCTGGGAGATATGCAGCAGATCCTGCCACAGATTGCCACGCCACTGAATTGCAGCGACTGGCTGGCTCATTGTCAGCAGCTGAAGCAGCAATACAGCTGGCGTTATGATCATCCGGGTGAACGGATCTTTGCCCCGTTAATGCTGAAACAGCTAAGTGAACGGATGCCGGATAACAGCGTAGTATGCTGCGATGTCGGCCAGCATCAGATGTGGGTAGCGCAGCATATGCGGTTTTCGCATCCGCGTAATCATTTATCCAGTGGCGGGCTGGGCACGATGGGCTTTGGTTTACCGGCAGCCATCGGTGCCAGGCTGGCCCGGCCACAGGATACGGTAATTGCGGTAAGCGGTGACGGCTCTTTTATGATGAACGTGCAGGAGCTGGCAACCATTAAGCGTTTTCGTATCCCGGTGAAAATCGTGATTATTGATAACCAGCGGCTGGGCATGGTGAAGCAATGGCAGCAGCTGTTTTTTAACGAGCGTTACAGCGAAACTGATTTATCCGACAACCCGGATTTTGTCGCACTGGCTGCCGCTTTTGCGATTCCGGGACACACTATCAGCCGTAAAGATGAAGTAGAAAGCGCACTGGAGGCCATGTTTACCTGGCCCGGTCCTTACCTGCTGCATGTACGGATCGATGAAAAAGACAACGTCTGGCCACTGGTACCACCAGGGGCTGCTAACCAGGATATGCTGACGGAGGCCGGGGCATGAACCATACTCTGACAATTACTGTAAATGATGAACCCGCAGTAGTGGAACGCTTATTACAGATAACCCGTTACCGGGGATTCCGGTTGTGCGGTTTAGACCTGAAGCCACTGGCTGATACCACCGGATTACTGATAACCTTATCGGTAGTAAGTGATAAACCGGTGCAGTTACTGACCAGTCAGCTGAACAAGCTTTACGATATTAAAAGTCTGGAGCTGGCAACACCCGACGTTGCCGCGCTCCGGGCCTGAATATACATTAAAAGGAAAAACATATTATGCCCAGCAGTGCAGATAAAATCTGGTTTAACGGTGAAATTATGCCATGGCAAAATGCTCAGGTTCATGTCATGAGCCACGGTTTGCATTATGGTACCTCGGTGTTTGAAGGCATCCGTTTTTACGATACCCATAAAGGCAGCGCCGGTTTTCGTTTAACCGAGCATATCGAGCGTTTATTCGACTCCGCCAAAATTTACCGGCTGCAAAGCCCGTTTAATTTCGACCAGTTGATGACAGCCTGTAAAGACGTGGTGCAGGCTAATAACCTGAAAGGTGCCTATTTACGGCCAGTCATTTTTATCGGTGATGTTGGCCTTGGTATTAATCCGCCGAAGGATGCGCATTGTGATGTTGCAGTTGCCGCTTTTGAGTGGGGCGCTTATCTGGGCGAAGATAGCCTGGATCGCGGGGTGGATGTCTGCGTCAGTTCATGGAACCGTTTAGCGCCTAATACCATGCCAACCGGTGCTAAAGCGGGTGGTAACTATCTGTCTTCCTTACTGATTACCAGTGAAGCGCGTCGTAATGGTTTTGACGAAGGTATCGGGCTGGATGTGCACGGTTTTGTATCTGAAGGTGCCGGTGCCAACCTGTTTGTGATCCGTAAAAAGGTTATTTATACCCCGCCACTGACTTCCAGCATTCTGCCGGGTATTACCCGCGATACCGTAATTAAACTGGCCGAAAATCTGGGGTATACCGTTAAAGAGGAAAATCTGGCCCGTGAAGCGCTGTATCTGGCTGATGAAATCTTTATGACCGGCACGGCAGCAGAAATTGTACCGGTACGCAGTGTTGATCGGATAGACGTGGGAGCCGGTAAACGCGGGCCGATTACTAAAGATATTCAGGATGCATTCTTTGGCTTGTTTAACGGCAAAACCGAAGATAAATGGGGCTGGCTGGAGTATTAACAGCCAGCATTTCTGAGTAAGTGACAAGCTTCCGTTGTGATAGCACGTCGGCACGCCGTAAACCCATCCCTGGGGGCTCGGGTTCTGCTCCATGCAGAACACGTCCGACTTAGCTATCCCAACTCCGCTTTAAGCAGACTGTGTTTTCAGCTGAATAGTTAAATTGATTAATGGAGTACAACAGCAATGCCAAAGTTAAGATCCGCCACCGTTACTGAAGGCCGCAATATGGCTGGCGCCCGTGCACTGTGGCGTGCCACCGGCGTAAAAGAAACGGACTTTGGCAAACCGATTATTGCCGTCGTTAACTCATTCAGCGAATTTGTGCCGGGTCATGTGCATTTGCGTGATCTGGGCAAACTGGTTGCCAAAAGCATTGAAGATGCCGGTGGTATTGCCAAGGAATTTAACAGCATCGCGATAGATGATGGCATCGCGATGGGACACGGCGGCATGCTGTACAGCCTGCCATCGCGCGAACTGATAGCCGATTCTGTCGAATACGTAATAAATGCCCACTGTGCCGATGCGATGGTGTGTATTTCTAACTGCGACAAAATTACGCCGGGTATGTTAATGGCAGCATTGCGGCTGAATATTCCGGTTGTTTTTGTGTCCGGCGGACCGATGGAAGCCGGTAAAACCAAATTATCTGATCAGATCATCAAGCTGGATCTGGTCGATGCCATGATTTCCGGTGCCAATCCTAATGTAACGGACAGCGACAGCGAGCAAATTGAACGCAGCGCCTGCCCAACCTGCGGTTCCTGCTCCGGGATGTTTACCGCTAACTCAATGAATTGTCTGGTTGAAGCACTGGGGCTGGCGCAGCCCGGCAATGGTTCATTGCTGGCAACCCATGCTGATCGTAAAGAACTGTTTATCAGCGCCGGTAGCCGGGTTATGGAACTATGCAACCGCTGGTATCAACAAAATGACAGCAGCGCCCTGCCACGTAATATTGCCAATAAAACGGCGTTTGAAAACGCCATGATGCTGGATATTGCGATGGGCGGCTCGACCAACACCGTATTGCACCTGCTGGCGGCGGCGCAGGAGGGCGAAGTGGATTTCAGTATGGCCGACATTGACCGGCTGTCGCGTATTGTGCCGCATTTAAGCAAAGTGGCGCCGTCTACCCAGTTATATCATATGGAAGATGTACATCGCGCCGGTGGTGTTATCGGTATTCTGGCCGAACTGGACAGAGCCGGTCTGTTAAATACTGACACCCCGCATATTGCCGGCAGCTCTTTAAAAGACGTGCTGAATAACTGGGATATAAAAACCACCAGCGATCAGCAGGTAAAACAGTTTTATCAGGCAGGCCCGGCCGGTATTCGTACCACTCAGGCGTTTTCGCAGAACTGCCGTTACCCGACGCTGGACGATGACCGCGAAAACGGCTGTATCCGGAGTCTGGAGCATGCGTACTCGCAGGACGGCGGGTTGGCAGTATTGTTCGGTAATCTGGCACCAGATGGCTGTATTGTAAAAACCGCCGGGGTTGAAAAAGAAAACCTGGTATTCAGTGGCCGGGCGCGGATTTTTGAAAGTCAGGACGCTGCGGTAGACGCTATTCTGGGCGGGAAGGTTGTGCCCGGGGATGCGGTAATTATCCGCTACGAAGGGCCAAAAGGCGGCCCGGGTATGCAGGAAATGTTGTATCCGACCAGTTATCTGAAATCTATGGGGCTGGGTAAAGCCTGTGCGCTGATTACCGATGGCCGTTTCTCCGGTGGTACATCCGGGCTGTCTATCGGCCATGTGTCGCCGGAAGCGGCCAGTGGCGGGGCTATTGCCCTGGTGCAGGAAGGTGATCGGATCGAGATTGATATTCCCCGGCGCAAAATTGCTATTGCCATCAGTGATGATGAACTGACACAGCGACGTGAAGCGATGCAGGCGCAGGGTGCTAAGGCCTGGAAACCGCAGAACCGGCAGCGGCTGGTAAGCCCGGCATTAAAAGCCTATGCGTTACTGGCCAGCAGCGCGGATAAAGGGGCCGTAAGGGATTTGTCACGGCTGGAGGATTAACGTGGAAGCAGTCAGGGTAAAATAATTAAGCAAAGTGTGTCCCGCAGGGAGCGGGACCCAAGCCCCCAGGGATGGGTTTACGGCGGCTTTGCGTATTATTTTACCCTGAATGCAGTAAAGCAATCTGGCTTAGCATTTGAGTAAAAGAGTATCAATGCTAGGAATGCTTTCGCCGGACATATTTTTCAGGACACGCCGTAAATACGTCCCTGTAGGCTCGGCTTTTTCATCCCTGAAAAAGACGGTCCTGTAAAACAGTCCGGCTGCACGTTCTGGTAAGTAGAGCGTCAATGTTGCAGCAGGTTTTAAACATAGAGACGCTTTCGCCGGACATATTTTTCAGGACACGCCGTAAATACGTCCTTGTAGGCTCGGCTTTTTCATCCCTGAAAAAGACGGTCCTGTAAAACAGTCCGGCTACGCGTTTGAATAACAACTACAGCAGTGGAGCAATAAATGAACAACCCGGCAACAGTCAACCATAACGCAGATGAAAGCGATGTCATGCAGCAGTATCTGCGGGATATTCTGCTGTCGCCGGTTTATCAGGCTGCGGTAGAAACGCCTTTGCAGCCAATGCACAAACTCAGTAAGCGATTAGGGCATACCATACTGCTGAAACGCGAAGACAAACAGCCGGTCTATTCCTTTAAACTGCGGGGGGCTTTCCATAAGTTGCATAAAGTAAAACAGCACAGCCCTGCTGCCAGTGTAATTTGCGCGTCTGCCGGTAATCATGCACAGGGTGTGGCATTGTCTGCCAGTAAACTGGGGCTGACGGCCACTATTGTGATGCCGATCACTACCCCGGAAATTAAAGTTGCGGCGGTAAAAGCACTGGGCGGTAATGTGGTGTTGCATGGCACCGGTTTTGACGAAGCCAATACCTACGCTATCAGAAAAGCCGAAACCGAAGGTGCGGTGTATATTCCGCCGTTTGATGATGCCGATGTTATTGCCGGGCAGGGAACGGTTGCCAAAGAACTGCTGAGCCAGCACAACCAGCTTAATACCGTATTTATTCCGGTTGGCGGTGGCGGTTTGCTGGCGGGTATGGCGGTGTATATTAAAGCTGTGCAGCCTCATGTGCGGGTTATTGGTGTCGAGCCGGAAGATGCCGCCTGTTTAAAAGCGGCGCTGGTGGCGGGACAACCGGTGACGCTGGAGCGGGTCGGGTTATTTGCTGATGGTGTGGCAGTAAAGCGGATTGGTAATGAAACTTTCAGACTGGCACAGCAATTCTGCGATGAAGTGATTACCGTCAGCAGCGATGAAATTTGTGCGGCAATCAAAGATATTTTTGACGATTTACGCGCTGTGGCCGAGCCGGCCGGGGCACTGGCACTGGCCGGGCTGAAAAAATACAGCCAGCAAACGACTACTGCCGAGCCTCAGCATTTTGCTGCGGTGTTAAGCGGTGCCAACCTGAACTTTGATACATTGCGCTATGTGTCGGAGCGTTGCGAACTGGGCGAGAAAAAAGAAGCGGTATTTGCTGTAACCATCCCGGAAGAAAAAGGCAGCTTCCGCCGTTTTTGCCAGACACTGGGCGGCCGGACGATTACCGAATTTAACTACCGTTATGCCAGCGACAACAAAGCGCATATCTTTGTCGGGGTTAAACTGCGTTATGGTGCAGAAGAGCTGACCGCACTGAAACAGGCATTAACCGATGCCGGTTACCAGTATCAGGATTTATCCGACGACGAACTGGCAAAACTGCATGTACGCTATATGGTCGGAGGCCTGCCGCCACGTAAATTGCAGGAGCAGGTGTACCAGTTCAACTTCCCGGAATACCCCGGTGCATTAATGAACTTCCTTAATACCCTGGGCGAACACTGGAATATCACCCTGTTCCACTATCGTAACCACGGCGCTGCCACCGGTGATGTACTGGCCGGCTTTGAAATTGCCGCCCACCATGAAATTGCCGCCTATCTGGATACATTAGGATATGAATACCGGCAGGTAACAGATAACAGCAGTTATCAGGCATTTTTAATCGCAGGCTAAGCGGTTTGGTTGTGCTGGCTCCTTTTACCCGGAGACAGATCCCTGAAGTGTTAGTGGCTGAATTTGCCCTGTGAGCCGATTAACGCTATTATTCGGCTCATATGTTGAGCTGAATATGTAGATTATTTGGCTCATGTCATCGCTGCAGGCCTAAGGGTATATCGTGCATACAAATAACTGGATTTGGCAACATCCTGACTGGCCGGCTTTCCGCTGGCAGGATAACACTGTTCAGCCATTGCTCAGGCGGGTGCGGATGCAGCTTGGTATTCTGCTGGGTAAATCAGTTGCTTCAGGCCGGCAACAGAATATGCAGCAGGCACTGGATACGCTGCTTAGTAATATTATTGCCTCCAGTGCCATTGAAAATGAGCGGTTGAACGCAGCTTCAGTGCGCTCTTCACTGGCCAGACGGCTGGGTCTTACTGAGAAACAACCTTATCCCATCTCAGATCGTTCAGAAGGGCTGGCCAACATGATGCTGGATGCTTTGCAGCTACCAACAGCTGCGATGACATTAGCCCGTATGTTACAGTGGCACCGCTGGTTGTTTCCACAACCGGGCATAGTGTCGGCAGTTAAACCCGGTAAGTTACGTGGCGAAGAGCCTATGCAGGTTGTATCAGGCCGGCTGCATAAACCGGTGGTACATTTTGAAGCACCCTCCAGAGCAATACTGGAACCTATGTTGCAGACATTTTTGCAATGGTTTAACCAAAGCCGGCAGGATAATCTGTTGGATCCTTTGCTCAGAGCGGCTGTTACGCATTTCTGGTTTATCACCCTGCACCCGTTTGAAGATGGTAATGGCCGTATTGCCCGGGCATTAACTGATTTGGCGCTGGCACAGGCCGATCAGCAAAGTGTGCGTCTATATGCGATGTCAGTGGGTATTTTGCAGCAACGTACGCAGTATTACCAGGTGCTGGAACAGTGTCAGCGCGGTGATCTGGATATTACCAGCTGGCTTTGCTGGTTTTTAACTACTTTGCTGCAGGTGCTGGAACAGGTTAGTAATAATGCAGATCGGGTGGTAACAAAAACGTTGTTCTGGCAGCGGCATCAGCAGCAAACATTTTCGCCCGGGCAGATAAAAGTGCTTAATCGCCTGCTGGATGGTGGTGATAAAGGCTTTAGTGAAGGTATAAGCGCATCACAATATCAGGCCGTTGCCAAAGTCAGTAAAGCCACCGCCACCCGGCATCTGGCAGATCTGGTGGTGCGGGGTTGTCTGGAAAAACTCCCCGGTGGTGGGCGCAGTACGCGTTATCAGATAAAGCTCCCTGTTTAAGCTACTGATACAAACTGCATCTGCGTTATATGGTTACAGACCATTGTGTTTAGTGCAGAAGCAGGTTTACCAGCTTAACTTCCCGGAATAGCCGGACGCACTTTTTAACCGCAGGCCAATAACATGATTTTCAGTTTCACTGCATAGCCGTTAAGATAGGTGCTTAACTACCACGGATAAGCCGCTATGCCTAAACCACATTATTTTTATGCGACCTTGCTGATTGCATTGATTATCCTGATCGCTTGCCTGATGATGAATGGCCCGATGCGCCCCGGTTTGCCGGTGGGAGATGATTTAACTACCCGCATGGCCTATATCAATGCCAATCTTTGGTTATGGAAACTGGGCTGGCTCAGTTGGATGGCCGCTGCTATTGGTTTGCTGGCCTTTGCGGTGCTGCTGTCTACTGCACTGACATCCGGACCAGCCCAGCGCTATGGCGTATTATTGGTAGCGTTGGGTATGGCTCCTGATTTGATAGCAGAAACCCTGTATGCTTTTATTATGCCGGCGATAGCAGTGAATGGTACTAATACCGAGCTGTTACAGTTTCTTGATTTGCTTGCTATGCACCTGACCGGTTTTCTTGGTAATGGCCTGTATAACCTCGGTGGTATGGTATTGACCCTTGCCCTGTTAAAGCAGCAACCGGCGCTGAAGTTCTGGTTGTGTCCGGGTATTATTGCCTGGCTGCTGGGGTTGGGTTTATCTGTGGCTATTGCTCTGCAACAGTTAGCATTGGCAGAGTTCTTCACCGCCAGCAGTATGACACTCAGTACACTGTGGTTTGTGCTGATTGCCTATAAATTATGGGGAAGCAACAGTGTACGCCGCGCTTAAAATTCTGCATTTAGGTTCGCTGATTATGTGGCTGGGGCCGGCTATCGGTTCCTGGCTGGTACTGCGTTATATGCAGCATCAGGAAGGTGAACTGGCGGCTGCCACCCAGAAGGTTTACCGGGTGTTTTTCTGGACGATTACGCTGGAGCATATTGCTCTTTGTACCTTGCTGCTAAGTGGTGTGGCAATGGCATTTCATTACGGTTTTATCGCTGCGCCGTGGTTGCAGCAAAAGCTGTGGCTGGTGCTGTTAATCATAGTGCCGCTGGAAATTGTTGATATCTGGCTGGGTAACTGGAAGGTGAAAAAGCTGGTGGAAAAACGCAGCCACGGTAGGGAGCTGACTGTGTGCGAAAAGGGGATGATTAGTTTTTACCATAAAGGCTTTACTAATCTGGCACTGGTTACCTTACCGATTACCGTGTTGCTGATTATGTGGATCGCAGTGTCAAAGCAGCCATTGTGGTAGCTAAATAACAGCTCCTAACTTGTTGATGAACAAATGAAGAGGATTACTGTAGCTTAAAGTGATCTGCTACTAATGCTTGTCTGGCAAAGATACTAATACCGGTTTTGTCTTTGTAGTCCAGTGTTTGTACGCCAAAATCTGACAATTCCCGTTCTACCTCCTGAAAGGCTCCTGTCAGTTTACTGTCAGTTCGGGTTGGTCCTTGTAGTGGCAGCAGAATATTCTGTTTCTGCAGCACATTGTGGTTTACCAGCCTGCGGAACCGGCCTATCCATTGCTCTGCGTGATCAAATAAGCGAATTGCGGTTTGCTGTCTGAATGCCAAAGGCCGAATCACAAACACATCATTGGTTTTAGCTACCAACGGCAAGGTAACTTCAATAAAGTTATCGTGGATTTTCTGCTGCTTAAAATGCGTCAGTTGCTCTGTTTTCAACTGCTGACGAATGGCTTTTACCATCAACTGCTCCTGATATTCTTCGGTCAGGAAAGTGCGATGTACCAGCTGTTTAAATAACTGCTCTATCACTGTTGTTGGCTTTTTCTCCAGATACAGAGTACGCAGCTCTGAGTAACGTATCAGTGTTTCTCTTGGCCGTACTACTTCCTGCATGTGCAACGCCAGTTCTTTGGGTGTTAACTGGCTGGCATACGAGGTCAGCCGTTTTAGTTCATTTTCCACTGTCAGTAAGGTGGCTTTATATAGCTTGCCTTCAATATCTTCAAAAAAATCAGTCACACGGGCAAAGCGGGTTGGCGCTAAACGGAAATCGAACAACCCAAGCTCAGGAGCACATAGCACTATACCGACGTTGGCAAATTCGCCCGTCTCGGCATGAGGTAAAAATCGTACTATTGCATACTGATACAGTGTTTTCATATCAGTACCTCCCAGAATTCGTCGTTGTTAAACGATGCTAAAATGTTGGTTATTTCTGTCAGGTAACCCGGTGCATCTTCAAGCCATGATGGTGGTAAAGTGGCAGCATACTGGGCTAAACCCTGTAACGCAATCGCTAGTTTTACATTGTAGTGATTACGCCATAGGTTGTCGTGTTGTATATTAAACCAAGCTGTATAACCTGGGTGTAAACTGGCATTCGCAGTAAAGTTGTAATTGTGGTCAAATGCCAGATTATGGTCCAATACCACATATTCATTTGAATCCGCACGATAAAATAAGTTCGGGTTGCCGCTGTGCTCTGTCATGGTGCGGTCTTCATTTTTAATCCAGTAATCAAACAGAAACAAGTCTCTCTTCAACAGTACAGGCATACTCTGGGCTGTGGTGAAGTTCACTTCCAGAAGATCTGGTATTTGCCTGGATGCAAAGACGAATGAATCACCTTGTCCAAGAATATTACTGGCTGCAGTATCATACCGGAGCAGAGCTCCAGGTAAGTAAGCGTAGCAATAATCAGGTACTGGCAGGTTCAGGGCTTTTCCAAGATAAGCACATATTGCTTCGTTTATCAGGCCTCTTGTTCCGGCTTGTTGTCCTTTTATATAGTAGCGGTTTCCATCAGATAAGCTGCATAGATAAGGCTCAGTTCTTCCCTGAATTGCTTTATAGTAAAGCTCAGTTACTTCAAACACTGTTATCCCCACAATAATTAAAGCGGGCAATGTTTTTCACCCGCTATATTGGTATTTACAGATATTGCTGCAAGAACTTCAGGTATGCTTCCTGTGCGGTGATGCGATTGCTTTTCTTTAAAAAGCCGTGGCCTTCGTCCGGGAACAGTACATATTCTACCGGTACGCCCTGGGCACGGATGGCGGCGACCATTTCATCGCTTTCTACCTGTAGTACCCGTGGGTCGTTGGCACCCTGTATCACCAGCACCGGTTGTTGTACTTTATCGGCATGGAATAAAGGTGAAATACGGTGCAGCCGTTCGCCGTCTGTCGCCGGATCGCCCAGCTCGGCATAAAGAGATTCACGGAAGGCTTCCCACCAGGGCGGAATGCTTTCTAAAGTGCGAACCCAGTTGGTGACACCAAAAATATTAATACCGGCCTTAAACTCATTGGTAAAGGCCATTGCGGCCATCGTCAGGTAGCCGCCGTAACTACCGCCCATCACACCGATACGATCAGTATCGATCCAGTCCAGACTTTGCAGATAGTATTTGCCGTAAACGATGTCCTGTAAGTCGTCTTCGCCGTGGCGTTTGTCGTCCAGATGGAAGAAAGTTTTACCGTAGCCGCTGGAACCGCGGTTATTAACCGACAATACAGCATAACCGTGGTTAACCAGATGCTGAATCATCGGACTGTAGCCGGTACGTGACTGACCACCCGGCCCGCCGTGGATCCAGATCACGGCCGGTGTTTTCTGCCGGGCACTGGCTGTTTGAGGTTTGTACAGCAATGCAGGAATGGTTAAATCGTCAAAGCTGTTAAAGCGTACGACTTCGCTCTGTACCAGATGGGTTTCATCAATATCGGCTGACAGTGCTGATGTCAGACGTTGCGCCTGATTGCTGCCAACCTGCCACACATACAGGTTAGACGGGCTGTTATCGGCATTCAGGTAAAAACTGATAACTGAGCTGTCGTCAGAAAATGTTACGTTGTGTACATCACCGGCTGGCAGCGCTGGTAACGCCAGTGGCTGACCGCTTTGCTGGTCGGTAATACTGATTCGGGTTGAAGCATCAGCGTTAATCCCCTGTACCTGGTAACGGTTATCTTTACTGAAATAAATAAAGCTGATATCCCAGTCTGCTTCACTGTACGGCTGTACCTGGCGGCTTTCTGTATGGTAGGCATAGGCTTTTACAAATTCGCTGCCATCGTTTGAACCGAAAATAAGTTGCTGGTTATCGCGGCTGAAGCCGTAGATCTGATAAGAAATATTACCTTCGTGCGGTGTCAGCAGTAACGGGGTTTTATCGTTACTGGTCAGGTCAACCAGATAGATATTATTGTCGGCGTTGTTACGGACTTTGCTCAGCGCCAGATAACGGCCATTATCGCTGATAGCTCCTAAACTAAAGCCATCGTTGTTTTCAAATACCAGGCTGCGCTGGTAATCGCTGGTTTGGTACAGGTATAAGTCAAAGAAGCGGGCGTCGCGCTCATTGCTGTTGACAAAGAAATGGCTGTCACCGCGCCAGCCGGCAAATGAGGCCTTCAGTTTGTCGCCCGGAGTAAGATCACGTACAGTGCCATCGGTTTCCCGTACATACAGGTGGTGCAGCTCGTTGCCACCCTGATCGCTGCTATACAGCAACCGGTCATCCTGCGGGAACCAGCTGACCGGAAATACCGGATTGGTCGTGGATTGTGTCAGTGCCTGCCAGTCCTGGCCGTCGATGCTGACCCGGTACAAATTAAATACGCCGCTTTCATCTGAGGCAACCAGCAGCGCTGTACCATTATGGTTAATATCATTTCCGAGGTAAGACTTGGTGGCAAAAAACTGTTCCACACTGTATTGCGGTATGCTGTCACTGCCTGCCGGGGCAGGTGGTGTTTTATTGCAACCGCTGATTAAACTGGCTGCCAGCAAGGCTGCAATGGCTATTTTTATACTCATATTGACTCCTTTTAACTGGCAATGGTATTGCCGGTTTGCTGCAACAAAGATCAACACGTTCTAAGATGTTGAGTTACTTTGTCATAACTACGCTGGCATTAACAGCCCTGAATCAGTTTAGTTACAGATGGGCTGTTATTTCAAAAATATCGTAAGAACGGCCAGCCATCACTTCTCTGGCCTGAGTTTGTCCTGCAAGTTACGCGGGGCGATATATAACATACCTTTACCTTGCCTGGCCTTGCTTAGCGCCAGTAAATTGTAATTTACCAGCCCGTTCAGGTAACTGCGGGCAGTATTTTCAGTGATATCAAATGCAGCAGATACCTGACGGGCGGTAAAAATTTTACCTGGTTCCTGTACCGCTTCTTTTAGCAGTTCTAATTGAATGGTTTTTAGTTTTCTGGCCAGCGGGTTTTGTTCTGCCCATTGTTTAAAATGGTGGAACTCCGTTTTTTTATGGAGGATATATTGCTGTAGTGCATCGACGGCTTTTACCACGATAATAACCTGATTGTAGAGAAAATAGGTTAAATCCAGTTCATCAGTTTCGGTATAGATAAAAGCGGTATCGTAGTCTCCTCTTTTTTCCTGAATCAGTTTACTGATGGAAACAAATTCAAACAGCCAGTATCCGGATCTGAGCATTGACCAATAGAATACCGCTCTGGCTGTTCTGCCGTTACCGTCGCCAAAAGGATGAATATAACCCAGCATAAAATGCAGAATAATGGCTTTGAGCAGCGGATGCATAAACTGATCTGAATGTTGACTGTCACTTGCTTTATTCGCAAACAGGCAGAGTTCTGCCAGCCGTGTTTTCAGTGTTGTGTAGCCAGGTGGTTGATGAGCAGTTTCGTTATAGCGGTTTCTGATACTGATGTCGTTGGTTGTACGCAGTTCGCCGGGTACTGCATTGTTGTCTATAGCATTGTAGGTTGCTATTTTGTGCAGTTCCAGTAATAAGTCTACGGTTAACACTTCGTCTTTTTTCTCGAAGACTTTTTTCATCAGCAGGTAATTATTCAGGATCATCTGCTCAGATTTGTCCTGTGGTGGCCGGTTTGATATCAGCATTTCTTTGGCAACTTTTCTGGTGGTTGCTGCACCTTCTAGCTGAGATGACGTAATAGCTTCTTCCATCATCAGGCTTTTTACCAGATAGCGGTCTTTTTCCTGACCTGAAACAAAACCGGCATCGCCAAGGGCATGGCCGCCACCAGTGATTTTGTCGATATAATGCAATTTAGCATACAGTGAATCTGGCACTGAATAATGAAACCGTTCGGTTTTGTCTTTGCCATACAGTTCAGGAATTATTTTGGCAACCGATTTCCGGGCCAGCTTGGTTGCCAGCCAGGCAGCTTGTTCGTTGTCGCCTTTTTCAACCCGCCACTTAAACTTATCCCAATGCAAATAATCGCCATTGGTATCTGTTACTTTGTATTTATCCATTAGCGGCAACCACTCAGACGAAGGTAATTGCCTGAGTAACTCATTAACTGCTATCGGGGTTCTTATCCTGGCCATAAGTCACCTGAACGTAAATATTATAATTTGAGTTTATGCCGATTGCTGACACTGTCAACGCAAATTTTGAAATTTGCGTTTTAATCTTGGTTTTATTAGTAAGATACTGTATTTATATAATAATTTTTTATTATTGCTTGATGTTTATTGTTGATGCTGTGCTTGTGAACGGTATTTAAT
>JARXRR010000023.1:0-48969 GCA_033792355.1 Chromatiaceae bacterium AAb-1
GTCTTAATATTATGCTGTTCATTATATATGAAGTTTGTTTAGAATATTTTCCCTAGCCTTAGTTTAACAGGATGTAACATATGACAGACCACACTCCTCCGGTAACAAACAGCACTGGTGAAAATCAGCTTCGTTCCCAGATAAAAAAGCGGCTGACGATTCAGCAAGGTGAAATTTCCAACGTCAGTTTCTGGATTAGTCAGATTTTTATGCTGGTAGCCACCGTACTTGGTGTATATCTGGCGGGTCAGCAGGGTTTACGGCAAGCTGTCGCCTTTGAACAAATTCAAAGTGATAAAAACAACTATTACCTGCGTAAATCATTACAGGATGAACTGACCGACAACCTTGAGTTAATTAAAGAATATACCAAAAGCCTGAAAGGAATCAGTGTTCATAATGCCCGTAATATCGAACTTCCGCTTGATACTTTTGTATGGGAAAGCATGAAATATTCATCAGCAACCCTGGAAACACCGTCGGTATTACTTAGTGAAAGCCGCCAGTTTTACCGTAAGGTAAGGGATGCACACAAGAAAATACAATCCAGTTATTATGCGCTGGAATACGGCAGCAAACAGCTGCTGGAAGTTGTTGAGCATATGGAAAACCATGTGCTACCGCAGTTTGAAACCGATACCAAGACGTTGCAGGATGTACTGAAGAAAAAAGGAGTTTCGCTGTAAATGACCTATCAGACATTAAAATGCCCATGCTGTGAGGATATAACCTTACAGCATATTGAAATGCACGGCCAGCAGTTGGATGTCTGCCCCAGATGCAACGGCGTATGGTTTGATGACAGCGAATTAAGCGAAGCTATCAGGCATAAGCACGATATCAAAGATGAATACTGCATCAAGCAGGGATTCGGCGAAAAGCTGGAGCAGCATGTTTACCATTGTCATCGCTGTAATGTAGCAATGCAGCAATTCCATTTGCTGAAAGATTACCATGTCGAAGTAGACTCCTGCCCAAACTGTCATGGTCTCTGGGTTGATGGCGACGAAGTGTCTCTGGTGCTGGCGGCTCCCAAACTGCAACATGCACTGGAACAGCTGAATCAGAAGGTTAATGTAAAAAGCTGGTTATTCCAGTTTCTGACCAGAATGCCAAAAGAATACAACATCAAGCCGCATCGTACGCCTTATATGACATGGACCTTATTGGTTCTGAACACCCTGATTTATGTGATGTACGGCTTTGATTACGATGCAACTGAGTGGATGTTCCGCAACTTCGCCATCGATTCACTATTTATTATGGAAGGCCAACACCTGTGGAGCTTTTTCAGTTACCAGTTTCTGCATGGTGGCTGGATACATCTGCTCGGTAATATGTACTTTCTGTGGATTATCGGCGATAACCTGGAAGACGCGCTTGGCCCCTGGGCATTTCTTGGTTACTACCTGTTATGCGGCGTAGCGGCAGCGATACTGGAACTGGTAATGACAACTCTGGTCGGACGCGAGCTACTAATGGTTGGTGCCAGTGGTGCCGTGGCCGGTTTGTTTGGCATGTATCTGCTGTGGTTTCGCCATGCCAGCCTGACATTTATGTTTATTATCTGGCAGAAAAAACTGAACCCGGTATGGTACTTCGCAATCTGGGCCGGTATGAATATTTACGGCTTACTGAGCGAAGGTCTGGGTGTAGCCTACTGGGCCCACCTTGGCGGTCTGGCAACAGGATTAATTATCGGGGTACTGTTTAAAGAAAAAGTGTTGCAGCACAATCCGTTAATTCAGCTGCTACAACGCCCCGAAGCGAAAATTATCCGCTGAATACAGCCCAAATTAAATCAATCAGAACCAGCCTGCAGGCTGGTTTTTCTTATCTTATCCACGCCCTCGCATACCGTCTGAGCAGCCAGCAGGGTTCTCGGTGTCATCCGGTACAGATGATCAGCATTTACCGCCAGAAACTGTTGTTTTCTTACCGCAGGTAACACCTCAAATTTCTGCCAGTAACTGAAATCTGCCGGGGTGGTTGCAGATCCGGCCTGAATAATCAGTTGCGGCTGGCTTACCAGCACCTGCTCCAGTGCAGCCCGCGGATAATCGTTGCTTTGCCCGGCAAACGGGTTTTCTGCAGCACACAGCGTCAGGATTTGCTGCACCATGCTGTTTCCTGCCACGGTGGTCAGTAAGTCAGTATCCATCGCAAAAAATACCCGTACCGGGGTTTGGTCACTATAGCTTGTTTTAAGCTGTTGCCATTGCTGTCGCAGCAGCTGTGCCTGCTCTGTGGCATAGCGGGCATGACCGGTCAGTTCACCTAACTGCTGCAGCTCAGCAGCAATATCGTCCGGGGTTTGCGGATCAGAATAAACCACCTGTACGCCCATTTGCTGTAAGCGTTTAAGCTCGGAGGTTGCTGCGCCTTGTCTCCAGGCAACGATCAAATCAGGTTTTAATGCCAGCACAGCCTCTAAATTAATGCCCTGATAACTGGCTACCTGTGGCAGCTTTAACGCAGCAGCCGGATAATCACTGTAATCGCTGACCGCTATCAGTTGTTCTCCCGCTCCGGCAGCATACAGCAGTTCGGTAATATGCGGTGCCAGGGCAATAATACGTTGTGGATATTCCGCCGCTATCTGTGGTGTCGCTGCCACGGCGACCGATATGCAGCAAATAAAGACCAGTCCTGAAATATACCTCACCAGTCAATTCCCCGCTGCGCTTTGATACCAGCGTCAAAAGCATGTTTTACCGGCAGGATCTCACTTACGGTATCCGCCAGCTCCAGTAACTGACGGTGACAGGCTCTGCCGGTGACAATCACATGCTGTTGTGCAGGCCGCTGCTCAATTGCGGCCAGTACTTTTTCCAGCGGCAGATAATGGTAACTGAGCATATAGGTCAGTTCATCCAGCAATACCACGTCAATAGCCGGATCCTGTAAAAACTGTTCAGCCTGTTGCCATACCAGCTCTGCAGCTGCAATATCAGCCGCTTTGTCCTGAGTATCCCAGGTGAAGCCGGTGGCCATTACCGCAAAAGGCACACCATGCTGTTGCAGCAGGTTACGCTCACCGCATTCCCAGTTACCTTTAATAAACTGTACTACTGCCGCCTTTAAACCATGACCAGTTGCACGCGTAACCATACCAAAACCGGCGGTCGATTTGCCCTTACCGTTACCGGTAATCACCAGCAGCAAGCCTTTATCATCAGTAGCGCTGGCAATGGCCTGATCTACTTTTTCTTTTAATCGCTGCTGACGTTCACGATGACGCTGTTGTTTTTGCTGCTCCATATAACACTACCCTCTTCGCTGGCGCATAATAACTAAAAAGAAGATGCTGCCAATAACCGATGTAATCACCCCTAATGGTATTTCCTGCGCATCCAGCACACTGCGGGCAATATTATCAACCCATAACAGAAAGAGTGCCCCGATAATGGCGGAAGCACTTAACAGCCGTACGGATGTTACGCCAAACAGATAACGGACAATATGCGGAATCATCAGCCCGACAAAGACAATACCGCCACATTGCGATACCACACAGGCAGTTACTGCTGCCGTCAATACCAGCACACCAAGCCGCAAACGACTGATATTTACCCCTAAACTGGCCGCTGTCTCATCAGACAGCAGCAATGCATCCAGTTGCCTGCGCCAGATAAAAGATAATAACAACGCGACGAATACACCAGGAGCAATCAACAGCACACTAAACCAGTCGGTACGGCTAAGGCTGCCCATCAGCCAGAAAATCACTTTATTCGCCGCAAACGGATCGGCAAAATACAGCATAAAACTGCTCAGTGCGCTCAACATAAAAGACACCGCCACACCGGCTAACAATGTAATTTCAATTCTGCGCCAGTTTTGTCCCGCACATACCGTAAAAACCAGCAGCACTGCGGCCAGTGCGCCGATAAAAGCGCCGGCAGCCATACCCAATACCGCCTGCGGTAACCACAGGCTGACAATAGTAGCACCCAGCCCGGCGCCAGACATCAGACCAAACAGATAAGGATCAGCCAGCGGATTGCGGCTGACATTCTGTAATAAGGCACCACATACCGCCAGAGCTGCCCCGGCCAGCATGGCACAGAGTAACCGCGGAAAACGGACCTGCCAGATAATAACTTCGGTCAGCGGATCGGCCTGAGCTGAAAACAGTAATACCTCGGTAATTTGCGACCAGCCAAGCGCGACACTGCCAATATTAATGCTTAACAGTAAGCTGCCCAGTAATAAACCGGATGACAACAACAATGCCAGAGAAAAATGAGACTTAAACACTATTACTCCAGCAAAATATCATCTGGTAAAAAAACGACCTGTAAATTATCAGTCAGCTTATGTTGCTCTACCACGCAGCGTAATCCGAAAACCTGCTGTAACAACTGTGGTTGAAACACCTGCGACGGCGCTCCGAAAGCCAGTTGCCGGCCATGCTGCAGCAGCAATACTTTGTCGCAATAACGGGCAGCTAAATCAAGATCATGCAGGCAGATAACCACCGAAAGCCCCTGCTGCCGGATAATGTTCATCACCTGATGCTGATACTGAATATCGAGATGGTTAGTGGGTTCGTCCAGCAATAATAATAACGGCTGCTGCACCAGTGCCCTGGCAATAGCAACCCGTTGCTGCTCACCACCAGACAGACGGTTAACCGGGTAATGCTGCTTTGTCAGCAACCCGACCTTTTGCAGTGCGTTATCTATCAGCTGTTCATCCTGCTGATTATTCAGCTCAAACCACTGTTTATGTGGTAACAGCCCTATTTCAGCCACCTGACGAACTGTCAGCTCAAACATGGGGATGGAGATCTGACTGACAGCCGCCAACCGCTGAGCCAGCTGTTTGCCGGTAAAATCCGCCAGTAACTTATTCTGTAGTAATACCGAACCGGTAGTGGTTTTAAACTCTGCCAGCAGGGTTTTCAGCAAAGCCGTCTTACCGGCACCATTCGGGCCGATAATGCCGATGATTTCTCCGGTATGTAAATTAAAGCTGATATCGTGCAGAATAGGCTGCCTGTCAATATGCAGGCTGACATGCTCAAACTGTAAAAGTGGTACAGACAAACCCGGCCTCTGAATCTGCTGAAATATCGAAGATATCACAGTGTAACAGAAAGTAGTAAATTCAGAATGCGGAGCCTGGTTGTTTCAGAAAAGCAATTTCTTCTTCGGTAGATACTCTGCCCAGGATCTTGTTACGGTGTGGATAACGGCCAAAACGCTGCAGAATCGCCAGATGTTTATATTCAAAGTCCAGATTCACTTCCAGTCCCTGCTGCTTATACAATTGTACCGCCTGCTGATGAACCACCAGTGATTCGCTGTGCATATAAGGCATATAGAAAAAACTGCGCTCAAGAACCGACAATGCCTGATCTACGCCTAAACGCACGCCCTCCTGGGCCAGTACCAGCGCCTGGGCATCTGCCGCAAAAGCAGCTGGCTGATCACGCCAGATATTTCTTGAAAACTGATCCAGTACGATAATTTCAGCCAAACGGCCATGCGCAGTATCACGCCAGCCAAACAGCTCTGCAGCACAAGCCTGTTGATGGATTTGCCCGAAACGTTGTTTAATCAGTTCATCCAGCGCCGGATCTTTCGTAAACCACTGGCCAGGCATAAGCTCATTAAACCAGAAATCCAGAACCTGTTGCGGCTGCATCATCATTATCTCCCCGGGATTAATCAACCTCACCTTTGAACCTGCCATAATCCACTTTACAACAGAGAGCACAGTCTGGTGAGAACGGCTATTTGATAACCCTGTTTCAGAAACGTTCCATACGATATACGGAATGGTGATAAATCGCGCCACAACAGGATCTGTTGAGCTTATGCAATTACCTGCTTGGCATAGCTGTCTCTTTCCATCTCCACCACTTCGGCGGTTAATGTGATATCAGCCAGCCCCAACCCGGTCAGCTCTGACAAAATAGCTTGCGACAATGCCACCCGCTGTGCCAGCGTTCTGCCCGATAAAATCCGGGCTGTAATATGAATAAAACCGGCGGGTTTATTTTCGGTACGGCAATCGGTAAACGCTACGGCACGGGTTTTAATATCGGCAGCCCCAAATAAATCCGATGCCAGGGCGCCCTGATATACCGCATCCAGCAGTTGTGCCGGTTTGATGGTTTTTAACAGGTTGTCTGAATATTCAATAATACAATGCGGCATGCTCTTTCTCTTCATACAAATATCTGGGATACACCGTTCTTTTAACTATCAGCAAATAGTCGTTACAACTTAGCCTGAATCAACAGACTCCATTGTTCCCGCATATTAAACATCAGTTCATACTCCCAAGATACACTTCCGTTTCATAGTTAAATGCTATCTGTCCGTTTTGCTGATGCTGTTCAAATGCTTGTTGCAGTTCCTGAAATGCGATAGCAGCATCAGGGTAAGATGGCCGGTATTTTACGTAGCTGTTAACCCGGCTGGAAAAACGTTCTGTTGGTTTCATAAGCTGTAAATATCCTGAATGATTGCAACGCATTTATCAGGCTGACCCTGCGCAACCAGATGACCACCGTTTACCGGAGCAATATCCAACTGCGTACACAGCCGTTTAAAATCTGTCAGCGCATTCTTACTGACCAGCCAGTCATCAGCGGCGCAGATATAAGTACAAGGTTGATGAATTAACCCAGCCGGAGGCTCCAGCTTACTGATCCTTTGTAACCGGGCTTTCAGCGCCGCAGGATCAGCAATATCAAACGCAGAATAAAATAATGGCAGCAGGTTTTTCCGGTCGGTATTTCCGAACAGCAGCCTGTTCATAAAACCCGCCGGTACTAATTTCCGGCGTATCGGCCACAAAGGTAACAGTGCAGCAAAACGACTGACAGCCGAGGGTTTGTCCAGAAAACTGGCAGCAAAAATCACATGCTTTATATCAGCCTGTTGCTGACGACAGAGTTCGTATGCAATCAACCCGGAATAAGATTCTGCAAACAGAATACAAGGCTCATTGCCAAGCAGTCTGGCAATTTCCTTTGCCTGTGCCGCGGGTTCATCTGATAACAATGAAGATAAAGGAATAACCTGATAGTTGATCTCTGATGGCAGAATATCCGTCAGCGGCTTGAATAACAGGCCGGTTCCATCAAGTCCGGGTAAAAGAATCAGTTTTGGTTTGTTCAATCTGCGGCCCCGCCTCCTGAGTCAGATTATTACCTTTACACTGTTGTTTTCCGGTAACAAATAACCATCCTGGCACAAAGCATACTCAGTTGTCAGACTTCTGTTTATCTATTGCCCGGACAATAATGTTCCACATTTATGCTGTTAAAAAATACTGTCCCAGCTTCTGGTGGTAAAGGCACTAATCTCAATATACTCACCTGACCAGGAGTAAAACTTCAGTGTGCCATTAAAATCCGGGTACACAGTCTTCTGTTCATTCAGCAACCACAGCTGTACATTTTCAATCGGCTTTGAAGTAATGGTTAAGTCGCCAATTACCGGCGCCATATGCGGCAAGGCGTAAACAGCACGCTTCAGTTGCCCGCTGTAACGGTAAATCATCGGGCTGCGGTAGTCTTGCGTACGGGGACGGTAGTATTGGTTATAACCAATAATACTTATCGTTTTACCACTAAAGCTGACAAACATAAAGTTTGGCGTGTCACTGGTAATCAGGCTGTTATCTGCCAGCATTTTTGCGGCGTCTTCACTGCTTAGCAGGCTATTATCTTTACGGCCAAGACCACTGTAGACATGAAAGCCATGTAAATCTGTCATAGCCTTTAACAACAGCTCTTGCGATGGTGTCGGGTGTTTCCAGCGGACTTGCCGTGAAGTACAGGCACTGATAAGCAATACCATCATCAGACATATCATTAGCCGGCTAGCCGTGCCGGTTGTAAAATACGACAGCTTCAGCAAAGCACCAGACCTCTTTGTTGCAATTGCAGATTTAGTTGTTCAACTTTATTGTGATCAGTCGTAGCACAGATAAAACGCGGATTTTCATGTAAATAGATTTTACCATCATGCTGCAGCAATCCGACTTCCAGCAGTTGCAACCCGGCCTGCTGTAGTTGTTGCTGTAATACCGGCAGGAAAAAGCCTCCGGCATCATACATAAATTGTTCATGGCTTATTTCCTGAACAGGAAAGCCCTGCTCATCATAAAGACTATCGGTAGATAAGGTGATCCCTGCCTGTTTAACCGGAATTAAGGCATTTAATCCATTCACTCCCCAGGGATCAAACTCCTTCCATTCAACATAACAGAGGAAGTTTTCTCCCAATAACTCATCCAGCCAATAGATCTGCTTATATTCTCCCTGACGATCATCTACGGCAGGTACAGTAATATCTTTGGCCGAAAACCCCGGAACGGCTTGTTCCAGAGCAGCTAAAAACGCTTCATTACTCATGTTTTTTCCTTTTAGCGAATTAACCTATACAGCCAACCGGAGGCAACTAACTCGTCATTGCGGCAATAGAGTGCTATCCGGCTGCCTTCAGGATCTTTAAATATCGTTATTTACTGCCAAGCTGGTTCCAGTCTGGCGTTTGCTGCTGTTTGAGATGGCGCAGGAAAAAATCAAACTGACGGCGTTGTATATAGCGGATCGGGCCACTGGAGCGCCCGACTGAATGCTCACCACCCGGCACCACTAATAAATCAAAGTCTTTATCGGCTTTAATCAGCGCATTAACCAGTTGCATGGTTGAAGCAGGATCGACATTACTGTCCTGCTCACCGTTGATAATCAGCAACTGTCCCTGTAAACGCGCGGCATGTTCTGTTACCGACGACGCAGCATAATGTTCACCAACCGGATAGCCCATCCACTGCTCATTCCAGCTGATTTTGTCCATCCGGTTATCATAACAACCGGCATAAGCCACCCCAACCCGGTATATTTCAGGATAAAACAGTAAAGCAGCTACGGTGCTCTGCCCGCCAGCCGAAGCGCCATAAATACCGATACCAGCGGAAATATCGTACCAGGGAAAGGTTTCAGCTGCTGCTTTATGCCACAGAATACGATCCGGGAAACCGGAGTCAGCCAGATTCTGCCACGCAATATCATGAAAGGCTTTGGAGCGGTTAGCGGTACCCATACCGTCAATCTGCACCACAATAAACCCCAGATTTGCCATAGCCTGCATACCAATTACTTTATCGCCACCGGCATGAAAACCAAATGGCCAGAAGCTTTTAGGTACAAAGCTGTCATGTGGACCCGCATAGATATTTTCGATGACCGGGTAGCGTTTTTTGGGATCGTAGTTTTGTGGCGTAACAATCAAACCCCAGATATCCGTTTCACCATCCCGGCCTTTGGCAACGAACGGCTCCGGGGCTTTAAAACCTGCTTCGGTCAGGCGGCTGATATCAGCCTCAGCCAGTGTCCGGATAAGTTGCCCATCGCTGCTGCGGCGCAGCTCTGCCACATTGGGCAAATCAACTCTGGAATAAAGGTCGATGTAGTACTGCATATCCGCAGAGAAACTGACCTGATGGTGGGCATTGGCAGTTGTCAGCGCCGTAAGGCCGCTACCATCAAAATTAATGCGGTAGTAATGTTCAAAATACGGATCCTGTCCGGCATTGATGCCACTGGCAGCAAACCAGAGTTGTTTTTTATCTTCATCGATATGCACCACACGACGCACCCGCCAGTCGCCTTTGGTGATCTGGTTTTTCAGTTTGCCATCGGCATCATACCAATAAAGATGCGCCCAGCCATCCCGCTCTGATAACCAGATAAAACCTTGCTGCGCAGCCTGCAATGGCTGAAAAAACGCTCCCCATTGGTTAATAAAGGTGTCAGAGCGTTCTGTCAGTAATACTCTGGGTCGGGCAGTTTTGGCATTAACCTCAATAATCCGCGCTAACTGATGCCCACGTTCTGTATAGCGGAAAATAAAACGGCTGCTGTCAGCCTGCCAGCGAACCCGGTCCAGCATATAGGGCTGGCTGAACAACTGATTATCTATAAAATGGGCTTTACCCGTATCTACCTGAATCAATACCGGTTGCTCGACATCCACGGTATCACCGGGCTTAGGATAAAGCTGCGTAATGGTTCTGGGTTCAAGCTGATCTTCCGGTGCAGTAAGTACACGGGTAACAAAGCGGGCTTCACCCGGAATAACTTTCATCACCAGCAGTGCCGAACCATCGGGTGCCCATTGCACAGATTCCGGATCATAAAAATGATCAGCTTTGCCATCAGTACTATGATAATGCCGTTTGCCGCTGGCATCGGTAATGACCAGATTATGATCGATAACCTGAGCGACATAGCGGCCGTCAGGAGATTTGCGCTCCGGATTATAAGCCTCCACCCGCAAATCTCTTACCACACCAAAAGCTTTTGGACGATTATGACGTGGTAAAACCTCACATAGCTCACTATCAATCCGGCACTGCCAGCGATCACCATCATAAAAAAAGCGGATCTGCTGGCCATTATCGCTGTAACTGAAACTATCAAAGGGTAATTGCAGGGCACTAAAAGACTGACCGGTAGCCTGGCTCAAGGCTTTGCTGATAAGCTGGTGGTCAAAAGCCGCTGACGGTTTGCTGCCTGCCACACTGTCCCTGAAGAACATAAAGCCCCCTTCCACACTGAGCTTATAATGAAAGTTATGTCCTTCTGCAGCCCACTGCGGTTCAAGCATTAAATCACGGGTCAGGTGTATCTGGTTATCGCGCAAAGACAGCGAACGTTCAACTGCCGCCGGCCCGGTATTTGCCTGCACATTCAGGCTGGCAATAAGCAATAAACCACCGCAATAACCGCTTAATTTCATAAAATTTATTCCGTTAATCAATCCCGCCCTGCGAGATACCGCCATTATGGATAATACTGGAATTCGTCTTCGTCAAAAGACACTTTTTGCCCCCACGCCACATAAAAAAGACGGTGTTTCATGCGCAAGACAAAGACTGTCAGCATAAGAGGTTATGCTGACCATCGACTTTATATCTGGCTATCAGTTTTTTATATGCGGTATTTGTTCTGCCATAACCTTGCAAGTCGTTAAATTAACCTGATTCTTTTGTAATATCAAAGTGTTTTAACACCTGGTCTTTTAAATGCTTATGTGTAACGCGTTAATCCGCTGAGCTTGACCGGATTACGAACCGCATAGATTTTTTGGATAAGCCCGCAATGTGTATCAATGGTAAGCGCCGTAGCAAGTTGTTCATCTTCAAATACCAGAACGCCGGTGGCGCCGTTGAATCGCTGATATCTGGTCCGGATCTCAATACCATCCTGATGGTAAGCAGCGAACACTTTGCTGAAAAAGCTGGCAACACTGTCCGCTCCGCAAAGAACTTCAGGCAAGGCTTGTACTTTGCCACCACCATCAGAATATAGTTCTACATCACGCGCTAACAGTGCGATCAGTTTTTCGGCATCATGTTGTTTTGCAGCGCCCAGAAAACCATCAATCAATGTGCGATGCGCCTCTGGTGTTGTTACAAAGCGGGGACGGTTTTCGCGGATGCGTTTGCGCCCCCGGGTGGCACATTGCCGGCAGTGTGCGCTGGACTTTCCGAGAGCATCCGCAATTTGCCCGAAACTAAACTCAAATATGTCGTGCAGCAGAAACGCCGCACGCTCCATAGGCGAAAGCTTTTCCAGCGCCAGTAATAACGCAACCGATACCGTGTCGTTAATCTCTGTTTGAGCGGCTGGATCGTAATTCTCACCGGGGAGCTCGTCGGGAAATGGCTCCGGCAGCCACTCCCCGATGTAAATCTCCCGTTGCCTGCGTGCTGACTGCAACTGGTTCAGGGCAATGCGGCTGCACACGGTGATCAGCCATGCCCGTGGGCTGTTCAGCGCTGCAACATCAACTTCATGCCACCGGAGATAGGTCTCCTGCACTGCATCATGAGCTTCGGCAAGCGTTCCCAGCATCCGGTAGGCAAGGCCCTCAAGCGTTCTTCGATGCAACTCAAAAATGTCTGCTCGTTTATCAGGCATATCAATTTACCCGCTTGCATTGGACATAAGCAGCGCAAAGCGCCAGCCCTGGCATGTATGGCGGAACACGTGCATGTATTTCTGATTCGCAGAAAAGACCCCCTCCGACTGATCCTGATGCTGCATCTGCGCTTCCTGCCGGCCCACCTCAATCGCCAGATTACCGCTGCGCTCCACGCTCAGCGGGATCTTCCGGAAGTTAACGAACTTTGCGCTCCTGAAAAGCGCCTCCTCCGCTTGAAGAAAGGCATTCTTTCCTGAAACCAAATCCCGCGCCGGGATCAGCAACTGTATATCCTCAGTGCAAAGCTCTGCATATGCACCCGCATCTCCGGCGGTAATAACTTCAGCCTGGCGGGCACGAAGATATGAGATTTCTTTCTTATCCTGCTCACTGAACTCACCCAGCCAGGCTGGAGACTGATCAGGGCTGAACAGCTGTTCAATCTCCCGTTTAGCCCGGGACAATGCCGCATTCTTATTGTGTTGCTCAACTCCTGTACCCTCCAGCTTGACGGTATTTACATGCGTGATACCAATAAAGGCCAGTATTTTCCTCAGATAATCCGATTGAAAATCATCTGCATCATCAGGTGAGCTGAACCCGCCACGGGCGGTAACCAATGTTGCCCGCTTGCCATTGAGCAACCCCTGATAATGCCCTTGCCTGACCTCAAAGGTCAGACCGGAACGAACGATATAATCAAAATACGCTTTAAGCGACGAAGGCAGACTGAAGTTGTATAACGGGCTGCCAATCACAATATGATCAGCCAGTTTAATCTCTTCAATCAGGGTATCAGATATGGCAGATGCATCTGCCCGTCCCCCGGAAGCCTGAAATGCTTCATATATTTCCTGAGAGAGATGAGGAACCGGGCTGGTCGCCAGACAACGACGGATAACCTTACCATCCGGATTAGCCTGTAACCAGGCTTGCTCAAAATAACCTGATAGTTCCCGGGTATTCGAGTCTGTCAGCCTGATGCTGGTGTCAATTCTAAGTAGTGTCTTCATGGATTTCCCTTTTGTTGGTAACACCAATAAGACAGCTCAGCCCTAAAGAATGTGACAACAATTGGAAAATAGGGGCTAATGCCCTTTGGCAGCGGCATACACGCAGTGTACGTCCGGCAACATAGGCACGTGCTGCATGGGATTGTTATGCGTTGTTCTTAGAAACATACCTGACATTCGACAAACCTTCGAAGTCATTATCCTGAGTACAGAGTACAGCGGAATGCTTTTGGGCTGTGGCAAATATAATACTATCGGCCAGCGGTAGTTTATGAAGAACGCCAAATTTCGCGGCATCCATCGCCAGATCCGAATCCAGAGGAATGACTTTGCCTTGCTTCATATGAGCAGTGACAATCAAGTCTGCCTCTTCCCCACGCTGACGAATCAACGACATTCATACCCGATCTTCTTCCCTGACAACAGTAGTATCAATGCCCTTAAGAAAGCCTTTCATCTCCTTCATAGGCTTAAGAGGAATCACCTCAATTCGCCCCTGGTAGGACATGATCTGGACTTTTTGGCCAGATACAATACCCATAGATTCCCGAATTTCTTTAGGAATGACAATTTGATACTTTGGAGAAACTGTTACTGCTGTCATGACGGGCATCTATCGATCGCAACTTGGTATTACAATATTCCAGTCGATAAAGATGGTCAAGGCACATAATGTCGTGCGTATGCATGTAAATTTGTGAGCTCCATCATCAGCTTGAATGAATTGTTAAACGACATTACCCGGAGCACGCTTTGACAACCACGCATGAATCAATCCGGCCTGGAAGAACTGCACGGGAGGCTCGAAACCTCCTGACTCAATAATTGACGCAATGCTACCCGGTGGAAGAACTCCAACATCATTGGCATAGGCTTTGCGCATGCGGTCTATCCCCTCAGGTGAAATATCTGATGCCGCCATCATGTTCATCCAGGCACCAAGCAACACTTCATATTCGGATGATTCCACATCCGAGGCTAAATCAGAACTTGCAAGAATCCCGCCCGGCTTAAGCTTGCGTGATATTTCCCGAAAGAACCCGGAGCGTGCTTGCTGGTCGAGAATAAATTGAGACACCAGAAAACAAGTGGCTGCGTCATGCAGCCCGGTGGCAGGGAGTGAATCAAGATAGCCTTCATGGAAGTAGCAACGAGACGCAAATCCCTCCTTTTCCGCCCGTTGCCGGCAAACATCAAGCATAGGGCCGGAAGGCTCTACCGCAGTAAACCGCCAGGCAGGATTCTTTTGGGCAAGGTGAGCCAGCTCTGCTCCCGTTCCCACCCCAACGCAGAGAATTCGTGCGTCAGCGGGCAACCCGGTAAACAACGACTCCAGAAGGAAGTACAAGCAATCTTTGATCGGTGCCGTTTTAGCCCACTGCGTGTCGTAGCCGGCAGCCTGTTGATCGAATATTGCCTTAATTTCGTCTTGATGCATCTTGTTCTCCGCGTTTTTGCTGTCTAACGCCCGCCACAAATGCGGGCAACTACCTTACTGCAAAACCATTTATAGACCGGATAGCCTGCTGTAACGTTCATGACTAAGCCGGTTCGGCTTAAATTAAATTGTTAATGCCCGCTTGCGGAAGCCCGGTGACCATAGCTCAGTACCCTCGTGATCTGCCAGATGCCAGCCTGTTCCCGCCAGATCATTGTGAACTCTGCAAGACCATCGCATTCACCAGTGTTAAACTGACAGAAGCGGTGTGTCCCCTGCGAAATTGCACCAAATCCCTTAATGGGAAATACCTTGAGAGTATCTGGCATCAGTTCACGACGAAAGTTGCCGCACACGTATTTCTTAGTGTTGGCAAGCATGTCATCCCGGTTCCAGGTCACACCACCATTGTCATGATAAAATTCTACATCGTCGACGAAATAGCTGGCGTGCTTTGCTAGTTGATCCGGTTCGCTGCAACGGTTGAACGCGTCAAAGAGTGCAGAATCCAGCGCTGCAACAGTGACGGATAGTTGGTCTGGCGCAGTTTTCGTCGCTGGTTCCGCCACAGAGGAAAAGGCAATTGCTGCGAAAATTGCCAGTAAGAAACTTCTATGTCCTTTCATTCAAATCTCCCGGAAAGTGTAGCATGCCTGACACCCAAAGCCGCGGCGCGCGTAGCGCGTCCAGCCCGAAGGACGATGCTGCCTTTGCTTGTTAACTAATGTCGTAATTCTCTACATACTCATCCATGTATTTCGTGGCGGAGTCATATGTATGCTCATTTTCATCAAACAATACATATACAGCACCATGCCCAGAGAAAAATTTGGCATGCATAGTTAGTTTTCCGCCTTTGTATTCATTATCACGTAAATACTCTGTGCTCTCAGCCGTCCAACGCTCAACCATGTAAGATGAGATTAAGCAGCCATCCTCATCAGAAACAATACCATCTAGATTTAGCTTAGCGACAAGTTTGTCTATGCTCTCTTTTCCTGCTTCCCGCATTATGTCTATTACCTCTTCGTGCTCCATACGATCTCCTGAGAGTTAACGCCAAAATATGGGGCGCGAGCTTGCGAGCGTCCCAGCCCCGAAGGGGCGACATAATTTTTTTGTTAGGTCTTTATTGATTAAATGCATTGCCCTTCCCAAGATTACACTGCTTGCATTTCGTCTGTAAATTTTCCTCTGTTGTTTCTCCGCCCTTTGACCATGGCAAGATGTGATCAACGTGAAGCTCAATACCTCGCTCCTTAATTGGACTGGCGCCACAGGATTGACAAGTAAATCCATCCCGAGATAGAACTCTAAAACGCATTCTGTCGGATATGGCCCTTGAAGTTCTACGTTTAACCACCGACTTCTCAGGCCTAGATGGCACCAGATCGGTAGGAACTTCCTCAGTATCTGGGTCACTCTCATTTATATATGTCACAAATGCCAGCAAAGCTTTTCGCCAGCCGCCAAAGCGTTCATTGTAAATGTGGTATGAGTATCTCGAGTACGGCTTAACCAAGTCCCGTATCACCGGTTGACGCCCCAAAGAAATCCAGACATTTTCCAGATTCAGAAAAAGATCCTTATCGGATACATTTTTTTCTTCTCGTATATTTAGCCCAGCTCGCTTTAGTGCTTCATTCCATGACCCAAATCTTGCAGTGATCGTAGATGAAGCGTACTTTCCAATTTCATTGTACGACCGAAATGTTAGCGCTTGTCCGCTGGATGCAAGTTCAGCATCAGTAGCCTTCAGATCAGAGATGAGTTCCTCCTCGCTCGTACCCCTATGAAACTTTTCTAACTCAAATTTCATGATTATCTCGTTGACCTAACGCCGAAGCTCAGGCGCGCGCTTTAGCGCGTCGGCTGCAGCGACTGGTTATGCAGCAATGCTGCCCGGATGGCCGAAGAGAATATATTGCGCACTATTTCAATCTCTCCAGCTGCCCTTTGCGCTTGACTAAATTCTTATAATCCCACTGAATTTCTTGTGCTTTTTTAAGCCATCGACGAATATCTGTCGTGTTTACTTCCGAAGCATCATTGAAAAACACCGATGCGTCCTTGAACTTCTTTCCCAAAACATTTAATCCGGGCTCCTCAAAGTCTGCACCGCTCCAGAACATCAGTCGTATACCAGGTTTTTGCTTGCTGTATCCGACTGTCGGGTTCCCATCAAGGAACCAAACAGGATGTGAGTGCCAGACTTTACTTTCAGCGCCTGGCAGGTTGCGATCGATTTCCTTAGCCAGTAGCTCACATACCTCTTTATAGCTTGCTTCCTGCGTGTCGTTGTACTTCTTTATCTCAGGATCTATATCACCCTCCTGCTGCATAACGCCCGCGTAATAGGCGCGAGCTTGCGAGCGTCCTAATTGACGCGTTTGTTAGGTGATAGGGGCGCTCACTCCGTAAACCAAACATGATTGCTGCCATCCCAACCATAAAACTTTTCTTTAAAACCTTTCATTGCGGCCACGTACTGTGAAAGAATCAAAGTTACGTCGCTAGACTGAGGGACATCATCTTCATCCAGAAGGTCAAGGAAATCGACACTTGCCTCACCGTCCAATACCTCTCTAACTTTTAAAAGCAACCTATTTGCTATTGATATTTTGCTTTTACTTACAGCCGCATCAGGCTTCTTCTTTGATAGCTCTTTGAATTCTAAATACATAGAATCTAAAAGTGGCCTTACAGTGTCGTATACCGATGCCTTCTCTCTAGTTGTATACTGCTGATCACGCCTCATCCTACTAATCCTTTAGTTTCTTGGGTTTTACAGTCTTTATCTTGATCATTCCGTGTTCATCTGTCGAATCACCATCTTCACCTTCAACATACCAGTACCAACCACCTACTCCGACCACAACATTGTCAGATCTAAGTTTCTCAAAACACTGTATGTATTGAGACAGTATGAACACTACATCACTATTCTGCGGCACGTCATCTTCATCAAATACTTCGAAGTCATCAAACGGCCTATACTTCTCACTTAAGTATTCATTGCTAGCACCGATCAATCTATTTACAAATTTGAGCTTGAACTTATTAACAGCGTCATTCGGGCTCTTCTTAGAGAGGAGAGATATTTCTTCATAGACGCTTAAAAGCTGACCAGATAGCTTTTCAAATATATCTACATCGTTTTTATTCATGATTTTTCCTTACGAGGGGCAGCTTCTTCTGAATTCAATGTACTTTTTCTTTAAGACCTCTATCGGCGCACGCTGCTTGCTTTCATAGACATCCACCATTAGCCTTAGGTCTTCGTCAGTTAGAGCGATAATACATTTGCGTTGAGAAGACCAAAGATCAATAGTGTTTTGAAACATTGCCTTAGGCAAAGGATTTCTAGTCAGAAATATACCAAAACGCCCAATACCACCCTGCAAATATCTATTCAGTTGATTTATGTGCTCTCTATCAATTTTCTTAACATTCTTCATTTCGATGACCAGCTGTCGGTTATCGTAATCTGCAAATATTTCATCAAGAAAATCAATATCACGGTTATTATAAAATATGAGATCCCTTATGTGACGACCTGACTCTGTCCTGCTCTGTGTTTGGGCAAAATCCAAATGCGGGTAGAAGAGCGAAGCCATTAAATCAGCCGAAAGATCTTCATACTTCATGTCGGCTCCATCTTCCTTACCTGTATCCAGTTTAAGAATATCCGCTAGCTTTCGCTTTGCAGACAAAACTGGAATTTGGCTGAAAAGCGGATCATTCTTGCAGTCTACAGAGGTCTTAACCTTATACTCTATATATTGCTCAACTACGCCATAGTTTTCTCTATTAAAGTTAAGAACCTTTACTCTTTCAACTGGCTCGTTTGGATTAAAAACCTCATCTCTTGGACAATGTGACTTAAAGTAATCTTCGTAATTGATCCATGGATTAAATCGGAGCCACCGTTTGGGGGTAAAAATTATAGGTTCTTTAGATACCGGATTGACAGGAAGATAAGCTTTTTGATTTATATCTAATGCGTTTTTCTGGTAATTGTATACAGAATCTAAAATCACGCCTTCTATTGGGATATCATTTATTTCACATTGCTCAGTAGTGTAGTCAATTAAAAATGACTTAATGTAATTGCATGAAAAATCGCTGATGCGATCTTTAGATATCCCTTGAATATACAGCTGAATGATCTCAAAGTGCGTAAAACCAAACTGACTATACTCAGGAATGTCTCGAAATAAATTAAGGATTTCCTGAGCTTGAGCTCTACTTATTTTTGACCCTTTCCGTGTTTTAGACACCCCTAGGCCAACTTCATCACACTCAGATAAGCTGACTAAAATATCAATTGCGAGTTCAGGTTTTCCTTTCTTGCTCAAAAAATTCAGGTAGTTAAACGAATTAGTAATCGCAGTATGCAATGCTTGGTCTTGCTGTGAAGGGGAATTCCACAAAAGAAAAGGATCGACATATAGTGGAATGTCCTCATCAAAGAACTGAATTGCAAAATCGAGATCTGCTTGACCTTTGTATATACCGTGATGATCTGTAATTCTTGGTCTAATTAATTCCACGATATTCTCATCTATTTGTTCACCTAACGCCTGAGTTAAGCCGACTTGCGTAGCGGAGCCGACACCATGGCAAGCTTTTTCTGCCATGTTGTTGGTGTAGCGAAGCAAGTTCGGCTTGAACGAATTGTTAGAACTCTAGTCTTGGATTTGCAGCGACCGCTCGATACGCGCACCGTCGCCGCTCACCAAGCGCAGCCTAAAGCTGTTTGTGCCCTCTGGGCGAATCTCTATATCAGTTTCTGCCATCGGTTCGGAGAGCGGGTTTTTGGCCGGCTTGATAGAGAACATATAGTTGCCAGGCGCAAGGTAGAACTCAAATCGTTGCTCGGGCGCGAGAACGACCGCGTTTTTTCCGTCGATAGCAACGATGGCATCGACGAAGCTACCCATAAAACCCGCGTCTCTGACCAGAAGAACTGGCAGCGTGCGCTCAGGTGATGCAGTTTGAAGCTCAGGCGCGAGAACTTGAGCGGAGCTTACGAGTTGCGACTGGCTGCGTGTGACTGGAGTGGTGCTACAGGCTGCAAGTGCTATTGCTGCTGAAAAAACTACAAAGTTGCGCATATCTCCCCCTAGAGTGCTAACGCCGCAATAAACGGCGGTTTTTAAGTTGCACTTTTGCCATAAAATGGAGCGAAGCGGAATGGCAAAAATGCTACTTAAAAACCATCCGTTTGATTGCTTTGTTAGGCATTTTTATATACAAGCTGTTACAGCAACCAACGCAAGTGCTGCAAAAACAATGTGAATAAAATTAGTGAAGAGTTGTATACAAAAAAGATTTACTAAGCGTTTGTCAGATGACAAGTAGTCTTTAACGCCTTCGCTCCCCGCTTTTCTCATAATATATGACAGCGGCCACCAGTAAACCTCTGAAAGCTCCTTAACAAGCTGCTTAGGCTCAATAGTCATTGAGTCCATTAAGTTCTTACCGGCTGGCGAAGATATTTTATTTTCCATGTCATTAATTAGATTGATGCCAGACGTTAATGCCATTCCGAACATTTTACTCACAACACCAAACAGCAAGGACGCAACGAAAAGTAAAATTGAGTGCCTTAAAGATGTGATTGGTATTATTGAGTTAATCGAATCTAAATTGCTAATGATTAAGCCAACGAGTGCGGCACAGCCCGTGATTGTCCATGTGGTGAATTTTTCCATGCTTTCACCCATTGAAATTGATTGCCGCCAAACAAATTTTTTAAAAATTTGCTCTGGTGTCATTTGGCTTCCTTCATCACTCATATGTTGGGTGCTCCTCTCTGCCTAACAATTTAATAGAAGGCGCTGTGCCCGCAAGTTGCGCCAGCAAGTCACCTTTTCAAAAATTTTGATAGCTGAAAACTAACCCGAAAAACACCTATTATCAACAACTTTTTCTTTACTACTGCTAAACACCTTAGCTAAAAGCAAGCACTGCGCCCGCAAGTCGGTGGATATTTTACTCAAATCAAACTACTGTATAAATAAACATTATCAAGGTAAGGTTATGGCATCACCATTTCTGGAGTATATCGCCGACTATATGAGAACCCGCCGTTATGCTAGACGGACTATTGATACCTACCTGTATTGGATCAAGTTTTATATACTGCATAACAAAAAACAGCACCCTAATGCCCTTGGCGATCAGGAAGTCGAGCAATTTTTATCTTTTTTGTCGAACCAACGCAATGTTGCAGTAAAAACGCAGGCAACAGCGCTTAACGCACTGAGTTTTCTGTATAAACATATTATTCAGCGGCCATTGTCTATGCAGCTGAACTTTAATCAGTCACGAGTTGCACAAAAATTACCAGTGGTGCTAACAAGAGTTGAAATGCAACAGTTGCTGTCAGTAATCGATCCTAAATATAAATTACTCGCTCAGCTGTTATATGGTAGTGGTTTACGTTTAATGGAAGCTGTGCGCTTGCGGGTGCAGGATATTGATTTTGACTACCTGTCGGTAATGGTATGGCAAGGTAAAGGCAATAAAAACCGCCGGGTTACGCTGGCAGCAGAGCTGGTTCCTGTTTTACATATACAAATTCATCAGGTTGAGCAGTATTTTCAGGTTGATTGCCATAATTCACAATATGCCGGTGTATGGCTGCCCTATGCTCTCGCCCGCAAATACCCGGCAGCACCTAAAGAAATTGGCTGGCAGTATTTATTCCCATCGAGCCAACTAAGTATTGATCCAGAATCTAAACTACTACGGCGTCACCATATAGATGAAACAACTGTCCGGCGAGCCGTCAAACTGGCAGCAAAACAAGCGAAAATTAAAAAGAACGTTACCTGCCACACCCTGCGGCACTCATTCGCTACCCACTTACTTGAAGCTGGTTCAGATATCCGTACGGTACAGGAGCAATTAGGCCATTCTGATGTAAAAACCACGCAAATCTATACCCATGTGCTGAAACAAGGCGGTAATGCGGTAAAAAGCCCGCTATCGCAACTGCTGTAAAAAAAGCGCCGCAGCGCTTTTAGCAAAAGTAACATACCCAAAAGCATTACAGCTGCAGGTAGGCGGCAAGAGAGCGAATCCCCATGAGCATAGATGTCTATGTGATTGGGGTTCGCGATTGCGGCCAACACCGCTGCAGCTTCAAGGATGAAGGGTATAAGTTAAAAACAATCGCCCGGCACCCGTACCCAGCCTTCCATCAGCACTCTGGCGCTGCGGCTCATTATGGCTTTGGTTACTGTCCATTCACCATTGATCTGTTTGGCTTCTGCCCCGACCCGTAAAGTGCCGGAAGGGTGGCCAAAGCGGACTGCTTCGCGCTCACCACCACCTGCTGCCTGATTCACCAGTGTGCCGGGAATAGCGGCGGCGGTGCCGATAGCCACGGCGCAGGTGCCCATCATGGCATGGTGCAGTTTGCCCATAGACAGTGCCCTTACCAGTAAGTCGGTGTCAGTACTGGTAATTGCCTTGCCACTGGATGAAACATACTCTTTTGGAGATGAAACAAAGGCGACTTTAGGCGTATGCTGGCGCTGCGCGGCTTCGCTGATATCCTTTATCAGCCCCATTTTCACCGCACCATAAGCCCGGATCGTTTCAAACATTGCTAACGCTTTGTTGTCGCTGTTGATATCGTCCTGTAGTTCAGTACCGTTGTAACCAATATCTGCTGCGTTAATAAAGATGGTTGGAATACCGGCATTTATCAGTGTGGCAGCTAAAGTGCCCACACCAGGGACTTCCAGTTTGTCGACCAGATTACCGGTCGGGAACATGGCTCCGCCACCGTCGCCTTCATCGGCGGCCGGATCAAGAAACTCCAGTTGCACTTCTGCTGCCGGGAAGGTAACACCGTCCAGCTCGAAATCACCGGTTTCCTGTACTTGCCCATTAGTGATCGGAATATGGGCAATTATGGTTTTACTGATATTGACCTGCCAGATGCGTACGGTAAAAATACCGTTATCCGGTAAACGGTTTTGTTCAATCAGGCCACTGCTAATGGCAAAAGCACCGACTGCGGCGGATAAGTTACCGCAGTTGCCGCTCCAGTCGACAAAAGGCTTGTCGATGGATACCTGACCAAACAGGTAGTCGACATCGTGACCGGCTTTACTGCTTTTGCTTAGAATCACCGTTTTGCTGGTACTGGAAGTTGCGCCGCCCATACCGTCAATCTGTTTGCCGTATGGGTCCGGGCTGCCAATTACCCGCAGCAGCAGCGCATCACGGGCAGCCCCAGGTTGTTGTGCGGCGGCAGGTAAGTCATCCAGCTTAAAGAAAACGCCTTTTGAGGTTCCGCCACGTATATAGGTAGCAGGGATTTTGATTTGAGGTTTAAACATTTAGCCCTCCCGGAGTAAAAAAGCGGAACCTCTGTGGCAGAGGGAACTGCCGCTAGGCATGGCAATGCCTGCGAGCAAGAAAAAATCGCATTTTTTCGCAGCGATAACAGTAAGCTGCAGGAGCTGCTTACTGTTATAAACCAGCTTACCGCCACGTATATAGGTGGCGGCGATTTTAATTTGTGGTGCAGACATTTATTGTCTCCCGTTATTTATCCGAGACGACAACCCTGTTTTGCCCGGCGCAGAGTGTCTGAGTATTTGCGATAAGCAAATACGAGTTGCTGCGACGGGCAAAACATGGCATCGTCTCTTCCCTGTTTGTATCAGGTAAATCGAATAGCTAAGGTTGGAATCCCCGAAATGTCGCCATAAAGTGTCTGAACCCTGTCGACAGCAGAGGGCGTTGCAACCGTAGCCTCTAATAACTATGACAATTTGTTACACCGAGCCCTGTAAAAAATCCTGCGCAAAACGCTGTAATACCCCACCCGCTTCGTAAATCGATACCTCTTCAGCGGTATCTAAACGGCAGGTAACCGGCACTTCAACCGTTTCGCCGTTACGGCGGTGAATCACCAGTGTCAGCGTAGCCCGTGGCCTGCGTTCACCTTTAACATCATAGGTTTCCGTACCATCCAGTTGCAGGGTTTTACGGTTTGTTCCCGGCTTAAACTCCAGCGGCAATACACCCATCCCTACCAGATTAGTACGGTGAATACGTTCAAAACCTTCCGCCACGATAGCTTCAACCCCGGCTAACCGTACACCTTTGGCCGCCCAGTCACGCGACGAACCCTGCCCGTAATCAGCCCCGGCGACAATAATCAGTGGCTGTTTACGCTGCATATAGGTTTCAATTGCTTCCCACATCCGGGTAACTTTACCTTCCGGTTCAACCCGGGCCAGTGAGCCCTGCTTAACCTGACCATCTACCAGCGCCATTTCGTTAATCAGCTTAGGATTGGCAAAAGTGGCCCGTTGCGCCGTTAAATGATCGCCGCGGTGGGTGGCGTAAGAGTTAAAATCTTCTTCCGGTAACCCCATTTTGGCCAGATACTCTCCGGCAGCACTGTCCAGTAAGATGGCGTTAGATGGCGAAAGGTGATCGGTAGTAATATTATCGCCCAGCAGTGCCAGCGGCCGCATGGCTTTTAAACTACGCTCGCCAGCCAGCGCACCTTCCCAGTACGGCGGACGGCGGATATAGGTACTCATTGGCCGCCAGTCATATAACGGGCTGATTTTTTCGCCATAATCCACCGCAATATCAAACATGGGCTGATACACTTTGGTAAATTGTTCCGGTTTAACACTGCTGCGCACCACAGCATCAATTTCTTCATCTGTTGGCCAGATATCTTTCAGTGTTACCGGCTTACCTTCGGCATCAAAGCCCAGTGTGTCTTTTTCAATATCAAAGCGCACAGTGCCGGCAATAGCATAAGCTACAACCAGAGGTGGCGAAGCCAGAAAGGCCTGTTTGGCATAAGGGTGAATACGGCCATCAAAGTTACGGTTTCCGGACAGCACGGCAGTTGCGTAAAGATCACGCGCTATCACTTCCTGCTGAATTTCCGGATCCAGTGCCCCACTCATACCGTTACAGGTGGTACAGGCAAAGGCCACTATACCGAAGCCGAGTTTTTCCAGCTCGGATAATAATCCGGCTTCTTCCAGATACAGTTGCACCACTTTAGAACCCGGTGCCAGTGAAGTTTTAACCCAGGGCTTACGCAGCAGACCTTTGGCATTGGCATTACGCGCCAGTAAACCGGCAGCAATCACGTTACGCGGGTTGCTGGTGTTAGTACAGCTGGTAATAGCCGCAATAATAACGGCACCGTCAGGCATCAGGCCCGGTGTGTTTTCAACTGTACCGCTGATCCCTTTTGCTGCCAGATCGGTAGTTGATACCCGTTTATGCGGATTCGATGGCCCGGCAATATTACGGACCACGGATGATAAATCAAATTGCAGTACCCGCTCGTATTCAGCGGTTATCAGGCTGTCAGCCCATAATCCGGCAGTTCTGGCATAAGTTTCAACCAGTTTCACCTGCTCCGGCGTCCGGCCGGTTAAACGCAGATAATCTATCGTTTGCTGATCAATATAGAACATGGCTGCGGTAGCACCGAATTCCGGCGTCATATTGGAGATAGTCGCTCTGTCACCCAGCGTCAGGCTTGACGCCCCTTCGCCATAGAATTCCAGATAGGATGATACAACTTTTTCTTTACGCAGAAATTCGGTCAGGGCCAGTACCACATCAGTAGCCGTAATACCCGGCCCTGCTTTGCCGGTTAGCTCAACTCCGATAATATCCGGCAGCCGCATCCACGATGCCCGGCCCAGCATTACGCTTTCAGCTTCCAGCCCGCCAACACCGATAGCAATAACGCCCAGTGCATCGACATGCGGCGTATGGCTGTCAGTACCAACCAGCGTATCCGGGAATGCCACGCCATCACGGGCATGAATAACCGGGGACATCCGCTCCAGGTTAATCTGGTGCATAATACCGTTGCCCGGCGGAATGACATCGACGTTTTTAAAGGCTTTTTTGGTCCAGTTGATAAAGTGAAACCGGTCTTCGTTACGGCGATCTTCTATGGCCCGGTTTTTATCAAAAGCATCTTTTTCAAAACCGGCATGTTCTACTGCCAGCGAATGGTCGACAATCAGCTGGGTGGGTACTACCGGGTTTACCCGTGCCGGATCCCCGCCTTTTTCGGCAATAGCATCACGCAGGCCGGCCAGATCCACCAGTGCGGTCTGGCCCAGAATATCATGGCAGACCACCCGCGCCGGAAACCACGGAAAGTCCAGCTCACGTTTACGGTAAATCAGTTGTTTCAGGGCATCAGTTAATAATGCCGGATCACAGCGACGCACCAGATTTTCGGCATGAACGCGCGAAGTATAAGGCAGGCCGTTCCAGGCTCCCGCTTTAATGGCATTGACGGCGGCAGCGGCATCAAAATAGTCCAGACCGGTATCGGCCAGGGGTTTACGGAATTCGGTGTTCATGGTCATTGCTCTTGTCTGTTTTTATTGTGGTTTAAGGTACTTTAGTCACAGTTAACAGTAAGAAATCGAAACCCCGTTTGCGCAGCCACAGAGTGTCTGAACCTTCGCTTTGCGAAGGTGAGTTGCTGTGGCGAGCAACAACGGGTGTTCCGGTTTCTTACTGCCATTTTAATATTTACTAAATTTGTACCTTACGCTGCTTTATCTGTCAGCGCTTAGCTATCGGCACCACTTTCCGTGGTTCCGGCCCGGTGTAATCTGCGCTTGGCCGGATAATCCGGTTATTTGCCCGCTGCTCTTTTACGTGTGCCGTCCAGCCGGACACCCGCGACATTACAAAAATCGGCGTAAACAACTTGGTTGGAATGCCCATATAGTGATACGCAGAAGCATGGAAGAAATCGGCATTCGGGAACAGTTTTTTCTCGCGCCACATAACTTCTTCACAACGCACCGACACTTCGTATAAACGCTTATCACCGTATTCTTCTGCCAGTTGCTCTGACCATTTTTTGATAATGGCATTACGCGGATCTGACTCACGATAAATCGCATGACCAAAACCCATAATTTTGGCTTTACGGGCCAGCAGATCGAGTAAGGTTTTTTCTGCATCATCGGCATCTTTCATGCTTTCTATCAGTTCCATCGCCGCTTCGTTGGCACCACCATGTAACGGGCCACGCAGTGAGCCGATAGCACCGGTAACACAGGAATGAATATCAGACAATGTTGAAGCACAAACCCGTGCCGTAAAGGTTGAAGCATTAAATTCATGCTCGGCATACAGGATCAGTGAAGCATGCATGACTTTTTCGTGCAGTTCGCTTGGAGCTTTGCCATGTAACAAATGCAGGAAATGCGCACCGATAGAGTCATCGTCTGTCTCGGTATCAATCCGGACGCCGTCATGGCTGTAGCGATACCAGTAACCGACAATTGACGGAAATACCGCCAGCATCCGGTCGATATGTTTGTCGGCTTCATCAAAATCGGTTTCAGTTTCCAGATTACCCAGCATGGAACAGCCGGTACGCATAACATCCATCGGGTGCGCACCGGCCGGAATACGTTCCAGTACATCTTTTAATGCCTGCGGTAACGCCCGTAATGTTTTCAGTTTGGCTTTGTAGTCTGCCAGTTGCTGCACTGTTGGCAATTCGCCGCGGGATAATAGAAATGCCACTTCTTCAAATTCAGTGCTGGCCGCCAGCTCAGAAATGTCATAACCACAATAAGTTAAACCGGTACCGGATTTCCCCACAGTACACAGTGCGGTTTCGCCTGCGACTTGTCCCCGCAGACCTGCGCCACTTAAAGTTTTCTCTGTCATAATCTGTTACCCTTTGTTGATTTAATATTCAGTATGCTCACCTGCTATACAAGCAACAAAGTTGTATCCCACTGCGCAACCACAGAGTGTTTGAGTGAACACGCCAGTGTGAACGAGTTGCTGTGGTGAGCAAGTGGGTGTACAACCTTTGTAGCTCTGTACACCGCTATATTCAGTTTTTATTCTTAAACAGCTCATCCAGCTTTTGTTCAAAGCTATGGTAGTTTAAGAAGTCATACAGCTCGGTTCTGGTTTGCATTAAATCCAGTACCGCTTTCTGATCACCTTCTTCCAGAATAGACTGATATACCGTTAATGCCGCTTTATTCATGGCACGAAATGCACTTAACGGATAAAGCACCATTGCCACGCCCACTGCCGACAGCTCGGTTTTATTGAATAACGGCGTCTGCCCGAACTCAGTGATATTGGCCAGCACCGGTACTTTTAATACCGAAGTAAAGGCCTTATATTGCTCAAGCGTATGTACTGCTTCGGCAAAAATGGCGTCAGCCCCGGCAGCTTCGCAGGCCAGTGCCCGCTCAATTGCCGCTTCCAGACCCTGCTGCGCTAATGCATCGGTACGGGCCATAATAAAAAAGCTTTCGTCCGTTCTGGCATCAACACTGGCTTTTACCCGATCCACCATTTCTTCTTTTGACACAATTTCTTTATTTGGCCGGTGGCCACAGCGTTTTTGTGCCACCTGATCTTCGATATGAAAGCCCGCCGCACCGGCACGGGTCATTTCTTTTACCGTACGGGCAATATTAAACGCCCCGCCCCAGCCGGTATCGGCATCAACCAGCAGTGGTAAGGAGGTTGCCGCACTGATACGACGAATATCTTCACAGACATCATTTAGAGATGTCATACCCAGATCCGGCAACCCGAACGACGCATTCGCCACCCCGGCACCGGATAAATACAGGGCTTTATGGCCGGTACGCTCAGCCATCATCGCGGTGTAGGCATTAATGGTGCCGACCAGTTGCAGCGGATGGTTTTCTTTTATTGCCTGACGCAGTTTTTGCCCGGCGGTAAGGGTGGTAGTCATCTCAGTTCCCCGTTTGCTGTAGTCGTTGTTCTATATTGCGGCGTGATGCGCCGATATGGCGGCGCATCAGTAAATCGGCCAGTTCACCATCGCGGCTGGCAATGGCATTGATAATCGCTTTATGTTCGTCGAATGCCCTGGATACCCGAGGTCCGTTCATACCAAGCTGCACCCGGTACATCCGTACCAGATGGTAAAGTTCATCACACAGGATATTGATCAGATAAGGGTTTTTACTGCCCTGAATAATGCGGTAATGGAAGTCCAGATCACCGGCTTCCTGATAATAGCTTTCGCCCTCTCTGACCCGCTGGGTGGATAAATGCTGATCCAGCAGTGTTTTCATTTCGGCAATTTCAGCATCTGACATATGCTCAGCCGCCAGCCGGCAGGCCATACCTTCTAGTTCTTCACGTAACTGATAAAGCGACAGCAAGCCATGTGTCGACAATTTCACTACCCTGGCACCGGCATTAGGAATACGCTCAATCAGGTGACAACGTTCCAGCCGGGCCAGCGCTTCACGTAAAGGCGCACGGCTTAAATTAAAGCGTTTTGCCAGTTCGGGCTCGCTTATTTTGCTGCCTGCCGCTATTTCACCTTCAACAATCGCCCGCTGAATTTCCAGCAATACCCGGTCTGCTGCAGTAATAGGTGAAACAAAAAGTGGGTAAATTCCTGACATATATTGTCGACATAAATTATAGATAATGCTGTTTTAAACCGATAAAGGTCGAATGTCAAGCTTAACATTGTCGACAATGTGCTGGATTAGATAAAAATAAGGCAGGTTAACTAAAATAACTTCCGGCATGGGATAACAGAGGTTTGCTACGCTTTTATTGCGTACTGGTCATATTTTTATCTCGCAAAAGTTGCGCAAAAAACAATCAGTTGACTACACTAGAAATTGTTGATTTTGTTGTGTCGATAGCGCACGGCTCATCACCCATGAGCCCTTCCCCTAAACCCGGAACAACTTTGTTCGTTCCGGGTTCCTTTTATTATCAGGATACTAAAGGTGTGCGGCGGCAACGCGCAAACAAGGTATAGAAATTTTCAGTTGTAATATGCGCCAGTTCTTCCACCGCCATATTTTTCACCTCTGCCACAGCTGCAGCAACTGCTGCCACATAAGCCGGCTGATTTGTTTTTCCTCTGAATGGCACCGGTGCAAGATAGGGAGAGTCTGTTTCTATCAGCAGGCGATCAGGCGGTAGTTTTCTGACCACATCCCGCAGTTCATCAGCATTACGAAAGGTCATAATGCCGGAAACAGAAATGTATAACCCCAGATCCAGTGCCGCTTTAGCCATTTCCCAGTTTTCAGTAAAACAGTGCAATACCCCGCCGGCATCATCACCTTTATGCGATTTCAGTAAGGCAATGGTATCTGCCCTGGCATCGCGGGTATGAATAATAAGTGGTTTTTTCAGCTGCCGGGCCACATCGATATGATTGACAAAGGCTTCCTGCTGCACCAGACGGGTATCTGCCGAGTAAAAATAATCCAGCCCGGTTTCTCCCACCGCAACAACTCTGGGTAAGGTGCACTTTTCCAGCAGTTCCTGTGCGCTGGCTTGCTGTTCCTGATAAAGCGGATGTTCGCCACAGGAAATTGACACCTGAGTATAAGGCGCGGTCAGCTTCTGCATCTCGTCAAACTCCTGCAGGCTGACAGAAACACATAACAAATGTTCAACCCGTTTCTCGCGGGCACCGGCCAGTACCTGCTCCAGGGTCATTCCCAGTTTTTCTAATTCCAGCCGATCCAGATGGCAATGTGAATCAACAAACAAAATCTACCTCGTTTTCATTGGGGCGGCATGTGTCTCTGCCGGTTTTCCGGAAAGCATACGTTTTATTTCAAGCAAAAGCGCATGCAATGCCAGCGTTTTATTTTGTCCGGCAATCTGCTGTTCGTTACGACACCAGCGGGCATAACATTCGCTCAGCTGATATGCCTGCGTAGCCTGCTGCATGATAAGCTGCGGCTGTAAATGATAGCGGATAAACCAGCCCAGTAACCGGCTGGCATCGTCAAAACTTTCCAGTTGTTTTACCAGTTCGGCCAAAGGCTGACTGCCATAAAAGAACTGTTGCAGTTGCTGTTGTAACAGCTGAATGCGATCAGCCTGGCCAGACTCCAGCAGTTGTAAAGCGTTAAGCGGGCCTCCGGCTGTGTAGTCCAGCAGAAAATCAGGTAATGGCCGGTTTGTATGTTGCTCCAGCCAGTGCTTTGCCTGCTGATCAAATACTGCCGCCAGTTTCCAGTGCTGGCAACGGCTTAAAATTGTCGCGGGCAGCAGCATCGGCCGGGCACTTTGTAACACGATATAGCTATTTTGTGGCGGTTCTTCCAGAGTTTTCAGCAGCGCATTAGCCGCAGCTTCAGTCATCAGATCGGCATAACGGATTAATACCACTCTGGCACCATGCTGCTGCGCTGTCCCCTGTAAAAAATGGGTGATCTGGCGCACAACCTCAACACCGATACTTTGCCCTGAAATATCAGGCTCAAACAGATCAGGATGATTACCGGCCTGACGCAGCAGGCAGCTTTTACATTGCCCGCACGGCCGTTCTGCTATGCCAGCTTTGCATAACAACGTGGCAGCCAGCCAGTGTGCCAGGGTGATTTTTCCAATCCCATCCGGCCCGCTGAGCAAAATAGCATGCGCCAGGTTATTGGTAACCAGTTGCTGTTGTAACTGTTGCTGATAAGGTTGCAACCAGGGCAGCATAGTCAGTCTGCCAGTTTTGCAGCCAGTACAGCGGTAATCGCCTGCTGTACTTCGGCCAGAGGTCTGGAAGCGTCAATAACCTGAATGTCCGGCTCTGTTGCCGCGATTTCCAGATACTTTTGCCGCGTTCTGATAAAAAAGGCCAGCTGTTCCTGTTCTATTCTGTCCAGGTCTCCACGCTGACGTGCCCGTTCCAGCCCGATTGCCGGATCGATATCCAGATAGAGTGTCAGATCAGGCCGGGTATCACCCAGTACTGCCTGCCTGATACTGTTGATCAGTTGCTCGTCAAGCTGGCGGCCTCCGCCCTGATAGGCCCTGGAAGATAAATCATGGCGATCGCCCAGCACCCATTGGCCTTTTGCCAGCGCAGGCTTGATAACGTTAGTGATCAGCTGTACCCGGGCAGCATACATCAGCAATAATTCGGTTTGCGGCGCCACCTGCTCCTGTTGTACCTCTTTTACCAGAGTGCGGATTTTTTCAGCCAGTGGCGTGCCTCCCGGTTCACGGGTGCAGATGACCTCTTTATGATGCTGTTGCAGCCAGTGTCTGACGGTGGCCACGGCAGTGCTTTTGCCTGCACCTTCCAGCCCTTCAATCACGATAAATTTGCCAGCTTTAGTCATTTATTCTGTCCGAGAATATATTGCCTTACCGCAGCATTATGCTGTTCAAGCGTTTCCGAGAAAATATGCGTACCATCACCTTTGCTGACAAAGTAAAATAAATTCGTTGCCGCCGGTTGGGCCGCTGCCTGCAAAGAGCTGCTGCTGACCAGGGCAATAGGCCCGGGCGGCAATCCGTGATGGCGATAGGTATTATACGGATGCGGATTACGCAAATCGGCACGGGTAATATTACCGTTAAAATCTTCCAGTCCGTAAATAACGGTAGGATCAGTCTGCAAACGCATGTTCTTACGTAACCGGTTAACAAACACCGAACTCACCAGCGGTTTTTCAGGCAGATAACGGCTCTCTTTTTCAATAATCGATGCCATGATCAGCAGCTGATACGGGTTCTGTAACGGCAACCCCTGCTGCCGGTTATCCCAGGCATTTGCCAGACTGCCCAGCAGTGCCTGCTGAGCCCGTCTTATGATCTGGCTGGCTTTGCTGTCAGCAGTATAAAAATAGGTATCAGGATAAATCAGCGCTTCGGGATCTGCCGGAACCTCGCCCCATTCTGACGGCCAGTCCGGTACAGGCAGTGGCTCTGCCAGAGATAAATCCTGTACCAGATAAGGCGCTGTACCTAACCGCTGTATTGCCTGACTGAATGTTTCGCCTTCAATAAAGGTAACGGAGAACTGCGCCACTTTTCCTGAGCTGAACAGCGCCAGTAATTCAGGCAGCGTAACAGTGTCAGGCACCCGGTATAATCCCTGCTGCAAGCGGGTTAGTTCCGGATGAAATTTCAGATAAACACGCAACAGCTGGCAATCATTGCTGCTAATCAGTTGCTGTTGCTGCCACTGGCGACAAAGGCTGCGGGTATTGTCACCCGGTACAATCCGCTGCAGGGGCTCAGCAAACGCCAGCGATAGCTGCTGTAAATGTTGTAACGAGGCAAATATGGATAAAGCCAGTAACACCAGCAGCGTAACACCGGCTATTATGATTTTTTTCAGCATAACACTTGTTTTCTCAGTGCCAGCACCGGAGTGGCTGACAGGTTTCTTTCACCAAAACGGGACACGGCTATAATTCCCATCAGGGCATTGGTAACCGCGATAGCTTCTATATTATTCAGATCTTCCTGCTGCCAGTTTATCTGTTGTATATCAGGCCGCTGTAACAGAATATGCTGGCGCATCACTCCGGTCACCCCGCAACGCTCCAGAGCCGGGGTATACCATTGACCGTCCCTGAAAAAGAATACATTCGCCGCAGACACTTCCGTAACATAGTTCTGCTGATCAAGTACCAGTAACTCCTGATACCCCGAAGCTTCCAGCTCCTGTTTCAGCAATACCTGTTCCAGCCGGCTGGTATGTTTTAATCCGGCCAGTAAAGGCTGCACCGCCAGTTTCAGTTTTGCCATACCAAGCGTAATACCCTGCTGCTGCCATTGCTGATAATCAGGCATAGCGGCAGTAGTGATATAAATGCCCGGTATATTAATGCCGGACGGACTGTAGCCCCGCCCGCCATTGCCCCGGGATATCACCACTTTCAGTACCTGATGCGGCGCAGTAACCGACTTTTGCAGTTGTGTTTCCAGTTGCTGCCAGTCTGGTTCGGTAATCTGTAGTCTGCGAACCCCTTGCTGCAAACGGGCAAGATGCAACGGCCATAGCTGGATGTTCCCATCTTTCACCTGCATGGTGGTAAACAGGCCATCACCAAACTGAAAGCTGCGATCTGCGGTAGTAAGCGCTACGGACACGGGCAGTCTCTTGATTCGAAAATAACGGCAAGTATGCCTGAAAATGCAGATAAAACAAAGGCTGTTACCGGAGTAACAGCCTTGCAGGACGATATCGGAAACAGAAAAATCAGATTTTTCTGAACAGGATAGAACCGTTGGTGCCGCCAAATCCGAAAGAGTTACACAAAGCATATTCCAGCTTAGCGCTTCTGGCTTCGTGCGGTACATAGTCCAGATCGCAACCATCATCCGGGTTATCCAGATTGATAGTAGGTGTTACGGTCTGCTCCTGTAACGACAGAACGGTGATAATAGATTCCACTGAACCGGCAGCCCCCAGCAAATGCCCGATCATCGACTTGGATGAACTGACCATCAGTTTATCCAGATTATTGGCAAATACGGATTTAATGGCTTTAGTTTCAGCAATATCACCGGCTGGTGTTGAAGTACCATGAGCATTGATATAACCGACCAGTTCCGGGTTGACAGCTGCATCTTTCAACGCATTAGTCATCGCCAGTGCGGCACCGGCACCATTTTCCGGTGGCGATGTCATATGGTAAGCATCACCGCTCATTCCAAAACCGACCAGTTCAGCATAAATTTTAGCACCGCGGGCTTTGGCGTGTTCGTACTCTTCAATCACCATAACACCGGCACCATCACCTAGCACAAAACCATCGCGGTCTTTATCCCACGGACGGCTGGCCTGTTGTGGCGCATCATTACGGGTAGACAGTGCCCTGGCAGCACCAAAACCACCTAACCCCAATGGGGTTGATGCCTTTTCGGCACCACCGGCAATCATCACATCTGCATCACCGTAAGCGATCATCCGCGCAGCCTGACCAATATTATGTACACCCGTAGTACAGGCAGTAACAATGCTGATATTCGGGCCTTGTAACCCCAATATGATTGATAGCTGACCGGCAATCATATTGATAATTGTTGATGGTACAAAGAAAGGAGATAACCGCTTAGGTCCGCTATTCAGCAGCTTGGTATGATTTTCTTCGATAAGCCCTAAGCCACCGATACCTGAACCAATGGCGGCTCCGATCCTGGGGGCATTCTGTTCAGTAATCTGTATACCTGAATCCCGGAAAGCCTGGATACCGGCAGCAACACCATACTGAATAAATAAATCCATTTTTCTGGCTTCTTTAGCCGGAAAATAAGGTTCGACGTCAAAGTCTTTTACTAAACCGGCAAATCTGGTGCTATAGGCTTCAGTATCAAAATGTGTTACCAGCCCTATTCCGCTCTTTGCCTGTGTCAGTCCCTGCCAGGTTGAAGCAACATCATTGCCCAGCGGCGTCAGCATGCCTAAACCTGTTACCACTACACGACGTTTCGCCACAAAGTCCTCCGCCATGGAATAAAATTCGTTGGATCTTAAAACAAAAACGGGTAGCCTTGCTACCCGTTTCAGAAGCGTTTTGCTTACTCAGCGTGCGCTTTGATGTAGTCGATAGCAGACTGAACCGTAGTGATTTTCTCCGCTTCTTCGTCTGGAATTTCAGTATCGAACTCTTCTTCCAGTGCCATAACTAACTCAACAGTATCTAATGAGTCGGCACCCAGGTCATCAACAAAAGAAGCTTCACTTTTCACTTCTTCTTCTTTAACGCCTAACTGTTCAACAATAATTTTCTTAACGCGTTCTTCGATGTTGCTCATCTTTTCTTCCTTTTTCTCATCTAAATCGCAACAATTCGTGCAATTTGGTGTGGCGCTAGTTTATGCGTAAGCGGTGTTTGTTGCAAGCAATTGTAACCAGCATTTATGCTGGTCAAACCTGCTCCGTTTACACCATATACATACCGCCGTTTACGTGAATCGTTTCGCCGGTAATGTAAGCTGCCTGGGCTGATGCCAGAAAAGCTACAGTTGCAGCAATTTCTTCCGGTTGCCCTAAACGGTTGGCCGGCACCTGACTGAAAATAGCTTCTTTTTGCTCATCAGACAGTTCTTTTGTCATGTCCGTATCAATAAAACCCGGTGCAATCGCATTTACCGTAATTCCCCTGGACGCAACTTCACGTGCCAGCGATTTGGTAAAGCCAAGTACACCGGCTTTTGCTGCCGAGTAGTTAGTCTGCCCGGCATTTCCCATAGAACCGACTACGGAACCGATATTGATAATACGGCCGTAGCGTTTCTTCATCATACTGCGCAATACTGCTTTGCTAAGACGATAAACCGATGTCAGATTGGTTTGCATTATATCGAACCATTCTTCATCTTTCATCCGCATTAACAAGTTATCACGGGTAATGCCTGCATTATTAACCAGAATATCAATATCTCCAAACTGGTTTTTAATCTGTTCCAGACATTGCTCAACAGAAGCCGTGTCGGCGACATTTAACACCAGACCGCAGCCCTTGTCACCTAAATACGCACTAATTGCTTCCGCGCCTTTTTCGGTGGTAGCCGTACCAATAACTTTGGCACCTAATGCGGCCAGTTGCTCGGCAATTGCCCGGCCAATACCACGGCTGGCACCTGTAACCAGTACCACTTTATCCTGTAATGATATAAATGCTGTCATCGGAATTCCTGTTATTTGTCTGCCAGAGCGGCCTGTAATGAAACCTGATCGGTTACAGAAGTGGTAACCAGTTCTTTATTGATACGTTTCACCAGCCCACTCAGCACCTTACCTGCGCCAAGTTCAATAACATCGGTTACGCCCTGGGCCGCCAGCCATTCGATAGTTTCGGTCCAGCGGACCGGGCTGTATAATTGCCGGACCAACGCATCTTTGATTTGCTGTTCAGAATCAACAATCGCGACATCAACATTATTTACTACCGGGATGACCATAGTATTAAACTGCAGAGCAGTTAAATCTGTCGCCAGTTTTTCAGCTGCCGGGCGCATTAATTCGCAGTGCGACGGTACGCTGACCGGCAATGGTAATGCCCGTTTTGCCCCTGCGGCTTTGCATAACTCGCCGGCCCGCTCAACTGCGGCTTTCTGGCCTGCAATCACAACCTGTCCCGGTGAATTATAATTTACCGGTGCCACCACCTCACCCTGAGCCGCCTCAGCACAGGCTTTAGCAATTGCCGCATCATCCAGGCCAATAATGGCAAACATTGCGCCGGTTCCTGCCGGAACAGCCTGCTGCATATACTGCCCACGCTTTTCAACCAGTTTTACCGCATCCGCCAGTGATAATACTCCAGCACAGACCAGTGCCGAATATTCACCCAGAGAATGCCCTGCCAGATAAGCCGGAGCGATACCATCCTGTTGCTGCCATAAACGCCATACCGCAACAGAAGCGGTTAATAATGCAGGCTGAGTACGGTGAGTTTCGTTCAGATCGGCTTCCGGACCATTGGCAACCAATGCCCACAGGTCATAACCCAGTGCAACAGACGCTTCGTCAAATGTGTGTTTTATAACATCGGAATACTGATACAGCTCTGTCAGCATACCGACACTTTGTGAACCCTGTCCGGGAAATACGATTGCAAGTTTTTTTGTCATGTTCTTATCCTGTAACCGGCTGAAGCAGCCTTAGTAACGAACCAGTGCTGATGCCCAGGCAAAGCCACCACCGAAAGCTTCCAGCAGTAATGTCTGCCCGCGCTGAATACGCCCGTCGCGGATAGCTTCATCCAGTGCAGTCGGTACGGTTGCCGCAGAGGTATTGCCATAACGGTCAAGGTTGATGACGACCTGCTCCATTGATAAGTTGAGCTTACGGGCAACCGCTGAAATAATCCGTAAATTTGCCTGATGAGGCACCAGCCAGTCTATCTGTGATTTATCCAGCTGGTTTGCAGCCAGTGTCTGCTCTACTATTTCAGAAAGCTTGGTCACTGCCACCTTAAAGACATCATTACCTTTCATGCTGCCCCATGAATTATGCACGGAAGCTTCGTCACCCCGCACCGGGTTATCAACATAAAGTAATTCAGAATATTTGCCATCAGCCTGGATATGGGTTGAAAGAATACCCGGTTGTTCAGAGGCTTCAAGAATAACCGCACCGGCCGCATCACCGAATAAGATAACCATACTACGGTCTTCCGGGCTGATCAGGCGTGACAGGCAGTCAGCACCAATCACCAGAACCCGTTTGGCAATACCACTTTTAATGTATTGATCCGCCACACTGAGGGCATAGCAGAACCCCGCACAGGCAGCCGCAATGTCAAAGGCCGGGATAGCAGGAATATCCAGCTCGCGCTGAATTTCACAGGCAGCGCTGGGTAACGCGCGCGCAGCACTGGTGGTGGCACAGATAATCATATCAATGCTGTTTTTATCAATTTCAGCAGCGTCAATCGCTTGTTGTGCTGCAGCGGCCCCCATTGTCGCAACCGTTTCATGGTCACCGATAATCCGGCGTTCTTTTATACCGGTGCGCTCAATTATCCATTCGTCAGTGGTTTCAACCATAGACTCCAGATCAGAATTGGTTCTGATCTGCGACGGGAAATAACTCCCGGTACCTATAATGCGTGAATACATGAGAACCTACGCTTTATCAATTAATACGTGTTCCAGCCGGTCTTTTATTTTAGCGGGTACCTGGCGTTTAACCTCGCACACCGCTTGCCGGATGGCACTGAGAAATGCCTCTTTTGTTGCATTTCCATGACTCTTAACCACAATGCCGCGCAATCCTATCAGACTTGCACCATTATAGTGGTCGGGGTTCACGCCCTGATAAAGACTTTTTATGAAAGGTTTAACCAACCAGCCAAATAATTGTGCCGCCAGCCGATCTTTTATACTGCTTTCAAAACGACGGATAATCAGCTTGGCTACCCCTTCACAGGTTTTAAGCGCAACATTGCCGACAAACCCGTCACAAACGATAACATCTGCTTTGCCGGAAAAAATATCGTTACCTTCAATGTACCCGATATAGTTGATATCCCGGTTTTCTGATAACAATAACGATGCCCGTTTAATTTGATCCGAGCCTTTTATTTCTTCTTCACCCATATTCAGCAAGGCAACCTTGGGGCGGCTGATCCCTATAACTTCTTCAGCCATAACCGCCCCCATCACGGCAAACTGAAAAAGCGTATCAGCATCGCTATTTACCGTAGCGCCAAGATCAAGCATATAAATGGGCTTATTATCAAAGGAAGGCAAGGTGCCAATCAGAGCAGGACGTTCTATTCCCCCAAGCATTTTCAGCACAAAATGGGCCATAGCCATCAACGCACCGGTATTACCGGCACTGACACACGCCTGTACTTCACCCTGATCGACTAAATCCAGAGCAATCCGCATAGATGAATCTTTTTTATTGCGTAAGGCGGCTGAAGGTTTATCAGACATGGTAACAATTTGGGAACAATGGCGGACAGTCAACTGAGGATGTGGATAAACGCCAAGAGATTGCAGTTGCTCTTCAATAACGGCTTGATCACCGCAAAGCATTAAATGCAGATCAGGAAATTCAGAAATCGCTGCCAGAGCGGCAGGAATAGTAGAATGGGGGCCATGATCGCCCCCCATCATATCTAAAGCCAGCGTCAGCTTAAGTGGTTGCACAAGGTGCATCCGGACTTATTTTACTTTACGGCCTTTGTAGTAACCATCGGCAGTAATGTGGTGACGACGGTGGGTTTCACCGGTAGTTGAATCAACTGACAGCGTAGGGCCAGTTAATGCATCGTGAGAACGGCGCATATCGCGTCTTGCACGAGATTTTTTGTTTTGCTGAACAGCCATTGCTTTTCTCCTAAATCACTTCTTTTTCAATTCTTGCAAAATAGCAAAAGGATTGGGTTTTTCCGCTTCCGGTTCTATTTTACCCCAGCTCATCGCCGACGGATTAACAGTACATACTGCTTCATCGTGCATCGGAAACAAAGGTAAAGCCAGAATCAGTTCATCCTCTACCAGCTGCCGTAAATTTATTTCGCCGTGTTCGTTTTTCTCGATCACGTCATAGCGCTCAGGAATCAATTCCAGAGCAGCTTCATCCCCTTTTTTCACCGGGGCGTATGCAAAACTGCAGTTCAGCTCAATTGTCATGGGTTCGCCACAACGCTCGCAGGTTACACTTACAGTACACGCAGCATTGCCTTGTAACACGGTAAGACCCTGTTGGTCAGTGCCGCATTCAATTCTTACCGTTACATCACCATCATCCTGCAGCAGGCTTTCGCTTAAACGCGACAGATTATTAAGAGGAATAATGCCTTCGTAATCAGAGCGTTTCTGTGCTGCTTTAACCGGATCAAGCGTAACGGGTATTTTCACTTTTTGCATAAGGCGCGCATCATATAGAACCATACCAATACTGTCAAAGGGATCAGACAGATTTTTGTGTTTTTTCTCGCCCGCAGAGCAGTTTACCCTTATAGTGCGCGGCTGAAAATGTTTTTTTCCGGAGTTTTTATGGCTGCGCATCCACCGATATGGCTGGCATCAACTTCTGCATACCGCCGCGAATTACTGCAAAAACTGACCGGCAAATTCCATTATGCGGCGCCGGATACTGATGAAACCCCACTCCCCGGAGAAACCGCGGCTGCACTGGTACAACGATTATCCCTAGCCAAAGCCCGTTCCGTTGCCGCAGGTTTAACTGACGGCCTGGTTATTGGTTCAGATCAGGTCGCTGTATACCAGCAACAGATTATTGGCAAACCCCATACCGAACAAAATGCCATTGCCCAGTTGACCCAGTTCAGCGGACAGCAGATAACTTTTTTAACCGGCCTTGCCGTGGTAAATGTGGCCACCGGCAATGCCCAGGTAATTACAGAGCCTTTCATTGTGCATTTCAGGCAGCTTAGCGGGGCAGAAATTCAGGCTTATATTAAACGGGAACAACCGCTTAATTGCGCTGGCAGCTTTAAAAGCGAAGGATTGGGCATCAGCCTGTTCAGCAAACTGGAAGGTAACGACCCTAACGCCTTAATCGGGCTGCCGCTGATCCGGCTGAATCAGTTGCTGCTAAACGAAGGCGTCAATCTGCTGCTGCAATCAGATAACCTGTAATAATTCCGGTAAGCTGTTTATTACGGCCGCAGGTTGATACTGACTCAGTACATCATAGCCATGTACGCCATGCGTTATACCAATTCTTGGCATCTCTATCGCCTGGGCCATTTTCATATCATGGCTGGTATCGCCAATCATCACCGCCTGCTGCGCAGTCATATTCAGCTCGGCCAGAATTTGCTGCAACATATCAGGATGCGGCTTGGATTGTGCCTCATCAGCACAACGGGTCGTAATAAAATAAGACCCCAGCCCGGTTTCCTCAAAAATACGCTGTAATCCGCGGCGTGCTTTGCCGGTAGCGACAGCCAGCAACACATTACGCTGCCGCAGTTGCCTGAACACATCCTCAGCCCCGCTGAATAACGGTGCCGGAGTGGTGTTATGTAACACATACTGATCGCGGTAATGTTCAAACAGCTGCTGGCGCAACGCAGAATCGGCATCCGGGAACAATTTGTCTAACGCCGGTTCCAGGCTCAGCCCGATAATTTGTTTAACGGTATGCTCATCCGGCACTGCTACCCCACTCAGGGCTGCCGCGTTGCGCATGGAAGAGACAATACGGCCTACCGAATCCATCACCGTACCATCCCAGTCAAAAATAACCAGAGAAACTGCTGACATCTTATTTTCTCGTTAAGCGGGAAAGTGTATCCGCCAGATTCTGATCCAGCGGCGCTTCTACATTAATAGTAACCTGTTGCGACGGATGCATAAACTTCAGTGTATACGCATGCAGGAACAACCTTTTTAACCCCAGCCGCGACATTGCAGCGGTAAAATCATTATCACCGTATTTATCATCACAGGCTATCGGATGCCCTTTGCAGGCGGTGTGCACCCGGATCTGGTGAGTACGGCCGGTTACCGGAAATGCCTCCACCAGCGTACCTTCGGCATAACGCTGTAAAATCCGGAAGCGGGTTTCGGAAGGTTTACCTTCAACAGCATCAACCCTGACTACCCGCTCACCGGACTGCAGTGTATTTTTACGTAATGCTTCAGTGACTTTTCTGACTTTATTGTCCCAGTCTCCGGCAACCAGAGCCCAGTATTTTTTTTCCACCGTTTTATCGCGTAACTGCTGGTGCAAATGAGTCAGTGCTGAACGTTTTTTGGCGATCAGTAAGCAACCGGAAGTATCCCGATCCAACCGGTGCACCAGTTCCAGCTGTTTCGCCTGTGGTCTTAACGCCCTGAGTGCTTCAATGACTCCGAACTGCAACCCGCTGCCACCGTGCACCGCAATCCCCGATGGCTTATTGAGCACAATCAGCTCATTATCTTCAAACAGAATATGCTGTTCCAGCCCCTGCACCTGTGCCAGTTTTACCGATACCGGTTCAGCCGCCGGGCTGACGGTAATAGGAGGAATGCGGACCTGATCTGCCTGTTGCAGTTTATATTCAGGTTTAATGCGTTTTTTGTTTACTCTTACTTCGCCTTTCCTTAAAACCCGGTAAATAACACTTTTAGGCACCCCTTTGAGCCGTGCCAGTAAAAAGTTATCTATACGCTGACCAATAAAATCATCATCTATATCAATAAATTGTACTGGTAATTTGATCTCATCAGTCATGTAATTCAGATACTCTGCTAAAATTATATTTAAGTTGCTATCCAGTGTGGATTAGTGGGATAATCGCCCGGCTAATTACGCCTGAAAACGGCAATTAGGGCGCTCAAAGTAACATAAGAGAAATTGTGCGGCACCGTCCGGGATGCAGATCATACCGAATTCGTTGTGAAAACCAACGATTTTTATACCCCGACGAGAAATCAACGCCATTTGCCTGAGGTAATGTTGCGTAATCTGTTACCAACAACGGCAAAACACAAGGTCCGGTTAACCAGAGCATTTAACAAGATTTGCTATAACGCAGCGCTGTTACGCGGTGTGTTTCAGATAAAAACGAAAACAGCAATAACTGACTTTGTCCCCTGTCTTATTGACAGAATATCAGGTAGCAGAGTGACAATTTGGTTTCCTCAGACATACCAGTCGTGAGACTGCATATTTATGTGTTTGATAACGTCTGAACACCCGGGTGCCAGCAATAATTGCGTTGTGGCTGCAAAATGAGTCACCCACAATGAAGAGAATGTTAATTAATGCGACGCAGGAAGAAGAAATCCGCGTTGCACTGGTAGATGGTCAGAAATTATATGACCTGGATATAGAAAGCCCAGGCCATGAACAGAAAAAAGCGAATATTTACAAGGGTAAAATTACCCGGGTTGAACCCAGCCTCGAAGCAGCTTTTGTTGATTATGGTGCCGAGCGGCACGGTTTCCTGCCGTTAAAAGAAATTTCCCGCGAATATTTCCCGTCTGGTTATACTTTCGATGGCCGCCCGAATATCAAGGAAGTGGTTAAAGAAGGTCAGGAAGTTATTATTCAGATTGATAAAGAAGAGCGTGGCCAGAAAGGCGCAGCTCTGACGACGTTTATCAGTCTGGCCGGTTCTTATCTGGTACTGATGCCGAATAACCCTCGTGCCGGTGGTATTTCCCGCCGTATTGAAGGCGATGAACGGCAGGAACTGAAAGACTCGCTTAATCAGTTGGAACTGCCTGATGGCATGGGCCTGATTGTCCGTACAGCGGGTGTCGGTAAGTCTTACGAAGAACTGGACTACGACCTGCGCGCCCTGCTGAAACACTGGTCAGCGATTACTGAAGAAGCCGCTAAACGCCCTGCTCCTTTCCTGATCCATCAGGAAAGCAACGTGGTATTCCGGGCAATTCGTGATTACCTGCGCCGTGATGTTGGCGAAATACTGCTGGATAACCCACGTATTTTTGAAGAAGCCAAAGTTTATATTCAGCAATTCAGGCCAGATTTTGCACACCGGGTAAAAATGTATCAGGGTGAAGTACCACTCTTTATGCATTTTCAGATCGAGACCCAGATTGAATCGGCTTTCCGTCGTGAAGTACGTCTGCCATCCGGCGGCTCTATCGTTATCGACAGCACCGAAGCGTTAACCGCTATTGATATTAACTCGTCAAAAGCTACTAAAGGCGGCGATATCGAAGAAACGGCGTTTAATACCAACCTTGAAGCAGCCGATGAAATTGCCCGCCAGTTACGTTTACGCGACCTTGGCGGATTAATTGTTATCGACTTTATTGATATGACCCCGGTACGCCACCAGCGTGAAGTCGAAAATCGTTTAAAAGATGCAGTAAAACAGGATCGGGCCAGAGTACAGATTGGCCGTATTTCACGTTTTGGCTTACTGGAAATGTCCCGTCAGCGGCTACGTCCTTCGCTGGGCGAATCCGCAACGCATGTCTGCCCCCGTTGTCATGGCCGCGGCACTATCCGCAGCACAGAGTCGTCTGCATTATCAATTCTGCGCCTGATTGAAGAAGAGGCCATTAAAGATAATACCAGCCAGATCCATGCCCAGGTGCCTATTTCCGTCGCTACCTATCTGATGAATGAAAAACGTGATGCAGTACGCCGTATTGAAAAACGTAACGGTATCCACGTTTATATTATTCCTAATGAGCATCTCGAAACGCCTAACTACGAAGTACTCAGGATACGTATCGACGAAGAACTGGATGAAGCCAGTTATAATCTGGTTAAAGCACCGGATACTACAAACCAGCTTTATCAGGCGGTAGGTGAAACAGTAAAAGAAAAACCGGCTATTTCAGCTATCAATATGGCAGAAACTGCGGTACCGAAACCAACGGTCAGACCGGAAAAAACGGTCAAATCAGAGCCTGGTTTAGTCAGTAAATTATCCGGCTGGTTCAAAGGCTTATTCAGTGCGGATAATACCCCGGATAAACCAAAACCAACTGAGCGTAATAAAAATAACCGTTCGCAACAACGTGACCGTGATAATAACCGTCGCCGTAATAACAAACAGCGTCGTCGTCAGGACACCACAGAAGACAGAACTGCGGTTAAAGAGGAACAACAACCCTCTGCCAATGCAGCTCAGCCTAAACAGGAACGTCGCCCTCAGCAGGAACGCCAGCAGGCTAAACCCGCTCAGGAAAATAAAAAGCCTGTTGCCGAAAAACAACCCAGGCAGCATGACGAAGAGCCACAGCAATCCAGACCCAGCGAGCGCAGGCAACGTCGTAATGCCCGTAATAAATCGGTGCGGATTGAAAAAGCAGAAGCAGTGCAGGCGGCAGAAACTTCAGCCGTAACAGCCTCTGCTGTGGTAACAGCTATAGCGTCAGAGCATACAATAGTTGTCACTGAAGCCGTTACACCGGTTGTAACAGCAGCGCCAGTGCAGCAAGCAGTAGTACCGCAACCGGCACCGCAAAATGCTATTGCGCAGCCTGTAACGACAGCAGCAGAACCAGCAGCTTCAGTTGAGCCGCAGACTGTTGCCACAGCAGCAATCGCTGCAGATACCGCAGATTCTGAGGTATCTTCTGATGATGCTCCGGCAGCAGAAACGACAGAAGCAGAAACCGCAGAGCCGCGTAGCCGTAACAGACGTTCACCCCGTCATTTACGGGCAGCCGGGCAAAAGCGCAAAAAAGAACAGCAGGAAGAAACCGACGCTACTGATGCCGAAGTGACAACCGTTCCGGCTGATGCAGACACCGCTGCAGAAACTGCGGTAGTTCCGGTAAGCGAAGAGCAACTGGCATTACCTATTGTGCAGGAAGAAACCGCAGCGCCGGAAAAACCGGCTAAGCCCCGCAGCCGCCGTAAGCCGGCAGCAGATAAAGTAGTGCCTGCCGCCGAACCGGTTGCTGAAGCAACAGATACTCCGGTAGTCACTGAAGCGACAACGCCAGAAGCGGTAGTCGTAACAGCAGATACAGTTGCATCAACCGATGTTGCAGCACCTGTGGTGAAAGAAACCGTTAAGAAAGCTACCGCTCCAAAAGCAGCAGCAAGTACTGGCAGTAAAAGCCGCTACAGCAATATGGTAATGGCTCAGATGACTAAGCCGGAGACCGTATCAGAAGCACAGGTTGAAGCTCAGGCAACAGCAACACCAGCTGAAATATCAGCAGAAGCACGCCCGGCAGTGACCAGTTCACAACGGCCTGCCGGTTCAGCCTTTGCCCGTCAGGCAGTAGCGGCTCCGATGACCAAACCTAAAGCTGAAGAATAATTCTTCTCAGCTAGTCATAAAAAAGCCAGACAAGATTGTCTGGCTTTTTTATTCAGCGATACTATATCACCACATCAGAAATCGTATTTAGCACTGAATTGAATGCGGTTTAAGTCACCGTCCAGTCCTGCCTCAATTTCGCGGTTAGAGTGCCTCAGTTCAACACCAACCATAAACTTAGGCGTTGCCTGATATAACAGGTTGGCAATGTAACTCTCTGTTGACTTGGTAACACCTAACCCGGTTAATGCCGTATCGTTATCAGCGCTCAGCGCTGAATAGACAAAGCTGGAACGCCAGTGAGTATTCCATAAATGCCGGTATGCCACCGAATAACCGGTAGTATCTATCGTTTCAAGTCTGGCATCTGGCCCGACACTGGTCAGTACCGCGCCATTGACAGTATTCAGACCAATATAGCGGCCTAAACCTTTACCGGTGTTAAAGGTAAAACGTAAATCATCGCCACCGGCAAAATCGATTTTACCGCTGACCGAAATACCATAAGACGTTACAGTATCGTCGAAAACACCATTATCAATCGCAATCTGGCGCAATAAACCGCCAAACCGGAAAGAGCCAAACCCGGTTTTCAGGGTATAGCCAACGGTCAGATCCGGTGTTTCGTTATCATCAGTGGCAATACGGGTTCCACCACCAAAAGGTGTTACGGTACTTTCAGGGTTTTCCAGCGCAATCGAGAAATTACCGTTAGTATAACGCACCTGAGCCTGGCGGATAAAAATCGCAGCATCGGTATTGCCGACAAAATCCAGCGTATCCGGCAGCGATTGCACATCCATAAAGTTTGACCAGGTCTGGCCGAATAACCACTTATCATAGCTAAAAAACGCATGACGGATACCGGGGCTATAGCCATTGGTTGTCCGTTCGTCAGCGCCATTATTGGTATTCATCATATCGAACTCTAACCGGCCGGTAATTTTTTTACCATTTTCCAGTAGTGTTTCTGTGGTGAAAAAGAAGCGGGACTGACGGGCATGCATATCAAACCGGGTTTCACTATCTCCGCCAATCGGCACCAGTGATGGCACGTAAAAATCACGGCCAAGCGCCGCCATTTCGCCGTCAGTATCACTGACCATAGCATCAAGTTTAATAAAACCACCGAAATTAACTGTAGTACCACCTATGTCAAACCCTGCTGCTTGAACGCTTCCTGATGCCAGCGATACAGCTGCTGCCAGACAGGTTACGGTTATTACTTTTTTCATTATAGACACTCCACATTTCTTATTGTAATGGTGAAATTGCCGTTAAAATGTGGTGCAGGATCCGCACTATGGCAATTAGCCTTTAGTCGCACTTAGACCTCTGTGCCGAAGTCGTCTAGACTAAGGTCTAATTCCTTTTAGTAACCGGCTTCGATAGAAAGTACATATCATAAATAGAAAGATACATTCACAGGGGATGCTATGTCACATCAGAATCTTTATCCGGTCAGCAGCACTGCGAAAGCGCGGGCACATATAGACAACGACAGATACCTGCAGCTGTATCAGCAGTCTATAGAGCAACCGGAACAATTCTGGGCGGAACAGGGAAAAAGACTACACTGGTTTAAGCCTTTCTCTCAGGTAAAAGACACCAGTTTTACACCAGGAAATATACATATCAGATGGTTCGCTGACGGTCAGCTGAATGCCAGCTACAACTGTCTGGATCGCCATCTGCCGGAACGGGCAGATCAGGTAGCTTACTACTGGGAAGGTGACGAGCCAGGCGTACAGAAAACCGTTACTTACCGCCAGTTGCATGAACAGGTTTGCCAGTTAGCCAACGGTATGAAAGCCCTGGGCGTCAAAAAAGGTGATCGGGTAACAATATACCTGCCGATGATTCCTGAAGCTGCTGTAGCTTTACTTGCCTGTGCCCGTATTGGTGCTGTTCACTCCGTAGTGTTTGCCGGTTTTTCTCCTGATGCGCTGGGCAGCCGTATCGTTGACTGTGATTCCAGTCTGGTCATTACTGCAGATCAGGCATTGCGTGGCAGCCGTGTTACCAACCTGAAAGACAATACCGATATTGCGCTGGCCCATTTGGGTGACGAGAACCCGGTTAAAAATGTTATTGTGGTAAAACAGGTCGGCAAAAATGTAGATATGCACCAGAACCGCGACGTCTGGTATCACGAACTGCTGCAAAAACAAAGTAAGGACTGCCCGGCTGAACCCATGAACGCCGAGGATCCGCTATTTATTCTGTATACCTCCGGTTCGACCGGCAAACCTAAAGGTGTACTACACACTACCGGCGGTTACCTGGTTTATGCCGCCCTGACCCATCAGTATGTATTTGATTACCATGAAGGCGATATTTACTGGTGTGCTGCCGATGTTGGCTGGGTGACAGGCCACAGTTACATTATCTATGGTCCATTAGCCAATGGCGCGACCAGTGTAATGTTTGAAGGTGTACCAACCTACCCCAGTGTCAAACGTATCGCGCAGATTGTAGATAAATACAAAGTAAACATTCTTTACACCGCCCCTACGGCTATCAGGGCATTAATGGCGCATGGCGACAGCCCTGTGGCAGATACAGATCTCAGCTCACTGAAAATACTGGGAAGCGTGGGTGAGCCGATCAACCCTGAAGCCTGGAGTTGGTACCATGATAAATTCGGTAAAGGTAACTGCCCGATTGTTGATACCTGGTGGCAAACAGAAACCGGCGGCATTCTGATCACTCCGCTACCAGGGGCGACGGATCTGAAACCAGGCTCTGCTACCCGTCCTTTCTTTGGTATTAAACCTGCTATCGTTGATAACGAAGGTAACGAACTGCCAGGTATTGCAGAAGGTAACCTGATCATCAAAGACAGCTGGCCGGGACAAATGCGCACGGTTTACGGCGATCACGAACGCTTTGAGCAAACGTATTTCAGTACCTACCCTGGTGTATATTTTACCGGTGATGGTGCCAAACGTGACGAAGATGGCTATTACTGGCTGACAGGCCGGGTTGATGATGTACTGAATATCTCTGGCCATCGCCTGGGGACCGCAGAAATAGAAAGCTGCCTGGTTGCGCATGAAGCCGTAGCTGAAGCTGCCGTAGTGGGTTACCCGCACGATATCAAAGGTCAGGGGATCTATGTTTATGTGTCACCCCGGGTTGGTGTGGAACCAAGCGACGAACTGACTAAGGCGCTCAGAGACTGGGTAAGAGAGGAAATATCTCCGATCGCCACGCCAGATCTGATTCAGTGGGCACCTTCCGGCCTGCCGAAAACCCGCTCAGGAAAAATTATGCGGCGCATCCTGCGTAAGATTGCAGCCAATGAACATGACTCTTTAGGTGATATTTCTACACTTGCAGACCCTTCAGTGGTTGAAATTCTGGTGAATAACCGGTTAAATCGCAAGTAAGACACAAGGGCGCATGCTTCAAGACGCCCTGCCGTGTCCTCAATCGCAGCATAAAGGCCGCTATTGCGGCCTTTATTATATAATTAAAATGATATGCGACCCTCCGGAGGATAAAATGGCAAAGTTGATCGTAGCAGATGATCACCCACTATTCAGAAACGCCCTGAT
>JARXRR010000060.1:0-21572 GCA_033792355.1 Chromatiaceae bacterium AAb-1
TACTGGTGAATAAACAGCCATTTGAACCTGCTAACCACCCGCCGTCTGACTATAACTATTGTGAAAAGAAGACAGGACAACTACTCTGACACGGCGGGTAAGATGTCCTCTAATAAATCAACAACGCGGTCATAAGCAGTGTTCGAGAGATGTTCCAACCTTTCATCTCTTTCAAAAAACTGCTTTACAGCCTCGATAGCATTTTTGGTCGAAATTGCTGACTCAAGTGCATTAGTGCAGCCGAATGCTGAAATGAAATATCCTGAAGCGCTTTTGTTGCTTTTTGGACTAATAAATGACAAATATGCACCGTTAATCGGATCACCCAACTCCTGTGCTTCTCGAGCATCCATATATGATGATACGTTGATACGGATAGCTTGGTGTATTTTAGATAAATCAACTTCTTGAATTACTCTAGGTTCAAGATTGACAAGGCTAATTCCGTCTTTTTTCTTAACCATTGCAGCAAGAACATAACCGTGCCCACTTTGTTGATAATATGCAAAAACGACATAACCTCCAGTTGCGAAGTTCTGATCACTGGATTTCTCAACAAGGTTCACCATTGCAGAATTGGTTAGTGTGAGGAATGCGTCACTATCACCAATGCTATCAACAAAATCTAAAAACTGAGACGGGAATGTGTATGCACCGTTAGTTTCAAATGTTCCTTGAGATGACGCGTTCCCTTTGGTGCCATAAAGCGATTGGATACTTTTTACTAACTCATATGTTGGGACTGAAGTTACGTCTAAAAGATTGTCAGCTTCTACGTAATGAGCCTCAACAGCAGGCACATTATCCCTTGCAGGCTCTTTTACTAGCTCATGGATTACAGCACAAATTAGATCCATACCAACTCCTTTTGTTCCAATTCTAGAATGAGATTACACATTAATATTAAAAAGAGAAACAAAAATTGAAGGATAGAGCAACACTAACTGCTATAAATACGCTATAAAATTTACTTTAAGGCATAAAAAAGGTCTCGGTTTTCAGATAAGATATTGATTATATGACGCACCCGAGAGGATTACTCGGGCTTTCCTGCCCTCGCCCTTCGGGCCAGCTAAAGCTGTTCTGGAACGCTCCAGGCGTTCCAGTCGAACCTAACGGTTCTCATCCTACGAGGTGCATAAACAAAAAAACCACCGAAAGGTGGTTATTTTGTTTATGGCGCACCCGATAGGATTCGAACCTATGACCTCTGCCTCCGGAGGGCAGCGCTCTATCCAGCTGAGCTACGGGTGCGCAATCTGCATTTGTGCAGAGCTGCGCATTATAGACAGCCTTGCCGGTGAAGTCTATCGTCTGTCCGTGCGTTTTTTAGGCAATCAGTTACTTAGCGGTTGCGGTGGCCTTTTGGCTATCGGTGCCGTTTATGCCATAAACACCTGATTAATTCCGGCAAAAATTTGCGCCGGAAAGATTTTTGTCTTAATTTGTTGACCACTGGCTGCAAACCGGGGCTTTCAGCATACTAAAAGCCTACAGGCTGTGGCATGCTATGTTGCTTTACATAATTATTAAAACCGATATAAATCCGGAGATATCTGACATGCGTAAAACCCTTATTGCCTCTGCAGTAAGTGCGGTATTAGCTCTGAGCGCCTGCTCTGACAACACCGCTCCTACCCAGAGCACTTCACACGAACCAAGTACCACTGTAGCCGAAGTAACCTCAACCAATCCGTTTTTCAGTAAAAGCATGCTGCAATATGAAGCCCCTGATTTTACCGCTATAAAAGACGAGCATGTCCTGCCAGCATTTGAAGAAGGCAGAAAACAACATCTGGCTGAAGTGGAAGCCATTGCCAGTAACCCTGAGCCGGCAACATTTAAAAATACCCTGGTTGCCCTTGAGAAAAGTGGCGAGCTGTTAACCCGTGTTTCCCGTGTGTTCTATAACCTTGCCGGCAGCGACAGCAATGCTGAGCGCCGTAAGATCCAGTCTGAGCTGGCGCCGCAAATGGCTGCGCATTCAGACAATATCAATCTGAATCCAAAATTATTCGCCCGTATTAAAAGCCTGTATAACCAGCGCAATGATCTGAAACTGGATGCAGAATCAGTACGTCTGATTGAAGTGTATCATGACCGTTTTGTACGGGCCGGTGCTGAGCTGACAGAAGAGCAGAAAACCGCTATCCGTGCCCTGAATGAAGAACATTCAAAACTGACCAATCAGTTCTCTCAGAATTTGCTGGCAGAAACCAAGAAAATCGCCGTTATCGTTGATACCCGCGAAGAACTGGACGGCTTATCTGAATCTCAGATCACTTCGGCTGCCAATGCGGCTAAAGAAGCCGGTCACGAAGGTAAGTATCTGCTGAGTATCACTAACACTACCCGTCAGCCGGTATTAGCCTCCCTGAGCAACCGCGATGTACGGAAACGGGTATGGGAAGCGTCTGCCAACCGTAACCAGTCTGGTGAAACAGATAACCGCCCTATCGTAGCCCGTCTGGCACAATTACGTGCAGAACGCGCAAAACTGCTGGGTTATGATAACTGGGCCAGCTATGGCCTGGAATCTCAGATGGCAAAAACGCCTCAGGCCGTATTCGATATGCTTGACAGCATGGTGCCGGCGGTAGTTGCCAACACCAATAAAGAAGCTGCTGATATTCAGGAAATGATCAAACAACAGGGCGGCGACTTTGAGATGCAGCCCTGGGACTGGGAATACTACGCAGAGTTTGTACGTCAGGCCAAATTTGATCTGAACGAAGACGAAGTAAAACAATACTTCGAATTTAACCGGGTATTAAAAGATGGTGTGTTCTATACCTTTAACCGCCTGTATGGTATCCGCTTTGAACCAAGACCGGATTTACCGGTTTATCACCCTGATGTAAAAGCTTACGAGCTGTTTGATGCCGATGGCACCAGCCTGGCAATTTTCTATGCTGACTATTTTGCCCGCGAAGGTAAACGTGGAGGTGCCTGGATGAGTTCGTTTGTTGGTCAGTCTCACTTACTGGGCCAGAAGCCGGTAGTGGTTAACGTTATGAATATTCCTAAAGCACCGGACGGTGAACCGACGCTGGTTAGCTACGATAACGTAACCACCATGTTCCACGAACTGGGGCACGGCTTACACGGTATGTTCTCAGACGTGAAATATCCGACACTGGCCGGCACCTCGGTATCACGCGACTTTGTTGAGTTCCCATCTACTTTTGAAGAAGACTGGGCCGCTCACCCTGAAGTAATTGCCAACTATGCCAAACATTATCAGACCGGCGAGCCTATCCCTGCCGAGCTGCTGGAAAAAGTAATTAAGTCACGCAGCTTTAACCAGGGCTTCGATACACTGGAGTATATGTCAGCGGCATTACTGGATATGGAATGGCATTCAATTTCAGCTGACGAACCACTGCAGGACGTGAATGAGTTTGAAGCGGCAGCACTGAAAAAACACGGTGTTGATTTAGCGGTTGTACCACCGCGCTATAAATCAACGTTCTTCTCTCACTCAATGGGCGGCGGTTACTCAGCGGGTTACTATGCTTATATGTGGAGTGAAATTCTGGCAGCAGATGCCTTTGCTTATGTACAACAGCAAGGTGGCCTGACGCTGGAAAACGGCCTGAACTACCGTAAAAACATTCTGTCAGTTGGTAACTCACGCCCGCCAATGGAATCGTACAAAACTTTCCGTGGTCAGGAACCTACCACTGATGCGCTGTTAATTCGCCGTGGCCTGAAAACCAAAGTAAATTAATTCAGCCAGATACAAAAAAGCCTCTGATTATCAGAGGCTTTTTTTATATATCAATTACCTGCTATCTGCATCTGACCAAGCAACACCGAGCCGGTCAGTACACCGCCGCGGCGATCAACATCATTACCAATTGCCTGAATATTCATAAACATCTCGGCCAGATTACCGGCAATGGTAATTTCTGCCACCGGGAACTGAATTTCGCCATGTTCGACCCAGAACCCGGCCGCTCCGCGCGAATAATCGCCGGTAACGGTATTTACGCCCTGCCCCATCAGTTCGGTAACCAGTAAACCTTTACCCATCTGCTGACATAATGCCGCCAGATCAGCATTGCCATGCTGTACCATCCAGTTATGAATACCACCGGCATGGCCGGTACTGGCCATTCCCAGCTTACGGGCAGAATAGGTGGTGGTCAGGTAAGTGTTTAACACACCCTGCTCTATCACTGCCAGCTCACGGGTTTTAACGCCTTCGCCATCAAACGGGCTGGAAGCCAGCGCCTGTTTCAGATGCGGTTTTTCAATAATTGTCACTGCCGGAGCCATTATCTGCTGGCCGACTTTATCCAGTAAAAAGCTCGATTTACGGTAAATACTGCCGCCGCTGATAGCGGAAACCAGATGCCCGAATAAGCTGCTGGCAATATCAGCCCGGAAAATCACCGGCACTTTCTGAGTGGCAATTTTACGGGCTTTTAAACGACGCACCGTTTCCAGCGCCGCTTCGCGGCCAATCTCTCTGGGGTCACGTAAATGCTGATACTGGCGGTCTACCGTAAAACTATAGTCCCGTTGCATATCATCATCTTCTTCACCAATTACCACACAGCTGAAACTGTGGCGGGAACTGGGATACCCTACCAGCTGACCATGACTGTTACCATAAACCTTCAGCCCCTGATGCGACGAAAACGACGCACCTTCAGAATTGGTAATGCGCGGATCTGTGGCAAAGGCCGCTTCTTCTGCACTGGCACACAGTATAATCGCCTGCTCAGTACCGATACTTTGCGGATAGAATAAATCCAGATCCGGCGGCGACATTTCCAGCCAGGCCGCTTCTGCAATGCCGGTATAAGGATCTTCAGAGGTATAACGGGCGATATCTGCCGCCGCTTCCACCGCACGTTTCAGTGCCTGCGGGCTTAAATCAGCTGTTGAGGCCGAGCCTTTACGCTGCCCGAAATACAGGCTGATGCCCAGCCCGCCATCCTGATTAAATTCTACCGTTTCCACCTCGCCGTGGCGGGTTTCCACGCTCAGGCCACGGGTGCGCCTCATCGATGCTTCAGCACTGCTGGCTCCCAGCTGTTTGGCGTGGGCCAGCACTTCGCCGACGGCCTGTTTTACTTCGTCAATTTCCTGCCAGATTGTGGTATCAGTTTGCGCCATAATACGTCTTCATCAAACATTTTTGCCAAGCTTACCATAGTCTGCAAAGTGCTGCTGCAAGCCTGACCCGGTTTAGTGGTATACTAGAGCAATTAATTTTATATAAAGGCATACGCCATGACAGAGTTTAAATACGGCGACAGCAAATGGCTGGAACAGCCGGATGCTATCAGCAAAAGCCAGGTAAAACGTGAAATGCACGCGCTGCAGGCATTAGGGGAAGAACTGGTGGCATTAAGCCCGGCAGCCAGAGCAAAAGTGCCGCTGGACGACGAACTGAAAGATGCACTGGAACTGGCAGATAAACTGGCCAAAAAACGCGAGGCACTGCGCCGTCATATTCAGTTTATCGGCCGTCTGATGCGCTCACGCGATCTGGAGCCGATTGAAAGCGCCCTGGCGGTTATCCGTAATACCAATCAGGCTGCTACCCGTCAGTTTCATAAAGTGGAAAACTGGCGCGATCGGCTGCTGGCTGACAACGATGCCGTCACCGAATTTATTGCCGCATATCCGGATGTAGACGCCCAGCAACTGCGCCAGCTGCTCCGTAACGCCAAAAAAGAACAGGAAAAACAACAGCCACCGAAAGCTTATCGTGAATTGTTTCAGCTGTTACGGCCATTGATTATTGAAGATTAACCCCAAAGACAGGCCTAATATTCAGCGTAATCTTATCGGCATAACAACACTGCTGTAAAAAGTCTCTTAACAACACTCTTAGCAACAAATAACGCAGGCCGTAAATACAGATACGATCTGCGTTTTAATCGTTATCAGCCTGCGCTATTGCGTGCCGCCAACTGTCAGCGCATCCAGTTTCAGGGTCGGCTGGCCAACGCCGACCGGTACGCTTTGCCCTTGTTTACCGCAGACACCAACACCGGCATCCAGCTGTAAATCGTTACCCACCATCGATACCTGCTGCATAGCTTCGGGGCCGTTACCAATCAGCGTCGCACCTTTTACCGGGGTGGTAATTTTACCATCTTCAATTAAGTAGGCTTCTGAGGCAGAAAACACAAACTTGCCGGAGGTAATATCTACCTGACCACCGCCGAAGTTCGGGGCATAAATGCCTTTTTTGACACTGCTGATAATTTCCTGCGGATCATATTGCCCTGCCAGCATATAGGTATTGGTCATCCGTGGCATCGGCAGGCTGGCGAAAGATTCCCGCCGCCCGTTACCGGTAGGGGCCACGCCCATCAGCATCGCATTGTGTTTATCCTGAATATAGCCTTTCAGAATACCGTTTTCGATCAGTACATTGTACCGGGAAGGCGTACCTTCATCGTCGATATTCAGTGAACCACGGCGGTTAGCCAGCGTACCGTCATCAACAATGGTACAGTGTTTTGACGCCACCTGTTCACCAATACGGCCAGAGAACGTCGACGAACCCTTGCGGTTAAAATCACCTTCCAGGCCGTGCCCGACAGCTTCATGCAACAATACGCCAGGCCAGCCGGCCCCCAGTACCACCGGCATAGTGCCAGCCGGAGCATCAATCGCAGTCAGGTTAACCTGGGCCTGACGCACCGCATCGCGGGCATAGTGCTGCCAGCGCGGGCTGCCATCCAGCTGTTCGCTGAAATAATGGTAATCGGTTCGGCCACCGCCGCCGGCACTGCCGCGTTCACGGCGGCCATTGTGCTGTAACAGTACAGAACAGTTCAGCCTGACCAGCGGCCGGATATCGGTAGCAAAAGTACCGTCACTGGCCGCAACCAGCACTTCTTCATAGACGCCGGATAAACTGACCGTTACCTGCTCTGCCCGGCTGTCAAGGCTGCGGATAAAGGCATCAATCTGATGCAACAGCGCAACCTTGTCGGTATTACTGAGGCTTTGCAATGGCTCACACGGCAGATAAATATTGCTGTTACCGCTGCGGCTGAAAGCTTTTACCGTACCATGCTGCCCGGCAGCGGTTATTCCTCTGGCCGCGGTAGCCGCCCGGGTCAGGGCATCGGCACTGATGGTATCGGCATAGGCAAAACCGGTTTTCTCACCGCTGATCGCCCGCACCCCGACACCGCGCTCAATATTAAAAGAGCCGTCTTTTACCAGCCCGTCTTCGAGTACCCAGCTTTCATGCACGCTGGACTGAAAATACAGATCGGCATAGTCCAGCTGATGCTGAAATAAAAAGCCCAGCGTCTGTTGCAGATGGTTGTCTGTCAGCTCTGACGCGGTTAAAAGGTTACGTTCTACTGCATTCATTTATTTCAGCTCACTGTAAAAACGGTTGTGTAAGGCTACCGGCATTTTGCGTTGTAAGGCGGCACAATCATTCAGCTCCACCATTACCGATATCCAGCCCGGCGCTGTACCGGCGTCAGCCAGTACCTTGCCCCACGGGTCAATAATCACACTATGGCCATAGGTTTCACGACCATTGGCATGGACACCGGTTTGTGCCGGTGCAATCACAAAACATTGGTTTTCTATCGCTCTGGCCCGTAGCAGGGTATGCCAGTGCGCTTCACCGGTTGGCCGGGTAAAGGCCGAAGGCACCGCCAGTACATTCATACCCTGTGCAGCCAGTGCCTGCATCAGCCCCGGAAAACGCATATCATAGCATATCGACATACCGAGTTTCAGAGAGTCCACCTGCGCCAGCACCACTTTGCTGCCGGGCATGGTAGTGGCTGATTCCCGGTAGCTGCCGGTAGTATCGGCGACATCGACATCAAACAGGTGCAGTTTCTGATAATCAGCCAGTATTTCACCTGCCGGACTGAATAAAATACTGCAGGCCGAGAAACGTTCAGGATCTGCGCCGGACAATGGCAGGCTGCCGGCGACAAAATACACCCGGTATTGCTGCGCCAGTTCAGCACAGCGCTGCTGAATCAGCCCCTGCCCCAGTGCAGCCTGATATTGCAGGTTAAGGCCATCGCGCCCGCCAAAAACAGCAAATGCTTCAGGCACCACCACCAGATGATGCTCAGCCACCGGTAACTGACTCAGATAATATGCAACCTGCTCCAGATTCTGCTGCGGATCAGGGGTACTGTTTAACTGAATTGCCGACAAACGCCACTCAGCCATGAGGTTTCTGCTCCTCTGGGGGGACAGGGACAGGCTCAGGCTGGGCCACCCGCACCGGAACCGGCACTTCTTTACTGTGCCGGTTAACCTCTGTCACCACCGGATTTTTAAAATCTCCGGTAATGGTGAAATTGATACGTGAAATAACTTCTGCCGACTGGAATACTTCATCCAGCGCCAGAGCCGCCAGTCCGGTCACCGGGTTTACCATCCAGGCGATAATCACCGGTAAACTCGACGTAACTTTAGGGGCAAAAGCCGCCTGGTAATCCATGGTCTGATTGGCCAGATCCGCATATCCCTGCAAACTCAGGTTGCCCGGTACACCATCTATCGCAGTATCACTGGTCTGGGCAATACCGTTTTCTATCAGCACTGAACCCGACATTTTATTATAGAAAAACCCTTTGGAAAAAATATCCCGGAAATCCAGCCGCAGTTTTCTGACCAGTGAATCCAGGCTGAAAAGTGAGAATAAGCGCGCACCCTGATCGCTGACTTCGGTCAGAGAGCCTTCTGCCAGATTAAAATTCAGTTTGCCATTAAGCCCTGCTACCGTGAATTGCTGCGGTGCTCCCGGCCAGTGCAGCGCAAAATCCAGCTCGGTTCTGCTGCCGGAAATAGCCGACGTCAGCTGGTACTCATGCAGTAAGGCCCCGATATTAGGGCTGGACAATTTGCCCTGAAACCGGCTTTCGCCCTGCTCCTGCCATCCACCGGTAATGTTCAGTTCATTACGTTTATAACGGGCCCGGAATACACTCAGCTGCCAGCTATCGTCAGTACTGTGTGCTTTGGCAGTGACTTCACCCAGACGGTATGGCCCGATGGCGCAATCAGCACAGGTAACGGTCAGCGGTGGTAATTCGGTCATCCAGTGCGCGGAAGTACTACGCGCCTGCTGTTCTGCAACAGCCGGTTCCGGCACCGGCAGATGAAGATAGTCAAACGCCACATAAATCCCCTGCTGCTGCCAGTCTTTAAAAAGCTGCCAGCGACTGGCGACTTCATTACCATTCAGTTGTAAAAGCCAGAGTTCAGGTTGTTGTTGTACCTCAAATACGGTGTTATGCAACATAACGCCGGGAGCAGCCTGTAGCTGTTTAACCTTACCCCTGACCTGCTGTAACGGTGGCAGCAGCGGATTTTCTCCGCCAGGTATGGCATTGACCTGCTGGCTGATTAGCTCCAGCCACGGCAGAAAATCCAGATAGTCGAGATCAACACTGATACCGAAATCAGGTGATGACAACCCCTGATCAGCCGGCCCCAATGTCAGGTGCGCCCGGTTAAACTGCTGGCTGCCATCCTGGGCTTCAGCATGAAAATAAGCTTTATTGTCGTAATTGAGCACTAACTGTGACTGTTGCTCATTACCACTGATACTGCCGTAAAGCCCGGCTTCTGTGCCGGCAATTTTCTGATAGGGTGCAGGCAATTTGAGTTCGGTGTTCTGTAAATCGGCGGTCAACTCTGCCTGATAGGCAAAACCCTGCTGCGGTAACTGCAATGCCAGCTGCAACTGCCAGTTGCTGATGCCTTCGGCCAGTTCAGCACCTTCCGGGTATAACGCATCAAATAACTCAGCAGCCTGATGCGCCCCCTGTATTTTTAATGCCACCTGATAAGCGTCATTGCCCTGCGCGCCCTGTACAGACGCCTGTAGCGGTAAACCGCGCCAGTTCAGGGTTAACTGGTCACTGGCTATTTTTTCATTTTCAAAGCGTACCTTCCCGGAGACCTCTGAAACAAACATATCCGGGGCAGCTATCGTCATGGTGGCCTGTTGCAATGCCACTTCTCCCACCGCATTAACCGCCGGGCTGCGCAAATCAACTGCCAGCCTCAGCTGGCCATCAACCTGACCGCTAAGCCCCAGATGTTCCAGTGTTTTACCCAGTGAACCGGCCAGTGGTGATTGCAGCATCAGCGCCTGTACCTGGCTGGCGTCCAGCTGACGGGAGATATCAATCAGTAATTCATCAGCATGAAATAAATCAGGAATCGTGGCGGTTACACCATCCTGTAAAGGCAGGCCAGCCAGCGTACCGGCATAAGACTGAATAGTCATGGCGGCATTTTCGAACAGCAATCCGGCATCCAGACCGGTTAATAATGGCCAGTCGGGGGCAAACTGGAAGCTGGCGTTTTTCACCTCGGCGCTAACCTGAAAAATCCCCTGCTGCTCCTGATAAGGAAAATCCTGTAATTTGCCATGCCACAGCACAGCAGTGTTAGCCAGTTCTCCGGAAATAATCGCCGGCTGTAAATATTCCCGCACGGTCTGGGGCATATAACGCAGCGGGAAGTAGTTCTCAGCCCTGGCAACATCGGATTGCTGTACTCTGGCCAGCAGTGACAATTGATGCTGATGATCCAGTAACATAGCCCCTGCCAGCTCCAGATCATTCCCGCGCAACACAAACTCAGGTATCTGTAACTGCCAGGACTGCGCGGTATCTTGTTTCAGGTAAACCGTCGCAGCCAGTTCCTGATATGAAAATGGCCGGGCGAACAAATCGTCCCACAGCAATTCACCGTCAGTACTGTGCAGATATAATTTACTGAATTCCTGACTGGCCAGAAAATCACCGCCAATCTGCTGCACTCCCGGAATATCTCTTACTGGCGCAGAAGTCAGACCGCTGAACTCACCACTGGCATACCATTGCTGTTGGGCCCATTTCCAGTTCAGTTGCTCCAGATGCCCTGATACCTGATATGTCAGCCAGCTTTGTACCTGTGAGATATCGTCTGCCAGTAAATGCGCCAGTGGGGTAAGCGCCTCCAGCTGAAAATTCTGCAAGCTGCCCTGCCATTGCTGCTGGTAACGGTGCAGCTGAAACACCAGCTCCGGCCACTGCTGTTTCTGATCTGTCAGGGTCAGGCGGTTTGAATACAGCGACCAGCCGTCTTCTGCCGGCAGCCACAGCAATTGCCCCTGCCCCAGCTGTAACTGATGCCGCTTACCGTCGCGCCGCCAGTACAGGCTGTTTTCAGATAAATCGATCTGAATCCGCTGCAATGCCCCGTTATCAACCTTGCCCCAGGCCCTGAAATTGATGCTGGCCTGATCAAGCCGCTGGGTTTGCGGTAATAATTGCCGGAACAGCGGCAGAACATCCAGTCGATCACTTTCCAGATAAAGCTGCCCGAATGTTTCATCCCGGTTACGGCCATACAGATCAAGAATAAAGGACAGGTTATTGGCCGTGACTCCGGCAATTGACAGCTCGCCAAAGCCCTGATGGCGGTTATCCTGGTTACGCCAGTCCAGCGTTTTAATATTGATCACCAGGTCCGGATCGTACTGGCTTTGCAGAATCAGCTGGCTGTCCAGTACCGAAAAATTCTTTAGCTGATGAAAAAACAATTGTTCCAGTGCATTAAATAACGGTTCGCCGGATTCTGCGGCCGGCAGCTCGTTGTTATGCAAACTGTCGCTGTCAAGGTAGTAGGTCAGCCCTACCAGTTCAAAATGCTCTGCGGTCAGTTGCCAGTTAAGCAGGCTCCGCCAGAAATCCAGCCGGACACGGGTTTCTGCAATTTGCAGGTGCAGTTCTTCCTGCCCGCTGATCAGATGTACATCCCGTAACAGCAGTGACGGGCCAAATTTCTGCCAGGCGGCACTTAATTCACCAATACGTATATTGGCGCCATACTGTGCGGTAATCAGCTGTTCGAGCCGGTGTTTGTAGTTATCTGCATACGGCAAACTGTAGCGCAGCACTGAGACCACCGTAGCCAGCAGCACCAGACCTACCGCCAGCAACAGCCACAGTTTATGGAAACAGTAAAAACAAACTCTTTTTGCCTGCACTACATCATTACCACATCAAATTGCTCCTGAGTGTATAGTGGTTCAGTCTGAATACTGATTTGCTTGCCAATAAATACCTGCAATTCTGCAAGGCTGTGAAATTCATCATTGATAAGCGCATCTTTTACTGCCACAGAAGCGTATACCACAAATTTATCTGCCGAATATGCCCGGTTTACCCGTACAATTTCCCGCAGGATTTCAAAGCACACGGTTTCCACTGTTTTCAGACTGCCCCGCCCCTTACATACCGGACAATCAGAACACAGAATATGTTCCAGACTTTCGCGGGTTCTTTTGCGGGTCATTTCCACCAGCCCCAGTGCCGAGAAGCCATGAATATTCGTTTTAGCCCGGTCACGTGCCAGCGCCAGTTCCAGACTGTGTAATACCCGTTTTTTATGTTCTTCACTTTGCATATCGATAAAATCGATAATGATGATCCCGCCGAGGTTACGCAAGCGAAGCTGACGGGCAATAGCCTGGGTAGCCTCAATATTGGTGTTGAAGATGGTATCTTCCAGATTACGATGCCCGACAAAAGCCCCGGTATTAACATCAATGGTGGTCATGGCTTCTGTTTGATCAATCATCAGATAGCCGCCACTTTTCAGCGGGACTTTACGCTCAAGTGCCCGCTGGATTTCACTTTCAACATCAAACATATCGAAGATAGGACGCTCGCCCGGATAATATTCCAGCAAAGGAGAAATATGCGGCATAAACTCTTCGCAAAATGCGGTCAGTTGCTGATAGGTCAGTTTTGAATCTACCCGGACCCGCTCCAGTTCCGTGCCGACAAAATCACGTAAAATACGGTAGGCCAGCGTCAGGTCTTCGTAAACCACACCCTCTTTGCGGGTTTTCTGTTTACGTTTCAGTACCTTGGCCCACAGCTTTTTCAGAAAACGGGCGTCCTGTGTCAGCTCTTCGGCCCCGGCACCTTCTGCCGCGGTACGCACAATAAAACCACCACTTTCATCCAGGCATTCAGACACTATATCTTTCAGGCGCTGGCGTTCAGATTCACTTTCCAGCCGCTGGGAAACACCGACATGAGGAGAATCCGGCATAAATACCAGATAGCGGGATGGCAGGGTAATATCCGTCGTAAGACGGGCGCCTTTGGTGCCCAGCGGATCTTTAACCACCTGTACCAGCAGATACTGACCTTCGCGCACCAGTACCCGGATATCCTTGCTGGCAGCCGGGCGGCTGTCCATTTCAGACACGATTACATGCTGCTGCACAATATCAGAGGCATGCAGAAAAGCGGCCTTGTCCAGCCCGATATCAACAAAAGCCGCCTGCATTCCCGGCAATACCCGGCTCACTTTTCCCATATAGATATTACCGACCAGCCCCAGCCTGGCCTGCCGTTCTATATGAACTTCCTGTAATACCCCGTTTTCAATTAACGCCACCCGGGTTTCTGTAGGCGTTACATTAATCAGTAATTCCGCGCTCATATTCAGTCCTGCAAACGCCTCAGCAAGGCATCGGTTTCACAGAGTGGTAATCCAACAACTGCGGTATAGCTGCCATTGATCCGCTGAATAAATCTGGCTGCACTTCCCTGAATACCATAGCCTCCGGCTTTATCCTGTGGCTCTCCGGTTTGCCAGTAATCATCGGCTTCAGCCTGGGTAACAACCCGGAAGCAAACCTCGGTAGATACCAGTTCGCTTTGACAACCGGTTGCCGTTACCACTGCGACAGCGGTCATTACCTGGTGGCAACGCCCTGACAGTAACGACATCATCCGGTTAAAATCCTGCTGATCTGCCGGCTTTCCAAGGATCTGCCCTGCTGCTACCACTATAGTATCTGCCCCCAGAACTGGCACGGCATAATGCCGTTTTTCTGCGCCTGCAACAGCTTTTGCTACAGCCAGCCGGGAAACGTAATGTTCAGGAAGTTCTGCCGGGAAAGGTGTTTCGTCAACATCAATGCTGACAAGTTCAAACGACACACCCAGCTGGGTTAGCAGCTCGCGTCGTCTGGGAGATGAGGAAGCCAGGGCAATTTCAGGGTACTTCATTGTACTTTAAACTGCCGGCGGTAGCGTCTTAACAACCAGAACAACCAGGGCCATACCAGCATAGCTATCGGTACAGGCCACAGATATTCCGGCAGAAAAGAAACACCGGTCAGAAAATGGCTCAGCCAGAATAACAGCAAATGGTACAGGGCCATCAGCAGCCCGACCAGTAATGCCTGCTGAATAATCGCAAAGTTACGTATTTTCAGATGATTTACGGCAACAATAAAAATAACGACCGAGAACGCCAGGGCATTAACGCCCAGCACGGTTCCTACCAGAACATCGATCAGAAACCCAAGCACAAAAGCAGTACCGACATTCACTCTGGCGGGTAATGCCATCGTCCAGTACATCAGCACCAGCAGTACCCAGTCGGGGCGAAACAGCTTTACCATCTGCGGCAAAGGCATAACAGTCAGTATCAGGGCAATAAACAGTGACAGATAAATAAAGCCCAGCCCATGAGTTTTAAGCATCAGTGCTGTTCTCCTTCATCCGGCGTGGCAACCCGGCTGTCAGCCCACAGTAACAGTACATGGCGTATCCGATCCAACTGGGCATAAGGCTCCGCATAAACCGTCATAAACGGCTGGCTGTCATCCCGGCTGATTCTGACCACCCGAGCTACCGGGTAGCCTTCCGGAAAACGGCCATCCAGCCCTGATGTCAGTAACCGGTCACCTTCGCGAATATCCGTGCTGTGGGGTAAATGCATAACCCGGAGTAAATCCCACTGCCCCAGCCCTTCGGCAACCGCCCGGACACTGGTGCGTTCAGCCCGTACCGCAATGGCATGGGTATTATCAGAAATTAATAATGCCCGGCTGCTGGTGGGCCCGACACTGACAATCTGCCCGACAATTCCCTGATCATCAATAACTGCCTGATATTCTGTCACTCCGTCGTTACTGCCCTTATTCAGCACCACCTGATGACTGAACGGATGGCTGTAGACCGCCAGAACTTCCGCCACCAGCCGCTGCCCTTCCACAACCGGAGATGAACCAAGCAACGCTCTGAGCTTATCGTTTTCCTGTTGCAGAAAACCAAGCCGCTGCAACTGCCCGCTCTGGCGCAGCAGAACTTCTTTCAGGCGGACATTTTCTGCCAGCAGCGTCTGACGCGACATAAATTGTTCCGAAGCACCGGAAAATAAGGATTCCGGCAGGCTGGCAACATAAAATAGCGGGCTGACTGCCGTAGTAAGGTAACTACGCAGCTGGGTGGAACTGTCGGTATAACGATCCAGAAACATCAGGCCAGCACTGCATAAAGCTGCAAGCACCAGCCGTGACAGTGGTGGTAACCCCCGGTTAGATACAATCATCTGTAACTACGCAGAGAAGATAACTGCGTTTATTCATAGCTGAAAACATCACCACCATGCATATCGATCATTTCAAGTGCCTTGCCGCCACCTCTGGCAACACAGGTCAGCGGATCATCAGCCACCACTACCGGAATACCGGTTTCTTCCATTAACAGGCGATCCAGATCACGCAATAATGCACCACCACCGGTCAGTACCATGCCCCGTTCGGAGATATCAGAGGCCAGTTCAGGCGGAGACTGCTCCAGCGCAACCATTACCGCACTGACAATACCTGCCAGCGGCTCCTGTAATGCTTCCAGAATCTCGTTGCTGGTCATAGTAAAACTACGCGGCACACCTTCTGCCAGATTACGGCCACGCACTTCAATTTCCAGTACGTCATCGCTGGGGTAGGCAGAACCGATTTCTGTTTTAATGCGCTCGGCAGTGGCTTCACCAATCAGAATGCCATAGTTACGGCGGATATAGTTAACGATGGCATCATCAAACTTGTCGCCACCGATACGGACAGAGGATGAATAAACCACACCGTTTAACGAAATAATGGCAACTTCGGTCGTACCACCACCGATATCCACCACCATAGAGCCGGTGGCTTCAGATACCGGTAAACCAGCACCAATCGCGGCGGCCATAGGTTCATCGATCAGATAGACTTCCCTGGCACCTGCACCCTGGGCTGATTCACGGATGGCCCGGCGTTCAACCTGGGTAGAACCACAAGGTACGCAAACCAGTACCCTGGGGCTTGGCCGCAGAAAGCTGTTACTGTGAGCCTGACGGATAAAATGCTGCAGCATTTTCTCGGTCACATAGAAGTCAGCGATCACACCGTCTTTCATCGGGCGGATAGCTTTGATATTACCCGGGGTTCGTCCCAGCATCCGCTTGGCTGCATGGCCAACCGCTGCAACACTTTTCGGGCCTCCTGCCTTTTCCTGACGAATCGCCACTACGGATGGTTCGTTCAGAACAATTCCCTGATCCTTTACATAAATCAGTGTGTTTGCTGTGCCCAGATCAATAGACAGATCATTTGAAAAAATGCCGCGCAGTTTATTAAACATGGAGAAGACAAATCCTTATTAACACTGACCACCTTCTGCGGTGTCTGCAGCGCGTCGTACGCGGCAACCGAAGGCGATCATACTAATGATTGAGAGCTATTCTAAGTAACTCCCCGACAAGAAAATAGTCTTATCTTACATTTTTCATAAATTAAACCAAGCAATAAGTCAATTTCTGCTATAGACAACCGCAGAATGAAGCTGAATCAGGTACAAAAAGATCGAAAATTGCATGATCTGCCGCATAAATACGTTATTTCTTATATTGTTCCACCCGATACCCGGTGGTAAAGTGCCATGCTTACACAGGCAATACGATGTTGTTGATTATGTCTGGCGGTTACAGGCTGTTCTTTTTACTCCTTCTGTTCACTTTAATCACGGCAGCTCAGGCAGCCGCAACCACTTACACCCTGAATTCCCCGGCTACACCGGCATTATGTAGCGGCCAGCCCGGTTTCTGGAACGGCAATACCTATACCTGCAACTGGGGACAGCCGTTTACACTGCAACCTGGAGATACGGTAACATCAGACCGTCATATCAGGATTTTATCTTACAGCGGGTTCAATTTAACCAATACCCGCATAGGCTCTCCGGCTTATGCCATAGATCTTGAAGCGCAGGGCAGCAGTAACACGACTTTAGCCGATACGGTGCTATACGGTTCAATTTACGGGCAACACCATGTTTTGCTGCAGGGTGCTTCCACCATTAATGGTGAAGTGAATATTTCAGCCGGATTTGATGCCAGCCAGTCTACCGCCAGCACTGTAACCGGTAATGTCAGCGCCAGTAATGGCATCAGAGCAACCAATACTACCTTTCATGCCAACCTTACCTCATCCAACAGCGGTATCGAACTCACCGGCGGTTCGGTAACCAGTGATGTGCTGGTTACGGCCACCACCATTGTTGCCAATGGCACCCTGTTTCAGGGTACTTTAACCAGTACTAACGGCAGCATCAGCCTGACGGGTGGTAGTGCAGCAGGCTTGATCAGAAGCGATTGCTGTACCGTAAAAATCACTGGCACCAATATTTACGGCGGTATCGAGGCAAAATCAGGTATTGATATCAGCGGCCGGGATGAAAACGGAGCCTGTATCTCACAGTTGGAAATACAAGGTGATATTACGCTGACCTCTTTAAATCCGGCTACCCTTAACTGCGTCAAAATGACAGCCGGTTCAAGTATTGGTGTCGCAGGTTCCATTACCTTTACTGACAGCCATATCGGTTCAGCCAATGTTATTGTTGATATCGAAACTAATGGCAGCGCCAACATCTCACTGGAAAACAGCATTATTTATGGCATTCTCACCGTTCCCAATTACGGGCAATACAGTGCTTTAATCGTAGCTGACGAATTAAGCCGTATTTATGGCGGTTGCCGGCTCAGAACCGGTGAACCAAGACCAAAATCCATCCCGGAATCGCTTTGTGATGATTCAGGCCCGCCTGGTACATCAGCTGCAGACTACCGTTTTGAATACTCCCCGCAGGCACTGACCTGTAATGAAATACCGGTTACTATCAGGGCTTATGACAGCGCCGGCAACCCGTTAACATCCGGTGTTAATATCAGCCTGACTCCGGCAGATATGTGGCTTAACGGCGCCGATCTGACCTTTACCAGCAGCACTGTTGCCTACCTGAAACGGCTACCCGGTGGCTATACCCTGGGTATTGGCAATGCTTCACCTGCGGTATCATCTTTAATCTGTAGTACACCAGATTGCCGTATTACGCTGCATGACAGCGGTTTTATCCTGGATGTCCCGCATCTGGTTGCCGCAGAGCCCGCTAACGCGGTGATTAAAGCCGTAAAAACAGACGACACTACCCAGCAATGTATCCCCGGTTTCGCCGGTGGCAACCGCAATATTCTGTTTAGTTCCTCTTATCACAACCCTGCCACTGGCACACTTTTAGCCAGCATAAATAATCAGGCTGTCAGCAATACTCCCCAGCCGGTACAACTGACTTTCGACAGTAACGCCACGGCATCTTTTACTGTGCAGTATGATGATGCCGGAGAATTAGCCCTTACTGCCGGTTACAACGGTACTGATAGTGAACAAAGTCTGTTTATGACCGGCAGCACCAACTTTATTACCCGGCCCCATACCTTAGCTGTAACAGCAGCCTTTGCCGGTAATACAGCAAACCCCGCTACCACAGATGCTGATCCGGCTTTTATTGCCGCTGGTGAAGATTTTTCTGTCATTATCAGTGCTTTTAATAAACAGGGACATCCAACCCCAAATTTCGGCCAAGAAACCCCGCGGCAACAGGTTGCAACACGATTCAGCAGTCTGGTTTATCCTTTAACCGGCGCTGATGGCAGCCTTAGTGCTGGCGCAGTAAACACCTCCATTGCAGCCGGCAACGGCAAGCAGCAGATAGATAATGTCAGTTGGAATGAAGTGGGAAGTATCCGGTTAAAAGCCGGCCTGACAGCTAACAGTTACATGGGCAGTGGCGATGTTATTGCCACACCGGAAAGCGGTATTATTGGTCGCTTTTACCCGCACCATTTTTATCTGGCAAGTTCGCTGGTCCAAAATAGCTGCCAGCAGTTCAGCTATATGTCACACAATAATCTGACAGTAAATTATAACCTGCAGGCCAGAAACAAAAATGCCAATACGCTGCTTAACTACCATACCGGTTTCTATGCAGGTACTGCCAGAATTGGCGTCGTCGCATACAACGCTGCCACAGCCCTGGATTACGGCAGGTTCTCGGTAAACAGCAGCCAATGGGTACAGGGTGAATATCAGCTGCTACAAACTGATGCCGCATTTAAACGCGATAATCTGCCTGACGGGCCTTATCTGCAGTTACAGCCGGGAGTAACCATATTAAGTGAGAAAGACAACCGGCAGTTCTTAGCGATCGATTTGGGAGACAATGCCGTAAAACTTGCTGGCATACTGAATATGCGTTACGGCCGGATGATCCTGAAAAACGCCTATGGCCCGGAAGATGAAAACCTGCCGCTGGAACTGAATGCCGAATACTGGGATGGTAGCCGTTTTGTATTAAATGCCGATGATTACTGTACACCGCTCGATGCCGGCAGAGTGATTGTACCCGGCACCTTAACTGATACAGCATTACCTTTAAAAGATGAAGACCACGTCATAACAGGCACCACCGTGCAGGCAGCAGGAACCGCATCCACCTTACAAAAAGGCAGCAGCATCAGCAATGGAACCGCTTTATTATACCTGCCTGCCCCCAGAGAACGCGGTCAGGGCAATATGGAGTACCAGTTAAATGATCAGCCGTGGCTGCAATATAACTGGTCTGGTAATGCGACAGGCAATGACGAGAACCCGGCCGCCCACTTTATTTTTGGCAACTATCGCGGTAATCCACGGCAGATATTCTGGCGTGAACTTTTTTAAGTGTTACCGTCATCTTCTCGTTAATGCGCCTGTCTAATCCGGACGATTAATCAGTTCAGCCACATCGATCTTAAACTGCTTCCTGACCTGATTAATCAGCTCTGTTGCCAGTTGCTCAGCCTGACCGAGTACAGATTCACTAATGGCCTGCAGCACAACGCCCCGCTTACCTTTTGACACCGTACCACCATTACCTAATATCATAGAAACAATACTATCCAGCTTACGGTTGGAAATATCTTCGGATTTATTCAGAAACAGCTTAACCTGATCAAAAATAACCAACAGGCAAATCTCCTCCATTAATTCAGAAGAAACCGCAGAGTTCATCATTTCGTATATAAACTTCACATGCTCAGTAAAATCAGGATAACGATACATATAATCAATATCATTATTTACAATGAGCTGCGATTGTTCATTAAACTCATAGTCAAGCATTGCCAGTAACGGTTTGGATATACTTTCCAGCACCTCATCATAACGACTACTATGTTTAAGAATTGCAGCAGAAACAGGAATAATAAACTTATGCTTTGATTCTCTCTGCTTCATCACATCATGGATAAGATAACGGTGCAGACGCCCATTTCCATCTTCAAACGGATGAATATACACTTCACCAAACGAAATAATACTGGCGTGGATCAGTGGCGGTATAGCCTGGTCAAGCATCAGATTCTCATGGGCTTCAAACAACCCCTGCATCATAGCAGGCACATGCTCTGGTTTAGGGCCAATATAATGCACATCTTCATCATAAAAACCGTAACGCTGAATCGTACTTCCAACATAAATTTCAGTTTTGCGGTAATCAGTTGCCCGCATGCGTTCTGCCACTATCTGATTCTGTACATTAATTAACTTATCTTTGTTCAGCTCAAATAAACCAACATTCTTAATCGCATTAAGAAAACGCTGCATCCGTAGCTTATCCGGGCTTTCTTTCTCTATTTCTGTAGATGAACGGGTTTCTTTGGTATACAGATAATTAATTGAGCGACCAATCATATCGGCAGATAAAAAGTCTCCCAACCCCTGCATTTTTGAAAATGCCGTTTCATACACATCCGTGTCTGATAACTTCGCGAGCCCTGGGGTTTTACGTACCGTAGGACAATAATCTCTGGTTCCGATAGCATTATTAATAATTCTGGTGCGTTTATCCCGTTGTCCATTTTTAAGAGTGTAATAAAACGCATCTTCAAATAACGGAATATAGTTACCAGAATTCAAATCAGGCATAGGTAGTTGTTGCCCGGTCAGCCATTCGTAAAGAAACCAAAGTACCCTGTTATATCTGGATTGGGGGGCACTGCTAATAAATTTTGTAAATTCATCAACATCAATCCCCCTGAATATCGCGGCAAAAAAATGTAATCTGATACCCTGATATTTTATTGCTAAATGCATATGCTCGTATGGCGTTTGCGGTATCCGCTGTGATGCCGGAAGCAGCTTGCGTTTACCGGCACCAAAACTGACAACTTTTTCTTTATCGATACCAGGATCAACAAACACTTCCAGATTTAATTTTGGCAGCAGCAGCCTGTAATGCTGATTCAGATAAGTATAACCAACGGGAGTCATGAATTACCTTTACTTATATTGGGCAATAACGTATTTTTTTGAAGTTCTCAGCTATTCAGTTTGGGCTTTTCTTATTTACAAATCAAGATTTTCACTTACAAAATAAGAAAAACAATTA
>JARXRR010000141.1:0-1302 GCA_033792355.1 Chromatiaceae bacterium AAb-1
GTATCGGGTGAAATAAAAATTGTGACTGCACCAACTTCAAATATTCCCGTACCTATAACACAAATCCCAAATAATATCGGTGTGGCAATTAATTCAAAAGAAATCCTTATCCTTGAAAAAGAAGTTGAGCATTTAATTAGGGAAAATGCATAACTCACATATGAGCCTTCTCGGAGTCAATAAGTAAAACCACTCTTCTGGGGCCGCGTAGAGGCGGTCAATTTGTTGTCAACAGCAAGGCTGACTGCTTCGTCTGCCATCATGGTTACCTAGCAATAGCTGCTTGTAAAACAACTTATCTGGCAACCTTATTTCTGTCCCACTGAGAACAGAAATACCTATAGGTTCAGCAAGTATATTGCTGTTAAAGAATACAAATTCTCTCCATAAAAAAACACCAACTAACTGTTTATTTACACAGACATTGGTGTTTATTGTTTATGTCTGCCCCCTATTTCCGGGCGGTGCAGGCAACAATGTTTTAATCATATTTAATGTCGCTGCCCCTGAGTACTGGTAACACCCAGAGGCAGCTAACCACAACAGACTTAACAGGAGTCCATTATGGCTAAGTGCAATGATAAGCTAGAGTTACACTCGGCTGCAAAATTTCCTTACTACCGCCAGCTTAAAGTACGCTAGGGGTATTATGAATATCACTATAACGGCAATACCTTTCGTGAACATCACACGCCAGAGCCTGTACCTTTTATTTTGCTTAAAGGTTATTGGCTGACACAAGCCAACCTGCCAATTGGTACAGAATTGCAGGTAACGATTCATTCCGGTCAGATAATCCTGTCGGCACCATCCAACACTAAAACAGCACCGCTGGCTGCGTCAGCGGCCAACTTTTATGCATTTGAAGACAGATTGTTTCATCTGACTAATCTCTTGTAATACAGACAAATTCCGGGTAGCTTCGGGAATATGCAATTTAAGATAGATGGGAACTTTAGATATAATGAGCCAAATCTCAATTAAAAAATTAAGATTATTCTTCGCTATTTTACTCAGTATCTTTATTACCTCCTGCGGGGTGATTCCAGCCCTTTACGATGAAAAAAAAGCTTACGATAACATAAGAACCGATGGCTACTACACAGATTCATATGGAACAAAATACTATTTCTATGACAACCGCGGTGGCTATCTAAGAATAATAAACTACAAAAACCCAGAAAAATTCTTCCCAATCGCAGGTTACTCAATAGTTGTATCATCTTATGGAAAGAAAGAGAGAAAAATGCTTATAATGCAAAATGGTATTGGAGGTTCATCTTATGCAAGATGGATAAATTT
>JARXRR010000018.1:0-56939 GCA_033792355.1 Chromatiaceae bacterium AAb-1
ATTTAAAGTTGGCACAACTTCTGCTTTAACACTGTTAAGTGTGAAACAGCAAATTTTTGACAGGTGCCGGTTATGAATATCAAAAGTCAGGCTTTATATGCAGAAATGCAGTCTCTGGCGGGACAGGCCAGAAGTATTGCCAATGATATTCCATTAAAGAAAAGCCAGGAACTTAACCTGATTAATCCCAGCCAGTCTGATTTCAGTACCATGCTGAAAGATGCGCTGGGAAATGTGAATAATTTACAGCAGGAAACCTCCCAGTTACGTAACCGTCTGGAAATGGGCGACAACAGCGTATCTCTGGCGCAGGTGATGATTTCGGCTCAGAAATCATCACTGGCATTTGAAGCGACAGTCCAGGTACGTAACAAACTGGTAGAAGCATATAAAGAAATTATGTCGATGCCTGTATAAGGTACTAAGGGGTAAGGCGTGGCAGAAAAAGAATCAACAGAACTGGCCCTGAGTACTACTGATTTCGGTAGCAGCTCAGAGCAGCAGGAGCAGAAGCAGGGCTTTATCGGGTCATTAGGTGGTATGGATCTGGTACGTCAGATTACGCTGGTGGTCGCGCTGACGATCTGTCTGGCGATTGCTATCCTGATTATTATCTGGGCCCGGCAGCCGGAAATGCGCCCGCTTGGTACTTATGCTACACAGGAACTGATTCAGACTTTGGATCACCTGGATGCCCAGAAAATCAGTTACAAGCTGGAAGGTAATGTTATTTATGTTCCGGAAAACAAATTTCAGGAAATCAAGCTGTCATTATCCCGCGCCGGTTTAACCCAGGAGCCTTCGGCAGGGACAGATTTTCTGCTGCAGGACAGCGGTTTTGGTGTCAGCCAGCGCCTGGAAACCGAACGTTTAAAACATAGCCGCGAACAGCAACTTGCCAGAACCATCGAAGAATTACAAAGTGTTGCCAGAGCACGGGTGTTGCTTGCCATTCCTAAAGAAAACGTATTTGCCCGCCGTGAAAAACAGCCATCGGCCACCGTACTGGTTACTGCCAGAGGCGGTAAGGTAATCCGTGACAGTGAAGTTGACGCCATTGTTGATTTGGTGGCTTCGGCAGTACAGGGGCTGGAACCTTCCAGGGTAACGGTGACTGATCAGAATGGTCGTCTGCTGAACAGTGGTTCACAGGATGCCAGTGCCGCCCGTAGTCGCCGTGAGTATGAAATTCAGCGGACCCGTGAAGATGAATACCGCCAGAAGGTTGACTCCATTCTGATGCCGGTACTGGGATTTGGTAACTATACCGCCCAGGTTGATCTGCATATGGACTTTACTGCGGTTGAACAAACCCAGAAGCGTTTTAACCCGGATTTACCTGCTATACGCAGCGAAATGACCATTGAAGAAAACAGTGTCGGTGGGTTAACTGCCGGTATTCCGGGGGCTTTATCTAACCAGCCGCCGATGAATTCTGATATTCCGGAGCAGGCAACAGGCGGTAATACCCAGCCAATTATTCCTGGCAGAAATCACCGCGAAGCCACCCGTAACTATGAACTGGATACCACTATCAGCCATACAACGCAGCAAAGCGGCGTTATCCGCCGGCTAAGTGTTTCTGTGGCCGTAGATTACAGACCCGGTGCTCCTAACGGTGATGGTATTGTAGTACCGGAACCACGAACGCAGGCTGAACTGGCCAATATTCGTCGCTTATTACAGGGCGGTATTGGGTTTGATGCCCAGCGGGGCGATATGATTGAAGTTATCTCTGTGCCTTTTGTACGTGATGAGATACTTTCTGATGCCGTTGTGCCTTTCTACGAGCAGGAATGGTTTTTACGGGTTGTAAGATTACTGATTGGCGGGCTGATCATTATCGTGCTGATTCTGGCTGTGGTTCGCCCAATGCTGAAAAAACTGATTTACCCTGAAGAAACTAAAGAAATTTATGATGAAAATGCACTGAACTCCGGGCTGGATCTGGGCGATAATGCCCTGGATATGATGTCATCCTCTTTTGATGACAGCGCGGTGGGCTTTGCTGCGGATGGCACCCTGATGTTGCCTGATCTGCACGGCGATGATGACTTACTTCGCGCTGTGCGGGCACTGGTTGCCAATGAACCTGAATTATCCTCACTTGTTGTGAAAAACTGGCTGGCTGAAGATGAGTAATATAGACATAAAACCTAGCTTTGATGTAGGCAAACTGGATGGCGTGGAAAAAGCCGCTATCTTGTTGCTGAGTCTGTCAGAAGAAGATGCTGCCCAGATCCTGAAACACCTGGAGCCGAAACAGGTTCAGAAAGTGGGGATGGCAATGGCGCAGATGACGGATTTAAACCAGGCGAAAATTGCCGCAGTACACCGGCTTTTTATTGAGCAAATCCAGAACTTCAGTACTATTGGCTTCCAGAGCGAAGAATTTATCCGTAGAGCGCTGACCGCGGCACTGGGTGAAGAAAAAGCCTCTAACCTGATTGATCAGATTATTCTGGGTGGTGGTGCTAAAGGTCTGGATTCACTGAAATGGATGGATTCCAAACAGGTTGCTAATATTATTCGTAACGAGCACCCGCAGATCCAGACTATCGTACTGTCTTATCTGGAGCCGGAACAGTCAGCAGAAATTCTGTCGCAGTTCCCGGAAAAAGTGCGGCTGGATTTAACCATGCGTATTGCCAATCTGGAAGAAGTTCAGCCAGCGGCATTGCAGGAACTGAACGAAATTATGGAGAAACAGTTTGCAGGGCAGGCTGGTGCCCAGACGGCGAAAATGGGCGGCCTGAAAGCGGCTGCCGATATTCTGAATTACCTGGATACCAATCTGGAAGGTCAGCTGATGGATGCCATCCGTGAGCATGACGAAGAAATGGCACAACAAATACAGGATCTGATGTTCGTATTTGAGAACCTGATCGATGTGGATGACCGGGGTATCCAGACCTTACTGCGCGAAGTACAGCAGGATGTGCTGATGAAAGCACTGAAAGGCACAGACGAAAACCTGAAAGAGAAAATTTTCAGGAATATGTCAAAACGGGCGGCAGAGCTGTTACAGGACGATCTGGAAGCAATGGGCCCGGTACGTGTCAGCGAAGTGGAAGTGGCGCAAAAAGAAATTCTGTCTATTGCCCGTCGTTTATCTGATGCCGGTGAAATTGTACTGGGTGGCAGTGCGGGTGATGACTTCCTGTAATAACGGCGAATATAAATGACCACAGACGCTTTTAAATATAAACGGCCTTTTTCGCCGGATGCGGATACTGAAGAGCAGTTACATATCTGGGATACACCGGACATGACTGCTGAGCATCCGTCTTTTAGCGGGCGTACCAATGCGCTGAACCTGAGCCGGCCTTTACCGAGACAGGAAGTTACCGGCAACGAAGATGAACTGACTGTCAAACCTTTGACTGCCGGTGATATTGAGCAAATGCGGCAGGCAGCTTATGACGAAGGTTTTGCTGAAGGAAAAGAAGAGGGGTTCAGTAAAGGCTATAGCGAAGGACGTGAGCAGGGCCATCAGGACGGGCTGACCCAGGGCCAGGCCGAAGGCAGAAAACAGGGTCTGACAGAAGGACAGCAGGAACAGGAGCAGAAACTGGCCCAACTGGCGGCATTGCTGCAGCAATTACAGCAACCTCTGGCCGGGCTGGATAAACAGGTTGAGCAAAGTTTGCTGGATCTGGCGCTGGCGATGGCTCAGGCGGTTATTGGTGTGGAAGTAAAAACCAATCCTCAGGTGATATTACAGACAATACAGGAAGCTACAGCGGTGCTGCCGTTACAGGCAGAGCATATTCTGATTAAGCTGCACCCGGCGGATCTGGCTATTGTCGAACAATACTATCCGGCTGACGAAATTGCACGCCGTGGCTGGCAATTACAGGGAGAGCCTGCTCTGGAGCAGGGGGGATGTCTGGTAGAAAGCCAGCATTCCAGTGTGGATCGTTCATTACGTCAGCGTCTGCAAAGCAGTCTTGATCATTTCCTGTCATTGCATGATGCCAGTAACGGCAGCGACTGATATGGCCTCATCACAATCTCTTATCCAGACCTTGCAGCGCCAGCATGGTTATATACATTCATCCAGACCTGCGGTTGCCGGCAGACTGGTCCGGGTTGTCGGGCTGACGCTGGAAGCTACCGGCTGCAGTGCAGCTATCGGCCAGACCTGTACTGTTGAAGCTGCTCAGGGAGCCATTACGGCAGAAGTGGTCGGGTTTGCAAACGACCGTATCTTCCTGATGCCAAAAGATGATATTACCGGTGTCGTTCCCGGAGCCAGAGTGACGCCGTTATTAAATTACAAAGGCGTACCGCTGACACTTAACCTGCTGGGACGGGTGATTGATGGTGTTGGCAAGCCACTGGATGGCAAAGGGCCGATCCTGACCGAGCATTACGGTACTGCCAAAGGTAAGCCGATTAACCCGTTACATCGTCAGCCAATCCGGCAGCCGCTTGATGTCGGGGTGCGTTCTATCAACAGCATTATGACCGTTGGCAAAGGGCAGCGGATGGGGCTGTTTGCCGGCAGTGGTGTAGGCAAAAGCGTATTACTTGGCATGATGACCCGTGGCACCACTGCTGATGTGATCGTGGTTGGCCTGGTCGGGGAAAGGGGCCGGGAAGTAAAGGAATTTATTGACGAGATCCTCGGCGAAGAAGGCAAAGCCCGCTCTGTCGTGATTGCTGCTCCGGCAGATGTTTCGCCCCTGATGCGGTTAAAAGGATGCGAAACGGCGGTTCAGGTCGCGGAATACTTCCGTGATCAGGGTATGGATGTATTGCTGTTGATTGACTCCATCACCCGTTACGCCCAGGCCCAGCGTGAAATTGCATTGGCAGTAGGTGAACCGCCAGCGACTAAAGGATACCCGCCATCAGTATTTGCCAAATTACCGGCACTGGTTGAACGGGCCGGTAATGGTGCCGAAGGGCAGGGCTCTATTACGGCGTTTTATACCGTATTATCGGAAGGGGATGATTTACAGGACCCTATCGCAGATGCATCCAGGGCTATTCTGGACGGTCATATCGTATTATCCCGCCATCTGGCCGATGCCGGACATTTTCCTGCCGTTGATATTGAAAAATCAATCAGCCGGGTTATGCCGGCGGTAACCAGTGCTGAGCATCAGCAACTGGCCAGACAAATCAAACAACTGTATGCCAGCTATCAGCAAAGTAAGGACTTAATTGCTATTGGTGCTTATGTGCGGGGCAGTGATCCGCAACTGGATATTGCCATCAGCCTTATGCCAAGGATTAACCAGTTTCTGCAACAGGGTATGCACGATATAGTGCCATACGACGACAGTTTACAGGAACTGACCCAACTGGTTCCGGTGAAAAGGTAACGTATTATGAGCCATCGCCTGAATTTACTGATCAAAGTTCAGCAGGAGCGCGAAGAAAAGCTACAGGGGCAGTTTGTGGCTGCCCAGCAGTTTTATGTACAGGCAGAGCAAAAATATCAGGGGCTGGCAACTTACCGTACTGAATACATCCAGCAAAGTCAGCAACAGGGTAGTGCAGGTTTGCAAAGCCGGCAGTTTAATCAGTTTGTAAACTTTATTGCCAAGCTGGATCAGGCACTGCAACAACAGGCTAAAGCGGTACAGCAGGCCAGAACCGTTGCCGAACAACGTAAACAAAGCTGGCTGGTGATGCAGAAAAAACGTAAGGCACTGGAGTTACTGGTGCAGCGGGCTGATGCTGTGGCATTGCAGAAATTGCTGAAGCAGGAACAGAAAATGGCTGATGAATTTGCCAGCCAGCAGTTTATGCGTAAGCGTACTGAGCAGCAATATGATGATGTTTAGGCTGGCAGCTTTAAAACTGGCCTGATTATTGAATGTTTAAACGCAAAGCCGTGAATAATCAAAAGTAACAGCAGTGTCCGGCGATATGCCGGTATTACCCGAAACACCACCGGCTCACAATGCCATTAAAACGATTGGCAGGAGATATTGATGACAGACAGCTTATCCTTTTCGTTACTGCTGACCGGTAATGGCGCCACTGTTGCAGAAAAAGCCATGATGTCCCCGGTAGCTGGTGAAGCGCAGGATATCGGTGACCTAACCGAAGACAGCCAGTTCAGTCAGATGCTGAATGGCCTTTCTGGTTCTGAAAACAAGCGGAAAAATCCTGCCGCTTTACTATCTGCTATGCAGCAATCCCTGAATCCGAAAAGCAAAGCCGGACAGCTGCCACAGGCAGATGAAATGTTGCCGGAAGCTGACAGTGAACTTGCCCAGCAATTACTGGGGTTGATTTCGCAGGCCGGGCAAACAGACGTACACTGGCAATTCAGAAATACCACAGAGCAGGATACTGACAGTGAATCAGAGCTGGCTGATACTGCCCTGACTGATAGCCCTGAACTTACAGAGGCCGTATTAAACGGCGAACTGCTGGCGGGTAATCAACCGGAAACACTGATAGCGACTGAGGTGCCGGATGACACCGACGGACAAGCTGGGTTAACAGACAACGCAGAGCAGGTGGCCACCGGCCAGCAGGCGGCAAAAAATACCTCAGCAGTTGATAACCTTATAACAGATATAGATGCAGATACAGCGAAGCCGCCGGTTGCGATAGCGGCAGCCGGTTCGCCGGAACAGGATATGGCTGAGGCTGTAACCGGCAAGACCGAGCAGGCAGTAACAGAAAAGTCTGCAGCAGTGATCGCGCAGGATGATAATGCCGAACCCGGTCCGGCTGCTGCGGTTGCAGCCTCGTCGCAGGCTAAAACAGCAGGGCTTAAACCCCAGGCACAAACAGCTGACGCTGACGAAACACCGGCAAAATCTGCCCGAAAGGCAGGCCATGCTACAGCAGCAGGCAGTATTGATAGTGCCGTAAAAAGTACTGCTGATAGTCAGGGCAAAACAGATTCTGACAGCAACAGCCAGCAGAACATGGCTTCGCTGACTAAAGCCGCAGAGCCTGTACCACCATCGAATAACCTGCGCCCTGAAAACAGTTTTGCGGGTACACTGTCGGCTGCACAGTCACAGCTTCAGACAAACAGTACTGTTGCAACAGAGCCGCCTAAAAATCTGGCAGAGCAGCTGAAGCAAAGCCTTAACCTGTTACAACAGGATGCCGCGGGCCAGTTAAGAGAACGGGTAAACCTGATGGTACGGCAGAATATTCAGATTGCCGAAATCCGGCTGGATCCGGCAGAACTTGGGCAGATGCAGATTAAAATAAATATGCAGCAGGATCAGGCATCAGTGCAATTTATTGTGCAGCAGCCTCAGGCAAAAGAGTTACTGGAACAGCAATTACCAAAATTACGTGAGCTGTTGCAACAGCAGGGCATTCAGCTGGCTGAAGGGCAGGTGCAGCAACAACAGCAGCATCAGCAACAGGCGCAGGGCAATCGTGGTTTTTCATCCGGGCAAGGTGATATGAAAGGTACAGAAGAGGAGCTTTCAACACCGGTACAACTGGATGTAAAACTGACGGATCGGCTGGTGGATTATTATGCGTAAGGCCGGCAGGCTTTGGCCGAATAGCTGAAAATCCGGTGGGATGATTTACTTTGCCTGCCACTGGTGAGCATAATAACAGCCAGTGACAGCATAAACAGCACAAAATAGCGGAGCAGGCATGGCAGCAGAGAAAGATCTGGAAATTGTTGATGGTAAGGGTAAGAAAAATACCCGTATCATTATTATTGTTACAGCAGCCGTAGTCGTAGCCGTTGTAGCCGGGTATTTCCTGTTTGCCGGCGGAAAGCCGGCGACACCTGCAGCCAGTCAGGCAGCTACTGAGGAAACTCAGAATGCTGCCGCTTACGGTGATGCGCTTTATGTACCGTTACCCCGGCCTTTTGTGTTTAATATTCCCGGTACAGCTAGAGATCGCATGGTGCAGATTAAAGTGCAGCTACTGGTACGGGGCACCAATAACGATACTATTGCCAAACGGCATATTCCGCTGATAGAGAGCAGTCTGCTGAAAACATTCAGTAGCGCCAATGCTGACGAACTGGCTACTGTAGCAGGCCGGGATGCTTTGAAGAATAAAGCCCTGAGCGATTTGCAACAGTCGCTGATTAGTGTTGTAAATACCGTGGTGGTGGAAGAAGTATTATTCACCCAGTTTGTAATGCAATAAAAGAGTGAGCAGCCGTGACTGATTTACTGTCACAAGACGAAATTGATGCCCTGTTACACGGGGTTGATGACGTCGAAGAAGAAGAAATAGATGACTCTGGCGACAGACAGGGCAGATCCGCGATGGAATATGATTTTTCGTCGCAGGATCGTATTGTCCGTGGCCGGATGCCTACGCTTGAAATGGTTAATGAGCGTTTTGCCCGCCATATGCGGATAAGCCTGTTTAATATGATGCGCCGCACTGCCGAAGTGTCAATTAACGGTGTGCAGATGATCAAGTTTGGCGAATATGTACATACGCTGTTTGTACCGACCAGCCTGAATATGGTGCGCTTCCGCCCGCTAAAAGGTACGGGGCTTATCACTATGGAAGCCCGTCTGGTATTTATTCTGGTAGATAACTTCTTTGGTGGCGACGGGCGTTATCATGCCAAAATTGAAGGCCGGGAATTTACCCCTACCGAGCGGCGTATTATTCAGATGCTGCTGAAGCTGATTTTTGAAGACTATAAAGAAGCCTGGGCACCGGTAATGGATGTGTCCTTTGAATATCTGGATTCCGAAGTAAACCCGGCAATGGCGAATATTGTCAGCCCGACAGAAGTGGTGGTCATCAGTTCTTTCCATATCGAACTGGACGGCGGTGGAGGCGATTTCCACGTCGCATTACCTTATTCCATGCTGGAACCTATCCGCGAGTTGCTTGATGCCGGGGTACAGAGTGATAAAGAAGATACCGATTTGCGCTGGAGTAAGGCGGTCCGTGACGAAATAATGGATGTAAAAGTCGATCTCACAACCAGAATGATGGATGTAGATCTGACATTACGGGAAGTGATGGAACTGAAAGCCGGTGATATTATCCCGATAGAAATTCCTGAACACATTACGGTACTGATTGAAGATTTACCGACCTACCGGGCGAAGATGGGGCGTTCAAGAGATAACGTGGCACTGAAAATTGTTGAAAAAATTAAGCGGCCTGAATCGGTAAAATCAGAGATGCATGTATTTACCAAAGGTGGGCGTCGTCTGGATGGCGATGCTGATATTTCAGAATTAGAAGCTGATCTCAGTTTTCTGGATCGGGAAAAAGGTAGCAGATAATGGCAGACGATAAAGAAACTATGGATGAATGGGCAGCTGCGATGGCTGAAGCTGACAGCGATAATATTGAAGCTGTTGAACTGGAAGAGTTACAGGATGATAAAAAGCCGCTTACCGCAGATGAAAAACGTAAGCTGGACACTATTCTGGATATTCCGGTTACTATTTCAATGGAAGTTGGCCGGGCGAAAATCAGTATCCGCAATTTACTGCAACTGAATCAGGGCTCGGTAGTCGAGCTGGAACGTGTTGCCGGAGAACCGCTGGACGTACTGGTTAACGGTACACTGATAGCTCATGGCGAAGTCGTCGTGGTGAACGATAAATTTGGTATCCGGCTGACAGATGTTATCAGCCAGATCGAGCGTATTAAGAAGTTACGTTAATGCAGCAATGGTTAAAGTATTTCCTGTTTGTGGTGCTCCTGTTCGCCGGTAGTATCGTTGCCGTTGCCCAGACAGCAGACGAAAACACACCGCAGGATAGTGAGCAGGCGGTGGTTACGCCGGATAAAAATACGGTAGCTGCGCCTGAGATAAAATCGCGGCCAGCCGGAGAATTGTCGCTGAGCAATATGGTCATTTCTCTGGCGATAGTTATTGTCGTGGTATTAATGCTGGCATGGGCATTCAAAAAATTGACAGCCAGATTGCCTGGCAACCGTCATGTAAAAATAATTTGTGCCGTACCTCTTGGGCAGCGGGAACGCCTGTTAGTTGTTGAAATGCAAGGAAAACAGCGGGTTCTTGGGGTAACAGCACAAAGCATAAATTTCCTGTTTGAACTGGAAAATCCTCTCCCGGAAGAAAAGTTGGCATCAGACTTTCATACACACCTGCAATCTTTACTTAAAAAATAGACTTTTTTATGTTGCGACTGTTGTGTGTGTTGCTGGTGTTATTACTAAGTCCGGCGGTTTTTGCCGATAATGGTGCCTTATCTGCGGTAACTGTTACGACAAACAGTGATGGTTCCCAGCAATACAGTGTAACGCTGCAGGTACTGGCGCTGATGACCGCGCTGAGTTTCATTCCTGCGATGGTCATTATGATGACCAGTTTTACCCGGATTATTGTGGTGCTGGCTATTTTGCGTCAGGCCATTGGCTTACAACAGTCTCCCTCTAATCAGGTGCTGATTGGTGTGGCACTGTTTCTTACCTTCTTCATTATGGCACCGGTATTTAACGATATTAATGAAACAGCGATTCAGCCTTACCTCAGTGAAGAAATAACCCCGGTACAGGCGCTGGACGCCGCTATAGTGCCGATAAAAGCCTTTATGCTGCACCAGACCCGGGTAAAAGATCTGGATACTTTTGCCCAGATTGCCGGGTTAGAAGTTGCGGCTGAACCTCTGGACTATCCAATAACCGTCGTTATTCCGGCATTTATTACCAGCGAACTGAAAACCGCTTTTCAGATTGGTTTTATGTTGTTTATCCCGTTTCTGATTATCGATCTGGTGGTGGCCAGCGTATTAATGGCAATGGGTATGATGATGCTGTCGCCGATGATTATTTCACTGCCGTTTAAGCTGATGATGTTTGTTCTGGTAGATGGCTGGATACTGGTTATGGGGACGCTGGCAACCAGTTACGGGGTGGGAACATGAGCCCCGAGGTCTTTGTAGATATACTGCGTGACGCATTATTTATTGTGATTCTGCTGGTCAGCGCCATTATTCTGCCATCGTTATTTGTTGGTTTGCTGGTTGCCATTTTTCAGGCGGCAACCTCAATCAATGAGCAAACTCTGAGCTTTCTGCCAAGGTTGATTGTAACCTTGCTGGCCCTGATTTTCGGTGGCCACTGGTTTACCAGGGTAATCATGGATTACACCAATGAACTGATCCTGAGTATTCCCACGGTGGTTAGCTGATGGAATTTCCGCTTAGTGTGCTGATGCAGGCAATAGCAGATTATCTGCTGCCGCTTTGCAGAGTGACTGGCATGCTGATGATTATGGCCGGTATTGGGGTGCGTAACGTACCTATGCGTATTAAAACGGCACTGGTCGTCATGATTACGCTGATTATTATGCCAACCCTGCCACCGGTACCGAATACGGATCTGATGTCGCTTGGCATGGTTTTACAGGTTACCCAGCAACTGCTGATTGGTTTTGCCCTCGGATTTATTTCATTGATGTTTATTACCACTTTCGTGGTCGCCGGGCAGTTACTGGCAAGCCAGACCGGGCTGGCATTTGCATCTATGGTTGATCCGGCAAGTGGCGTCAACGTTCCGGCTATCGGCCAGTTTTACCTGATTCTGGCAACGTTATTGTTCTGGGTGTTTGACGGACACCTGATTATGATTCAGATGCTGGTATTCAGTTTTGAAACGCTGCCGGTTACCGATAGCTGGTGGGATGTTACACATTACCAGACTGTGGTTGAATTTGGTGGCTGGATGTTTGCAACGGCGCTGGCAATTGCCCTGGCACCTATTGTATCAATGCTGGTGGTCAATCTGTCATTTGGTATTATGACCAGAGCCGCCCCGCAGCTTAACGTTTTTTCTATTGGTTTCCCGATCACGATGCTGGCAGGTTTGCTGATTCTGTGGTTAACGATGGATACCTTTTTATTTCACTATGATAAACAGTGGCAGCATGTGGTTGATTACAGCTGCCGGCTGATTGGCTGTTAAGCGGAGGGCACTGCAATGGCAGATGAAAGCGCCGAAAAGACCGAACAGCCCACCCCCAAGAAGCTGCAGGACGCAGCGGAAAAAGGGCAGATAGCCCGCTCTAAAGATTTAGGTACTGCTATTGTGCTGATTGGCAGTGCTGCCGCTATTCTGATGTTTGGCAAAATGCTGGCGCTGGCAGTTTTAACCATTGGCCAGCGCATGATGCAGCTGAATTACAAAGATATTTTCGAAACTAATTCCATGTTTACTGCCTGGGCCGGCGTTGGTAAAGAACTGCTGGCACCGATGGCGGGTATTTTCTTTGTGATCTTAATTGCTGCATTTGTCGGCAATATTCTGCTGGGTGGTTTTAATTTCAGCTGGCAGGCTGCTGGCCCCAAACTCAGTAAAATGAGCCCGCTGAAAGGCCTGAAACGAATGTTTGGTCTGCAGGCTTTGGTAGAGCTGATAAAAAGTATCCTGAAAGTTGTGGTAGTCGCCGGAGTTGCCTACCTGCTGTTGCGGGCGTTCTTCTTCGATATTATGTCGTTATCGCTGATGAGTGAACCTGATAACATTGAATCGGCAATGTATTTTCTGGCATGGCTGTTTATGGGACTGGCTGCCAGCGTGATTATTATTGCCGCGGTGGATGCGCCTTACCAGAAGTGGAACCATATTAAACAGCTGAAAATGTCTTTGCAGGAAATTAAAGACGAACATAAAAATTCTGAAGGTAACCCGGAAATCAAGGCCCGTATCCGCCGCATCCAGATGCAGATGTCAATGAAGCGGATGATGCAGGAAGTGCCGAAAGCTGATGTTATTGTAACTAACCCGACTCACTATGCAGTGGCCCTGAAATATGAACAGGGTAAATTCCGGGCACCGGTAGTGGTGGCTAAAGGGGTTGACGAAGTCGCGCTGCATATCAGAAAAATAGCGACAGAGCATAAAGTTCCTGTCATTGAATCACCGGCATTAGCCCGCTCGGTCTATCACACCACAGAGCTGGATCATCCTATCCCTGAACAGCTGTTTGCTGCGGTAGCTCAGGTGCTGGCCTATGTTTATCAGCTGAATATGTACCGTAAGGGCAGAGGTAGCCGGCCAAAAGCACTGGCCAGAGACTTGCCGATCCCTGACGAGTTCAGACATTAATTTTACTGTTAAAGGAATGTGGAACACTTTTTGCTGAATACCTGACAGTAAGCCAATTTTTTGTCAGGTAAGCCATGCAGTTAGTCAGTTATTTCCGTCAGTTTGATCGCAGCAAGCTCGCTTTTATCAAAGGGTTTGGTGCTCCGGTGCTCATTCTGGCGGCTTTGTCTATGGTAGTGTTACCCCTGCCGCCAATATTACTGGATATTTTGTTTACCTTTAACATTGCCCTGGCTCTGGTTATTTTGCTGGTGTGTATTTACAGCCTGAAACCGCTGGATTTCAGCCTGTTTCCGAGCGTATTGCTGGTAGCAACGATTCTGCGGCTGGGGCTTAACGTTGCCAGTACCCGGGTGGTATTACTGGAAGGGCACAATGGCAGTGATGCGGCAGGTAAGGTCATTGAAGCGTTTGGTTCAGTGGTCATCGGTGGTAACTATGCTGTCGGTTTAGTGGTGTTTGTTATTCTGGTAATTATTAACTTTGTGGTAATTACTAAAGGTGCGGGTCGTATCGCCGAGGTAACAGCCCGTTTTACCCTGGATGCGATGCCAGGTAAACAGATGGCAATCGATGCGGATCTGAATTCCGGGCTGATTACCCAGGAAGAGGCCCGTGAGCGGCGGGCAGAAGTGACCAGTGAAGCTGATTTTTATGGCTCAATGGATGGTGCCAGTAAGTTTGTAAAAGGTGATGCTATCGCCTGTATCATCATCATGGTGGTCGGGCTGATCGGTGGCTTTTTCATCGGTATGATCCAGCACGGATTAAGTTTTGGCGAAGCCATCGAAATTTATACTTTACTGACCATCGGTGATGGTCTGGTGGCGCAAATTCCGGCGTTATTGCTGTCTATCGGTGCTGCTATCATTATTACCCGCGAGAAAAAAGCGGAAAATATGGGGCAGCAGATGTCTTTACAAATGGGAAATAAACAAATCCTGTTTGTGGCCTGCGGTATTCTGATTATTATCGGTCTGGTTCCCGGAATGCCGCACTTTGCCTTTTTGTCTTTAGGTGCGCTGGTTGGTGGTATCGGCTATTTACTGCATCACCGGGAAAAACAACCTAAAACCGAGCTGGTTAAACATACCCAGGATTTGGCTCCGGCCGAGCAACCGGTCAAAGAAATTGGCTGGGATGATGTACAGGGCGTTGATACTATCGGGCTTGAAGTCGGTTACCGGTTAATTCCGCTGGTGGATAAATCTCAGGGCGGAGAATTGTTAAACCGGATTAAAGGGGTCCGTAAAAAACTTTCGCAGGAACTTGGCTTTCTGGTCCCGCCGGTACATATCCGGGATAACCTTGATCTGGAGCCAAACAGCTACCGGGTAACCCTGATGGGGGTGACCAGTGGTTCGTCAGAATTACGCCACGATAATGAGCTGGCAATCAATCCCGGCCAGGTATTTGGTACTGTCAAAGGTATTGCAACCAAAGATCCGGCCTTTGGCCTGGAAGCGGTATGGATTGCCAAGGATCAGCGTGAGCATGCCCAGACGCTGGGGTATACCGTAGTGGATGCTGCAACGGTTGTTGCCACCCATCTGAGTCAGATCCTGACTAACCATGCGGCAACTTTGCTGGGGCATGAAGAAGTGCAGAACTTGCTGGATATGCTGGCGAAAAGCTCGCCTAAGCTGGTTGAAGGGCTGGTGCCGGATACATTGCCACTGACCACCGTCGTTAAAGTACTGCAGAATCTGCTGCAGGAAGGCGTTCCGATCCGTGATATGCGTACCATTGTGCAGACGCTGGTTGAATATGGCGTGAGAAGCCAGGATGTGGATGTACTGACGGCGGCCTGCCGTATTGCCCTGCGCCGGCTGATTGTTCAGGAAGTTGCCGGCGGGCAGACTGAAATACCGGTAATTACTTTTGCACCGGAACTTGAGCAAATGCTGCATCAGTCAATGCAGGCGGCGGGTAATGATGGCGCGGGTATTGAACCCGGGCTGGCGGAAAGAATACAGCAGTCACTGACAGAGGCTCATCGTAATCAGGAATTAAGTGGTGAAACAGCAGTATTACTGACGTCAGGAATTTTACGCTCAGTTATGGCACGATTCGTGAAGTACACCATACCAGGATTACGTGTATTGTCGTATCAGGAAATCCCTGATGATAAACAAATTCGTATTGTCAGTGTGATTGGCCAGTCTAATTAGGAGATAACCCATGAAAATCAAACGCTTCGTTGCTAAAGATATGCGTAGCGCCTTAACTGAGGTGAAAGAATTCCTGGGACCGGATGCAATTATTTTATCCAATAAGAAAGTGGCCGGTGGTGTCGAAATTGTGGCAGCTATCGATCCTGATGGCACAGAAAGTAAAAATACCAAGCCTCAGGCTCCGGCAACAAGAGCGCCATCACGCTTGCATGTTACCGTCGATGACGATGCTGAACAGGCGGCGGCTCCGGCCGACTCATTAAAAGCACTGCTGGCCAGACAAATGCTTAAACAGCAGAAAACAGCTGTTGCGGCTGAATCTCAGATCGTACCTGAAATGGCGGTAAAACCGGCTGCCGCTTTTGAGCGTCAAACTTCCGGCGCAAATACCCAGCAGTTAAATGAATTAACCCGGCAACAGGAACAGCAGGCTAAATTGATGCAGCAGCAACTGGATGCGATGCGTAATGAAATGCTGTCAATGCGTCAGTTACTGCAACATCAGGTATCTGGTTTAATGTGGCAGGATCTGGCCCGGCGTGAACCGGTCCGGGCTCTGGTGATTGAAAACCTGCAACAGATGGGATTATCCGAACAGGTTGCCGATCAGCTTGCCTGCTTTATGCCTGAAGATCTGAATGTTACAGATGCGTGGGATGCCGCGCTGGAGTTACTGGCCGGGCAACTGAGTACATCTAATGACGATATTTTACGGCGTGGTGGCATTGTCGCGCTGGTGGGGCCTACCGGCGTTGGTAAAACCACCACGGTTGCTAAGCTGGCCGCTGAATTTGCCAAACGTCATGGTGCAGATCAGGTTGCACTGATTACTACCGATTCTTACCGTATCGGGGCTTTTGAACAACTTGCAACGTTTGGGCGTATTATCGGCTGTCCGGTTAAACAGGCTAAAAACAGTGAAGAGCTGGCAATATTGCTAAATCAGCTGCAACAGCGCAAACTTATTCTGATTGACACGGCAGGTATGAGTCAGCGTGATTTACAGCTTACTGAAAAACTTGCAACTTTGGTGCATAATTCCCGTGTCAAAATAAAAAGTTATCTGGTATTGTCTGCAACAGCGCAAGCTAGAGTTATGCAAGAGAGTGTCGCACATTTCAAACGGATCCCTTTATCCGGTTGTATTTTCACTAAACTTGATGAGTGTTTAAGCTTAGGTGAAGTAATTAATGTCGCTATCCAGAATGCATTACCTGTCAGCTACCTGACCAATGGCCAGCGAGTGCCGGAAGATTTATTGGTTGCTGAGGCAAAAGCACTGGTGCAGCAGGCAGAAGAATTACGTATAGCACAAAGTAGTACGGGACATCAGTGGTATCAGAATGATTTGTCCCGGGTGGAAGGGACCTATGCACAGTGATGAAATAACAGAAGATCAAGCCAGTGGCCTGAGAAGAATGAATAAACAGATGGTAAAAGTCATTTCAGTTACCGGCGGTAAAGGCGGGGTGGGTAAAACCAATATCACCCTTAACCTTGCTATGGCCTTATCCCAGCTGGGAAAACGGGTGCTGGTACTGGACGCCGATTTAGGGCTGGCAAATTGCGATGTTATGCTCGGGTTACGGGTAGAAAAAAATCTGTCTCATGTTCTGAGCGGCGAAGCCGAACTGGATGAAATTATTATCAACGGCCCGATGGGCATTAAAATTATTCCTGCCACTTCCGGTTCCCAGAATATGACAGAGCTGGCTCCGGCCGAGCACGCAGGGTTAATCCGGGCTTTCAGCGAACTGAAAACCCCGATAGACGTTTTACTGGTAGATACTGCGGCTGGTATTTCCGATATGGTGCTGAGTTTTTCGCGTGCTTCCCAGGATGTGCTGGTTGTCGTATGTGATGAGCCATCTTCAATTACGGATGCTTATGCGCTGATGAAAATTCTCAGCCGGGATCACGGCGTGGAGAAATTTAAAATAGTGGCCAATATGGTACGTAGTTCCCGTGAAGGGCAGGAACTGTTTACCAAATTAACCCGGGTGACTGATCGGTTTCTGGATGTCAGTCTGGAACTGGTTACGACTATTCCCTATGATGAAAGTGTTCGTAAAGCCGCCAGAAAACAGAAAGGTTTTGTGGATGCTTTTCCGAAAACCCCTGCCAGTATTGCCATTCAGAGTCTGGCTTTAAAAGCTGTTAAATGGCCGGTTCCTGAGAATGCTTCAGGACATCTGGAGTTTTTTCTGGAACAACTGGTGCAACCCAGAACTGATAGAGGTTCAGTGTGAACAGCAAACTAGCCGCATATGGTGGAATAGACCAGATGCAACAGCTGGTCGAACGACACGCTCCATTGGTTAAACGTATTGCTTACCATTTAATGGCCCGTTTGCCTGCCAGTGTACTGGTAGAAGATTTGATTCAGTCCGGCATGATTGGACTGATCGAAGCGGCAAAGAATTTTGATGGCAGCAAAGGTGCAAGTTTTGAAACTTTTGCCGGTATCCGGATCCGCGGTGCTATGCTGGATGAAATGCGACGTGGTGACTGGACACCAAGATCGGTACACCGTAACGCCAGATTGATTGCAGAAACGATTGCAGAGCTTGAAGCAATACTCGGACGTGATATCAAAGATATTGAAGTTGCTGAAAAACTTGATATATCTTTGGAGGAGTATCATCATATGCTGACAGATATCAGCAGCGGCAGGCTGATTGGTATCGAAGACTTGGGTATATCTGAAGATGTACTGGTGACATCGGCTGACAGAGATTGTGATGATTTATACGAATCACAGGCTAATGATGCTTTCCATCAGTCACTGGTAAAAACCATCGGCAGTTTGCCTGAACGTGAAGCTTTAGTGCTTTCACTGTATTATAATGACGAACTTAATCTGAAAGAGATCGGGGCTGTGCTGGATGTCAGCGAATCCCGGGTAAGTCAAATCCATAGTCAGGCACTGGTCAGGTTAAAAGCCAGAATGCAGGATTGGTTGTAAATGTATTCTGAGATAACACTATCTCGTCGGAGGGGATTTTGGATAAGAACATGAAAATTCTTGTGGTAGACGACTTTTCAACCATGAGACGTATTATAAAAAACCTGTTACGGGATCTGGGCTTTACGAATGTGTCGGAAGCAGATGATGGCAGTACTGCATTGCCAATGCTGCAAAGTGGTGGTTTCGATTTTGTGGTAACTGACTGGAATATGCCGGGAATGCAGGGCATTGACCTGCTGAAAGCTATCCGGGCTGATGCCAAACTGAAGCATATTCCTGTGCTGATGGTAACTGCCGAAGCCAAAAAAGAACAAATTATTGCCGCGGCTCAGGCCGGCGTTAACGGCTATATTGTTAAACCTTTTACTGCTGCCACTCTGGAAGAGAAGTTAACAAAAGTATTTGAGCGTATAGGATAACCCGTAACTGACAAAGGAGCGATGCCATGTCTGGAATTACGGCACCTGTGATTTCTCTGCAACAAGCACAAGAACTCGTGCAGCTTTTGGAAATGGGAGAGCACGAGGCAGCAAATCAACTGGTACAGCAAATTGCTGTACCAGGTTCCTCCGAGCTATTTGCCGAAGTAGGAAAACTTACCCGGCAATTGCATGATTCCCTGAAAAACTTTCAGTTCGATTCCTCTATCAACAGCTTGCTGGAAGAAGATATTCCGGACGCCAAGAAAAGACTGAATCACGTTATAGACATGACTGAACAGGCAGCAAACAGAACGATGGATGCTGTAGAGTCGTGTCTGCCAATAGCTGATAAGTTATCTCAGAATCTGGCAGGAGTTTTGCCTGAATGGCAAAAACTGATGAGCCGCGATCTGAAAATCGGAGAATTTAAACAGCTGTGCCATAACCTGAATGGTTTTCTGCACCAGGCCAGTGATGATTCGGGCACACTAAACTCATTGCTTACCGATGTCCTGATGGCTCAGGATTATCAGGACTTAACCGGCCAGATCCTGCGCCGGGTAATCGAATTGGTACGGGAAGTTGAAAATGGTCTTATTGGTCTGCTGACGGCGTTCGGCCAGACTAATGTCGCATTACCTGAAAGTAAAACTGTTAGTCGTAAAGCCATAGCTTCAAATGAAGCTGAAGGACCAATCATTGACGCAGCCAGCCGTAGTGATGTGGTAACCGGTCAGGATGACGTTGACGATTTATTATCCAGTTTAGGTTTTTAACAGAGGTGTCTGAGCATGAGCTTTGATATGGATGAGGATATTTTACAGGACTTCCTGGTTGAAGCGGGTGAGATCCTCGAGTTATTGCAGGAACAACTGGTTGAATTAGAAAATAATCCTGACGATGCAAATCTGCTTAATGCTATTTTCCGCGGTTTTCACACAGTAAAAGGTGGTGCTGGCTTTTTGTCGCTGACAGAGCTGGTTGATGCCTGTCATGGCGCGGAAAACGTCTTTGATATTCTGCGTACTGGCAAGCGCCGTGTTACACCGGAATTGATGGATGTTATTTTACAGGCGCTTGATACTGTCAATTCTATGTTTGCTGAGGTACAAAACCATCAGCCACTGACCCCGGCAGAACCTTCGTTACTGGATGCGCTCCATCATTATAGTGAGCCTCAGACTGATGAAGAAGTCACTCATCAGGCCGAACCTGTTATCCAGCCGCCGGTTGCAGAAATCAGCACACCGGGACCGGTAGCATCTGCTGCTTCAATTGATGAAATTACCGAAGATGAATTTGAAAGTCTGCTGGATGAGCTGCATGGCAAAAATGCTGCTCCCGGACAACTCGAATCGGCTCAGGTTACGGCAGTTTCTGACAGCGAAGAAGATATTACAGACGATGAATTTGAAGCTATTCTGGATCAGTTACATGGCAGTGGCTCATTTATTCCTGCTTCGGTACAGCAACCGGCAGCAAAACCGGATAAACCTGCCAGTACGCCAAAAGCAGAAACTGCTGCTACTAAAGGTAAGTCTAAATCCAAGCCTGCTGCGGCCGGTGATGAAATCAGCGATGATGAATTTGAAGCATTACTGGATGAGTTGCATGGACAAGGTCGTGGCCCGGCCGTGACACCTGCTGCTGCAACCACAACTGCGGCTGCAGCACCTCAGCCTGCACCTAAAGCGGCGGTAGCTGCGGTTAAGGCTGCACCTGATAAGGTTATTCCCGTAGCAGATAAAACGGGAGCTGCAGCGGCTTCCCAGCAGGAAACAACCGTCAGGGTTGATACCAAACGCCTTGATCAGATTATGAACATGGTGGGTGAACTGGTGCTGGTACGTAACCGGCTGGTCAGCTTATCAGGTTCTACCCAGAATGAAGAAATGAACAAAGTTATTTCTAATCTGGATGTGGTGACGGCGGATATTCAGGGTGCGGTAATGAAAACCCGGATGCAGCCTATTAAGAAAGTATTCGGACGCTTCCCACGGGTAGTAAGAGATTTGGCCCGCTCATTACAGAAAGATATTAATCTGGAACTGGAAGGGGAAGAAACCGATCTGGATAAAAACCTGGTCGAAGCGCTGGCTGATCCTCTGGTGCACCTGGTGCGTAACTCTGTTGATCATGGTATTGAATTGCCGGATGTTCGCCAGAACGCCGGTAAACCCCGTACCGGTACCGTAAAACTGGCTGCCGCACAGGCTGGGGATCATATTTTGCTGACCATCCATGATGATGGTGCAGGTATGGATCCTGAAAAGCTGAAAGGCATTGCGATTAAACGTGGCATTCTGGATACAGATGCTGCTGCCAGAATGTCAGATTCTGAAGCATTTAACCTGATTTTTGCTCCGGGTTTCTCAACCAAAGAACAAATTTCCGACATCTCCGGTCGTGGTGTGGGAATGGATGTTGTTAAAACCAAAATCAGTCAGCTCAATGGTACAGTGCATATTCACTCGAAGCTTGGGCAGGGTACTTTGCTGGAAATTAAAGTACCGTTAACACTGGCTATTCTGCCGACGCTGATGGTAGTGGTTGGTAAGCAGACATTTGCCCTGCCACTGGCCGGGGTTAATGAAATATTCCACCTTGATCTGGCGAAAACCAATATTGTTGATGGTCAGCTGACCATAGTGGTTCGTAATAAAGCCATTCCGCTGTTTTATCTGGAGCATTGGCTGGTTAAAGGCTCCAACAAAAAATTGCGGCGTGAACAGGGGCACGTTGTGATTGTGCAAATCGGCACACAGCAGGTTGGCTTTGTGGTGGATTCATTGATTGGGCAGGAAGAAGTCGTTATTAAACCACTGGACAGCCTGTTACAGGGAACTCCTGGCATGGCGGGGGCAACAATTACTTCCGATGGTGGCATTGCACTGATTCTGGATGTTCCTAACTTACTGAAACATTATGCCGGTAAGTCAAAAATCAAGTTTGATCGTTTTAACGAACTGATCGCGTAAGAGGACATTGCATGTCAATAAGGGTGCTGATTGTTGATGACTCAAGTTTCTTCCGTCGTCGCTTAACCGAAATTCTGGCGAAAGACCCGGAAATTAACGTTATTGACACAGCAAATAATGGTCAGGAAGCAGTAGAGAAAGCGCTGGCGCTGCAACCTGATGTTATTACCATGGACGTGGAAATGCCGGTAATGGATGGCATTTCTGCTGTCCGCGAAATTATGAAGCAGCAGCGTACCGCTATTCTGATGTTTTCTTCTTTAACCCATGAAGGTGCCAAATCAACTCTGGATGCACTGGAAGCCGGTGCGGTTGATTTTCTGCCGAAAAAATTTGAAGACATTGCCCGGGATAAAGAAGAAGCTATCAGTTTATTGCAACAGCGGGTGAAAGCTGTTGCCAGAAAACGGCCTCACAGCCGGGCACCGCTTAGCAGCAACCCTCTGGCTGGTGCCAGGCTGGCAGAACGGCCGGCATTAACCCGCAGTAATTTTGAGCGGCCCAAACTGACAGAGCGGGAAGAGACACCACGCTCTAATGCGCCTTACCGCGCTACAGGCAAGCATTATAAACTGGTGGCGATTGGTACTTCTACCGGTGGCCCGGTTGCCTTACAGCGTATTATTACTGCTTTACCGGCAGATTTTCCGTTACCGATTGTACTTATTCAGCATATGCCTGCCGCTTTTACCGGTGCTTTTGCGCAGCGTCTTAATTCGTTGTCTAAAATCGAAGTGCGGGAAGCTGTTGATAACGATGTACTGAAACCCGGCGTGGCTTATCTTGCTCCCGGCGGGAAACAGATGCTGATTGATGGCAGTGAAAGCCAGGCCAAGCTGCGTATTAAGGAAGATGATTCTCCGCGCATTACCTTTAAACCCAGTGTTGATATTACCTTTGCCACGGCGGCGAAAGTATTCAGTGACAAAGTACTGGCTATCGTGCTGACCGGTATGGGGTCTGATGGCCGCGAAGGCGCACGTTTACTGAAGCAATATGGTGCCAGGGTATGGGCTCAGGATGAAGCAAGTTGTGTTGTTTACGGTATGCCGCAGGCAATTGCCGCCGCAGGGCTGATGGATCTTGAAGTTGGGCTGGCAGACGTTGCCGGACACTTAATTACGGAAATCACGGATGGATAAACTGGCACTGGTTGGTTTTCTGCTCGCAGTACTGGCTGTTGCCGGTGGGTTTATGCTGGAAGGTGGTGCATTATCCACTTTATTGCATTTACCTGCTTTTATTATTGTAATTGGCGGAACTGTAGGTGCCGTAATGCTGCAAACGCCATTTATACAGTTCCGGCAGGGGCTGGCTATTTTACCCTGGGTTGTAAAACCGCCTTATCTGCCGATCACACCTACAGCGGCCCGTGTTGTCAACTGGAGTCATGCCGCCCGTACTCATGGTTTTCTGGCACTGGAAGATGATGCGTTACAGGAAAATGATCGTTTTTTACACCGGGGACTGAATTTGCTGGTTGATGGTGTTGAGCCTCATGTATTGCAGGACACGCTGGATGCGGAACTTACCCTTGAGCGTGAACGTTTATTACGTGCCGCCCGTATTTTTGATGCTATGGGGGGATACAGCCCCACTATCGGTATTATCGGTGCTGTACTCGGGTTGATACAGGCGATGTCGGGAATTTCTGATCCTGAGCAATTAGGTCTGGGTATCGCCACTGCCTTTGTTGCCACTATTTATGGCGTGGGCTTTGCTAACCTGTTATTTATACCTGTTGGCAATAAACTGAAAAGCATCGTTCATCAGCGTACTTTGTATTACGAACTGATTATTGAAGGGCTTGTTTCTATCGCGCACGGCGAAAACCCGCGCAATATTGAACGTAAGCTGGCAGCTTACCATCCAGGGTAACAGTATGTACCGACATAAGCGTCGACATCAGCATGTGGAAGAAGAACAGCTGGATCGCTGGCTGGTTTCCTATGCTGATTATATGACGCTGATGTTTGCTCTTTTTGTTGTACTTTATGCACTGGCAATAGTAAAAGAAGAAAAATTCAGTGTATTAACTGACAGCCTGACCCGTATTTTTGATAAACCTGATGCGTCTGGTACCGGTGTGAAAGGTGAGGATTTACTTACACATAATACACCACAAAGTGAGTTCAGTAGTTACGGAACTTCGCTTGATGAGGCGAAAGGCCCTGAGTTGGTAGCAGACGCCAGCACCTTGTCAGATGTTACCCGCCAGAAACTGGGCAGCCCGTTAATTTCTATTGAAGAAGAACTGACCCGGGCCATTGCCAATTTACTGGAACAAGGAGTGGCAAAGTTACAGCGGGATGAGAACTGGCTGGTAATTGAACTGAACAGCGGATTATTGTTTGCCAGCGGTAGTGCTACGGCGACCTCTTCAGCCCGTACGTTGCTGATGGAAATTGCCCGGGTGATCAACCCGGTAAATAATTATCTCCGGGTGCGTGGCTATACTGACGATCAACCTATTAATAATGAGCTTTTTGCATCAAACTGGGAATTGTCAGTAGCACGGGCAACATCGGTATTAAGATTACTGGAAACCCTTGGGGTATCTCCGTACCGGATGGCGATTGAAGGCTTTGGTCAATATTACCCGGCTACGTCAAATAATGATCCGCAGGGCCGGGCCGAAAATCGCAAAGTGGTGATAGCAGTATCCCGATATGCCTATCAGCCTTCAGAGCCGGAAGTGGTTGAAGATGAAGAAAATGAAGTGTTACAGCAAAAGCTGGAGCAGGTTACACAGGACGATGGTAGCATAAGAGTAATTGCACTGCCGGGCGGCGGGATCCGAATTACTACCCGCCAGGATAACCCTGATGCAGTCCCTCAGAGAAAACAGGAACCCTGAAGTGGTTATTTGGACTATTGCGAATCAGAAAGGTGGTGTCGGTAAAACCACAACAACAGTAACATTGGGAGGTCTGCTGGCAAACAGAGGCTATCGGGTGTTGCTGATTGATACCGATCCTCATGCATCGCTGACGTATTACTTCGGTATCGATGCCGAAGAGCTTGAAGTCAGTGTGTATGATATCTTTATTCGTGGAAAGAATATTACAGCTGAAGAGATCTTACAGTCACTCTGTCCCAGTGGCGTGCCAAATCTGGATATATTACCAGCCTCTATGGCACTGGCGACCCTGGACCGCTCAGAAGGCAACAAGGGCGGTATGGGGCTGATCCTTAAAAAAGCGCTGCAAAAAATTAAAAATGAATACGATTATGTATTACTGGATTGTCCGCCGGTAATGGGCGTATTGATGGTCAATGCCATTGCCGCAGCAGATCAGATTCTTATTCCGGTACAAACGGAGTTTCTGGCATTAAAAGGACTGGAGCGGATGATTGCCACTATGGCACTGATGCGTCCGACGCAGCAGAAAGAATATAACTTTACGATTATTCCGACGATGTACGATAAAAGAACAAAAGCATCGCTGGAAGCCTATAAAGAACTTAAAGCAAAATATCAGGATCGCGTCTGGTCAGCAGTGGTTCCTGTTGATACGCAATTTCGTAATGCCAGTCTGGCGCAAACTCCGCCTAATGTTTTCGCACCGGCATCACGGGGTGTATTTGCCTATAATACGTTACTGACTTATTTACTGCAGCCTGCTGCGGAGCAACATCATGAGTAATTTGCTGGCAAGCCAGAAAGTGATGCGCAATTATCTGACCGCTCTGCTGACAGAAGATGAACCGGCAGAGCGCGTGCTTACTGATGAAAGCAAAAAGCGGGAATTAAACCGGCTATTATCTCAGGCTTCTGTTGCCGAACAACCGGTAGCGGTAACTGAGGTAAAAGCCCCGGTCAGCAAAGTGGTTGAGTCTGCTGAACCGGTAGCCGTACCCGTTGCAGTTACACCACCGGCCGTGGTGCCTGAAGTGGTAAAACAGGCTCCGGTTACCCAGGTTAAACCGGAACTGAAAGATTACAGAAAAGGGCGTTTCCAGGCACTTTTCTTCAGTGTCGCCGGGCTGACTATTGCCGTGCCGCTTAAGCAGCTTGGTGGTATACATCAGATACAGGATACCAGTACTTTATTTGGTAAGCCTGACTGGTTTAAAGGCGTTATGCTGTACCGTGATCAGAAAATCAATGTAGTGGACAGTGCCCGCTGGGTTATGCCTGAAAAATATAATCCACAGCTGGCTGAAAATCTGAACTACCAGTATGTTATTATGCTGGGTACCAGTAACTGGGGTTTAAGTTGCGAAACCCTGATTAACACGGTTGCATTGGAGCAAGACGAAGTGCAATGGCGTGAAACGGAAGGGAAACGTCCCTGGATGGCCGGTTTAATTAAAAAACATATGTGTGTACTGGTTGATGTTGACGCTATGATAGATTTATTAAATCGTGGTCTTGATATCAGCCGGTAGCCGGACAGAAGTATTTTACAGGAGCTTATATGAGCAATCTAACTGCGCAGTCTGCCAATAAAAAAGATGCTGCTGATGTAGTATTACAATGGGTAACCTTCAAGCTGCAGGAAGAAACGTACGGCATTAATGTAATGCAGGTACAGGAAGTACTGCGTTATACCGAAATTGCTCCGGTACCCGGTTCACCTGATTATGTATTAGGTATTATTAACCTGCGCGGTAATGTGGTAACGGTGATAGACACCCGTGCCCGTTTTGGTTTACCGACAGGAGAAGTAACTGATAGTAGCCGTATTGTTATTATTGAAGCTGAAAAACAGGTTATCGGTATTCTGGTAGACAGCGTGGCAGAAGTGGTTTATCTGAAACAATCTGATATTGATACTGCACCGAATGTAGGAACAGATGAAAGTGCCCGCTTTATTCAGGGCGTATCAAACCGGGAAGGGGAGTTATTAATTCTGGTTGATCTGAATAAATTACTCAGCGATGAAGAGTGGGAAGAAATCAGCCATATCTGATAGGGAATAGCGGCTAATGTGGTGGTGGTTCGGATTACCGGCAGTGATAAGCTGCCTTTTACTGATACTGGTGTATATGTTGTTACAGCGGCAGCTGAAACGGCAGCAACAACAATATCAGATCCTGAGCCGCCAGCTGGAGCTTAGCCAGCAGCAGTTTGGTCAGAATCAGACTGAAACAGAAGAGTTACGCTCAGGCATTATCGGTGTCGGACAGCGGGTGCTGGCGATTGAATCACGTCAGGAGCATCTGGCTGCTGAACTGGCAGAGCTGGCCGAGAAACAGCAGGCATTAGAACTTATTGATCCGGAGTCAAAAATCTATAGCCGTGCGGCAAAAATGGTACAGCTTGGGGCAGATTTAGAAGAAATTATGCGTGAATGTGAATTACCACGGGCAGAAGCCGAACTGCTATTTAATTTACATCAACAGAAAAAAACCTGAGTAGTTATCAGGTTTTCAAATCTATCCGCTGGTGAATATTGTGCCAGTCTTCCGGAAATTTCCCCTGTAACACATAAGAAAACGCGATAAGCTCAGCGATCACGACATAAAGCTCTTGCGGAATGCTGTCACCCAGCTCCATTTTACTGAGTAAGCTGTTCAGTTCGTTATCTTCATGGATCAGCACTCCATGTTCGCGGGCCAGGGCGATAATATCTGCTGCCAGCTGGCCATGCCCTTTGGCGACAATAGTCGGGGCTTTTTTACCATCATAGCGTAAGGCGGTAGCTGACTTGTGGTGAGATGATTCTGACATCGCTGCTCCTTAAACCCTGACCGTCACCAGGCTGTTGGCTCTGGGCAACAGAGTATCAGGAATTTTCCCTAACTGGCAGCTGGTTTTGGTAAGCTGAACGCCCTGCATTTTGAAACGATCTTTGAGTATCGGCATAAATTTATCGGCCAGATGCTGAGTATGCTGATGCTCAGTATAAAGCTGCAACTGCATTTCCTGGTGCTGCAGTTTAACCACCGCCAGTAATTGCCCGTACTGTTGCAGGTCAAATTTCATGGTTAACTGCCACTGTTTGGTTTTCTCACCTTGCTGTTTACCGTCGGCTTCGCGCTGCTCTATCTGTAACTGGGTAAACAGGCTTTGTCCTTGTTGATGCAAAGGTAACTGCAGCAGCCATTGCTGGGTTTGTGCCGGAGTGTCCAGTGTGGCCAACTGGGCGTGTTGTAACTGACCACTGTGAGTAGCCAGTTGCCGCAGCAGGTTGGCAGCAGCGGGCTGATCCAACTGGTTTATCAGTTGGGTGAGTGTTTGGGTACTGGCCTGATTAGCTACCGGCTGAGGCCGGTTCAGCAAATGGCCAAGCAGCAGTTGCATGATAACAGCCAGGGTTCCTCCGGTTGTCGATGTCGTGGCGGCGGGTTGAACCGGGTTGAACTGTAACAGACTGTTAAATTGGGCCGCCAGTTGTGTCGGTGCTATGGTTTTAGTGACATCGGGCTGGCTGTGCCGCAGTATTGCCAGTAACTGATTGGCAGCCGCAGGCAGCTCTGGCAGGGAGCTTAACCTGGAAGGTGCATCTGTCAGCAGAGGCAGCAGATTACGCCAGGCCTGACTGACCGTTTGTTCAAGATGCTGCGGTACGGCCTGTCTGATTGTCTGAGGTGCATTCTGGGCTGCTGTCAGCTGAACCGGGCGGCTGAAATCCTGTAATGATACCGTCAGCTTACTGCTTTGCGGCACACTTTGTAACAGCAACTGCCATTGATGTTGCTGTTGCTGCAACTGAGGCTGAAACAATCCGGTCTGGGCGGCATGTAAAGCGGGCAGTGTAAATGATTGGCCGGCAATTGAAAATTTTCCCTGTGCAATATTGAGCGGAACTAAAGCCCGGTTTAATTGCTGGATAATTTGCTGCTGTTCATGATTTTTTAATGGCAGTGTTACCGCAGTTGTCTGTGCTGCTGTTGCACTGGCCGGCAGCGGCGTCAGCAGCAGGCTGAGAGCCTGCCCTGTTTTAATAAGCAGTTGCGCCTGTACACCTTGTGGAGCCTGTTGCAGTTGCTGGTTAATAGCGGCTGTTGTTTCAGGGGGTAAGCGTAATGGTGTTTGCTGGGGAAGCTGAAGCAGCAGCTCTGCTCCCTGTCTGACAAGGCTGACCGGAACAGCATGCTGCTGTCTGGCGGCTGGATGCTGTGTAAGCTGATTAAATTGTAACAATATTGTCTGAACCTGTACGGTATTCAATTGCATTTTAACGGGCAGGGCAGGCAGGTTTTGCAGTTGCAGCTGTAACTGACCATCTGGCAACAATAACGGTTTTACTTGCACCGGCCCCTGCAATGAAGAGGGTAAAGGGGTTGTCAGGGACAGGTGTAAAGCCCCCTGGGGCGTATTCAGCTGTAGCTGGCTTTTTCCGCCTGACAGCAACTGGAGCTGTCCCTGATATACTTCTGCCAGCATTAACTTTAATGCGCCACTGTCAGTTTTGCCGGTGGCGGTATTCTGTAGCAGTTTGTCCAGATTGATCTGGTTCATGTTTTCCCTTGTTTCTGCATTGTTCGGTGTATCAGCGGATTCGTATTCTTAACCTAGTATGGTAATATGCGCCCAGTTTTTTCAACAGGCGATAGTATAAAGGCCAGTGATAAATCCGGTGTATTCCTCATTATCAGCTAAGCAGCCACTGTTACAGGCTACCGATCTTTGCTGTATACGGCAGGATCGGGTGTTGTTTGATACACTACAGTTTAGTGTGTATCCGGGCGAACTTTTACAAATCCGGGGCAAGAATGGTGCCGGTAAAAGCTCGCTTTTGCGTTTACTCGCCGGGTTGTCAGCAGCAAATGAAGGCGAGATCCAATATCAGGGCCAGCCGTTGCGGCATGTTGCGGCAGACTATGCGGCTGCTCTTTGCTATATCGGCCACCAGAGCGGTATTCATGAGCAATTAACCGGTGTGGAGAATCTGGCCTTCTGGCGTGCTGCTGCTGCACTACCTGCCGGTGACGATTTTGCCTTGCTGGCACAACTGGGACTGGCAGGGCTGGAAGATATTCCATGCCATATGTTGTCAGCAGGCCAGCAGCGTCGTGTCTCTCTGGCCCGTTTATGGCTTACCTCCTGCCCGTTATGGATTCTGGATGAACCTTTCACCGCACTTGATCAAAGTGCTATCCAGCTATTACAGCAACATTTTCTGCAGCATTTGCAGCGGGGCGGAACCATTATCCTTACCACGCATCAGCCGCTTACGCTGGAATATCAGGCGTTGCGGCATCTGGAGCTGAAATACCGATGGTAATACTGGCGGTTTTTACCCGAAGAGAATTACGCCTGTTAAGCCGGCAAAAAGCTGACTGGCTCAACCCGCTGTTATTTTTTATTATTGTGCTGACATTATTTCCGTTAGGTGTTGGCCCTGAGCCAAATCTGTTACGTATAATGGCACCCGGTATCGTCTGGATTGCTGCTTTGCTGAGCGTGTTACTGGCCGCAGAGCGCTTATTCAAAGACGACTATCGCAACGGCGTAATTGAGCAACTGGTTGCGGGAAAGCAACAACTACAGTCTTTTGTGCTGGCAAAAATGCTCAGTAACTGGCTGAGTACTGGTTTACCGCTGCTGTTATTGTCGCCGGTTGTCGCTTTGCTACTGGGAATAGACAGTGCCACGTTTAAAGCGATGGCATTGACATTACTGCTTGGTACGCCGGTGCTGACTGTACTCAGTGTGCTGGGCGCTGCCTTGACCATGTCGGCAGATAAAGGCGGTATTCTGCTGGCATTGCTTATTCTGCCTTTATATATTCCCCTGCTTATTTTCGCCAGTGCGGCTATGGAGGCTGCAGGCATGGGGCTGAATTATTACGGACAACTGGCAATTTTGCTGGCTATCCTGTTATTTACACTAGCGTTGGTGCCAATGGCGGTAACCAGTGCTCTCAGAATTAATGTGAGCTGATATGTTTAAATGGCTGCATCCATACGCGAAACCTGAAACCCTGTTCCATCTGTGTGGACGTTTGCAACCCTGGTTGCTGGCACTGGCATTAGTGCTGATGGCATTAGGCAATATCTGGGGGCTGGCTTTTACTGCACCGGATTATCAGCAGGGTGACAGCTACCGCATTATTCATTTGCATGTACCGTCAGCCATTATGTCTATGGGAACTTACTCTGCTATGGCAATAGCCGCTTTTACTGCTCTGGTGTGGCAGATTAAAGTGGCGCAGTGGTCAGTGCTGGCTATCGCACCGATAGGCGCGGTTTATACAGCAATAGCATTACTGACCGGAATGGCCTGGGGTAAGCCGATGTGGGGTACATGGTGGGTATGGGACGCCAGACTGACATCGGAACTTATTCTGCTGTTTTTATATCTGGGTGTTATCGCTTTAAACGGTGCTTTTTCTGATCGCCAGACAGGGAGTAAGGTGGCATGTCTGCTGGCAGTGATCGGCGTGGTTAACCTGCCGATTATTCATTTCTCAGTCGAATGGTGGAATACCCTGCATCAGGGCGCAACGATCACAAAATTTGCCAAACCATCGATTGACTCCAGTATGCTGTGGCCACTGCTGATCAGTATTCTGGCGTTTGCAGTATTAATGCTGGCACTAACCTGCCTGCGGCTGCGCACGGCAATCCTGATAAATGAACAGCACCGGCCATGGGTCAAAGAATGGGTGGGAGGAAACAAATAATGTATTTTGAATCATGGACAGCTTTCTGGGATATGGGTGGCTATGGTTTATTTGTCTGGCTGTCCTTTGGGTTGACCTATCTGTTGCTGGCTATTTTGGCGGGCTTCAGCATTTATCAGCAACGACAGTTTAAACAACAACTGGCTGCCCGTCTGGCAAGAGAACAACGGGTGAAGCACTATCAGGAGCAACAAAACTGATGCAGACCAGAAGACAGAAACGCCTTTTTTCCGTGTTATTTATTATTTTGCTGCTGGGTGGTGCGGTTGCTGCCATGTTATATGCCTTACAGCAGAATATTGATTTATTTTATACCCCGTCACAGATTGTGGAAGGCATGGGCAAAGACAAGGTAAAACCGCAACCAGGACAACGTCTGCGTATTGGCGGTATGGTGGTTGAAGGCTCGGTCAAACGTGATCCTGACTCTTTGCTGGTGGTATTTGATCTGGTTGATACCGGCCCGGTGGTGACTATTGAGTATGAAGGTTTATTACCGGATCTGTTTCGCGAAGGGCAAGGTATTGTGGCTCAGGGAATACTGATAAACGCTACCCGGATTAAAGCGACAGAAGTACTGGCAAAACATGATGAAGAATATATGCCCCCGGAAGTTGCTGAAGCAATGAAAGGTATCAGGCATGTACCGCCAAGCCAGATTTATAAAGCAGAAGGTAGTTAATTATGGGAGCTGAACTGGGTCAACTGGCGCTGACGTTTGCGTTTGCCTTATCAGTATTACTGGCTGTTGTGCCGTTGTATGGCAGCTACACCGCAGATGAACGGGCGCTGTTACTGGCAAAACCATTAGCGCTGGCCATGTTTGGTTTTTCATTTTTTGCCATGCTGGCACTGGTTTATGCCTTTGTAACGCACGATTTTACCGTTATTAATGTCGCCAGTAATTCCAGTTCAAAGCTTCCGGTGTACTATGTCGTTACCGCCAGCTGGGGCTCACATGAAGGCTCAATGTTGTTATGGGTGCTGATGCTGACCGGCTGGACAGCGGCTGTTGCGTTATTTTCCAGAGAGTTACCGTTGCTGATGCAGGGGCGGATTCTGGGAATTCTGGGGCTGATTTCTGTTGGCTTTATTGCTTTCTCGCTTTTTATGTCTAATCCGTTTGCCCGCAGCCTGCCGTACTACCCGGTGGAGGGTTCGGACTTAAATCCGCTGTTGCAGGATTTTGGGATGATTTTCCATCCCCCGTTACTCTATATGGGATATGTTGGTTTTGCAGTGGCTTTTGCCTTTGCACTGGCAGCATTGATGGGCGGTCGTTTTGACAGCACCTGGGCCCGCTGGGCCCGGCCGTGGACACTGGCAGCCTGGTTATTCCTGACACTGGGAATTATGTTGGGCAGCTGGTGGGCTTATAAAGAGCTGGGCTGGGGAGGCTGGTGGTTCTGGGATCCGGTTGAAAATGCCTCTTTTATGCCCTGGCTGGTTGGTACAGCATTAATACACAGCCTGGCCGTAACCGAAAAACGCGGTACTTTTAAATCCTGGACGGTGTTACTGGCATTAGGTGCCTTTTCGTTAAGTCTGGTCGGGGCATTTCTGGTGCGTTCGGGGGTGCTGGTATCGGTACATTCTTTTGCCACCGATCCGGGACGCGGTATTTACCTGTTAATTTTCCTGTTACTGGTAGTGGGTGGTTCTTTACTACTGTACGCGCTACGTATGGGAGCAGTGCGCAGTCAGGCACGTTATCAGCTTTTTTCGCGTGAAGTACTGTTATGGGGCAATAATATCTTTTTGCTTACCGCGACGCTGGTGGTATTTCTCGGAACCTTATTCCCCTTATTCCATAAAGAGTTAGGCCTGGGGTCTATTTCTATCGGTGAGCCGTTTTTTAATCAGATGTTTTATTATCTGGTGATTCCTTTCAGTCTGTTGCTGGGCCTTGGGCCGTGGGTGCGCTGGAAACAACAGAAAGCAGCACCGTTATTACGTCCGTTCAGTATGATTGCGGTGGCAACGTTAATTGTGGCGGTGGGAACTCTGGCACTGATGCAGTCGGTGCAGGCTAATCTGGCCTTAATGGGGCTGTTACTGGGAGCCTGGGTGGGGGTATCTGCCATGGGTGAAATATGGCAGCGTACACAACAGTTTGGCTCGTTAGGGCAGGGGCTGTCGAAGTTAAGTGCCAGCCACTATGGCATGACGGTAGCGCATATTGGTTTTGCGGTACTGGTTATCGGTGTGGCTATGACCAAAACCTATACCGAAGAGCGGGATGTCAGAATGCAGCCTGGTGATACCGCAACCGTTGCCGGTTATCAGTTTCAGCTGACCGAGGTATATAACATTTCCGGCCCTAACTATAGCGGGCAGGCAGCCGAGCTGGATATCAGCAAAAATGGGCGCTATGTTACCCATCTGCATGCTGAAAAACGCTTTTATACCATTACCCGTATGGTAATGACGGAGGCGGCTGTTCACGCCAGACTAAGCCGCGATTTGTATGTTTCACTTGGTGAAGAATTACCGGGAAATGCCTGGGCACTACGCTTACATGTTAAGCCTTTTGTACGCTGGATCTGGCTGGGCGGTGTGCTGATGGCCGTTGGCGGCTTTATTTCGCTGGCTGACCGGCGTTACCGCCAGAAACGGGCGACGGTAAGCGATAAAGCTGCTGAAACGGTGAAAGCTACCGCAGAGGAGCAGGTTAATGCGTAAGCTGAGCTTTTATTTACCGCTGGTTTTGTTCCTTGGCTTGTCACTGTTTCTGTTGAGTGGTTTATTTTCAAACCCGATGGAACGTGACTCCGCGGTCGTAAACCGGACTTTACCGCCATTCAGTTTACCGGATTTAATGCAGCCGGAAAAAATCTGGACAGCAGAGCTGTTAAAAGGTGAAACCTATTTACTGAATGTGTGGGGAACCTGGTGTCCTACCTGTAATGCTGAACTGGGTTATCTGTCACAATTGCGTCAGCAAGGCGTAAGAATTATCGGGCTATATTACGACCTGCCGCCTGATCCGGTGTTTGGTGAAAAGTTTGATTTGGCCCGTTTGCAGGCAGATGTGCAGGCAAAGCTGAATCAGCGGGGTAACCCTTACCAGTTTAATATTCTGGATGCTGAACGCCGTTTATCGATGGATCTTGGCGTAAGCGGGGCTCCCGAAACCTTTCTGATTGATGCTGATGGTATTATACGTCTGCATCATATCGGCGATATTAACCCGGCGATCTGGCAACAGAAATTAGCCCCGGTTTACCAGCAATGGGTCAAGACGCCATGAAATATATATTATTGCTTTTTGTGCTGTTGTTACAGTTACCATTACAGGCCGGCGAGCAGGAAATATTACCGTTTGAAACCGATGCACAGCGTCAGCTTTATCTGCAACTTATCGCAGAGTTGCGTTGCCCGCAGTGTCAGAATCAGAATATTGCAGGCTCTAATGCCGTGGTATCAGAAGATATGCGCCAGAAAACCTACGAACTGATTATGCAGGGCAAATCGCGGCAGGAAATTCTGGATTATATGATTGAACGCTATGGTTATTTTGTGCACTATCAGCCGCCGGTAAATCGTTATACTTTATTGCTGTGGCTGGCTCCGCTACTGATGCTGACAGGTTTACTGCTTGTTTTGCTGAAAAAACGCCGGCAGCAGCCTGCACCGGATGAAATACCATTATCGTCTGAACTGGACAGCATTATAGAAGCCTACCGGAGTAAAAAACCATGATTTGGCAGTTAATGGCTGCGGCATTTATTATGCTGCTTATCAGTGCCGTTTTTATTTTCTGGCCCCGCAGGCAGCATCAGGCTGCAAATCAGACTCCGGCGCAGTTATTTGAAGAGCGTTTACAACTGCTGGCTTTGGCGCGTGACAGCGGGGAGTTGGCCGAGCAGGATTTTTCTGCTGCTGCCCAGGAGCTGAAAAGTCAGTTTTTGCAGCAGAAACAACAATCGCTGGTACTACAGCAACCGGGGCAAAAACGCCTGCTGCAGATAATACTGGTGATTGTTACCGGTGTAATGGTGGCCGGAATATACAGTATGAATGGTCATTATCGTCAACTGGATGACTGGCAGACAGCCCGTGAGAAACTGCCGGAATACGGTGAACGGGCTTTGCTGAATCAGGGCGAAGCCCTGACTGATCATGAAGTCAGCCTGTTTGCGCTGGCACTCAGAACCCGTCTGGCAGAAGAAGGCGATGACGCTGTTGCCTGGATGCTGCTGGGGCGGATCTGGATGTCGCAGGGCATGCTGATAGATGCGATTGAAGCTTTTGAACAGGCATTGCGGCTGACACCTAACCGTACGGCATTGCTGATTAGCTATAGCCAGGCATTAATTATCACCGGCGGTGATCAAAATCTGGCAAAAGCCGGAGGCAGTGTCGCAAAAGTATTACGCAACGAACCGGGTAATGTGGATGCATTGTCGCTAATGGCATTGATTGCCTATGAAAAAGGTGATCTTGCTGAAGCCAGGGCCGCCTGGCAGTTATTGCTTGATAAATTACCTCCGGATGACCCGCGTTATACTGTGGTGACTGAGAAACTGACTGAGCTGGCACAGTCAGATACCGATAGCAACGATACCGCCGCAGCCCGGCAGGTGGTGGTGAATCTGACCGTGGATCCGGCGCTGCGTCAGCAGCATCCTGAAGCCAGTCTGTTTGTCTTTGCCCGGGTAGCTGGCGGGCCGCCACTGCCATTGTCGGTACAGCGTATGCCATTACCTGCGGGTGCGGTACAGATAGTGCTGACCGAAAAAATGGCGATGCAGCCCGGGTGGACGCTGGCCGAGGCAGAACAGATTGAAGTGGTTGCCAGAATGTCTCAGGCCGGAACAGTAGAACAAAGAGAGGGTGATCTGCAGGTCGTTTCTGAAGTATTATCTTTTACTGTTCCTGAAATCACGACTCATTTAACCCTGGAATTCTGATATGGACTTACGCCTACCGCGTTTTATTCTGGTATTGTTATTTTGTATGCTGGCCGCAGGTTGTGCCAGTAGCGCAAAAACAGAGCAGCAGGCCGCTGCGAATGATCCGAGAGACCCACTGGAAAATATTAACCGCCCGTTATGGGACTTTAACTACGACGTGCTGGACAAGTATATGCTGCGTCCTGCTACTGTGGGATATATGACAGTGGTTCCCAAACCTGCCCGGCAGGGACTGAAAAATATGGCCGATAACCTGGGTGAACCGGCCAGTTTTGTAAACGGTCTGCTGCAGGGTAAACCTGACAGGGCGGCAGTAAGCTTTAGCCGTTTTCTGGTGAATAGTACCGTTGGTGTACTGGGGTTGTTTGACGTTGCCAGCCGTATCGGGCTGGAGGAAAAGCATGAAGACTTTTCCCAGACACTGGCGGTGTGGGGTGTTGGTAATGGCCCTTATCTGATGCTGCCGGCTGTTGGCCCGTCAACGCCGCGGGCATTAACCGGTGGTGTGGTCGATAATTTGTATTTCCCCATGATGTTGCTGAATACCCCTCTTGCTGTGACGCGTTATGCAATAGAAGCACTGGACGGACGTGAACAGCTGATGTCTGTAGAACACATACTGAATGATTCGCTTGATCCTTATTCTTTTGTGCGTGAAACCTACTTTCAGCGTCAGGAATTTAAGATTTACGACGGTAACCCGCCTCAGCGTGAAGTACCGGAAGTTGATGAAGATTTCCTGGATCAGCTTGATGATTTTTAAGCAATAAAAAAGGGAGCTGAAAGCTCTAATGTCTGTCAGTTAAGCATTCATCACCTTACTCACGCTAACACGCCGTGAATACATCCCTGTAGGCTCGGTTCCGGCATCCATGCCTTCAACGGTTAGCTTAGAGTAAGCTGATTCCTGTTTAACTGACAGGATACTGATAAATCAGTGTATACCATGCATCCGCTTTTTCAGCCACGGGCTGAGCAGTAACATGAAAAGCCCGAAGCCAACCCCGATATAGAACAGGGTAGTGAACAGTTCGGTATAGGCAACCAGCGCCTGACCAACATCTGCTACTTCTCCGGCATGGGTATCCACATGTGCCAGTTTGGCAATCTGGGTAGCCACCAGTTCTGAATAGGCGGTTGCCAGGAACCAGGCGCCCATCATCACACCCACTACTTTAGGTACCGCCAGCTTAGTTACCGCTGACAGACCTACCGGCGATAAACACAACTCGCCCATAGTATGCAGCATATAAGCAAGGATCAGCCAGATGGCAGCAACTTTGCCTGCTTCATCCGGGTTCATGGCACCCAGCACCAGCATACCAAAGCCTAAACCGGCCTGAATAATACCCAAGGCAAACTTTACCGGGGTGGATGGTTCAATCCGGTATTTAGCCAGGGTAATCCACAGCCATGCAAATAATGGCGCTAAGGTAATAATGAAAAAAGCATTCAGCGAACCAAACTGGCCGGCTGTAGCTTCATAACCAAAAATGTTTCTGTCGAGAACCCGGTCTGCATACAGCGTCATAGACGAGGCCGATTGCTCGAACAATGCCCAGAAAACCACGGTAGACATGGTCAGTACCAGCAGTACGATCATTCTGTCACGTTCTTCTTTGGTACATTGGGTAACCAGGAACCAGATAATCCCGACCAGAACCAGGAAAGACAGGCCCAGCAAGGTGCTATGAACAACAGGATTGTACTGTACCAGTTGCCATACTAGAAAGAGAGCAGGCAGGGTGCCCAGATAAATCAGCCATTCGCGGTTAATACCGGCAAATACTTTCTGGCGCAGCAGTTGCGGATCGCGGGGTTCGGCAAAACCATACAGGTATTTCTGACCACTCAGGAATACGATTAATCCCAGCAGCATACCAACACCCGCCAGACCAAAACCATAGCCCCAGCCATAGGTTTCACCCAGCCAGGTAACTGTCAGGGTGGCGATAAAAGAACCCAGGTTGATACCCATATAGAAGATGGTAAAACCGGAATCGCGACGTACGTCTTCTTTACCGTACAGCTGACCAACAATAGTGGAGATATTAGGCTTCAGAAAGCCCACACCCATAATAATCAGTGCCAGTGAGAAATAGAAAACCTGAATGGCTCCGGCATCCTGAATAATCTCTCCACTGTCGTTTATATAAGCCTGAAAGCCTTCATAGGCTAATCCAAGGTGACCAAGACACAGCAGAATGGCGCCGAAGGTAACCGCCTTACGCATACCGAGATAGCGATCTGCCAGCATACCACCAATAACCGGCATGGCATAAACCAGCCCGGCATAGCTACCCAGTACATCAAGACCACCAGCATCGCTGAACAGGTGATATTTGGTTAAATATAACAACAGCAGATATTTCATGCCGTAGAAAGAAAAGCGCTCCCACATCTCGGTAAAGAAGCACACATAGAGCCCGGCCGGGTGACCGAAAAGCTGAGGCTGGGAATTTAATTCAGCCTCATGATTAACAGTTGTTGTCATGGATTCCCCAGTGGTAATGTTATTGCGCAAATAATAGCTAAATCTAATGTTATTAGAATTTTTGTGTCTGGCTGCCTGCTAGGCAGGCGTCGGACAGTTCCGAATTATGCAGGGATTAGCGGCGACTGTCATTAATTACCTGACGCTGAATGCGACAGATACAAACGACAGTAAGAGGAAATAAAGCCTTAGCGGGGAAGATCCGGAAATAAACTCTGACGTGATACAACGAACTGGTTACGGCATAAATAAAATGTCAGCGGCCGGGTTATCAGCGGATAAACAACCAGTAATAGCAAGATGTAGTACAGTATTTCAATACCGGAAGAGCGTGCCATTAACAGAAACAGCGGTACCAGAATCAGCAGCTTTACAATATTCAGCAATACTTTGGAGGGTACAGGCAGTTTATCTGCGGCTTTACGTATCACCATCATACGTTGCGCAAAATTCAGGCCTGACAATTCAGGAATTTTCTGGCTGTTAAAATACAACATATTGTTCCTTGTCTGTTCCCGGGGTAATTCAGGGGCTGTTTAGGTTTACAGGTGTAGTTTACCTGTTTAGCCTATCGCTTTAAAGGCGCTTTTGATAAGCTCTGCAGCAATGTAACCGGAAGGATTTCAGATGATCAAAGTATTAAGTGTATTCGGTACCCGCCCGGAAGCCATTAAAATGGCACCGTTGGTTAATCTGCTGAAACAGGATGCTGCTATTGACAGCAGGGTATGCGTGACAGGGCAACACAGGGAAATGCTGGATCAGGTGCTGCATTTATTTGATATTCAGCCTGAATATGATCTGGCAATTATGAAGGCCGGACAGGATTTATACGATGTCACTACCAGTATTCTGTTAAATATTAAGCCTGTACTACGTGAGTTTAAACCCGATGTCGTGCTGGTGCACGGGGATACCAGTACTACCTTTGCAGCGGCACTGGCCTGTTATTACGAAAAAATTGCGGTCGGTCATGTTGAAGCCGGGCTGCGTACAGGTAACATCTATAGCCCGTGGCCGGAAGAGGCCAACCGTAAACTGACCGGTGCCATTACCCGTTATCATTTTGCACCAACCGCAACCTCAGAGCAGAATCTGCTGGCTGAGCAGGTTAATCCGGAGCATATTTTTGTTACTGGTAATACCGTAATTGATGCCTTATTGCAGGTAGTTGACAAAATTGAGCAGAACAGCGAGTTATCCGAGCGTTTCAGCCAGCAGTTTCCGTGGGGGCAGCAGGGCCGGCGGATGATTCTGGTTACCGGACATCGCCGGGAAAGCTTTGGTGCCGGTTTTGAGCATATTTGCGCCGCTTTAAAAGAGATTGCCGTACGTTTTACCGATTGTGATATTGTTTATCCGGTTCATCTTAACCCCAATGTGCGGGAACCGGTGTTTCGCCTGCTGAGTGATGCTCCTAATGTGCATTTAATCGAACCGCAGGATTACCTGCCATTCGTTTATCTGATGAGTCGCAGCTATCTGGTACTGACCGATTCCGGTGGTATTCAGGAAGAAGCGCCATCGCTGGGCAAACCGGTACTGGTAATGCGCGACACCACTGAGCGTCCGGAAGCCGTTACTGCCGGAACGGTAAAGCTGGTTGGTACTGACAAGGATAAAATTATCAGCGAAGTCAGTCGTTTAATGACCGAGCAGGCATATTACGAAAGTATGAGTTTTGCTCATAACCCTTATGGTGATGGTAAAGCCTGTCAGCGGATTATCGCTGTAATCAAAAAGCAGCCTTAGTCAGGTTAATATCCGTCAACAAAGCAGGAATCAGCTTACTCTAAGCTAACCGTTGAAGCCCAGGATGGGCGACAAATTCGTCAGGAACGAATTTGAACAGCTCTGCTGGCCCGAAGGTGAACTTCATGGATGAAGTTCATAAACCGAGCCTACAGGGATGTATTCACGGCGTGTTAGTGTGAGTAAGGTGATGGATGCTTAAACCTTAACTGACTGGTATTAGTCAGGCGGTTTACACTGGTGCTGTAAACCGGGTATTCAGCGTTTAAAACCAATTCTGAATCCCCCCCAGTGCCGGCCATTTACGGTAATGGGTACTGATAAGTCGTGCAGTATTTCGCCGGTATCCCGTTTATAGGTTTGCAGCAACATGGCAGTGTTATTACTGCCACAGCGGCTGCCGGTCCGATCATCGAAAATGCGTTTACTGCGGTTATGTAAAAGATCTTTCTGATAATCACCGGTCAGTGGCTGGCTGTATTTCTTATTATGCGTCGGAAAATAACCTTTACGGTCAACTGCACCGGCATATAGCACATTATTATGGCGGTTAAGGATTGGTTCCTGAATATCCGGGAACAGCTGATCAGTGAACTTATCGTAAGCGGTGTGGTATTTGGGCGGATTGGTATTGCTGACAGGCTGGTATTCCTCTGCAAATAATTGCTGTTCGCTTAATTGTCCGCTGCTGATCAGTTGTTCCAGTACTCTGGCAACAGCAATTGCTGCCTGCTGTGCTTCTTGCTGCAGTGGGGTATAGAAGTTGTGGTCGCTGACACTACTCAGTTCCCGGTAGATACTTTCAGTTTCACCGGAGAGGTCAATCGCCTGATGGGCAACGGTTTCTCCTTTGGATTCAATTGCACTCAGTGCCTGATTAATTCCGGTAATGGCCTGACTTATCTGCACACTGGTATTCTGCAAACCGGTACTGGCTTGTTCTATGTGTTCAAGTGACGAAGAAGCCTGATTAATTTCAGCATTAATGTCGTTAAATCCGGCAGCCAGCTGTTGCAGTTCCTGTTTTACCTGCTCACTGGCACCTTCCAACTGGTTCATTAATTCAGAGGTTTGCTGGCTCTGCTCCCGGATCCCGCCCAGCATTCTGGCAATATCCTGCGTTGCGGTGGAGGTTTTGCCGGCTAATGCCCTGACTTCTTCCGCGACTACCGCAAAACCACGACCCTGCTCACCTGCCCGGGCGGCTTCAATGGCGGCATTAAGGGCCAGCAGATTGGTCTGGTCGGCAACGTTATTAATCACATCGGTTATACGCTGAATATCATCAGCGCTGCTGCGCAGCTGTTGTAACTGCTCTGCCGCATGGGTTACGGCTTCTGCCAGTTTATTGATATTGGTTACGCTGGATTGTAAGCGTTGGTCTGCCTGCTGGCTGGCATTGGCGGTATGGTTGATACTCTGGCTGATCGTCTGCAATGTGTTCGCCAGATGACTGCTGGTATCTGCCAGATTATTGCTGGCAGTACCGATCCGGGAGCAGTCGTCTCCGCTGTGTTTAATATCGCGGATTAGTCCGTCGATATAAAATGAAACTTCTGCGGCACCAATTGCCATATTCGATGTTGCGGCCGTTATATTCTCTGCGCTTTTTTTCAGGGCATTGCCGACAGATTCTGCCGTTATTTGTGTTCGCGGGGAAGGGGAAAGAGTACCAAAATAAAGGGTACAAAAATATAAATAACCCGCTACAACCATTGCCATAAGTGGCAAAAACAGCCACCAGGGTGTATTTAACCGCAGCAGAACCGCTTGCAGTAACAGGAGTACCAGCACTGCCACGAGATGTCTTAGCAGAACAGCAGACATAACTACCTCAGAACTAAGAAAATGTATTGCATTAAGTCTCAGTGTTCAGAAGTTGTTGTGTATTGTCAATTTGAAGTTAGCAGTGATGAGACTAAAGTCTAAAAGACAGGATGAAGCAGCAGCGCCAGAGCGCTCTGCTTCCGCCGGTTATTCATAGCGTAAAGCATCTATCGGTTGCAGTTTTGCGGCTTTAGTTGCCGGATAGTAGCCAAAGAATACGCCAATCAGGGCTGAAAAGCCCAGGCTCATAACAACCACTTCTGGCTGGATAATCGCTGTCAGTCCTGCAAAATAGGCCAGAGCTTTGGTTACACCCAGTGCCAGTAACAGACCAATTAACCCGCCGAGACCGCATAACAGTACGGCTTCGATTAAAAACTGTTTCAGAATATCTTTAGGCTCGGCCCCGACCGCCATTCTCAAACCAATTTCCCGGGTTCGCTCAGTAACCGATACCAGCATAATATTCATAATGCCGATACCGCCAACCAGCAATGATACCGAGGCAACAGCTGCCAGCAGCCCGTTGAAAATCTGCATAGTCTGGGCGCGGGTTTCAACCATTTCTGACAAATTCCGGATCCGGTAGGGCGTTTCTGTTCCTGTGGAGCGTAGCCTTTGCTGTAACAGGTTATCCAGTTCCTGCTCGACATAAGGCATATCTTTCTCGTGTGTCACCTGTACGATAATTGAACGTACAGATTTGGGGCTGGACATCATAATGCCGGACAGGCGTTTACGCACGGTATCCAGTGGCATAAAAATAATGTCGTCCTGATCATTACCCTGGGTGTTCTGCCCTTTACCGTTAAGTACACCAATAATGGTAACCGGGTTTTTATCAACCCGGATGGTCTGACCCAGCGGATCACTTTCGCCGAATAACTCGCGTTTCACTGTCTGGCCGATAATCGCCACGCGGGCAGCGGAGTTAAGCTCGCTGTCGGTAAAGGTACGGCCTTCTGTTACAGACCAGCTCTGGGCGGTATAGATACGGTTATCCACGCCGAGAATACTGGGAGCCCAGTTCATATTGCCGTAAACCACCTGGGCATTGGCCTGCAGGGTTGGCGCTGCCACATTAACTTCGGGGATCTGCGTTTCTATCGCCAGGGCATCCAGTTCGGTAAGCCCCTGCGTAGAGCCGGTAGACTGGCGCGCACCACCCATAAAACGGGGGCGGGCAAAAATAACAAATACGTTACCACCCAGACTTTTAATTTGCTGGTCAACATCGTAACGGGCACCTGAACCCAGTGCCAGCATGACGATTACGGCTGATACACCAATAATAATACCCAGCATGGTCAGAATGCTGCGCAGCAGGTTAACTCTCAGCGCAACCCAGGCGACTTTAATCAGCATCAGTGAATTCATGATAATGCCTCCGCTAATTTGGTTTCCCGGAAATTTGTCAGTGCTGCGCTGGCTGATTGCGCCCGGGTGGGTTTATCAGACAATAAAGCTCCATCCCGGAATACCAGTTGGCGGCTGGCAAAGGCTGCAATATCAGGTTCATGGGTTACCAGCACAATAGTCTTACCCTGACTATGTAACTGTTGAAACAGCTGCATGATTTCCAGGCTGGTTTCAGTATCGAGTGCGCCGGTTGGTTCGTCTGCCAGCAGCAATGCCGGGTTATTAACCAATGCCCTGGCAATGGCCACCCGCTGTTGTTGCCCGCCGGAAAGCTGGGCAGGGTGATGATCCATTCTTGAGCCAAGACCAACCTGCTCCAGACAGTGCTGTGCCCGTTGCCTGGCTTCTGCCGTACTGATTTTGCTGTACAGCAGTGGCAGCATTACGTTATCCAGTGCGGTGGTACGCGGCAGTAAATTAAACTGCTGAAAGACAAAACCGATATATTTGTTACGCACCTGTGCCAGCTGTGCCGCATTTAAGCGGGTAACTTCTTCTCCCTGGATCAGTATCTGCCCTTTACTGGGGGCATCCAGACAACCGAGCATATTCATGAAGGTGGATTTTCCGGAACCTGATGGTCCCATCACTGCCACAAAATCACTCTGGCTGATCTGAATATCAATACCTTTCAGTGCCTTTAATTGCTGGTCACCCATCTGGTAATGTTTTTCAATGCCGCGGGTTTCAATAACCGGTATCTGCATATTATTCAGCCCTGACTGCCCGTACTATTACCGCATCACCGGTTTTCAGTTCGCCGCTTATTACTTCGCTGTATTCGTCGTTACTCAGACCAACGCGGATATTAACGGCTTTAGGCTGTTGTTTTTGATCCAGAATCCATACCTGTGCGGCTGTACCCTGAGTCTCTCCCTGTTGCCGCTGGTTGCGTCTGGTTTCATTGAAAGCTTTGTAACGCTGATATTCTTCTTCAGACAGTACCAGTTGCAGCTCGTTTTCCAGTTTCTGCCGTTGTTGCTGTAATCCCTGGCGTTGATCGCTACCTGGGGTGTTATTAGTCTGATTACGCATATGCTGCAGGTTTTGTGCAAAGTCACGGTACAGTTGCTGTACTTTACCGGTTTTGTCGGCCGGTAATTCCAGTGCTTTTATCAGCTCAGCAGCCATATCCGGCTGGGCCATACGGGAACCGGCAGCAGCTGACGCCGATGACATACCTGCCGGACGAAAGCGCAGAGCGGCATTAGGAACCCGCAGGATGTCATTTTTCTGACCCCGGATAATATTCATATTTGCCGTCATGCCGGGTAGCAGCAGCTGTTGCTGGTTTGGCGCATTAATAATAACTTTATAGGTCACCACGTTAGAAACGTTGGTTGCGGCTTTTCTGACCTGTGCAACTTCACCACGAAAATGCCGGTCCGGGTAGGCATCTACCTGAAAGCGCACCTGCTGCCCTTGCTGTACTTTGCCGATATCGGCTTCGTCTACGTCGGCTTCTATCTGCATCTGGGATAAATCCTGGGCAATGGTAAACAGGGTAGGGGCAGATAAACTGGCGGCTACGGTCTGGCCGATATCGACCTGACGGTCAATTACCGTACCGTTTACCGGCGAGCGTATTGTGGTTCTGTCCAGATCCAGCTGCGCCTGTTCCAGTTGAGCTTCACGTTGCAGTAACTGGGCTTCAGCACTGCTGATTTGAGCATTTGACAGGTTAATTTGCGCTTTAGCTGACTGATAAGTCGCAAAGGCATCATCCAGATCGCTCTGGTTAGTCAGTTTCTGACGCATCAGTTCCTGCTGGCGCAGATAGGCCCGTTCTGTTCTGGTCAGCTCTGCCTCGGATTTAGCCAGTGTGGCCTGTTGCTGTGCGACACTGGCTTTCGCCATAACCACATCGGCTTCTGCCTGGCGCACTTTGGCAATATAAGTACGATCATCCAGTTTGGCAATAATTTGTCCCTGCACTACATCGTCGTTAAAGTCGACATGAAGCTCGGTAATCAGACCTGAGATTTCAGTACCTACTTCTACAGTAACAACGGCCTTGGTTGTTCCGGCTGTATTTACCACGCTTTCAATATCACCTGTTGCTACCTGTTGGGTCTGATAACGAATAGTAGCCGCAGACTCACCCAGCGGCAGAAACCACCAGGCCGCAACACAAAGCAGGATAACACCTGTAATGACTCCGTAACGCACAATAACCATCCTGTAGCTGATAACTTCTGATTACGCTAACTATAATGAGCGGGAATGCAGGAGAATAGTCAGCAAGAGTAAAGGTTGTGTAAAGCCTGAATATTACCGGTAAAAATGCCAACATGCCCTGATACCCGGTTGCATTCGTTGGCTGGCAGTGCTATTTAGTAAGGTGTTAAGTTAAGGTTCAGCTAAAGTATAGAGGAAATGGTGAAACTAAAAGCATTCGGTTTCTGGTGTTTGTGTAGTGTGGTGCCTGTTCAGGCGCAGGAGTTTTTTTCGCCTTTCATTACCGATTTTGAACAGCATTTTGAAAGTGTTTTAACGGAGAATGCTATTCCGGGCGGTGCTTATGCCGTTGTTTATAAAGATCAGATTATCAGTAGCAAAGGATTTGGGGTAAGAGAGCTGGGCGGTGAACAGCTGGTTGATGCGCATACGGTATTTCGTATTGCTTCGGTATCAAAAACTTTTGCTGCCGGGCTGGCATCAATTCTGGCGGCTCAGGGGCGTTTCAGCTGGGATGAACCTGTTACCCGGTATATTCCTGATTTCTCATTTAAAAGTAATAAATATAATAGCCATCTGAAAATAGAACATTTATTGTCACAAAGTTCAGGGGTTATGCCAAATGCCTATGACAATCTGATCGAAGCAAATATATTACCTGAGCGTATTCTGCCGCAATTTAAAAAGCTGGATCCTATGTGCCAGCCCGGTAAATGCTATGGTTATCAGAACGTACTGTTCAGCCTGATTGAACCTATTATGCAGCAAACCACCCACAGCGATTATGCCAGCCTGTTACAGCAGAATATTTTTGAACCTTTGCAACTACCTGATGCTTCCGTTGGGCTGGATGCGTTTTTAAATACCGAAAACCGGGCGATGCCGCATGTAAAAGCCAGAGGGTTATGGCATAAGGCAAAAGTGCAGGAAAGCTATTACCGTTTTGCACCGGCAGCAGGGGTAAATGCCAGCGTAACGGATTTAGGCAACTGGCTGATTGCCCAGTTAGGTTATAAACCCGAAGTGTTCTCAGATGAACTGTTACAGCATATTACCAGCAAGCGGATAAAAACCCGGCGGGATTTACGGCGTAAAGAATGGCGTAACTATATTACCGATGCCCATTATGCACTGGGCTGGCGGGTTTACCAGTTTGGTGAGGAAGAGCTGGTTTATCATGGCGGTTGGGTGCAGGGCTACCGCGCCGATATTGCCTATTCAAAACAGCATGAACTGGGGCTGGTTATTTTGCTGAATGCAGAAACCAATATGGTGAATGAACTCAGTACTTATTTCTGGTCTTCGATGTTTACGGCATTACAGCAGCGTAAGCAGGACAGGCCGGAGACAGAAATATTGCTGACAGCCAGTGAGTGAGTAGGGTAATGCCGGTTCTGTTGCATAGTTAATTGGCGGTAATCTGACGCTGATAAATATCAATAAAAAAGTCGAGGCTGATAGCCGGGCTCAGGGCCAGAAAGTGTGCTTTAAGCTCCGGGGTAAATTTCCAGGCCAGCGGCACCATCTGGATCAGGTTGGCTAAATCTGCCGGATGCTCAAACTGCAGAGTAAAAGACAGCCTTTGCCGTTTCAGATGTAGAAAACCAGCAATTTCTTCAGTGGTGTCAGGATGTAGTCTTACCTGCTGATACAATGCCTGCTTTATTTCTACTAAATGCTGTGGCGCCGGTGTTACCGTAACCAGATAGCCCTGTGGTTTGATGACACGTTGCAGCTGTTCAGGCTGGGATGGAGCATAAATACGTAATACCAGATCGAAATTGCCGTTACTGAAAGGCAACTGATATGCACTGGCCACGGCAAACTGAAGCGCCGGGTATTTTCTGGCCGCATATTTTATTGCTGCTTTGGAAATATCAATGCCATACAACTGTGACGTCGTTGGTAAAACCTGTGCCAGCCGGCCACTGTAATAACCTTCGCCACATCCCAGATCCAGCAGGGTTTGTGGGGCCAGTTCGGCGATAACCCGGTTAACCATATCAGATAATGGCTGATACCAGCCAGCTTCCAGAAACTGCCGGCGGGCCTGCATCATTTCTTTGTTATCACCGGGATCTTTTGAGTTTTTCTGTTGTACCGGCAGCAGATTGACATAACCTTCTTTCGCCAGATCAAAGCTGTGACGGCCAGAACACTGATATTGTTTATCACGCAGGATAAGCGGGGTCTGGCACAACGGACATAAATACATGGCTGGCATAAATACTATCTGGCAGAAAAACGGCTGACAGTGTAGCAGCAGCGCAGTGTTTTCAGCAAAGACTTGCTATACTGGTGGGAGTTTTTATGAATCAGAATTGTAGCCTGGTATAGCTGACCGGGCATAGTAGTGTTGTAACGCAAGGTCAGCTGAATAAGCAGAGACATTGGAGCATTAATGCAGGATTTAGAACTTTGGACGCTGGATGAACTGTGCGACCACGCTTTCGATATTTTTGAAGAGCTAGCCCCGGAAAATTTATCTGCAACCGATTACCGGCTGTATCAGCAAAATTACGAACAACGTGGTTATGTTGATTTAGTTAATGCGCCGGAAGAATGGGTAGAACTGATTATGCAGGAACTTGAACCAGAACTGCATTTTGAAGCCCAGATCGGTTTAACCGGTGAAGCAGGCGAGGCTGATATTGTACTGGCCCGTATTCTGTTAAGTCGTGAAAAACACGAATCGCTGTGTCATGCCCAGTGGCGTAACGCCGGCTGACGGTGGACGATTGTCGTACAGACAATACGCTGCTGCCGGCATAAGCTGCAACCAACCTCAACAGAAAGGAGAGCAGTGATGTTACTACGACAGGCTGACAGTCTGGTATTGCTGATTGATATTCAAACTAAACTTTCCCCTGCTATTGCTGACAATAAAGAGGTGGAACAAGCTGCTGCCTGGGTGCTGCAGGTTGCTCTGCAACTGGAAGTGCCGGTGCTGGCAACAGAGCAGTATCCGCAAGGGTTGGGTTATACCGTGCCTGCACTGGCAGAGCTTATCCCGCAGGGTAATACCCTGCAGAAAATGCACTTTAGTGCCATGCGCGAAACTAACATTGCAGATACTGTTAAAGCGACCGCCCGTAAGCAGATTGTGGTGATTGGCACAGAAACCCATGTCTGTGTACTGCAAACCGTTATGGATTTACTGGATGCGAATTATCAGGTGTTTGTCGTAACCGAGGCGGTAGGTTCCAGAACGGTGGAAAACAAGCAACTGGCATTAAGCCGGATGCAGCAGGCCGGGGCCTGGATTATCAGCAAAGAAATGCTGGCATTTGAATGGCTGAATAAAGCGGGTACTGATACCTTCCGGCAAATCAGTAAAGGCTGGATCCGCTGATGTTTTGTTGCCGGTCCTGGCTGCCGGTGTTACTCATCTGCAGTTGCTTCAGCTATGCTGACAAACCAGTACCGGATTTACCTGATTTTTATTTACAGCTAAAAGCCCAGCAGCAGTTTAGCGACAGCTGGGATAAAAGCCGTTTTCCTGATATCCGGCAGTGGAAAGCACAAGCCCGGGCCATAGTACGTGAGTCGTTACTATGGCCGGATAACCCGGTGCCGTTTAATGCTGAGCTGCAACAAACCGAACAACGCCATGGCTACCGGGCTGAACGCTGGCAAATACAGCTGACCGCAGAAAGCCGGGTGCCGGTGATGCTGTTAATTCCTGATGCACTTGCCAAGCCAGCTCCTGCAATTTTATTGTTGCATGATCATGGTGCCTTTTTTGATATTGGCAAAGAAAAGATGATCAGACCCTTGCAGGGCAGTTCACAGCTGACCATAGCGCAGCAGTGGGCTGATAAATACTTTTCCGGGCGTTTTATCGGTGATGAACTGGCTGCCCAGGGCTATCTGGTGGTGGCGGCTGACACTTTTGGCTGGGGAGAGCGGGGACCGCTGCAATTTACCCAACAGCAGGCACTGGCAGCCAATTTTCTGTTACTGGGGCGTTCGCTGGCCGGTATGGCCGCTTATGAAGATTTACGCCTGACAGAGTTTATCAGACAACTGCCGCAGGCAGACAGCCAGCGTATCGGGGTACTGGGTTTTTCGATGGGGGCATTTAAAGCGTGGCAGCTGGCTGCATTAACAGATGATATTAAAGCAACTGTAGCTGTCGCCTGGATGAATACTTATCAGCAGTTGATAGTTCCGGGAAATAACATTTTAACAGGGCAATCGGCATTTTATATGCTACACCCCGGTCTGGCCGCCAGGCTGGATATTCCTGATGTCGCCGCGATTGCTGCCCCCGGCGCGATGATGTTTATCAATGGTGCCAAAGACAAATTAATGCCGGTAGCCGGGGCAGAGCAGGCATATCAGAAACTGCGGCTGATCTGGCAGCAATATGATGCTGCAGAGCAACTTAGTACCACACTGTGGCCGGAATATGGCCATGAATTCAGTCTTGAGCAGCAGCAACAGGCAATAGAGTGGCTGGAGCGTCAGTTAAAAGATGCATCCAGTAAATAAGCCAGCCTTACTGCCGCTTGCTGAATCCGCTGCTCCAGGATCTGCCGATATTGTTGCAGATAGTTATCGTCAATCAGCATGCCCGGTTTATAGTGCTGATAAATATCCACAGTGATAATGGCTGATTCTTCAGCCCAGCCGGTAATGCTGTTTTTAAGCCATTGCTGTTTTTGCTGCACACTGATTGCTTGTAGTAACAGCTGCTGTTTTGCCGGGTTATTGTCGTAACCCAGCCGGGTCAGCATGGAAAAGTCCCATACGCCATGCAGGTTGTTTGGCTCGCCGTAAAAGTATACGGCAGTGCGGTTGCCGCCTAAATCATCGGCGTAGCTGACATGTAACGGTTGATGCAGATCGGCTACATGATGACCAAGAAACAGCAGCGACTGCCAGCGGGTCAGTGTTGGTTCTCCGGCCTGTGCCTGATTACCGCTATTATCCGCTTGTGACAGGCGCTCCAGCTGGGTTTCAATGGCGGATAATACACAGCCGTGCTGCGGGCAGTTATCCGGTGTAACACGGGTTTCACCACGTTTGATATTGATATAGTGATGTGGTTTTGACCAGTCAAAGCTGCGATCGCTTTTGATATGATCCGGCCAGGAGCAGGCCAGGCCAAAATCATCGTAAGGTGATTGCACCACCAGGGTATTGATTTGCTGCCGGGTGTTATCTGATACCAGTTGCAGCGCCATGTTGCACACCATACCATGACCGGTTTCGCCAAAGGCCAGAACTTTTAAGGGGGCGGCCAGCAGCAGGAGCAGGGCACTGCAGCTACAGTGAAATAAAAAGCGCATATCAATTCCTTATTTATTCATCAACCAGTTGAGTGACCTGCCAGTGGCTGCCTGTAGCACCCAGCAACGACTGTAATTCTGTCAGGGCCTGCTGCATCTCGTTTGCCAGGGTATAAGGCGGGTTAATCACCAGCATGCCGCTGCCGGTCATACCAAAGCCGGGGCTGTCAGGTTGCGGGCAGAATTCTATCCGCAGCATATTGCGGATTTGTGTCTCAATAATGGCCTGAATCACGCTTTCTATTGCACTGCGTTCAATCACCGGATACCAGATAGCATAAGTGGCCTGTGGAAAACGCTTATACGCCAGCTGGATACCGGCTACCAGATCCTGATATTCGGTTTTAAGCTCATAAGGCGGATCGATCAGGATCAGGCCACGTTTGTGCAGTGGTGGCAGCATCGCTTTAAAACCGGCGTATGCATCCATTTGTTCAATACGGCTGTGGCGGCGCTGACTGAACTGACTGGCCAGAATGGGATAATCTGCCGGGTGCAGCTCAGTACACTGAATGCTGTCAGTATCACGTAGCAGCAGTTGAGCAATTTTTGGCGAACCGGGGTAAAAATCCAGGTTATCGTCCGGGTTCAGGTTTTTTACCAGCTCAATATAGCTTTGCAGCACAGGTGAGGCGGCCTGATAGTGCCACAGCCGGCCAATACCGGTCTGATATTCTGAGGTTTTTTGTGCCTGCTCGCTGTGCAAACTGTATAAACCGGCCCCGGCATGAGTATCGTGGTAGCAGAAGGGCTTATCTTTCTTTTTCAGATATTGCAGTATTGCCACTTCAGTAAGGTGTTTAATAACATCAGCATGATTGCCTGCATGAAAACTATGACGATAACTTAGCACGATATCCCGCCCCGACAGATAAAACAGGCGTCAGCATACTGCGCAGCCTGAAAAATACAAGTATATGTAACTACTCAATCTGACATATTTGCTCAGTGAGAGGTTAATTTATCTGGCAGTCTGCTATGAGCAAAAAGCGGACAAAAAAATGTGTCCGCTTAATCAGTATTATCAAGCAGCAATAAATGTTCTGGTGCTCACTTATTAAACTATATGGTGCTCTAGTGCTGTATTGAAGTGAAAAACCTCCACTTCTCCCTGTAAGAAAGGCATCAGTGCATTAATAAAAATTTCATGCTCTTCACTGGGCTCAAAAAGTTCAACATGGTCTTCATAGCTACGCCATTCCACCATTAAACTGATACGAGACGGGTCTTCGATCTCCTGGCTAATGATGTGCGATTGATAGCCTTCAGCTTTTTCAACACAGGCTTTCACACCGGCAAACGCATCAAAGAAGCCCTTTTGTTGATCGGGCGCTACTTGAAAACGGGCTATTTCAATAACCATTGATTATTCCTCCAGGCGTATGATTCAATTAAGCGGTTACATCGATGGCAATTTTGCCGCGTAAACCATTTGATCTTTGCTCAAGCCGGGCATGCGCAAGACCGATTTCAGAAAGCGGATACGTTGCACCGACATGTGGCTTGAGCTGGCCTCTTTCTACCAGACGGGAAAGATCATCTAACTTGCCCCGGTTTTGACGGGTGAAGACAAAATGATAGCTGGCATTTCGCCCCCAGGCTTCGATAAGGTTTTGCGGGGTGGCAATGTCTACGATGCTGACAACCCGGCCCAGTTGCGCTAACACTAACGGACTTCTCGTAAGCGTATCGCCACCTATGGTATCAAACACTACATTCACTCCTTTTCCATTTGTTGCTAAGAGCACTGCCTCAACATAATCGGTTTGCTTGTAGTCAATAACGACATCTGCGCCTAAACTTTTTACAAACTCTGCGTTTTGCGAAGACACAGTGGTTAGCACCCGCGCACCCGCCGCTTTCGCTATCTGAATGGCAATGTGGCCAACACCGCCAGCACCACCATGAACCAGAATGGTTTCACCCACTTGCAGATTGACTCTGGTAATCAGAGCCTCCCAAACTGTACCGCCGACTAAACTCAGTGCTGCTGCTTCAAGATGAGTAAGTGCACCAGGCTTGAGGCCAACTATTGATTCATGAGCTACATGATATTCGGCATAGCTACCCTGACCGACAAAGATTTCAGGTGTGTACCACACTTCATCTCCTGGCTTGAATGCCGTCACACCAGGGCCAACTGCCTCAATTACGCCAGAGACGTCGTGTCCCGTAATCGCTGGCAGTGGCACATAATCTTTATAATCTCCGCGTCTGACTTGGTAGTCCAACGGGTTGATGGAGGTCGCATGGACCTTCACTAAAACTTGCCCTTCACCCGGTGAGGGTTTGGGCAACACCACTTCACGAAAACTCTCAGGTCCACCAAAAGAATCTAAAATCATTGCTCGCATATTTTCACCTATCTAGATATTTGTATATCGGTATATTTCGATATATTTAGTTTAAAAAAAAGAGCTGCATCACAACTCTTTGCCAAGAAGCTCAATCAATTTTTTGATATTCGCTTCATTTCTTTTATAGTAGGTCCATCCACCCATTCGCTTGGAAGTAACAAGTCCGGCACGTTGTAACGAAGCTAAATAGGTCGACGTAGTCGACTGGCTCAACCCAACGCCTTCCTGAATGCTACCGACACAAACACCATCAATAGTTACATCGCCTTCATCCTGGGGCGGAAAATGCTTTTCCGGCTCCCGAAGGTTTTGCAGTATTGATAATCGTGTTTGATTACTTAACGCTTTAAATGCTTCTAGTATGTTCATGTGCATCACTATATCGCTATATCGAAAAATGTCAATATGCATTTATGGTCATTAATCGAATTTGCCGGTATGATCTTTGACGGAACTGGACTTCCCCTAATCTCATAGACACTCATTAATCTCTTTGAGATTGGATGAAGCACTATCTATTAGGACATATATAAATATCCGGGAAGGTTGAAAAGTAAACATCCGCTTCTGGCTCAGGGCTGCTGTTTCAACCCTGTCGTACTCATACTTCAATTGATTCCGATATTTCTAGCGCATCATCAACCTCTATACCGAGATAACGGACTAAAGCGAGTCATCGAGCCCTAACTTACTTATTCATCCATGAAATATCCGATTATATTGCCTAGTTGAGATATGTTGAGAAACTTTTAGTTTTACCAGGTCACAGCCGCGAAGTTTGCTATCAAGCGCAAAGTGGTCGTTTTTGTCCAACCAAACGATCTTTGTTCTATGGTGAAGTCGCCATAACTATGCTCCTGTAAGGTAGGGGGAGATAATTATGGTTGGCTAACCTAAGCAAAGATCCAGAAATGAGGTTAATTTGAGCTGGAGACGCCCTGTGTAACTAACAATAGCAACTAAAAGTACTTTGAAGTTAGTTGCTTCTGTTGATAACGATTGTATATTTCAGCGTTAGGCTTCGAAAGGAATGCTATGACTAACCAAAGTAATACATTTAACCCAATGACCCAAATAACCATCAGTCGTTGTTCATTTAACAACCCTTCATAAGCTTCATATCGGGCAAATAATACAGCTCTTTTCCCTGAAGTATCTATTCCCTCAAAACTGACCGCGTAGTAATGCGCATCTTTGAAATTCATTGCAGCTACTTCCTGCTTAGCCTCTTCGGCAACCTTTAATATTAGCTTTTGCTTTTCCTGAGTACTCGCCGAGTTTGCAATCGAGCCTTGGTATACAGTTTTAAGGACAACGTTACCCTCAGCTGTCATAGGTATCCAGTACATCTCCTTTGTAATGAAAGTATCTCGTTTTCTTGTCACCCTTTGAATAGACTTATGCTCAAGCGCTTCTAACCAAAAATTGCGTTTAGATGGCTCTATTAATTGGTATTTTCGCCAATCATCAACACCATGCACCGATTCAATAACAACAGGTCTCTGCAACTCATAACTAATCCAAACAGGTATCATATAGATAATTGACGCTATGCTTATGCATGCAAACCATTTGAGAAAATAACCTGTTTTATCTCGTCTGGCTGGAAACACTTGGCCTCGCTGTCTGAATACATAAACAGAAGCAATAGCAGATAAGCCAATCACAACGAGGTATAACCAATATGTACTTAATAGATAACTTTGATGGGTAAAATCTAAGCCAAGTCTGACTATGCAGGTGAGTACACTAAGTCCAATTGCCATAGATAACACAGGCAAAAGAAGCAAATTCCAACGAACTTGCCATTTAGACTCCGAGCCTCCCCATTCTGTGGAATCAATTACTTTATTGTTTTTTAGAATTTTCTTAATCAAAGCGTTCTCTGCATTGTAGCCATTTGATTTACTTGTCATGTATTTAAACATGGGTTAACCCATTTACCAAAAAGCTTGGTGCTTATACTGGCATGGGTATTTGGGTAGCGTTTAAACCTGAGAAAAAAGTTATTAAATAATGTCTGTTTTTGGCACAATGCCGATTATCTTAGACAGAAAAAGCCAAACCTGCACCATTAGCATAATGCTGTGCGGTGTTCTCAGATTTTTGCTTTCTCTGCGAGCTGGAAAATAGAGGTATTGTTGCCTTGTAGCTGGTAAAATCCGCCGCATTTACGATTACATGCCGTAAGGCGCAAGCAGGGAATGTTATGTCACAACATAAAGGCAAAGGCGGTAAAGCCCCCAATCCATTGCACAAGCCCTGGACTAAAGACGCCAATGCGAAAAACGCCAGGGCAACGGCCAATAAAGCTATTCGCCCTGCTGCGGTAAAAGTGCAGGGGGCGAAACCGGTGCGGGCTGTAATGGGTGGTGAAAGCAAAGTGTATGGCGCCAATGCCTGCCGGGTGTTGTTTCAGCAACGGCCTGATGCCGTAATTCGTTTGTATCTGAGTAGTGAGCTGGCGCCGCAATTTGCTGATGTGATGAAATATCTGGCTGCGGCTAAAAAAGCCTATCATGTGGTGGACGAAAATGAGCTGGAGAAAGTAGCAGCCAGCCAGCATCATGGCGGCATTGTGATGCTGGTAAAACGGCGGCAGGTATTAAGTCTGGCGGCGTATTTAAATCATAACCGTAAAAAACAGGATTGCCTGCTGGCACTGGATGGTGTCGGTAATCCGCATAAGATAGGCAACACAATCTCTGACTTTTTCTGAAATAAGTAAAGTTTTGATTTTTAATGTTTTAAAGGTATGTTCAGAGTGGTTTCAAGCTAGTTTGCTTCTTCTATTAATCGCATATAATTTACCTGAATTGCCGGAATACCAGCCGTGCGATGATGCCAAAGTTGAATTCTAGAGTCGTTGATTTGCTGTAAAAGCCTAGTTGCAATTTCTAAAGCTCTACCACTGTATTCTGAGCCATATATTAAGTAGTAAGCGTGTTCGTAATTTGCATCATCGAGATATACTCTTAGGGTATTTATATCTTTCGCTATTCCTTGTTGTCTTCCGTTTATCGGTTTAACCTCAATCACTGCAAAGTTGTACTCCATTGCTTCGGGTACATGAATCAAGAAATCAGGCTTAGTATTACCTCGGATCACCGGGTGTCCAGCCTTGTCAATTTCCCCACACAATTTGTAGAAGTCGGTTTGCCAATTCTTTCGCAGTTGATGATATAGTTCGTAACAGTAGCATCGCTCTCTATATACGGAAGATTCTTTTCCATATACAGGAAGTTGAAAATAGTCTTTATCCATACCTGCGGTTGCTGACTGTAACTGAGCGGCAAAATCCATACGTATTTACCTGAATTTAATACAAAAAACATAAGCTATATAAAAATTGTTCGCTAATCTACCTTCCTAGATTTCGTACTTGTGTTGAACCGACGAAAGTTCCAGTGTAGCCAAATCTGTGATAATTTTGCGCAAATTAGCGCTGTGGATGTAATTATAATGAAATTCAGATCCCGCCGTGTCAGAGTAGTTGTCCTGTCTTCTTTTCACAATAGTTATAGTCAGACGGCGGGTGGTTAGCAGGTTCAAATGGCTGTTTATTCACCAG